>NZ_WVRN01000001.1:562500-1305625 GCF_013112245.1 Ruegeria sp. HKCCD4315 | reverse complement strand
CTGAAACCGCACTCGAGCGCGCGGGTCTGGGCAACTCGGACGTAGACTGGATCGTGCCGCATCAGGCCAATATCCGCATCATTCAGGGCACCGCCAAGAAAATGGGCCTGCCTATGGAGAACGTCGTGGTGACGGTTCAGGATCATGGCAACACCTCGGCCGCATCGATTCCGCTGGCCCTTTCGGTGGGCAAACAGCGTGGGCAGATCAAGCCCGGCGACCTGATCGTGACCGAAGCCATTGGCGGTGGGCTGGCATGGGGCGCGGTTGTTCTGCGCTGGTAACCGGCGCAAACCGGCTTACACAGCCACCCGCAATTCATTGATATTGACAGCGAATTTGCCATACCCATATGCTTTGATATCAACAGGGGAAATGGCATGGGCGATAAAACACTGACTCGAATGGATCTGAGCGAAGCCGTCTTTCGCGAAGTTGGGCTTTCACGAAACGAAAGCGCACAGCTGGTTGAAAGTGTTCTTAACCACATGTCTGACGCTCTGGTGCGCGGTGAGCAAGTCAAGATTTCATCCTTCGGCACGTTCAGTGTACGCGACAAAACCGCCCGTGTTGGTCGCAATCCCAAAACCGGTGAAGAAGTTCCAATTCAGCCGCGCCGTGTGCTGACCTTCCGTCCGTCGCATCTGATGAAAGATCGCGTCGCTGCCGGGAATCGCAAGTAACCCCGAGGTCGCGCGGATATGAGCAAGTCTCCCGACGCGTTTCGCACTATCAGTGAAGTTGCGGATTGGCTTGGCGTACAGGCCCATGTTCTGCGTTTCTGGGAAAGCCGGTTCACGCAGGTGAAACCCGTCAAACGGGCGGGTGGACGCCGGTATTACCGCCCCAATGACATGCGGCTTCTGGGCGGGATCAAAAAACTGCTCCACGAAGACGGAATCACGATCAAAGGCGTGCAGCGTATCCTGCGCGAGCAAGGCGTGGCGCATGTTGCGTCGCTGTCTCCGTCGCTAGAGGAACATTCCCCTGCCCCGGCTGAGCCCGTGGAAGACACCGTGGTGCCGTTTGAGCCAAAAACTGCGCCAGTCACGGAACAGATCCACATGGATTTGGGCGAACCATCCGAGCCGTTGGTGAAAGAGGATGCTCAGATCAACGACGCGCCAACCGCTAACGCAAAACCAGTCGCAGAGCCTGAGCTTGATGCCGCCCCTTTGATGGGGGGAATCACCTCATTGGCGTGGAACCGAGCAGAGTTTGACGACGATCTGCTGCGCCGCATCGCTCCGATTGCAAAAGACCTGCGCCACTGGCTGGATCGTGTCGAGACACAGGCGACGGGTTAGGAAAAAAGGCATTGTTTTCCTCTTGCCCCTGCCGGGAAAATCTTTATGAACACCCCAACGTCGGGCTATGGCGCAGCCTGGTAGCGCGTCCGTCTGGGGGACGGAAGGTCGCAGGTTCGAGTCCTGCTAGCCCGACCAAATCACACCGACGTTTATGGCACACAGGCCAGATCCCGCTCTGGCACCAGAGGGGATCGAGATGACAGGTGTATGTCCAAACCAGCAGATCGAAGCGATGATCACGCGTGGCGAGATCAGCGCCAGCCCGGACGTTCTGCCTGCACAGATTCAACCGGCCAGCCTTGATTTACGTTTAGGAACAGTTGCTTACCGCGTCCGCGCCTCGTTCCTTGCGGGTGAAGGCCGTAGTGTCACGGATCGATTGACCGAGTTCGAGATGCACCGTATCGACATCACCGACGGGGCGGTTCTGGAAAAAGGCTGCGTTTATCTGGTGCCGCTGATGGAATCGCTCGCCCTGCCCGACGACATGAGCGCTGTCGCCAATGCCAAAAGCTCGACCGGGCGGCTGGACCTTCTGACCCGGACCATCACCGATGGTGGCACCGAATTTGACAGGGTTCCCGCAGGTTACTCGGGTCCGCTTTATGCGGAAATCTGCCCGCGCTCGTTCTCGGTACTGGTGCGCCCCGGAATGCGCCTCAACCAGATTCGCTTCCGTCAGGGTCAGGCGGTTCTTTCAGACGATGAACTGAAGTCTCTGCACGCCGAGTCTCCATTGGTTGACGGACCTGCTGTTATTCAGGACGGTCTCGGCTTCTCGGTCGATCTGCAACTGCCTGACACTGATCTGGTCGGCTACCGCGCCAAGCCCCACACCGGGGTGATTGATCTGGATCGTATCGGCGAATACGACCCGCAGGATTATTGGGAGGAAGTGCGTACCAAGGACGGTTGTATCATCCTTGATCCCGGCGCGTTCTATATCCTTGTCAGCCGCGAAGCAGTGCATATTCCGCCGATGTACGCCGCTGAAATGGCCCCCTATCTGGCAATGGTTGGTGAATTCCGGGTGCACTACGCCGGTTTCTTTGACCCCGGCTTCGGTCACGCCGCTGCGGGTGGAGCTGGATCGCGCGGTGTTTTAGAGGTTCGCTGCCACGAAGCACCTTTTGTGCTAGAGCACGGGCAAGTTGTCGGGCGTCTGGTCTATGAGAAAATGGCCGACATGCCGACGCAATTGTACGGCGCGGGCATTGCATCAAACTATCAGGGTCAGGGCCTGAAATTGTCCAAGCACTTCAAGGCGGTTGGGTAAGCTCTAGAATTTCATGAACCGGCGCATCTGCCGGCTCATCTTTTCTGCCTGCCGTAGCTTTTGGGCATGATCAGATGAATTGGCGTGCTTTGGCCCCTTCGATGAACCGTCGCCCTTGCCCATGCGACTGGCCGTATCAATGCCCTTGTTCACGCCTTTGTTCACCAGTCGCCGCATGACCTGACGCACGATCATATCAATGATCCGATTTGCATTCATTGCTCAACTCCCTGTCCTCGCGGCTTAAGATAGGCGTTTTATGCGGCAACAAAAGGGCTGCGTAGTCACTCTTCCTCGAACAGCTCGGTCTGATCTTCGTCGGCCTCATCCTCGCGCCCTTCACCCAGCGGAATGGCACCCGGTGGAGGCCGGTTTTCGAGAAGCCCAGCCGCCCGAAGTTCTTTCAGGCCAGGCAGGTCACGCGCGTTTTCCAGACCAAAGTGATCCAGGAATTCTGGCGTAACCACAAAGGTCACAGGACGGCCCGGCGTCATACGGCGACGGCCCAGTTTGATCCACTCCATCTCCAAGAGCTGATCAATGGTTCCGCGCGAAACGGAAACTCCGCGGATTTCTTCGATCTCGGCCCGTGTACAGGGCTGATGATAAGCCACGATGGCCAGAGTTTCGATCGCGGCGCGGCTGAGTTTGCGGGTTTCGACCGTTTCCTTCTGCATCAGAAAACCCAAATCAGGCGCCGTGCGGATGGCCCAAGCCTCACCGACACGCACAACACGCACGCCGCGGCCTTCATAACGTTTCTGAAGCAATTCAACCGCTTGCGCCGCGTCGCTGCCATGGGGCATCCGGGCTTCCAGATCTGCGATTGTCACCGGTTCAGAACTGGCGAAAAGAACAGCCTCGACCATGCGTTCCTGTTCCGCCAGCGGAGGTGCTTCGAACAGTGTACCGGTTTCTTCAGGGGCGTCAGTCACGTGTCTCGGTCCTCTTTCGCAGATGGATCGGAGCGAATGTCTCGCTCTGTTTCATCTCCATATGTCCTTCTTTCACCAGCTCTAACGAGGCCGCAAAAGTTGCCGCCGTCGCAGACCTGCGGCGCACCGGGTCGGCGTCCCAGCCCTCCGGCAGGTACGTCTCCATGTCGGTCCACGCTCCGGCAAAGCCAATCAACGGGCGCATCCTTTCCAGTGCCTGTTCCATCGTGAAGACCGAGTCGCGATCCATCACAAAGGGGCGGAATTCATCCCGCGTACGGATACGGGCATAGCCCTGCATCAGATCCAGCAGCGTGGCGGAATAGGTCACGGTGCGGATACGGGTGATATCTTCGCCCTGCCCGCGCTTGAAGAAATCGCGGCCCAACTGATCGCGCGCCATCAATCGCGCTGCAGCGTCGCGCATGGCCTGAAGGCGTTCTAGCTGAAACGCCAGATGCGCGGCCAGTTCCTCGCCCGATGGCCCCTCGTCATCGGGGTCCGGAGGCAACAGCAACCGGGATTTGAGAAAGGCCAGCCACGCGGCCATAACCAGATAGTCAGCAGCCAGTTCGATCCGCAGCGCACGGGCCTTTTCAACGAAAGCCAGGTATTGCTGCGCCAGTGCCAGAACCGAGATTTTCCTCAGATCCACCTTTTGCGTCCGCGACAGGGTCAGCAGCACATCCAGAGGGCCTTCGAATCCATCGACGTCAACGATCAGTGCTTCGGCCGCAAGACGATCCGCGACCGAGACAGGGTCTTCGCTAAAGAGGTTATCGTTCATATACCTGCCCGCCCATTAGGGCAGATAGTTCCGCTTCGACGGCAGGGATGTCAAGTTGCTGCGGAGGTTTGCGCATCGCCAGCGCCCGTTCTGCGCGGGCTTGTGCCTGATCGGTCATCTCTCCGGCACTTTCCATCACTGCGGCACGGTCTGCAAAACTGCCATTACAGTGCAGAACAACATCACATCCCGCCTGAATGGCCTGACGGGACACTTCAGCCGGAGTGCCGCTCAGCGCTTTCATCCCGATATCGTCGGTCATGATCAGCCCACCAAAGCCGATCTTTTCGCGGATCACACCCATCATGGTGGCTGAAATTGTGGCCGGTTGGGGATCTATCTGATCGTAGACCAGATGCGCGGTCATCCCCATCGGCAAATCGTTCAGTGCACGAAACGGCGCGAAATCGCTGCTGTCCAATTCGTCCAATGACAGATCGACATGCGGCAAGTCGTAGTGGCTGTCCAGCGTGGAGCGGCCATGTCCGGGCATGTGTTTGATCACAGGCAGAACGCCCCCGTCCAAGTGCCCTTTTGCAACGGCTCGACCAACCTTGGAAATCTGTTCAGGATCAGAAGCATAGCAGCGATTCTTGAGAAATGCGTGCGTATCAGACCGCGCCACATCGACCATGGGAGCGCAGTTGCTGTCGATCCCCAGGCTGAACAGTTCGTCCGCAATCAGGCGATAGCGCAGATACATCGCCCGCTCGGCCTGATCGCCTGCACGCGTAACGTGATCCAGCGGTGGTAGCCATTCGCGGGCCAAAGGTGCGCGCAAGCGCTGCACGCGCCCGCCTTCCTGATCAATGGTGATCGGGCAATTGCGCCCGACCGCCTCGCGGAAGTCGTCGCACAGGGCGCGGACCTGATCGGCGTTTTCGATGTTGCGGGCAAACAGGATGAACCCGAACGGGTTCATCTGGCGGAACAGGTCTCTTTCCTCCTGCGTCAGACGCAGTCCTTCGGCATCGGTGATCGTTGCGCCAAATTTCACCGCACGGCCACCGGAATACAATCAGCCCCTTGCGCCACCAGCGCGGCACAGAACTGGCGCGAGTCGCTCAGGTCTTCAAATCCCAGAACGCGCAGGCGGTAAAAGGTTCGACCGCCGCTTGAGGTTTTCTGGATAACGCGCTGTTTACCGTCCATGTATTCACCGAACCGACCGCTCAGGCGATCCCATTCAGCCTGCGCCACCTGAGTGCTGTCATAGGCCCCAAGCTGCGCCAGACGCGTGCCTTTGGCCAGCGTGTCGGGATCGACATCCAGCCCAGCCGCAGCCTTCACGGCAGCATTGATCGCACCCTCAGACGCCTCACTGGGTGAGATCTGACTGCGCGCAGGGCGTTTGATCGGGCGCAATGACCTGCGGACCCCCGGCAACTCGGCAATGGCCGGATCTGGCAAGGCCGCAGCAAAATCGGCGGGATCAATAGCCGGTTCTTCCTCGGGCGTGGCCAGCGACGCCACTTGTGTCCCGTCTTCAAATTCCTGCTGGGTCTTGGCCGCCTCACCCGCCAGTTCAGCCACCAGCGCGTCCACCGCGCTTTGGCGCAGACGCGCAGCTTCCTGGGTGGTGATCGGCTCTTCGACAACATGCAGTGCCGGGGTCGGCTTCAGGTCGCCGCCGGGCAGGTCTTCGTCCGTCAAAGATACTGGTCGTGGCGCAAGGATCAGCCGATCTGCGGGGGCTGCAGCGGTACCTTCAGCGGCAACGGCATTGACGGCCAGCCCCTGGTGATCCGCAGGGGTTCCACCCGGATTTTCCGGTTGGATGCGCATCGGGCCTTCGGCCGCACGCACCACGGGCACGCCGCTCACATCCCGCATGACCAGTTGATAGCCCCATACGCCAACACCCGCGACCAACGCCAAGGACGCGACGGCGCCAAGAACATTTACGATCCGGCCCAGCCCATACGTGCCGCGCGGTGCGTCATAATCTTGCATATCATCGGGGTAATCATACGCATCCTCAGAATACGCTTGATTCGGGTAATGCATCTGCTCGGGGCTTTGCTGCCCCGAGTAATCGTAACTCGCCATGTCCGCCTCACTGCCCGTTTCGCGCCTGAAAATAAGGCGCGCGGGTCATTTCTTGCCTACCTCGTACCGGCGGTTCGGGCGATATTTGTTACCGCATCTCCTGCGCCGGAGTAACGCCAAGAATACCCAAGCCCGCTGAAATCACAACAGAAACGGCACGGGCCAATGCGATTTTCGACTGGCTTGTGGCAACATCGCCATCCTGTATGAAACGCAACTGGGTTTCGTCATTGCCCTTGTTCCACAGCGCATGGAAGTCGCCCGCGAGTTCATAGAGATAGAAGGCAACACGGTGCGGTTCATTGGTGCGCGCAGCAATTTCCACCAGACGCGGCCATTCGGCCAGCTTCTTGGCCACAGTCAGTTCTGAGGCGTGATCATTCTTGCTCAGATCAGCACCGGAGAGGGTCGCGTCATCTGCGGCAATCCCGGCTTCAGCAGCACGGCGCAGAACGCTCATCACACGGGCATGAGCGTATTGCACATAGAACACGGGGTTTTCCCGGCTCTGTTCCAACACCTTGTCAAAATCGAAATCCAAGGGCGCGTCGTTCTTGCGGGTCAGCATCACGAAACGGGTCACGTCCGGCCCCACCTGATCGACCACATCGCGCAAGGTGACAAAGTTCCCCGCCCGTTTGGACATTTTGAATGGCTCACCATTCTTCCACAGCTTCACCAACTGCGTCAGCTTGATATCCAGTGGCACTTTGCCGTCGGACAGTGCCGATACAGCCGCCTTCATCCGTTTGACATAACCGCCATGGTCGGCACCGAACACGTCGATCAGCGCGTCAAAGCCACGGCTGACCTTGTCATAGTGATAGGCGATATCCGGGGCGAAATAGGTCCAGCTGCCATCCGATTTCTTGACCGGACGGTCCACGTCATCACCATGCTCGGTCGACTTGAACAGGGTCTGCTCGCGCGGCTCCCAATCCTCGGGCTTCTTGCCCTTCGGCGGCTCAAGGACGCCTTCGTAGATCAAACCTTTGTCGGTCAGCGACTGAAGTGCCGCCTCGATCCGCCCTGTGCCATAGAGCGATTTTTCCGAGAAGAACACATCCATCTCGACGCCCAACGCCTTCAGGTCAGCGCGGATCAGGTCCATCATCGCGTCCGTGGCGAAGTTGCGCAGATCCTCCAGCCATTCGCTTTCCGGCTTGTCGATCAGGCTGTCGCCGTATTTCTCTTTCAGCGCCTCACCGATTGGGATCAAGTAGTCACCGGGATACAGACCCTCGGCAATCTCGGGGCTCAGACCATTGGCCTCGCGATACCGCTCATAGGCGGACCGCGCCAGCACATCCACCTGTGCGCCGCCGTCGTTGATATAGTACTCGCGGGTCACATCATGGCCGGAATAGGCCAGCAGGCTTGCCAAAGCATCTCCGAAAACGGCCCCCCGCGTATGGCCCACATGCAACGGGCCGGTGGGGTTGGCCGAGACGTATTCCACGTTGACCTTCTGTCCCTGCCCCATGGATGAGCGGCCATAGTCGGTACCTTTTTCCAACACCGCGGCTAGCACACCCTGCCAAACTGAAGCTGCGAGCCGGAGGTTGAGGAATCCGGGACCAGCCACTTCGGCGCTGGTGATCCGGTCATCCGCTGCTAGCTTCCCAGCCAGCACATCAGCGATATCCCGAGGCTTCATCTTGGCCGGTTTCGCAAGCACCATCGCAGCGTTGGTCGCCATGTCACCATGCGCGGAATCACGCGGGGGTTCGACCGCCACGTTGTCAAAGCTCAACCCCTCGGGCAAAGCGCCTTCGGACTGCATCTGCGTCAGTGCGTCCAGTACCAGGCCGCGGATCTCGGAAAACAAGTTCATTTCGGATGTCCTTTTGCTTGCCGGGCGGTTTAACACGCAAAGCGGCAAGGTCAATGGACGCCTAATGTTTAAGCTTGGTTTGAGCGCAAACCTCGCTACTCTCGGCCTGATCACAACGACCGGAGACACACATGCGCCGTGCCTTGCCTTTTGCCCTGCTTCTGACGACAGTTATTCCGGCTCTGGCCGATCTGCCACAGCCGCAAGGCCATGTGTTGCTGACGCTGGGCGGCGCTGTCAGCGAAACAAACCTGCCAGCGCGCGGTGAGAATGACGGCGGCTTGCTAGGATACCTCGAAGTCACACATGACGGCGCTGCCGGATTTGATGCGGCCATGCTGGATGCGCTGCAACAGGTTGAAATCACCATCCCCTATGGCTCTCCGGGCAATCAACGAGATTATACGTTCTCGGGCCCCCTTCTTTCAGAAGTCATGATCATGGCTGGTGCCGAAGGTAAATCAGCGCTGCCCATGGCTTTGGACGGGTATCAGGCCGAAATCGCGTGGGACAGCATCACCACCCATAAACCAATCATCGCCACGCACGCCGATGGTTCACCCATGGGGATCGGAGGGTACGGCCCCACGATGATCGTATTCCCGCCAACAGACGACGCTGACCAATCGGCGGAACAAGCGGGGCAGCAAGTCTGGGCCATAGCTTACATCGCTGTAGAGTGATCAGCCCGTCAGCCGGGCGTGATCCTGCAGAGCAAACCGGTCGGTCATACCCGCAATGTAGTCCGAAACAATACGCGCCAAGGCGGTCTCATCCTTGGCAGCTTCAATGTCATTGTGCCAGCGCGCAGGCATCTGTTTCGGATCATTCAGATAAATGGGGAACAGGTCCTCAACAATCGTTGCGACTTCGGCCCGGACCTTCATGACACTTGGGGCACGATACATCCGGGTAAACAGAAACGCCCTGATTTCGCGAAGTTGCGCCCAGACCCCGTGTGAAAACTGTATGACGGGATAGCCCAGATGGCGGATATCCTCGACAGACTGCGCCCCCGAGTTTTCAATCAGGTCACGGGACGTGTTGATAACGTCAGACACCATAACGCCAAACACCCGCCGCAGCGCTTCGTGACGCTGCCGATACGGGTCAAGGTTTGGATATTTTGCGTCTACTTCCGCGTAACACTGCCCAACAATGGGCATGTCGCGCAGATCATCGTCTTTGAACAAGCCTGCCCGCAACCCATCCAGCAGGTCGTGATTGTTGTAAGCGATGTCGTCAGACAGCGCCGCCACCTGCGCCTCGGCGCTGGCATGGGTGTGGAGTTCAAGATCGAATCCCTCATTGCACTCGGCCAGCGCCCAGGGCAGTTCTCCGACTACCGGGCCGTTATGTTTGGCGATCCCTTCCAGACATTCCCATGTCAGGTTGCAGCCGTCGAACTCGGCGTAGTGGCGCTCTAACCGCGTCACAATCCGAATGGCCTGAGCGTTGTGGTCAAAGCCACCATAGCGCTCCATCAAGGCATGTAAGGCGTCTTCACCAGTATGACCAAACGGCGTGTGCCCCAGATCATGGGCCAAAGCCACAGCCTCGGTGAGTTCTGGGTTCAGACCCAACGCCCCGGCGATGGTCCGCGCCACCTGCGCCACTTCTATGGAATGGGTCAGGCGCGTGCGATAGCTGTCGCCCTCATGCTCGACAAAGACCTGTGTCTTGTGCTTGAGCCGCCGAAATGCGCTGGCATGAATGATCCTGTCCCGATCGCGTTGAAAGCATGACCGGAAGCTGCTCTCTTCCTCAGGTACCAGCCGCCCTCTTGCGCGGTCCGGGTCCGAGGCAAAACTCGCTCTGACCAAAGGTCTAGTCCTTGTCGCCTGTCCTCGAGTTCCATATATTGTAGGATGCTGAGGAAATAAACCTTTGGAGAGCGGCATGAATCTGCCCCCTACAGTCACTGATCGCGCTTTTGAACGTCTGGCCGAAATTGGCGCGGCGGATCAGGGCCAGGCTCTGCGTGTTGCAGTGGAAGGCGGCGGTTGCTCGGGCTTTCAGTACGAAATCGCGCTGGACACCCCTAAAGAGGATGACCTGATCCTTGAAGGCAATGGTCAGAAAGTCATCGTTGATGCGATCTCGCTGCCTTTCCTGGAAAATGCGGTCATCGACTTCACTCAAGAGCTGATCGGCGCGCGTTTTGTGATCGACAATCCCAACGCAACCTCTTCCTGTGGATGCGGCACATCTTTTTCGATGTAAGCGCCGCGGGGGCTTTGCCCCCACACCCCCAAGGTATTTTTAGCCAGATGAAGCAGGGATCCGCTCTCTGACCCAACGATCAGAGAGCTTCACCTGGCGCGGTCATTGGCGCCTCCGCCTGTACCGCCTCAAAACCATCGAGTGAATGGGTTAAGGATCCGTTTCTACATCTGGCCAAATTACCTCGGAGCGCGAGGCAGAGCCTCGCAAACCCCACCGCCACCTTGCCGCTGGGTTCATTCTGAGCGATAGGTTGCCAAAGGCTTCGGAGGATCGCGCATGAAAATCGCCACATTCAACATCAACGGCATCAAAGCGCGGGCCGAAGCCCTTCCCCGTTGGCTGGACGACGGGCAACCTGACGTCGTTCTTTTGCAAGAAATCAAATCCATCGACGAGAACTTCCCCCGCGAAATGTTTGAAGAGCGTGGATATAACGTGGAAACCCACGGGCAAAAGAGTTTCAATGGCGTGGCCATCCTGTCGAAACTGCCATTGGAAGATGTCTCGCGCGGTCTGCCGGGTGACGAAGAAGACGAGCAAGCTCGCTGGATCGAAGCCACGGTTATCGGAAAAAAAGCGCTGCGGCTCTGCGGCCTGTACCTGCCCAATGGCAATCCCGTGCCTGGCCCGAAATACGACTATAAGCTGTCGTGGATGGAACGACTGTATCAACGCGCGCGTGACCTGCTGGACAGTGAAGAGCCAGCCCTGATGGCGGGTGACTACAATATCATCCCGCAGGCCGAAGATGCCAAACGTCCTGAGGCATGGCGGGAGGACGCCCTTTTCCGGCCCGAAAGCCGCGCGGCGTTTCGCAAGATCCTGAACCTTGGGTTTACCGAGGCATTCCGGGCCACGACCCAAGGCCCCGGGCATTATTCGTTCTGGGATTATCAGGCCGGTGCCTGGAACCGAAATGACGGCATTCGGATCGACCATTTCCTCTTGACCCCTCAGGCTGCGGATCTGATGCGCGATTGCCGGATCGACTTTGAAATCCGTGGACATGAAAAGCCTTCGGATCACGTGCCGGTCTGGGTTGATTTGGACCTGTAGTCCCTCAGGCCGTCGGATCGTAGCTGTAAATCCACTCGTATCGTTGCGCGAGCCTTGGACCAAGCGCCATCAAAGCGGCCTGTGCAGCTAGGCGCATTGGGCCCCTGAGATGAAAGTTCCGCGCGTTTGATCCCGCTGCAGCAACGACTTTTCGCGCGCGTGCTTTGCGCGCACTTTCGTATGCAGCCAACGCCTGTGCGACACCCGACTGCGCCTCGAAGGCGCGTGCAAGACACCATGCATCCTCCAGTGCCAAGCAAGCTCCTTGCGCCATGAAGGGCAGCGTCGGGTGCGCCGCATCCCCCAGCAGGGCAAGGCGACCGTTTTGCCATTTCTCGGCAACCGGGCGCAGGAACAAAGCCCAAATGTTGACATTCTGGACTTGCGCCAAAATATCGCCCACTTCCCCGCTAAAGTCCGCGAAGCGTGCACGCAGATCAACTGGATCGCCCTCCAGACGCCAGCCTTCCTCATGCCAGTCTGACCGTTCTTCGATCGCTACGATGTTCATCTGGCTTTGGTCGCGCAAAGGATACGTCACCACGTGACGTCCGGGGCCCATTGTCAGCGCTGCGCGCGGCATCTGCTCGGGACGGTTCCATGGAATCGTGGCCCGCCATGCGACTTGATGGGTGAAGGCTGGTGTTTCGGGCCCGTTGAGGATCGGCCGGATCGCGCTGCGTCCACCGTCTGCCGCAATGGCACATTCGGCCCGCAGCCTTTCGCCGCCTTCCAGAACGATCTCGGCCTCTCCGGGGTGTTTGCGCACTTCCGTAACGCGTGATCCTAGACGCAGTTCCACTCCGGCGCGCAACGCGGCCGTGTGCAGTAAATCAAGCAGGTCAGCGCGGTGGTAGTAATATGTTGATCCTGCGGCGGGACTGGGTACGCGGCTGATCACCCGCCCTTTCCGATAATCACGCAGAACTGTGCCAAACGATTTTTGCCCTAAAGCAGGCCTGCCCTCTGCAACGCCAAGAGCCCTCAGCACAGCCGTGCCATTGGCGCTGATTTGCAGACCTGCTCCGACTTCGGTCAGTTCGGCAGCCTGTTCAAGCACAGTGACCTGTGCGCCCCTGACTTGCAGTGCTAGCGCGGTGGCCAGACCTCCGATGCCGCCACCAATCACGCAGAATTTCAAACCATGGATATTCATGCCCCCGCCTTAACGCAAAAACGCCGGAGCCACAGGCCCCGGCGCTTAAGTTTTTAACCCCAAACCGGCGATCAATCGTCGCGGTGGACCTTTTCGCGGCGCTCGTGACGTTCTTGTGCCTCAAGCGTCATGGTGGCAATGGGACGCGCGTCCAGACGTTTCAGCGAGATCGGGTCGCCGGTCTTTTCGCAATACCCGTATTCCCCTTCGTCGATCCGGCGCAGGGCCGAGTCGATCTTGGCGACCAGCTTACGCTGACGATCCCGTGTACGCAGTTCCAGCGCACGGTCGGTTTCCTCGCTGGCGCGATCTGCGACGTCCGGAATGTTACGGGTGTTGTCCTGCAGCCCTTCAATCGTGTCGCGACTGCCTGCCAATAGTTCTGTCTTCCAATCCAGCAGCTTGCGCCGAAAATACTCAAGCTGACGATCATTCATGAAAGGTTCATCTTCGGCCGGACGGTAGTCCTCCGGCAGAAAAACTTCCTGCTTCATATTTGCTCCCTCGGTATGGCCAGAAACGTCGGTCGCGGTTGTTTCACCTGACATTTGGCTCTCCCTTCTGCGCAGCGTTTAGCCGACGGGCCGTGGAATGTCACTACACAAACTTTGCATCCACATTCGCCCACGCGGATTTGTCTAAATATGAGACAAACATCAAGAAAACCTTGTTTTTCTATGAAATTCAGCAGGCTTTTTTGGGGCGGCTAACTTAACGCCTTAACGTCGACTGCACGCGAATCAAGCAAAAGGGCTTGGAGATGCAGTAAAAATCCCGTTGTTCGACGCAGGGACGCGGGTTGTCAAAAACCTTGCCGCTCTGTAACCCGGAAAACACAGTTTGCCCGACCACGTCGCACAACCACATGAGAGGCCCATGACAGCACGTTTTCAAGGTACAGCCGAATATGTCGCCACAGACGATCTGACCATTGCCGTGAACGCAGCCGTCACACTCGAACGCCCTCTGCTGGTCAAAGGGGAACCCGGCACTGGCAAGACTGAGTTGGCCAAACAGGTGGCCGGCGCGTTGGGCGTACGGATGATCGAGTGGAACGTGAAATCCACCACCCGCGCGCAGCAGGGGCTGTATGAATATGATGCTGTCAGCCGCCTGCGCGACAGTCAGTTGGGCGAAGAGCGCGTGCATGACGTGTCGAACTATATCCGCAAGGGTAAGTTATGGCAGGCATTCGACGCCGATGAAAAGGTTGTTCTGCTGATCGATGAGATCGACAAGGCGGATATCGAATTTCCCAACGATCTTTTGCAGGAACTCGATAAGATGGAGTTCCATGTCTATGAGACCGGAGAAACAATCCGGGCCAAGAACCGCCCCATCGTCATCATCACTTCAAACAATGAAAAAGAGCTGCCCGACGCCTTTCTGCGCCGTTGCTTCTTTCACTATATCCGCTTCCCGGATGAGGCCACGATGCGCCGTATCGTCGAAGTTCACCACCCCGGCATCAAAGACGCGCTTTTGACCACGGCGCTCACCCAGTTCTATGAAATCCGTGAGACACAGGGTTTGAAGAAAAAACCTTCAACCTCAGAAGTTCTGGACTGGCTGAAGCTGTTGCTGGCCGAAGACCTGAGCGCCGAAGACCTCAAGCGCGACGGGGCCAGCGCCCTGCCCAAATTGCACGGAGCGTTGCTTAAAAATGAGCAGGATGTGCATTTGTTCGAACGCCTGGCCTTCATGGCACGCGGCAAACGGTAGCTGAAACCTGAACATTTGGTGATCTTGGCTTGCGTTGCTGCACCCCGGCTGTCAGCATCGCGAAAGTGACAGGCTCAACCTCACAGAATTGGATAGATCGCTTGGCGAACACATTGAAAATCCGCCCACTTCAAGCCGAAGACAAGGATCAGTGGGCTGACATGTGGCGGGACTATCTAGCGTTCTATGAAACCACGCTGCCCGCAGAGGTGTACGAGACGACATTCTCAAGACTGTTGGGTGATGATCCGCAGGATTTTTCATGTTTTGTCGCCGAGCAGGATGGCAATCTGGTCGGGTTGACGCATTACCTGTTTCACAGCCACGCATGGAAAGTGGAAAAGGTCTGCTATCTTCAAGACCTGTTCGCCCGCCCCGAAGCCCGTGGAACAGGCGCGGGCCGTGCGTTGATCCAGGCGGTGTATGACGAGGCTGACCGGCAAGGTGCCCCGTCTGTCTATTGGCTGACACAGGAGTTCAACAAAACCGCGCGCCAGCTCTATGACCGCATCGGAACGGTCACGCCATTTATCAAGTATTCCCGCACATGATGCGTTGGTCCGCTCTTGTTCTGGCGTTGTTTGCGGCGGGCTGTACAACTGTAGAAACCATTCAAACGGTTCCGGTGTCAGACGAGGTTCGCTCGGTTGAGGCGACATTGCCTCCGACCAAGACCTTTGGTGCTCCGCGGCCCTGGCCACCTGCCCGATCCAACAAGAACATCGCCGAAGACTTTGTGGCATTGCATTTCGCGTTAGAAAGCGGGGCCGCGCTGCCCGTGTTCACCCGGTTTGAAACACCGGTCACAGTAAGGCTGACAGGTTCACCCACCGCCAGCATGCAACAGGATCTGACACGACTGCTGAACCGCCTGAAACGCGAAGCCGGGATCAATATCCGGCAGATCCGTGAGGGTCAGGCCAATATCACGATCGAGGCAGTCAGCCAGGAAGACATCCTGCGCATTCTGCCCAATGCAGCCTGTTTCGTGGTTCCAAACGCCTCAAGCCTGGACGAATACCGCCGTGACCGCCGCAAGGCGAAAAGCAGTTGGACCGAACTGCGCCAACGCGAACGGCTTGGCATTTTCATCCCTTATGATGTCAGCCCACAAGAAATACGGGACTGCCTGCATGAAGAGCTGGCCCAGGCCCTTGGGCCGTTGAATGACCTCTATCACCTGCCGGATTCTGTGTTCAACGACGACAACATCCACACCGTTCTGACCGGGTTTGACATGTTGATCCTGCGTGCCGCTTATGCGCCCGAACTGCGCACGGGCATGAGCCGCGAAGAAGTTACCGCCGTGATCCCCGGGGTACTGAGCCGCCTGAACCCGCGCGGCAATCGGCTGGCTGCGCAACCTGCAACCGAAACTCCACGTGAATGGATCGACGCCATCCAGAAATCGCTGGGGCCTGGGCCCGGTTCGCCCCGGCAAATGCGGGCAGCCAGAAAAGCAGCAAGCATCGGTCAACGACTGGGATGGACGGACCACCGCCGCGGTTACCCCCACTACCTGATGGGTCGGATGGAGCAGTTCCGAAATCCGAACGAAGCGCTGCGCCAGTTCCAGATTGCTCAGCAGTTTCTGAAGGCAACGCCTGGAACCGAAGTTCACCAGGCCTATGTGACCACTCAGACCGCTGCATTTGCTTTGGCTCAAAACCAGGGGCCCCGCGTCTTGCCTGAACTGAACAACGCCATTGACGTGATGACCCGCGCCGAAAACGCCTCGATTTTAGCTACGTTGCTTCTGTTGAAGTCCGAAGCTTTGAAACAGTCCGGACAGCTTCAACAGGCCCGTTCGGTCAGGCTGGACAGCATTGGTTGGGCGCGATACGGGTTCGGCTCGGAACTGGTGGCCCAATCTTTGATTGAAAGTGCAGGCCAGCGGAGTTCCAGCAGCACGACAGACGGGTGAAACGCATATGGTGGTAGTTTTGGGAATGGCGATCCTGGGGGCAATCCTGGGCGCTTTGACCGCGAAGAGACGCAATGGCAACGGGGCCGACATGGCGCAATATGCGGCAGGCTACGGGATCGCGTTTGCGCTGGTCGGGTTAATAATATCGCTCGTTCTGGTCCGCTTGGTGGTATAGCGCGATGTTTCTGCCCTTCTTCGAAAACCTCCGCAAAGCTGGAATTCCGGTCTCGCTCCGAGAATACCTGACTTTTCTGGAGGGCATGAAAAAGGGTCTCGCCACTTATGATGTCGAAGCGTTTTATTACCTCGCGCGTGTGTCGATGGTGAAAGATGAACGCAACATCGACAAGTTTGACCGCGCTTTTGCTGCCAGCTTCGAAGGGCTGAATGAGATCAGTTTCGATCAGGTTCTGGAAGCCGTGGATATCCCTGGCGACTGGCTGGCCAAGATGGCCGAAAAGCACCTGTCGGATGAGGAAAAAGCCGAGATTGAAGCGCTTGGCGGGTTTGATAAGCTGATGGAAACCCTGCGCGAGCGGCTCAAGGAACAACAGGGCCGCCATCAAGGGGGCAACAAGTGGATTGGCACAGCCGGAACCTCTCCATTTGGGGCCTACGGGTATAACCCCGAAGGCGTCCGCATCGGTCAGAAGGAAAGCCGCCATCAGCGCGCCGTAAAGGTCTGGGACAAGCGGGAATTCAAAAACTTAGACGACACAGTTGAACTGGGCACACGCAACATCAAGGTCGCCTTGAAACGGCTGCGCCGCTGGGCCCGTGAAGGCGCGGCTGAAGAGCTGGATCTGGACGGCACCATCCGCGCCACGGCTGAACATGGCTATCTGGACGTCAAGACCCGCCCCGAGCGTCACAACGCGGTCAAGGTGCTGCTGTTTCTGGACGTGGGCGGATCAATGGACCCGCACATCAAGGTGGTCGAAGAACTGTTTTCCGCTGCCCGAACCGAGTTCAAGCATCTGGAATATTACTACTTCCACAACTGCCTTTATGAAGGTGTTTGGCGCGACAATCGCCGTCGCTGGGATCAACAGACCCCCACGCACGAAGTGCTGCGCACCTATGGCGGTGACTACAAATGCATCTTCGTCGGCGACGCCTCGATGAGCCCGTATGAAATCGCCTATCCCGGCGGTGCCAACGAACACTGGAATCAGGAAGCCGGACAAGTCTGGCTGCAACGGGCGCGCGAACAGTGGGCATCCAACCTTTGGATCAATCCAGTGCCCGAGAAATATTGGGAATACACCCATTCCATTGGGATGATCCGAGAGATTTTCGAGGATCGTATGGTGCCCATGACACTGGCCGGCCTGGAACAGGGCATGAGGGAACTTACGCGGTAGCCAAAGCAAGCCCCCAAGCGCCGCCTTATTGTTTCCGAATTATGAACAGATTTGAAAGATAGGCGCGCAAATGCGCCGATTGTTTGCGAGTTCCGTACTAAAGCGGCCTCAAGGCTCGCCGATCTTCAGTTTCATGTTAATGTGCAAGCGGGTCAAAGCTTGGGGGCAGACATGACCAACCGCAAATTAAGAAATCTTCTTGCGTCCGTGGCAACCGCCATTTCATTGATCGTTACGTTCGGGGCGGCCGCGACATTTGCACTTGCGCCGGATACAGCTTTTGCAAAGAACGGCAAAGGGAATGGGAATTCTGGGAAAGCAGACAATGGGGGCGGATCCAAAGGAAAAGGGAATTCGTCAAGGGGATCGCAGGCCGACGGCGGTGGCAAAGGAAACTCCTCAAAAGGATCCCATGCCAGTAGTGGTGGGAAAAACAAATCCAAGGGCAAATCCTCAGCTTCGGGGAAAGGTGCCGGAGCGAAAAAGCAACACGCGGCCAAGACAAAAAAGTCTAAATCTATCGCTGGAGGAAACCAAAAAGCTCGGCGGGTCTCACTTGGCGAATTTGGGCGAGAGTTCAAGAAGGATGTACGGCAGCTGTTTGGCAAACAGCCCACAAAGAAGTCCAACGGCAAGTCCGCAAAAATGACACGCGCATACAAGACCGTTTCAGTGAAACCGGTCGAACGTTCTTTACGTCCTGTTGTACGATATGATGTTGCTCCTGACTTGGATGGCCGCAAAAAACACCGCTATCACGACCCTTTGGTTGCTGCGATTACCGATCCTTACGGTTCGGATAAGCTGCGCAATCTGAATGCGTCGAAAGCGGCGGCTCCTGCCTTCCAGAACGCTGCAGCCAACAGCAATGTTGGGAAAATCGCCACTTATCAGGCTGCTGCCGCGGAATATTACGATTTGCGTGGGCAGTTGTATGACACGAGACGCGATTTGCTAGATCTGAACGAAAGCTATGACGGGCGAACCAGCGACCAAATTGCCGACGACATCGCAGCGCTTGATCCGAATGATCCGGATTATGACAGCAAACGCGAAGCTCTGGAATCCGAATTGCAGGACGCTGAAACATATGAGGAAACACGCGACGGATTGCGCGCCGATCTGAAAGACCTGCGGTATCAGACAAATGATGCGCTGCAAGAGGCAGAAGACGCGTTCTTTGACGCCTCCAAAGGGCGTTCCCTGACCAAAGATACTTTGGGAGATTTCCATGACAATCTTGGGCTTCCGCAACCCAAGAACCGTTACAAAGACGATGTGACTGTGCAACCGGTGCCTTACGATCCAAGCTATCATCAGTATTCTCAGACCCATAACTACAACCCGAAAGAAACCGAATTCCAACTTCGCCATAAGACGCCTTATAACGGTAAGAAACACCGCTATCATGACCCGCTGGTTGCTGAGATCACCGATCCTTACGGTTCGGACAAGCTGCGCAATCTGAATGCATCGAAAGCGGCGGCCCCAGCCTTCCAGAACGCTGCAGCCAACAGCAATGTTGGGAAAATCGCCACTTATCAGGCAGCGGCGACCGAATATTACGACTTGCGCGGGCAGTTATATGACGCACGGCGTGATTTGCGGGATCTGAACGAAAGCTACGACGGGCGAAGTAGCGACCAGATTGCCGATGACATCGCAGCGCTCGATCCCGGTGACCCGGACTACAACGAGAAACTCGATGCGTTGGAAAACGAACTGCGGGACGCACAGACCTTTGAGGAGGCACAGGACGCTCTGCGCGCTGATGTGAGAGATTTGAGAACGGATAGCCTGGTCGCGCAAAAAGAGGCTGAACACGCATTTTTTGAAGCCTCCAAGGGTTCCACACTGACAATCGAAACTCTGGCTGACCTACATGAAAACCTGAAGCTTCCTGCACCCCGGAAGTGATCATAGCCTGGGCAGTACAAAACGGTATTGAAGCGTCTGGCAGGGCCATTGTGCCTTGCCGAACTCGCGATGAAGAACCATATCTGGGCTATGATCAAACTCACCCCGATCTTTCTGGCCGTTTTGTATGGCCTTGCGATGTACCGGATATCCGTCTGGCGCACCCACCGAGAGCTGGACGCAAAGTCGACCGAACTGGCCGACCCCGCGCTGAAACGCATGACGGACCGGCTGGCCGCTGCTTTGGGTATCGATCGGGTACCGGTTTACATCTATGAGATCGACCCGGTGAATGGGTTGGCCGCCCCAGACGGGCGGATTTTCATTACGCGGGGGTTCTATCGCAAGTTTCGCAATGGCGAAGTTTCAGCCGAGGAAATGGCCAGTGTCATCGCGCATGAGTTGGGGCATGTGGCGCTGGGGCACGCACGTCGACGGATGATTGATTTTTCCGGTCAGAACGCGATGCGGACGGCGTTGATACTGGTCCTGAACCGGTTCATCCCGTTCATCGGTGCGATGATTGCCAATGCTTTGACCGCTCTTTTGGCCTCGCGCCTGTCACGTGGGGATGAGTATGAGGCCGACGAATATGCCGCAGCTTTGTTGACCAAGGCCGGGATCGGAATTGGACCGCAGAAATCACTGTTTCACAAGTTGGAGGACCTGACGCAGCAACGCGCCGGTGTCGTTCCGGCGTGGTTGATGAGCCACCCCAAGACGGACGAGCGGATTGCAGCGTTGGAAGCTCTTGAGCAGCGTTGGGAACGTGGCTGAGGGTGCGCAGCGAGAGGCCAGCCTCTCGCGCTCTCCGAGGTATTTTTAGCCAGACGAAGATAGATCCCGTTTACGTGGTAAGGGCTTTGCCCAATCGGGGAAAGCGGGCTTTTTTCATCAATGCGCGCAACGTCCATTGAACACCTGAGAGACGGTTGGCCTCGGCAAGGACCTGAGCCGCGAGTGCGTTCATCCCGGTTGCGTCTGCTTGCCAGAAACCGTGAAGCAGACTGTCAGGGTCGACGCGATCAAGCCCTTCTTCGGCTAGGATATTTCTGGGGAAATCTTTCGCATTCACCGTCACGATTACATCGGCGGACGCAGCAATTGCGGTGGCCAATACATGAATGTCAGCAGCATCAGGCAGCCAAAGGCGGTTTTGCAGTCCCTCGTTCGGCGCGCGCTCGGCATCGGGCCAATTGGCTTGTGTCAGTGCGATTTCGGCACGGGCTTGTGCCTCACCCGTTGGGCCAAGTTTGCGGGCGGCGCGGGCCCATTCCTCGAGGATACGTGCAGACCAAATCGGGGTGAAATGACCCAGACGCGCGGCCCCCAACAACATCTCGCGCATCACCGTGGGGTAGATCACGCAGGTGTCGAGCACGGCTTTCATAGGCGATAGAACACCGCTTTGAGATAGCCGCTTTCCGCCAGTTGCGGCAATTGCGGGTGATCCGGGCCCGCAAACCCGGTATGGATCAGTTGTGCCTGCCGTCCGGCCCGACCGATCCCGCGGGATGAGGCATCGCGGAATCGCCCCAGATCAGCGGCGTGTGAACATGAGCACAGCCCCAGGTAACCGCCGGATTTGACCAGAGGTGCGGCCAATCGGGCGATCCGCTCATAGGCGCGCAGCCCTGCATCCAGCGCTTGTTTCGACGGCGCAAAAGCGGGCGGGTCGCAGATCACGACGTCAAACTGCGCGCCCTCTTCCCCCAATTGGGTCAACACGTCGAACGCGTCGCCTTGCCGGGTTTGGAACTTGTCAGCAAGGCCCGAAGCCTCAGCACCCTTTGCCGCCAACTCCAGTGCGGCGGCAGAGCCATCCACAGACAGCGCCTGCCCAGCACCGCCTGCCAGCATGGCGAGACCAAAGCCGCCTACATGGCTGAAGACGTCCAACACGTGCGCTCCGGGATGAACAAGCCGCGCAGCGAAGGCATGATTGGGACGCTGGTCATAGAACAGGCCGGTTTTCTGCCCGCCGGTCAGATCGGCCATATAGGTCGCGCCATTCATCGGCACCGGCAGGGGTGCATCGGGTGCGGTGCCGCGCAGGGTTAGGTTGACATCGTCCAGCCCCTCCAGCCCGCGCGTGCGACCCGAGGCGTTCTTTAGAACCGTGGTCACGCCAGTGACCCTGACCAGAGCATCTGTCAGCAGGTCCAGATGCGCCTCGGCCCAGGCCGCGTTCGGTTGGATAACGCAGGCGTCTCCAAAACGGTCGATGATCACGCCGGGAAAGCCATCCGCCTCGGCATGGATCAGGCGGTAATACGGCGCGTCAAACAGGCGTTCGCGCATCTCAAGAGCGCGCCGCAGGCGGGTTTCGAACCACGCGGCGTCAAGCTGCGCGTCAATATCCCGGTCCAGCACCCGGCACATGATCTTGGACTCGGGGTTGACCGCCACCAGCGCGATGGGCGCGCGTTTTTCATCCTCAAGCACGGCCAGTGCACCGGCAGGGATTTTACGGGTACGGCGGTCGGTGACGATGTCGTTGGCATAGACCCAAGGGAAGCCATGACGCAGGCCGCGCGCATTGGCTTTGGGTTTCAGGCGGATACGGGGGCGGTCGGCAGATTGGGTCATGGCGCCCTCATAGTCATGAACGCGGCGGTCGAAAACCCCTAGCGGTTACGGGATCGCCATCCGCCTCGGCGTTTGGGGGTCTGAGCCGCCTGAAGACCCTCGCTCAGGACTTGTGTCATGGGATGATCGGGGTTTTGGTCCACGTAGCCCGCGTGCAATTCCGCCAGCGCTGTATTCTGATCGCGATCGGCAGGCAGGCTGAGCGCCCAGTCCAGAAAAATACTGCGGCATTCGGGCAAGGTGATGCCCTCAATGCGATAGGCTTCAAGGATCAGACCCTTGTGGTCGTTGGGATCAGTGCTGCGCGCCATCTTCGCCCCCTTTGATCACGCCTCCGATCAGATCGGCTGCGGTCGTGTAACTGTCCTGCAATGCCGCCTGCAGCGCCTCGACCTGTTCGAACCCGGTTGCGCGGCATAGAAACGCGGTGCCACCCTCACCGATCTTGTCCGCTTCGATGACCTTGCCCGACAGTAGGCGGGCGGCACATTGCACGGACCAGCATAAATCATAGCATTCTTTCAGCGATTGCGCCTGCGCGACATTCAGCAATCCGGCTGCGACGGCCCCATCCAGACCCGACGATACATCACGCTGCGCCGAGCCGGCCAGCAAAGCGCCGGTCTCGGCCATCAGTTCGATGTCCATCAGACGCCCCGGTCCGTTCTTGGCATCCCAGATGCCCGCAGGTGCCTTGGCGGCGGCGAGGCGCGCGCGCATCTCTGCCACTTCGCGCAGGACTTTAGCCTGTTCTCGTGGGTGAGACAGGAATTCAGCCCGGAAGGATTCAATGTCCTCAGCCAGCCCCGCGTCACCCGCGACGACATGCGCGCGAGTCAGGGCCAGATGCTCCCACACCCAGGCTTCGTTTTGCTGATAGTTGGTAAAACTGGCCCAGCTTGTTGCCACCGGCCCCTGATTGCCCGAGGGGCGCAATCGCATGTCGACCTCATACAAACGCCCTTGCGACATGGGGGCCGAGAGTGCGGTGATCAGCGCCTGCGTAAACCTTGCGTAATATGTCCGCGCGGCCAATGGGCGCGGGCCATCCGACATCTCTTGGTCCAAGGGATCATAGATCACGATCATGTCCAGATCGGATTGCGAGTTGATCCGCCCTGCCCCAAGTGAGCCCATGCCCAGAATAGCCGCCCCGCGCCCCGGCGCAGGACCATGTTTGCGGGCGAAGTTTTCAGTGACGTGTGGGAGTATGGCTGCAATCACCGATTGAGCAAGCTGTGCGTATTGCTGACCGGCCTGTGCCCCGTCAATCAGGCCGCGCAGATGGTGCACACCAATACGGAAATGCCATTCTTTGCACCAGCGCCGCGCCAGATCGAGCTGAGTTTCATAGTCCGTTTCCTCTGAAAGGGCTTGTGCCAGTTCGGCCTGCAGCGCCTCTTGCCCCGGCCAATCGGTAAAGAAACTGCCCCCGATCACTGCGTCAAACACAGACGCATTGCGTGACAGGTGCGAAGCAAGCGCATGGGATGTGCCAACAATATCGACCAAGAGGTCAATCAGATGCGGGTTCGCTTCGAACAAGGAAAACAGCTGCACGCCGGCGGGAAGACCGGCCAGAAACCCGTCCAAGGCCATAAGCGCCTCGTCTGGCTTGGCCGTCTTGGCGAGGCGCGACAGCAATTCTGGCCGCAGACGTTCGAAAATCCGAGCACCTCGCTGGCTTCGCAACGCCGGATATGTCGTCCAACGCGCCAGTATCTTTTTGTCGAACTCGACATCCTGCGCAGGCGCGGGCGGTTGTGATTGGCCCGGAGCAAAGAACCCCTCGGTCAGTTCATGTACTTCGGTCAGGCGGTTCGTCAGGTCTTGCATCAAATCGGCGCTGCTGATCCCCATCAGGCACGCAACACGTTCGATCCCATCCGGCGTTTTGGGAACCTTGTGGGTCTGCGCATCGTGGATCATCTGAATGCGATGCTCGACCTCGCGATGCGCCCGGTAATGATCGGTCAGTTTCTCGGCTACGTCCTCTGGCACCCAGCCTTTTGACGCCAGCGCTGCCAGCCCCGGAACAGTCCCCCGCACCCGCAGGTCAGCATCCCGCCCACCTGCGATCAGTTGGCGGGTTTGAGTGAAAAACTCGATCTCTCGGATACCGCCCTGCCCCAGCTTCATGTCGTGGCCGGGGATTGACATGGACCCACCCGTACCTTTGTTTTCGCGGATACGCAGACGCATATCATGGGCGTCCTGAATGGCCGCAAAGTCCAGATGACGGCGCCAGACGAATGGGCGCAGGCTGTCCAAAAACCTTTGACCCGCAACCAGATCCCCGGCACAGGGTCGTGCCTTGATATAGGCTGCCCGTTCCCAGGTACGACCAAGGCTTTCATAATACCGTTCAGCCGCCTCCATCGCCATGCAGACCGGTGTCACGGCGGGATCAGGACGCAGCCTCAGATCGGTACGAAACACATACCCGTCCGCCGTCTTGTCGCTGAGCGTTGCGCAAAAGTTTCGCGTCGCCCGGACCATGCCCTGCCGGGCTTCGTAAAAATCATCTGGGTCAAAACGCGTCTCATCAAACAGGACTATCAGGTCAATGTCCGAGCTATAGTTCAGCTCATGCGCGCCCATCTTGCCCATCGCAAGAATGACCAGCCCAGCTGCGTTTTCGACATCATCTTCAGTCATTCCGGGCAGTTTCTTGCGCCGGATCAAAGCAGCGATCTCGGCCTTGGCCGCAACATCCGCAGCCAGGGCTCCGAAATCCGTCAGGGCCGCCGTGACCTTCTCTAACGGCCACGCACCTGCAATATCAGCCAAGGCGGTCAGCAGCGCCAAACGTCGCTTGGCCTGCCGCAAGCCGGGTTTCAACTGATCGGGCGGCAGATCACGCGCTGCAGCCATAACGTTCGCAAGGGCCTGATCCGGCTGCTCCAATGCCTCGGGCAACCAGCTTTTCTCACGCTCGATCAGACCTTTCAGATAAGGGCTGGACCCGGCAGTGCCCGCCACGAGCTCACCCATTTCCTGCGGCAAATCTGGCATAAGGGCCCGCGCTTCATCTCCTAAAGACGGATCAAAAGCACGTGGAAGTCGGGTAATGGCAAGTGCGTCAGTCATGCGCGCACCCTGCGCATCGCGGCGCGTCATCGTCAATGGGGCATTCTGATCAGACGTCCTGAACGGGTGTGTCCTGACTGAAACTGTTGACCCAGACGTCGTTCCTTCGTTCCCACAATGAGGAAATCAGCATCGCTTCGCGCTCTGTCGCACCGGGACGCAAGTAATCAGCCCTATAAGACAACAAAACGATATCCGATGTCAGAACCCGCAACCGCGCATCGCTCAGATCAAACTCCACCATCGTCGGAGAATCCGCGAATTGGCCAACATGATCATCGCGATTGGCAAACCCGGTTGGGTAAACCCCCAGAAAATCTGCACTCAGCAAAGCACGGTCTGCGCTTGCATTACCTTCGACCAACGCCATCCAGACCTGCTTTTCCAGATCAAGAATTTCATTCAACGCCGGAGCTGTCTTGTTTTCAGTCATATTCATGACCGCACCCTGCGATCAGAGGTGTTCAACGTCAACCGAGTTGCAGAATGTAAATCTTTTTCACATCACCCCTTGCATCACCAAAATGCATCCCCATCTAGACAATGTGAAAAGAATTTACATCAACCCTGGAGAGCTTTCATGACTGCACTGTCAGACCCCGCCGTCCCCGCAAATCCGGGATGGCTTTACCGAATTGAAGCCTGGCTGGACGACAAAGGCAAAGGGGCCTGGATCGCCGCCATGGTCCTTGGGTTCATCTTCTTCTGGCCCGTTGGCCTAGCCCTTCTGGCTTATATGATCTGGAGCAAACGCATGTTCAGCAAGTCCTGCAGCCGCCGCAAATCCTGGCACAGTCACATGAGCGCGATGAAACCTTCGGGTAACAGCGCCTTTGACGCCTACAAGGCTGACACCCTTGCCCGTCTGGAGCGCGAACAGCAGGATTTCGAAGCCTTCCTGCGCCGTCTGCGCGAGGCCAAGGACAAGGCCGAGTTCGACCAGTTCATGGACGAACGCGCCAGCGAGAACCACGAAGACGACGGCAAAGGCGCACCTGCCTGATAGCCCTTGCCCTGCCCCGATTCTTCGGGTCAGGGTGCCTCAACCCTATCTTTCGGACCTGACGAATGAACCACCTGCCCAACCCGGATACTCAACCAGAATTCTACAGCTCGGTTGCGACCAAGCGCTTTGTCGCGTGGTTGTTCGATATCGCCTTCATCTCGCTGCTGTGCATCGTGCCCGTCTTCCTGACATTCGGTGCGGGGCTGTTTTTCCTACCGCTGATTTATGCGGTGATCAGCTTTGCGTATCGGGTCATCACCATCTCGAACGGCTCAGCCACGCTGGGTATGCGCTTCATGGGCATCGAACTGCGCGACGCGTTTGGCGAACGTATGGATATGGGCAAAGCCATCGCACATACTGCCGGTTATTTCGTCAGCATGGCGTTTTTCGTGGTCCAGATCATTTCGGTCATCATGATGCTGACAAGCGCTCGCGGTCAGGGCCTGACCGACAGTTTCCTGGGGACTGTTATGATCAATCAAAGAGCGTGAGGCCCAACTGCGTGAATCACTTGGCGGTCTCGGGAACGGTTGTTATCATCTGTCCCGAGGCTAGATGGGAACTTCATGCGACACACGCTGCCAATTGCGCCACAATTCTATGTGACCGCTCCACAACCCTGCCCCTATCTTGACGGCAGGATGGAGCGTAAATTGTTTACAGCCCTTCAAGGTGAAGGCGCTGAGCAGTTGAATAACTCGCTTTCGCAGCAGGGGTTTCGCCGATCGCAAAACGTGCTTTACCGACCGTCCTGCACGGACTGCGCAGCTTGTTTGTCCGCCCGGATCGACGTTTCGGCCTTTCGCGCCACCAAAAGCCAGAAACGCGCTGCAAAGCGCAACGGGTATCTGGAACGCCGCGCAACGTCACCCTGGGCTACAGACGAACAATACGAACTGTTCCGCCGTTATCTGGATACCCGGCACGCCGACGGCGGCATGGCCGACATGGATGTATTCGAATTTGCTGCCATGATCGAAGAGACTCCGATCCGCAGCCGTGTGGTGGAATATGCCGACCCGAAAACCGGCGATCTGATCGCAGTCAGTCTGACCGATGTGCTCGATGACGGGCTAAGCATGGTTTATTCCTTCTACGATCCAAACCAGCCCCAGAATTCGCTGGGCACATACATGATCCTCGATCACATAGACATCGCGCGCGAAGCCGGCCTGCCCTACATTTATTTGGGCTACTGGGTCCCGGGCAGCCCCAAGATGGGCTACAAGGCCAAGTTCTCAGGGCTCGAGGCTTATATTCAGGGCCAATGGCAAAAGATCAAAGATCCAGATGCCTTTTCCGATGCATCGCATCACCCGTTGTCCTCAGCCCCAATAGCGGAACAAGTGGCCAATATTCAGTTGCCCGACCGCCATCCGACCAAAGGCTGACATCATCATGAAGCAAAATTTGCACGCGGTTACCCTTGTGGTGCCCGACTACGATGCCGCGATCTCATTTTATACCGAAGCGCTCAAGTTCCAGCTTCTGCAGGACATCGACCTGGGCGACGGCAAACGCTGGGTATTGATCGCCCCACCCGGCTCAAATGGCAGTTCTCTTCTGCTGGCCAAAGCTGACGGCCCCGACCAGGAAACCGCTATTGGCAATCAGACCGGTGGCCGCGTGGGTTTCTTCCTGCAAACAGATGATTTCTATCGCGACCATACCGACATGTTGGCACGGGGCGTCACGTTTGAAGAAACCCCGCGCTCCGAGCCTTATGGCCAGGTCGCAGTCTGGCGTGACCCCTTCGGCAATCGTTGGGACCTGATAGAATTCAACTGATCCGCATCTTCATCTGGCTACAAATACCTCGGGGATGAATTGGCCGCAGGCCAAGAAGGGGCTGGCCCCTTTTCCAAAGCAAAAAAGAAAAGGGGGCCACCAGGCCCCCTTTGCATCTTGCTCACCGGGATCAATTCGGGATCAGATCCGGCACGATGGTGACGATCGAGGGGAAGAACCACAAGATCGCAATGCCAACCACCTGGATCAACACAAACGGTATGATCCCTCTGTATATGTGGCCGGTCGTGACCTCTTTTGGGGCAACCCCCCTTAGATAGAACAAGGCGAATCCGAAGGGTGGTGTCAGGAACGAGGTCTGCAGGTTCACAGCCACCATGATCGTCACCCATTTCGGATCGAAAGATCCACCATAAATCACCGGCCCCACAATGGGGATCACGATGTAGATGATTTCAAGGAAGTCTAGCACAAAGCCCAGAATGAACAGCACCAACATCACGATCAGGAAGACCGTAAACTCGTTGTCAAAGCTCTTCAGGAACTGCTGAATATAGTGCTCGCCTCCAAACGAGATCACCACAAGGTTCAGCAACTGTGACCCGATCAGAATGGTAAAGACCATCGAGGTCACTTTCGCTGTCTCGCGAACAACAGGCGTCAGAACACCGCTCGAAAACAACACCCAGCAGCCAAATAACAGGCCAAACAGAGCATACAGATACGTTGCATAAGCCAGAACAAAAGCGATCACGGTTTCGACCGAAGCACCTTCCTGATTGACCCTGAGGTCAAAGTTCACGCCCAACAGCAAACAGATGATCACGGCAAAGGTCGACCAGATGATGACGCCGCCGGAACGACCCTGATCATGCAGTTTGCGATAAGCGGCCAGCATGATTGCCCCGCCCGCACCCAATGCGGCGGCAGGTGTCGGGTTGGTGATACCGCCCAGGATCGAACCCAGCACCGCGATAATCAGAACCAAGGGTGGAAACACCACTCGGATCAGGTCGTTGGTCGCACAGCGTGCTGCCGCTTCCCGGCAACCATAGATCGCAATGGCAAAGGGAATGGCCAACAGAACAAATGTCAGCCCCGCAGATGTAGTCGGTGCAACAAACAGAACATCGACCAACAACATCAACAAAAGACCAATCGCACCAACGATCAATGGCTGTGGCGAGCGCGAGGGCGCGATGCCCCGACCCAGAACCAGGGTCAGCGCCAGCAGCACCACAAAAACCGCAACTCCGTTTCCAATCGGCGCTGCATTCGCGATTTTTGCCTCGCGGGCTTCGACCAGCTCTTCCTCGCTCAAACGCTCGGCATTGGCGATACCACCGGCAGCGTCGATCTCTTCCTGCTCGGCAACCGCCTGATCCCAGGCGGACTGGCCATGCAGATCGATCATCGATGCCTTGCATTCTTCCGATACGTTGGTGCGCAGCGATGCGCCCTGCCCGACATCCGAGAATGCTGAGACCGAGATGTTCTGGCTGCCGATGACGCCAGCACTGCCCAAAAGCACGGCACCGACAATGATCGCGACCGGCGCGCCCAGCAGCCAGGTCAGACCCTCAGAGCGGGTGATCGTCTCACCCGAGCCACCGGACATTTCAACGGCTGGCGCTTTGTCCGGGTTCAGCAACGCGTACCCAAAGGCATAGAGCGCATACAGCAAGGCCAGCATGATCCCTGGCAGAAGTGCCGCCTGAAACAGGGTTCCGACCGAGACCACTGCGGGCTCACCCAGATAGGTCAGCGCATCGGTACATCCGGCCTCGACCGCACGCGTTTCTTGCGCGGTCGAATAAAGATCACCGGCCAGCGTTCCCAACAAAACGATGACAATCGACGGTGGAATGATCTGTCCCAACGTGCCCGAGGCCGCAATCACACCAGTCGCCAGCTCTGGTGAGTAATTGTTCCGCAACATGGTCGGCAAGGCCAGCAGACCCATGGTCACCACGGTTGCGCCGACGATACCGGTCGAGGCCGCCAGAAACGCGCCAACAACCACAATCGACACTGCCAGACCGCCCGGCAATGGGCCAAAGACACGCGCCATTGTCGTCAACAGATCGTTTGCGATCTTCGAGCGTTCAAGCGTGATGCCCATCAGAACGAACATCAGCACGGCCAGAAGTGTCTCAATGGACTGACCGGCCAGAACACGTTCGTTCATTCGGTTCACGATGAACGAAACATTGCGGTCCAAAGCGGTTTCCCAACCTTGAACAAAGACCGGCTCGGCGATCCTCGGTAAGTCTGGGTATCGGAACACAGATATCGTGTCGGGTTTCACACCCGAGTTCACGACATCCCGGTAAGCTTGCGAGCCTGTGTCAATTGCCTGATGGATCAGCAATCCTGCGCTGTCCAAGGCTGCGATGATCCCGAATGAGATAACCCCGGCCCCGCCGATGGCAAAGGCCACCGGAAAACCGGACAGGATGCCTCCGAAAAGGCAAAAAAATACGATAATGAGGCCTATCTCGACGCCATCAAGTCCGAATAGCATTGTCTTGGTCTCCGTCCTTAATGTGCGCCTTCATAGGCTTCTTCGCCCTCGCCAAGGCTGTCCTTGTCGAGGTATTTTCCGGCGCTTTCCGGCCCTTCCACGTATTCCAGATACGACCGCCACAGGAAGGCAATCGCGTGCAGGAACACCATGCCTGCAAACAGCACCAGCAGGATCTTGAACAGGAAATACGCGTTGAACCCGTTGGGACTGAACCCGATGGTTTCAACGTTCCAGCGCAGTGCGCGTGACTTGGCCACGAGACGATCCAAGGTGTCACTGGCCGAAGGCTTCGGCACAATCAGGTGCCGCCACATAAAGTACCAGCCGTACATCCATGTCAGCACTGCCATGGGCATCATGAACAGCATCGCGCCGCACATATCGACAACGCGCTTGGCGCGGTGGCTGATGCCTGCATAGATCAGGTCAACCCGAACATGTCCGCCCTGAACGAAAGTGTATGTGCAGCACAGGCACACGACCATTGCGTTGTAGAGTTTAAGTTCTTCCGCGAACCAACTGATATCCTTCTGAAACGGTATACCCAGGCCAAAGGCCATGTCGGCCCGTGTGAACACGCGTTGCATGAATACGATGACGATCTGCTGAATAACCATCAGAAGACCTGCCCAGGCAAAGAAACGCCCGGTGACGTTTGCGAACCCTTCCAGCCCTCGAACCATGCCCCACATAAAGTTCCGATAGTAGAGGCCAATGGCCGTCAGAACCAAAAACAGCGTGAAGACCACAAAGAAGAACTCGACCGAGCCCCCATAGTAGACAAAGCGCATGATCGCTTCTTTGTCCGACCAGTTCAGCCACAGCTGCGGATGCGTCACCGCATATCCGAAATTATAGAAGGCTTCGGCAATGTTCTGAATGAACCAGATCAGTCCATTCCACAGGGCGCCGAAAAACGAAATACCGTTGTCGTCCTGCATGTTGTCCCCGGGTCGCGTCAGTTGCATTGCTTATTATAGCGGCATGATGGGTCCGCGCATATGCAACAGGAAAGGCTTCCCCGCGATTGCGGGGAAACCGTTTACTTTATTGGCTGATGTTTAGCCGCGAACGCGGTCGCGCTGAGCGGTATAGACACCCGACGACAGGTTGTTCCACGCGGACGATGCTGCCATCGACGTCATGGCGCTGTCGTGGATCTTCTTGAACAGCTCGTCGCCCATGTTTTCGTCCAGAACTTCTTGCGAAGCCTGACCGAAGGCGTCCCAAACGCTTTCCGGGAATTCCATGACCTTCACGCCACCGGATTGCAGACGCTGCAGGGCTGCACCGTTGTTGGCCAGGAACTGCGCCAGGTTCCACTGGTGCGCTTCGGCAGCGGCGATCTCGATGATCTTCTGCTGCGCCGGCGTCAGGCTGTCGAACACGTCGCGGTTGGTCGCCAGCGACAGACCTGCACCCGGCTCGTGGAAGCCAGCGGTGTAGTAAGTTTTGGTGATTTCCTGGAAACCGGCCTTTTCGTCCGCCCAGGGACCGATCCACTCGGTGCCGTCAATCGCACCCGAGGACAGCGCCTGATACACTTCCGAGCCCGGAATGTTCTGTACGGATGCGCCCAGCTTACCCAGCGCCTGACCACCCAGACCTGGCATACGGAACTTAAGACCCTGGAAATCCTCAGGGCCATTGATCTCTTTCGAGTACCAACCGCCTGCCTGCGCGCCGGTGTTACCCGCCAGGAAGGATTTCAGGCCAAAGATCGAGCCCAGTTCATCATGCAACTCCATGCCGCCATCATGGTAGTACCAGTTCACCAGTTCCTGCGCGGTCATACCAAAGGGCACAGCGGTAAAGAACGCGTAGCCCGGGTGCTGACCTACAAAGTAGTAGTCAGCGGCGTGATACATGTCGGCCTGACCGGAAGATACCGCGTCAAACACTTCGAAAGCGCCAACCAGTTCACCGGCTGCTTTGATCTCAACATTCAGGCTGCCATCAGACATCGCGTTGATGCTGTCGGCACAGCGCTGCGCGCTATCAAACACGCCCGCCAGACCGCGACCCCATGAGGTCACCATGGTCAGCGTGCGCTGGCCCTGAGCGTAGGCCGGTGCCGCCAGAGCGGTTGCTGCAGCTGCTGATCCGCCCAGCGCGGATTTTTTCAGAAATGAACGACGATCCATATGAGTGTTCCTCCCCTTCATAGTCATAATCCGGCACAGCCGGACCTGTCGCATTCAATGCGCGTCAGCCTAATGACAGTGATGTGAATGGGAATACCTACTACTGCGTAGGCAGGCGGTTTCTTTTGCCGTTTTTCACAGATTCTTTGACCATCCTCCAAGTAAACATCGCAAAAAACTCGCCATTTTGGTGATCCTGCCCATTCCTTTTGCATTTTCGCCGCCGCTTGCGTATCGATTCGACTATGCAAAGACTCCGTCAACTGGTCTCGCTGACCTATGCGCAGAAATTGTCTCTGGTGGCCGCGATCCCATTGGTGGTCGCTGTGGCTGCAATCGCCGTGTTGGTGGCTTACGAGGCCCGCGCGACAGCCGAGCGCGAGATCGAGGCACTGGAGCGCAGCCTGATCGAGGCCAAGAAGGAAGAGTTGCGCAACTATGTCACGCAAGCGCGTAACGGGTTTGCTTACATCTATGGTCGGGCTGAACCCGATGACGAGGTGGCAAAAAACCTGGTCACGCAAATCCTTTCGGCGATGATCTATGGTCAGGACGGGTTCTTCTTTGTTTATGACTATGACGGAAACAACTTGGTCAGCCCCAGACAGACGCAGTTCATCAACCAGAACTGGGAAGGGCTGACCGACAGCGAAGGCACGCCCATCGTCGACGAATTCATTCGCCTCGCCCGCCAAGGGGCGGGTTGGCACAGCTTCATGTGGCAAAAGCCGTCGACCGGGGAAGAGGCGCAGATGATCGCTTATGTGGTCGGGCTTCAGGACTGGCGTTGGGTCGTGGGCACGGGTGTATTCATTGATGACATTGTCGCCACAGTGGCCAACGCGCGGGCCGAGGTCGAAGCCCGTGTACAACGCACCTTCATGTATATCGGTGCAATCGTGCTAGCGGCTGTCCTCATCGTTTTTGCCTCGGGCATGTTGCTGAACATTCGCGAACGCCGGTTGGCTGACGCCAAGCTGAAAGAACTGACCCAACGAGTCTTCGACGCGCAGGAAGAAGAACGTGGCCGGGTCGCGCGTGAGCTGCACGACGGCATCAGCCAAATCCTTGTCGGTGTTCGCTATGCGCTGGACAATGCCCGCCGCCGTCTGTCACGCGGCGACGATATCGGCGCGCGCGATCCGCTGGAAAAAGGGATCGACCACCTTGGCACCGCCATTACCGAGGTACGGCGCATCAGCCGCGACCTTCGCCCGGGTGTGCTGGACGATCTGGGCCTGGGGCCGGCACTGAAAGCGCTGACTGACGATTTCCGCGACCGCACCGGGATTGAGACCGAATTCTCGACGGTCGTGTTCCGCAACCGGCTGGATCAGGACAGCAAGATTGCCCTCTACCGCATAGCCCAAGAGGCTCTGACCAATATTGAACGCCATTCCGGCGCTACGCATGTTACGATAGACCTGCGCGGACATAAGAAAGGCGCGACCATGCGGATCACCGATAACGGCCACGGATTGCGCACCGAGCCCGGGACGGCAACCACAGGCATCGGCCTGCGCAACATGCAGGAGCGTATCGAACAGCTTGACGGATCGTTGCGGATTCTGTCATCACGCGGACCGCGAGGCGGAACGGTGATCGAAGCCAGCTTGCCGCTCAGCCACCTTCTGCCGCCGCAGGAAGACGCAACTCCCAACCGAAAGGCCGGTACATGAGTTCTGACAGCACACGGGTTCTTATTGTGGACGACCACCCGATGGTGGCCGAAGGCATCCAGTCTATCCTGGAAAGCTATGAGGACATCAACGTGGTCGGCACACTCGGTAGTGGTCAGGCGGCTGTGGATCAGGCCGTCGACCTGGCCCCTGATGTCATCCTGATGGACCTAAACATGCCCGGTCTCGGTGGTCTCAGCGCGACGGAAATCATCCTCGAACGCCTTCCCGAAACGCGCATCCTGATCCTGTCGATGCATGATAGTCCCGAATACATCTCAACAGCTCTCAGCCATGGTGCCAAAGGCTATATTCTCAAGGATGTACCCACCGAAGAGATCAAGCAGGCCATCGATGCCGTTATGCAGGACGAACAATACCTGTGCACAGGCGCCAGCGGGTCCCTCAAACCAAAACAAGACAGCGCGCGCGAGGCACTGACCGGGCGCGAACAGACGATCCTGCTGGAACTTGCACAGGGCAAATCCAACAAGGAAGTCGCCCAAAAACTCGAGATTTCGGTGCGCACGGTCGAGACCCACCGCAAGAACATCAAGCGCAAACTGGGTATTTCTTCCACCGCTGGTCTGACACGCTATGCGCTGGAACATGGTGTGCTGCAAGGTACTGGCGTCGGCTTCTGATCTACGCGCACGCGCGGCGCGTCTGACTTGAAGTTACATGACTGAAGGTCGACGCCGGGCGGGTACTCAGGTCCGGGGTCTTATGTCCTGCCCAAAAAACACCAGTGTTCCGTCCTCGTCCAAAACGTGAAATTCGCGCTGAAGATAAGGTTGGTCAAACGGCGGGCGCACGCGCCCTTCGGGCAAATCAGCCAGCCCGGATTTCAGGCTTTCGTACAGGCCGTCTACATCGTCGACATCAATGTAAAACGACTGATCGTCGCCCAGTGACTTGCCGTCTTCCCGCGCGGGACATTCCAACAAGCGAATAGCCACCGACCCGAGCGACAGGAAGGCGTAGTTTTCCTGCCTGAACCCGCAGGAAAACCCAAGTCGGTCACAGTAGAAATCGATCTGGTTCTGTAAGGACGAACACAGCACGAATGGGGTAAGTTGCAAAATCTCAGGCATTTGAAGCTCCGACCATGAACCGCTTCAGTTTACCCACGACGGGTTTTCAATCCAGCAATTGATCTTTGCGCAGACCCGCGCGTTCATAGTGGTGCGGCAACACACGGCCATAAAGCTGCTGCGTCCGCTCGACCCCGCCGCACATGCCTTCAGCTTCGACAAACGAGAAAATTCCGACGTAGCGGCGTCGCGTTCCGGTGACAGGTGCCACCCGGTGCAGGGAATACCTCCCCTTGAAAATCTGCAAATCCCCGGGCTGAAGCTCTAGTTGGTGAACACGCGTCATGTTGCCGTCCAGAACCGAGGCGACCTGAGCAAAGTTCTCGTCTTCAGATGTGCGAAGATTGGGAACGTATTCGAATGCCCCTCCTGCCTCGCCATTCTGGATGGCCAGGGTCACTGTGTAGTTGTTCGTATCGAAGTGCCAGGGAAAGCCCTGCCCTTCTTCCACCACGTTGATGATCACATCCGCAAGCGGATCATCATAGCGGAAGAACCGATCCTCGGGTTCATTCAGAGCTTCCCGAATGAACGGCAGAAAGTCCGCGAACTCATAAATCCGCCGCAAGGGACCGGACTGATGGAAGTTGTCCGCCGGGACAAAGGCGTTTGAACGTTCATAGAACCGACGTATCGGATGCCCGATACCAAATCGTGGATCGTCCTTGGTGAAATATGCATTTGTGCGGCTGAAAGAGCGGTGCGCGTTGGGGGCAACGGCATCGGCTTCCTCGGCCAAAAGCGCGATGCCTTTTTCATGCACAAACCCGGGCAGGACCGCGCACCCATCATGCTCCAGCTCCTGCCTCAGGTCTCTGATCAACCGATCATAGGCTGGAGAGTCTGGGCAATCGATCGGGTACCGTCCAAGGTCTACCAGGTCTTGCAGCATTTTCCACCTCCCTTGCATGCGCCCTACGGATGACCGTGCAGCAGACATATCGGCGGATCATGCCAATTTCAGACATTGGCTTGACGCTTTCAGACCCCAAAATGCGACGGCAAAACCAGAGAATCGAGCCGCGCTTTCCCGGAAGTTCCCAACATGCGGCAATCTGCGCAATAAAATGTCGCAAAATACCACCCTCAGGACAGGAAATTTGCGATTTTGCCTGTTGACGCCCCTTCCCCCCGACCATAATGTCCCTGCACGCAAAGAAGGAGCCTCTGGCGATGAAAGCGCTAGTCGTAATCGTAGGAAAAACGCGCATGGGCCGGTAACGGAAAACCATAATCGAACCCATGCGCCTCCGAAAAAATCGGGGGCTTTTTTTTGGCAAAACGCAAGACACATGTCGCGAACGGAGCAAAGCAGATGACACGTGAGATGACCGGCGCAAAGATGGTGGTTCAGGCCCTCAAGGATCAGGGCGTGGACACGGTATTCGGATACCCCGGTGGCGCCGTCCTACCGATCTATGATGAGATCTTTCTGCAGAATGACATTCGCCACATTCTGGTGCGTCACGAACAAGGTGCGGTTCACGCTGCCGAAGGCTATGCGCGTTCGACCGGCAAGCCCGGCGTTGCGCTTGTGACCTCTGGTCCCGGGGCCACCAACGCTGTTACCGGCCTGACTGATGCTTTGATGGATTCGATCCCGATTGTGGTCCTGACGGGTCAGGTTCCCACTTTCATGATCGGATCAGACGCGTTTCAAGAGGCTGACACAGTTGGCATCACCCGCCCCTGCACCAAGCACAACTGGCTGGTGAAGGACACGGATTCGCTGGCCGAGACCATGCATGAGGCGTTCCATGTCGCTACCTCGGGCCGCCCCGGCCCTGTGTTGATCGACATCCCCAAGGACGTTCAGTTTGCGTCCGGCGAATACACCAGCCCGAAGCCTTCGACATCGCATTACCAGCCGGTATTGAAGGGCGACCTTGAGGAAATCACCGAGCTGGTTGCCGCCATCGAAACCGCCAAAAAGCCGGTTTTCTACACAGGTGGCGGCGTGATCAACTCGGGCCCCGCGGCCAGCCAACTGCTGCGTGAGCTGGTCGATTCGACCGGTATCCCGGTCACCTCGACCCTGATGGGATTGGGGGCCTACCCGGCGTCCGGTGAAAACTGGCTGGGCATGTTGGGAATGCATGGTCTCTATGAGGCCAACCTTGCGATGCATGACTGCGACCTGATGATCAATATCGGTGCACGGTTCGATGACCGGATCACAGGGCGCGTCGATGCGTTCTCTCCAAACTCGAAGAAAGCGCATATCGATATTGACCCCTCTTCCATCAACAAGGTGATCCGCGTCGATATCCCGATCGTGGGCGATGTGGCCCATGTGCTGGAAGACATCCTGAAGGTCTGGAAAGCGCGCGGTCGCAAGACCGACGCGGCGGCTATCAAGCAATGGCAAGCGCAGATCTCTGAGTGGCGCAAGGTGAACTGCCTTGCCTTCACAGCCAGCGAAAAGACCATCAAACCTCAGCACGCGTTGCAACGGCTTGAGGAACTGACCAAAAAGCACGACCGCTATATCACCACCGAAGTGGGCCAGCATCAGATGTGGGCCGCGCAGTACCTTGGCTTCGAAGACCCCAACCGCTGGATGACCTCGGGCGGTCTGGGCACGATGGGTTACGGCTTCCCGGCCTCTATCGGTGTGCAGATGGCGCACCCGGACGCGCTGGTGATCAATGTGGCCGGTGAAGCGTCGTGGCTGATGAACATGCAGGAAATGGGCACCGCGGTTCAATACCGCCTGCCGGTGAAACAGTTCATCCTGAACAACGAACGTCTGGGCATGGTCCGCCAGTGGCAGGAGTTGCTGCATGGCGAGCGCTATTCGCACAGCTGGTCCGAGGCCTTGCCCGATTTTGTCAAGCTGGCTGAAGCGTTTGGCGCGAAAGGCATCCTGTGTTCCGACCCCGCCGATCTGGACGATGCGATCATGGAAATGATCACCTATGACGGCCCGGTGATCTTCGACTGTCTGGTTGAAAAGCACGAGAACTGCTTCCCCATGATCCCGTCGGGCAAGGCCCATAACGAGATGCTGCTGGGCGAGGCCGAGACGCAGGGCGTGATCGACTCTAAAGGTTCGGTTCTGGTTTAACGCAATTCGACGGATTTAGTCGGGCGCCTTGTTGCGCCCGGCATCTCAAGGATGATGAAAGGGACATAAATGTCTGCCCTACATATCAAAAAAGGCTCTACCCGCCATTCTGCCTATAACCTACGCCCCACCTTCTCGGACGTACAGGAACGCCATACAATCGCGGTTCTGGTCGAAAACGAACCCGGCGTTCTGGCCCGTGTGATCGGATTGTTCTCAGGCCGTGGCTATAACATCGAAAGCCTGACCGTGGCCGAGGTGGATCACACCGGCCATCTCAGCCGCATCACCATCGTCACCACCGGAACCCCTCAGGTAATCGAGCAGATCAAGGCGCAGTTGGGCCGGATCGTGACCGTGCATGATGTGCATGATCTGACGGTCGAAGGCCCATCGGTCGAACGGGAATTGGCCATCATCAAAGTGGTTGGTGAAGGAGACAAACGGGTCGAGGCGTTGCGCCTGGCCGATATTTTCCGCGCCAATGTGGTGGACAGCACGCTCAACTCGTTCATCTTTGAAATCACCGGCGCGCCTGACAAGATCGATGCGTTTGCCGATCTCATGCGCCCGTTGGGCCTTGTCGAGATCGCGCGGACCGGTGTCGCAGCGTTGCTGCGCGGCGATTAAACTTCGTTCCCGTTCCGAGGTAATTTGGGGCGGGGATACTTCATGGGTTGGCGGCGCAATGCGCTCGCCGCCCACGTGGCCTTGTTGCGCTATAATTGCAATAGGGGCCCGAGCTTCCGGATAAAGATCAGTCATTTTCAGATAAAGCCTATTGCCTTTGCGCTATACGGCGCTAGCGTTGGGTGTGCAACGCGACGTGGGGATACGTTGCTTGGGGTTATTCTGTGCGATTTATCACTGTTCAACTGGCTTTGGCCGTGGTGTTCAGTTGGTTTCATCCGAAGGCAAAGCAACACTTGGACGGCCATGACCGACGATACCCGCAGTCCTGAAGAGCTACGCGCAATGTTCAGCGAGAATCTTCGGCGCTTGGCGCAGCAACATCGCTCGATCTCGGCCCTGTGTCGCAAACTCGGGGTGAACCGGACGCAGTTTAACAGGTATCTCTCTGGAGAAAGCGTGCCCCGACCGGATGTTCTGGACCGGATCTGTCGTTTTTTCGACGTGGACGCCCGCATCCTTCTGAAACCGCTGGATGAGATCGAAAAGTCAGAAAGTCACCCGGCAACCTCAGCCCTGACCGAGTTTCTGGGCTCCGGGTCAGACGCGATTGAGAAATCGCCGTTTGCACCCGGGTTTTATGCGGTGATCGAAAGCCTTTCGGACGAGCATCGCATGACATTGTTGCACGCCCGACCACTGACCCAATGCACCTTGATACGGGGCTATGTTTCGCGTGCCGCAATGCCCGAAGCCCCGCCACAGGCACGTGAAATACAAGGGATCGCAGCCTGTAGCGGCGATACCGTGTACATGCTGACATCCCAGCGGGGCGGGCATAACAGCCGGGTCTATCTGATCTCACCCGATGCCACGGGAACCGCGGTTCAATGGCGCGGATCTGTGGTCAACTCGGCCGATACATCCAACCCGGAACCGGTAGTCCTCAAGTATCTGGGGCACGACTCGGCCGCGATTTTTGCCGCTGCGCGCCTGTCCACAAACAATCTGGCGCAGCATTTCTAATCGGTCGCGGTTGCGGCTTCCGGCCGACCATCACCCTGCGTGATCTGCCGATACAGATGCCAGCTGGCGTGGCCGAGCAAAGGCAGCACAACTAACAACCCCAGAAACCACGGCACCATCGCCACGAACGTTACAACCGCAATAAAGGCGCCCCAGCCCAGCATGACAAACAGGTTTTCCTTTACGTAGGAAAAGCTTGTGATCATGGCTGTAACAAAATCCAGTTCACGATCCAGCAGCAACGGGATCGACAGAACGGTGATCATATACAGAACGGTCGCAAAGATCGCCCCTACCGCCGTTCCAACGGCCAGCATGGTCAGGCCGTTCAGAGTGAAGAAGACTTCGGTTGAGGTCGAAATGTTGGTCATCGTGGCCAGCCCCAGAAACAAGGCAAAGATCATGTGCCCTAAAAAGAACCAGAACAGAAACATCACGACGATGATCGCGCAGATCGACGGCAACTGCCTGCGGCTCTGCTGTAGCACCACACCAAAGATCGCAGCAAAATCCAGAGGATCACCCTGCTCAACCCGGTGCGAGACCTCGTAAAGCCCGACCGCTGCGAAAGGTCCGATCAACGGAAACCCGATGGCCGCCAGCACCAGCCAGAAGGTTGTTCCGGTCTGCACTGTCACCCACGCCATGGCCCAGCCCGCCAGCACGTAAAAACCCGCAAAGATCAGCCCGAATAAAGGTGCGCGACGGAAATCGGCCCATGCGCGCTGCAATGCCGTGCGCAGCATGTCGGTATCGACCGGTCGCATTTCCGGCACTCCAAAAGGCTTGTCCATGATGTCCTCTCCTCCCTGTCCGGCGTTATGGCATCGCCGGTCTCTTATTTGGCCATTTGGTTTCGGCATGATAGGCCGCCCCAATTGACAGTAGTTTCTTGTCTGAGCCTCTTGGTCCAAACAGCTGGAACCCCATCGGCAATCCGTTTGACCCAAAGCCAGCAGGCGCAGCCAAACAGGGCAATCCAATCAGGCTGACCGGCACTGTGACGTGCATCCACCGGTGATAGGTATCCATGGCCCGACCCGCGATGCTGGTCGGGTACGGGGTCTCGATCCCGAAGGGCCAGACCTGTGCGGATGGCAAAACCAGTGCGTCAAACCGAGTGAACAGGTCCGCCGCGCAGCGGAACCAGTCCGAGCGGATAACGCTGGCGTGCTGCACCTCCATCGCGCGCATGGACAGGCCGCGATCCAGTTCCCATTGTGCGGTATCTTTCAGATGATCCTTTTGTGCGGCCAAGGGCTCCAACCCCGCCGCAACGCTGAACGACCGCAGCGTGATCCAACTTGTCCAAAGCTGTTCAGCATCGAAGGGCGGATCCACGTCTTGCACATCAGCGCCAAGGCTTTCACACACGGCCAACGCATCTTTGCAAAGGTCGAGAATGCCAGGCTCGATCGGGAACGCCCCGCCCCAATCCCCAAGCCAACCGATCCGCAGCCCCTGCATGTCCGCCGGTGTCACCGGCGACACCAGAGTACTTTCAGAGGCTAAAGGCAGGCGCGGGTCTGGTCCTGAAATCACGTCGAGCAAAATGCCCAGATCCTCGGGGCTGCGGGCCATAGGGCCAAGTGTTGACAATTGATGCAGAAAGCTGTCGCCGACAGGATCAGACGGCACCCTGCCCCAGCTTGGGCGAAAGCCGTAGATATTGTTCCAGGCCGCTGGGTTACGCAGACTGCCCATCATGTCGGATCCGTCTGCCAGCGCCACCATACCCATGGCCAGGGCCACCGCCGCCCCACCGGACGAACCCCCGCAGGTATGGTTGGCGTCATACGGGTTGCGCGTCGCACCATAAACCGGGTTGAATGTGTGCGAGCCCAATCCGAATTCCGGCGTGTTGGTCTTTCCGATCAGGATCGCACCTGCGTCCCGCATCCGGGCGGCAATCAGATCGTCACTGTCCGGCACGACACCCTTGAACAGCGGTGATCCATGAGACGAGACCACACCGGCCACATTGACCAAATCCTTGACCGCAATTGGCAGCCCGTGCAGCGGGCCGGTGATTGGGCCACTGTCGTGCTTGCGCGCCTCGTCCATCAACGCACTCTCATCGCGCAGCGCAACGATGGCATTCACATCGCCATTCACCGCCGCGATACGATCAAGTGTGGCACGCATCACGTCCGTGGCTGAAACCTGCCGCGTTGTAAGTTGTTTCAAAAGCTCTGCGGCCGATATCCGGGTCAGATCCATAACACGCCAGTCTGTTGTTCGTCTTCAACAGCCTAGCGAGCGGTTCAGCTCATTTAAACCCACTGTTTAAATGTGTCTTTTCGCCACCACAGCACTGGAACACTTCACCTTGCTGTACGACCAAAATGCAAGTTGCTGTCCGGCCCAAGGCAATGACGCAGGCACAGATAAATCGCGAGGGCACTCAGCACCAACCACATCCCGCCCCACATCATTGTTGTTCCGCCGAACTCCTCGGCCAACATGAACGCATCGGACCGCATCCCAGAACGCCGGATCGTGTCGTCAAAGATGTCGAACGGCACATAGATCACGCTGGTCAACCCGATGACGCGCAGCACAAGGTCGCTGAGCTCGCGGCGTAGATACCAGGCGGTGGCGATCATCGCCGACCCGACGCCGATACAAAACACAAGTGCAAACAGATCGCGGATGTAAAGCACAGCTACCAAACACATGACCCCGCCAAAACCTGCCAGAACGGCACGGTCAGCCCGCGTGCGCAATGCAATGATCAAAAGGCCCATGCCCAGCAAAAGCGAGCCAAGATACCCGGCGGACAGGCTGAGAAACCGGTTGCCACCCCAACCGATCACCAGCCCACCCTGCTGTGGTGAGATCGAAAAGCTTTCGACCGAGCCGCCGGTCAAAATTATCGTCACGGCGTGAGACAGCTCGTGCAGAAAGACGATCAGAATTTTCAGCGGAACCACAGCGGGAGTGTTCCAAAGCAGAAAAACCAATGTGGTGATCGCAATAAGCTGCCAGTGCCCTTTCAACAAATTCAGAAAAGAGCTTTGGCGCTTCACCTTAGCTGTCGCCCTGCGCCTCGGACCGGCTTTTACCTGCCACGTTCAGAGCCAGCGTTGCAGCCATGAAACCGTCCAGATCGCCATCCAGCACGCCCTTGGTGTCCGAAGTCTCATGGTTCGTGCGCAGATCCTTGACCATCTGGTACGGCTGCAACACGTAGGACCGGATCTGGTTGCCCCAACCGGCATCGCCTTTGGCCTCATGCGCGGCGTTGATATCCGCGTTCCGACGGTCCAGTTCCTGTTGATACAGGCGCGATTTCAGGGCCTTCATGGCGATATCGCGGTTCTGGTGTTGCGATTTCTCGGACGAGGTCACCACAATCCCGGTTGGAATGTGCGTTATCCGTACCGCCGAGTCCGTGGTGTTGACGTGCTGACCACCTGCGCCGGATGACCGATACGTGTCGATGCGAATATCCGCCGGGTTCACCTCGATCTCGATATTGTCATCCACCACCGGGTAGACCCAGACCGAACTGAACGAGGTATGGCGCTTCGCCGCCGAGTCAAAAGGCGAAATCCGCACCAGCCGGTGTACACCGCTTTCCGATTTCAGCCAGCCATAAGCGTTGTGGCCCGAGATCTTGTACGCGGCAGATTTGATGCCCGCCTCTTCGCCTGCCGTTTCGGACTGCAGCTCAACCGTATAGCCCTTTTTCTCGGCCCAGCGAACGTACATCCGCGCCAGCATCGAAGCCCAGTCACAACTTTCGGTACCACCTGCGCCCGAGTTGATTTCAAGGAAGGTGTCGTTGCTGTCGGCCTCACCGTCCAGCAATGCTTCAAGCTCTTTCTTGGCGGCTTTGCCCTGTAGCGCCTTGATCGCAGCTTCGGCGTCCTGAACGACCTCTTCATCCTCTTCCATCTCGCCCAGTTCGATCAGCTCGATATTGTCGCTGAGATCGGTCTTGATGGTTTCATAGGTCTCGATGGCGTCAACCAGCATCTGCCGTTCGCGCATCAGCTTCTGCGCGTTTTCAGGGTTGTCCCACAGGTTCGGATCTTCGACACGCGCGTTGAATTCCTCAAGGCGATGCGGCGCGGTTTCATAGTCCATACGCTGCGCCAGCAGCTCCAGCGACTTTTCGATTTCCGCCACGATGTTCTGGGTTTCGGCGCGCATGGTCTTGTCCCAACTTGCTCAATCAGGCTTGCGTGATAGCAAGAGGTGCGAGACACCACAAGACGGGCCGGACGCGAATGCCAAGCACATGCGACGAGTTTCTGGACGAATGGAACCTGCAGCAGTCAGAGCTGGTTGCCGAGACCGGTCAGGCGCAGGTTTGGAAAGTGCTATCGAAACACGGACCCGCCGCATTGAAACTCTATCGCAGACCGGATCGCGGCAACGAAGCACCCGGCAGCGCGCTGTTAAATGCGTGGCGAGACCGAGGTGCGGTTCGTATTTTCAACGAAGAGCGGAGCGCTGTTCTGATGGAATGGCTGGATGGCCCGTCATTAGGTGACATTGCGCGTTCGGGGCGCCCCGATGATGCCACTAGAATCCTTGCCGAAACTGCTGCGCATCTGCATGGAAAGCCCTCCGTCCGGGTTCAGGGGTTGAGACCCCTGGACCAGGTTTTCACCCCGTTGTTTAACTGCGCTTTTGCGCCAAAATGCCCAACCCTTCTGCGCAATGACATGCTGTCCGCCATGGCCATGGGCCGGCAACTGTTGAATACCCAGCCAGCGCCCGTGCCCCTTCACGGGGATCTTCACCCTGACAACATCATCATGACCGATGCAGGCCCACGGGTTTTCGATGCCAAAGGGTATGTCGGAGACCCGGCGTTTGAGTTGGCAAATGCATTACGCCACCCAAAAGGAATGCCAGATTTGGTGCGTGATCCTCAGCAAATCGAAACCTGCCTGTCGCTCTACTCCAAAGCGCTGAAAGTGCCAAAGAAACGGCTGGCCCAATGGGCCGCCGCCAAATGCGCCTTGTCCATTTATTGGCGATCGGACGGTGCAATCGATAACGATCCTGAAGCAGATCTTTTGACTCTGCTTCTGCGTTTTTCTGGTCAGTAAAGCCCGCCAGTGCTCAGGTCGCCCTGCGTGGCTTTGGGCCCGACAGTGACCGTCTGACCTGTCGAGGTCTGAACCTGCACGCCTGCGCGCTGCACTTCCTCAAACAAAGGAAGGTCCGAACCGATGGCAAATCCGCCGTCGTAAACACGGTCGATAAACCCGTCGACGCCGTCACGGAAGAATTCGGCTACAACATAGTCACCGCTGGCATCGTCAGGCAGCCGTGCGCCGCTGAACCGGTCGATCTTGATGAAATGACCGCCTTCCGGCACTTCGAACGGACCGCCGCCGTATTTCTCGACAGCTTTTTCCATGAAGCTTTGGAACACAGGGCCACACATCGTGCCGCCGTAAGCCCCCCGCCCCATCGGACGCGGTCGGTCGTAGCCGATGTAGCATCCCGCCACGATGTTCGAGGTAAATCCGATGAACCACGCATCCTTGGATTCATTGGTGGTTCCGGTCTTGCCCGCTGTCGGAACCGGCAGGTTGACATAACGCGAAGCAGTACCGCGATCCACAACGCCCGTCATCATTGAGGTCAACTGATAGGCCGTGATCGCATCCATCACCTGAGGGCGGTCCGTCACAAGGGTCGGAGATTCATCAGCGGCCATCCATGTGGAATCGCAATCCAGACACTGACGGTCGTCGTGGCGATAGATGGTTTTGCCGAAACGGTCCTGAATGCGGTCGACCAGAGTGGGTTCGACCCGCTGACCGCCATTGGCAAACATCGCATAGGCGGCCACCATCTTGTAAAGCGTCGTCTCTTCGGACCCCAGCGAGTTGGCAAGGAATGCCCCCATACGGTCGTAGACGCCAAAGCGTTCCGCATAGCCTGCAACCACCGGCATCGTGACTTCTTGCGCCAGACGGATGGTCATCAGGTTCCGCGACTGCTCGATCCCGGTGCGCAGCGGCGTCGGTCCGTAGAACTTGTTCGACGAGTTCTTGGGACGCCACAGACCCTGTGGCGTGTTCACCTCAATCGGGGCATCCACAACGATGGTTGCGGGGCTATAGCCACTGTCCAGCGCGGCGGCATAGACGAAGGGTTTGAAAGACGATCCGGGCTGACGCTGCGCCTGTGTGGCGCGATTGAACACGGTGTCCTGATACGAGAACCCGCCCTGCATCGCCAGAACACGCCCCGAGTTCACATCCATCGCAACAAAGCCGCCCTGCACTTCGGGCACCTGTCGGGCGGACCACTGCCCCTCTTCCCCAGCCATGACAAGGATCACGTCACCGCGTTTGAAGTTCGCTGCAAAATCGCCCTGCATCCATTTGATGTCTGAACGTGGGACAACACCATCCGCAGGCCCGTTTTCGATCCCGACCGTGAGTTGCTGGTCCGCGACATTCAAGACGACCGCAGGATACCATCGGGTCGGTAGCACCACATCGCGTGGAATTTCCATGACCGACAACGCTTCGCGCCACTGCGCCTCATCCGCCAACGTTTCTTCCGGGATCACTTCGCCGGTTCCACGCCACCTGCCGCGTGAGCGGTCGTATTTCTGCAACGCCTCGCGCAGAGCTTTGGCAGCTTCGATCTGCATTTCTTCGTCTACAGACGCACGGACCGTAAAGCCGCCGGTAAAGAACTCGCCTTCGCCAAAATCCTCGCTCAACTGGCGGCGGATTTCGTCGGTGAAATAGTCCCGCGGCGGTAAAGCGGTGCGGAAGCTTTCAAAGTCACCGTTCTGAACCGAACGCAGCGGCATTTCGACTTCGACCTCATAGGTCGCCTGATCGATATAGCCGTTCTGGTTCATCTCACGCAGCACATAGTTACGGCGGGCCAGAAGGCGTTCTTTTTGGCGAACCGGGTGGTAATCCGACGGTGCCTTGGGCATTGCGGCCAACATCGCGGCCTCATGCGGAGCAAGTTCCTGCAAGGTCTTGTTGAAATAGGTCTGCGCCGCAGCCGTCACACCGTACGAGTTCTGACCCAGAAAGATCTCGTTCATGTAAAGCTCGAGGATCTGTTCCTTGTCCAAGGTATCCTCAAGCCGGGTGGCGAGGATGATTTCCTTGATCTTGCGTTCAGCCCGGCGGTCACCCGATAGCAGGAAGTTCTTCATCACCTGCTGGGTGATGGTCGAGGCCCCGCGCACGGTTTCGCCCTTGCTGCGCACGGCCTCAACCCCCGCGGCGATGATACCACGCGGGTCATATCCCTGATGGGTGTAAAAGTTCTTGTCTTCCGCCGAGATAAAAGCCTGCTTCACCAGATCAGGAATTTCCTCGGATGGGGTGAACAGACGACGCTCTTGCGCGAATTCGTCGATCAGCTGACCTTCGCCCGAATAGATCCGGCTGATGGTCGGAGGCTTGTACTGTGCCAGTGATTCATGGCTGGGCAGGTCGCGCCCATACATCCAAAACACCGCACCGATTACCAGTGCGGCCATGAAAATACCCAAAGTTACGAGGCTGAAGATAGCCCCGAAAAACGAAAGAATGAACCGGATCACGTTACTGCCTTTTTCTCGCGGTGCCGTCTATATAGTGATGCGCCGCCTGAGGGTCAAAACACCAAGCGTATTCTAGCCGGTTTGCGCCGCAAGGTCACTGGCCAATCAGGGATTTACGGATCACGTCCTGCTGTCGCCAGTCCTCAAGCCCCTGATAAATACCCAGAGCCATTTTCGATCGCCATTCCGGATCCTTGAGGTTTTTCAGGTCTCTGGGACTGGACAAGAACCCAAGCTCGACCAGAACAGAAGGGATATCCGCCGCCTTGAGCACGGAAAAAGACGCCGTGCGCAGCGGTTTGCGGTTCATTGGGCCACCTTGCTGCGCCATGCCGTTGGCAATCGCCGAAGCCAGCGACCGTGTGCGCGGCTTGGTTTCCTGCCGCGCCAGATCCAGCAGAACATCGGCCACCTGATCGTCCGAGCCGCTGAGATCAACACCCGACAGCAAATCCCCCCGGTCGTGTCGCTCGGCCAGTTTTGAACTTGCCACATCCGAGGCATCATCGGACAAAGTATAGACCGCCGCGCCATGAGCCTGCCCCTCGGACAGGGAATCAGCGTGCAGCGAAATGAACAGGTCCGCACCCGCCCGATGGGCCAAGGCAATCCGACGCTCAAGCGACACGAACTGATCCTCAACCCGCGTCAGGACCACCTCGTATCTGCCTGAACGCAAAAGAACTTCCCGCAGCTCACGCGCGAAAGTCAGCATCATCGTCTTCTCATTCACATCGCCGACTTCGGCACCCGGATCAATTCCGCCATGACCCGGATCCAGCATGACACGCAGGGGCCGGTCGGCGCTGCGTGGTTCCGCTTGCGGCAGGTTGGCGGGTTCCGGCAGGTCCCAGCCCGGATTGCGCGGCGCACCTGCGGTTGCGTTGAACGTGTCGAAATCCGTGCCCTTGAGGTTCAGGGACAACACGGCAGCACCCGAATCCTCGGCAACTGACAATTGCGCTGTATCAACCGCCATGGGTGCGCCTAGCTCCAGCACCAGACGTGACCAGCCAGGAACATAAGCTCCGAACTGAACACCGCTTATGCGATCTGATTGCAGGAAGTCCTGCGACTTCAAACCCGTCCAGTCGACCTCGTTAAAGTCCAGAACCATCCGATACGGGTCCTGCAAGGTGAAGATCCGGTACGGCACCCCTTGGCTGAGACCGATATTCACCTGCACCCCAGTACGCCCGACGTCCGTAATGCGGCTTTGGTCTGGCTGGACACGCGCCAGCGCGCTGAAATCCTGCGCCATCGCACCGCTGGCCAGCGCCCATATCAGGGCGATGCAAAAGAAGATCCTGCTCATAGCCTCAAGTTTTCCCGAGATCGTTTGGACGGCAGCCTATACCACAAGCTGCGTTTTGTGAACGGTTCAGGCCTGTTCCCTGATCGCGCCACGCGCGGCCATGAACAGGCGCAAACGCTCAAGACCGTCTTCGATATCCGCCGTGGCCCTTGCGTAAGAGAAACGCAGGGTCGTGTGACCGCGCTGGGGATCGAAGTCGAGACCCGGAGTTACCGCAACGCCCGCCTTTTCAAGAATCTCGGCCGCGAAGGCACGGCTGTCATTGGTCAGGTCAGACACGTCAGCATAAACATAAAACGCACCGTCGGGCGGGGCTATGTTTGTGAACCCGGCCTTGGGCAGACCGTCCAGCATCAACGCGCGGTTACGGCGGTACACGTCCAGATTGGCCTGCAATTCGTCTTCGCAATCCATTGCCGCCAGTGCCGCGACCTGGCTGGCATGGGGCGCGCAAATGAACATGTTCTGGGCAATCCGCTCGACCACGCGCACCTGATCCTCGGGAACGACCATCCATCCGACGCGCCAGCCGGTCATCGAGAAATATTTGGAGAATGAGTTGATCACATAGCACTCATCCGTCAGCTCCAGTGCGGTGACAGCTTTGGCTTCGTATTCCAGCCCGTGATAGATTTCGTCACTTATGAACGACGCCCCTTGCCCCTGCGCTGCGTCAATAAGCGCCCCCATGGCCGCGTGATCCAGCATCGTGCCGGTTGGGTTTGCGGGCGAGGCCACCATCAGCCCCCTCAGGTCCATACCTCGAATGTCATCGGCGACAGGCTGCAACCTGTTTTCAGCGGCAGTGGGCAGATCGACGGGCACCAGACCCAACGCCTTGAGGATCTGGCGGTATGACGGATAACCGGGCGCGCCGATACCCACCCGATCCCCGCTGTCAAAAAGCGCCGTAAACGCAAGCAGAAACCCGCCAGAAGATCCGGGTGTGACCACCACCCTCTCGGGGTTCAGGTCAACATCGTACCATTGCCCGTAAAGCTGCGCGATCCGCTGGCGCAGCGCAGGCAGACCCAAGGACACTGTATAGCCCAAAGGGGTTTCCTCCATGGCACTGGCCAAAGCTTGCGTGGCCCCTTTTGGTGCTCCTGTTCCTGGCTGGCCGACTTCCATGTGGATGATATGGCGTCCGGCCTCTTCCGCTTTGCGCGCGGCCTCCATCACGTCCATCACAATAAACGGATCGACCCCGGACCGGGTTGAGTTTCTCATGCCCATCTCCCATGTTGCAGCCATGGCTTTTGAACGCGTATCCAGGCTGGCGTCAATCCCGGCTCTGATGCTTGCAGCTGTTGTCTGGCTGGCGGCAGTGGCGCAAACCCATGCGCAAAGCCTGATCCGCGATCCCGATATCGAGTATGGGCTGCGTGAACTGGCCTTTCCCGTGTTGCGCGCAGCGGGGTTGAACACAAACCGCGTTCAAATCCTGGTCGTCAACGACAACACGTTCAACGCTTTTGTCATCGACTACAATGCCATCTACGTGAACTACGGTCTGATTCTGAGCGTAGAGAACCCGGAAATGCTGCAGGCTGTCATCGCACATGAAGCCGCTCATATCGCAAATGGTCACCTGGCGCGCCGGGCCGAAAACCTCAAAGCTGCTCAGCGTAATGCGGGCCTTGGCACAGCCTTGGCTCTGCTTGCGGCTGCAGCGGGCGGCGGAGAAGCTGCTATTGGCATCGCCGCCGGCACGCGGGGCGCAGCCCTTCGCAGTTTTCTGGGCCACACCCGCGCCGAAGAAGCTTCGGCGGACCGCAGTGCCGCCAGCTATCTTCGGTGGGCCCAGATTTCACCCAGCGGCATGGTGGAACTGCACAGAAAATTCGCAGGTCAGGAGTTGCTGAGCGTAGCCAATCAGGATCCCTATATGCGGTCGCACCCCACCAGCCGCGAACGCCTGCGCGCAGCCGAAGCTTTTCTGGACGAATTTGGAGACAAGGCCGTTCCGAATCCGACCGCCGACTACTGGTTTGCCCGCGTCAAAGGCAAACTCTCGGCGTTTTTGCGATCACCCAATTGGACCTTGCGGCGCGCCAAGGAAGAGACCGATCGGGACATTCGCCTAATGCGCGAAGCCTCGGCCCATCATCAAAACCGCAACCTCTCCCAAGCCCGTGCCGCAATTGATGAAGCGTTGGCTATCCGTCCGGATGATCCGTTTTATTATGATCTGAAGGGGCAAATTCTGTTGGAAAACAGGCAGGTAAGCGAAGCTGTTGAAGCTTATGCAAATGCCGTTGAAATGGCCCCCAACAATGCCCTGATCCTTGCAGGTTATGGGCGGGCCCTGCTGGCGCAAGGCAAGACTAAACAGGCCCTTACTGCCCTGGAACAAGCGCGTGCGCGCGATTTTCGCAACGCGCGTTTGATGCAGGACCTGGGCGTTGCATATGCAAAAGTGGGCAACAACGGCATGGCATCGACTGTGACAGCCGAGCGGTATGCGCTGCAAGGGCGACTAGAAGATGCCGGAATTCACGCAAAACGCGCCGTGGCGCGACTGCCCGAAGGTTCACCGGGTTGGCAAAGGGCACAAGACGTGCTGATTGCATCCGAACGATTCAAGAGAAACAAAAGGAAACGGAAATGATCCTCAGACATGCTGCACCCGCCCTTCTGGGGCTTTCCATGGCTGCGACCTCGGCGCAGGCGCTGGACCTGAACGCGATGAGCGATGCCGAAAAGGTTGAGTTTGGCGCGCAGGTACGGGAATACCTGCTGGAAAACCCCGAAGTCATTATCGAAGCGATCAACATCCTGGAACAGCGCAACGCCGCAGCCGAAGCGCTGGCTGACAAGGAACTGATCGCGGCCAACGAAGACGAGCTTTTCAACGACGGCTATAGCTGGGTGGGCGGCAACCCGGATGGAGACATCACTCTGGTCGAATTCATGGACTACCGCTGTGGCTATTGCCGCCGTGCCGTACCCGAAGTTGCCAGCCTGTTGGCCGAAGATGGTAATATCCGCCTTGTCATCAAAGAGCTTCCTATTCTGGGTGATGCCTCTGTCTTGTCCTCGCGCTTTGCGGTTGCGACCAAGCAGGTGGCCGGAGACGACGCTTACAAACAGGTCCACGACGCGCTGCTGGAGTTCACCGGCGAGCCAAATGAAATCTCTTTACGCCGCATCTCGGACGGATTGGGCCTGGACAGCGACGCGATCATCGCCGCGATGGACAGCGACAGCGTTACGGATGAAATCACCCGCACCCGAGCGCTGGCGCAACGGATGCAAATCTCGGGTACGCCTTCTTTTGTTCTGGGCACCGAAATGCTGCGTGGCTTCCTGCCTGCCGATCAGATGAAACAGATCGCGGATGGTGTTCGGGCTGAGCGCGGGTAAACGAAGGATGGGGCGGCTTGGCCCGCCCCAATTCCGTTTCCTGTGCGCGTGCGACGTAGAACAAAATTCACGAAGACCCTGCTAGATCTCGAAGCCTCTCACCTTAAGAACTTCGATAACGTCTGATCTATCCGTCTCGTCCAGGTTCGTCTGGATTGCTGGAAAACAACGCGATCTTGTTGCCTTGAGGGTCGCGAAGGTACCCAACATAGAAATGCGCACCGTATGCGTCCCGAAAGCCTGGCTGGCCTTCATCCGCCCCACCGGCGGCAATCGCTGCGGCGTGAAGATCACGAACCTGCTTTTGATTTCGTGCCTCAAACGCAACCATCGTACCATTACCGGCTGAGGCTGGTTGCCCGTCGAACGGGGATTTCACATAAAATTCTGGCAAGGCAACGGACTGGCCTGGCTGGACCGGCAGGGCATAGCTCAAGTCGCCATGATACCTCTCCAGTTCATACCCCAAGGACGGCAGGAAAGCAGAGTAAAACTGCTCGGCGCGTGCGATGTCGTCTACGCCAACGGTGATATAGGCGATCATTCCTTGGCCCCTTTTGCAGACTTGCCATTTAAGTCGCGTAGCAGGTCTCGACCGAGTGTATCTACTCTGCCGCTTCGGCCTGTGCGTCCAGTTCAGCCGCTTTTTTTTCGACCTGCTCCACGATGTGATCAATCATCTGATCGTTGGACATCTTGTGGCTGGCCTTGCCCGCCAGATAGACCATGCCGGACCCTGCCCCGCCGCCGGTAAAGCCAACGTCGGTCATCAAAGCCTCGCCCGGACCGTTCACGACACAGCCGATGATCGAAAGGCTCATCGGCGTCTTGATGTGCTCTAGCCTGTGCTCAAGCTGTTCCACGGTTTTGATCACGTCAAATCCCTGCCGGGCGCAGGACGGGCATGAAATGATGTTCACACCGCGATGGCGAAGACCCAGAGATTTCAGGATTTCAAAGCCAACTTTGACCTCTTCCACCGGGTCTGCGGACAAGCTGACGCGGATCGTGTCGCCGATTCCCATCCACAGCAGGTTGCCCAGACCGATGGCCGATTTGATGGTGCCGCTGACCAGCCCACCAGCCTCGGTGATACCGAGGTGGATAGGCGCGTCTGTGGCCTCGGCAATGCCCTGATAAGCGGCGGCAGACAGGAAGACATCGCTGGCCTTCACGCTGATCTTGAATTCGTGAAAGTCGTTGTCTTGCAGGATACGGATATGTTCCAACCCGCTTTCCACCATCGCCTCGGGGCATGGTTCGCCGTATTTCTCAAGCAGGTGCTTTTCCAAAGACCCCGCGTTCACGCCGATGCGGATCGAACAATTATGGTCGCGCGCAGCTTGGATCACTTCCTTCACACGAGTTTCATCGCCAATGTTGCCGGGATTGATACGAAGGCAAGCCGCCCCTGCCTCGGCTGCTTCGATGCCACGGCGGTAGTGAAAGTGAATATCTGCCACAATCGGCACGGGGCTTTCGCGCACGATTTCTTTCAGCGCTTTGGACGATGCCTCATCCGGGACCGAAACGCGTACAATATCGGCGCCCGCTTCGGCTGCGGCCTGAACCTGCGCCACGGTCGCTGCCACATCGGTGGTCAGCGTGTTGGTCATGGTTTGCACCGCGATAGGCGCGTCGCCGCCAACCGGGACGTTGCCAACCATGATTTGACGGGATTTACGGCGATAGATGTCGCGCCAGGGGCGTACGTGATTGAGGGACATAAGGACGGATCCGCGTCTGCCAGAGTTGCGACTGTAGATAGTTCGGCAACGGGGTCACCGCAATGGCTAGATCACTCGGCGGGCGCTTCTGTCGCCTCGGTCTGCAGTTCAGCCACCAGTTGCTTGAGCGCGCTGTTCTGCTCGGCCTCAAGATCGGCAACGGCATAAGTCTCGGACACGGCATCTTTCGACAGGACGACACCTTTGGCAACCGTACCTGGTGCCCCGGCCGGGCCGTAATGCTCACCGTTCATTGAGAAGTAAACCGACCCAGACGCCCCGGCCCGCAACTGCGGTGGTTCTTCTGTCAGGGGCACCTCAAAAACGCTGCCCTGCTCAACCGTGCCCAAAGTGCCTTCAAAGATGATGCTGCCGTCAGCCGCAGTCACGCGCATCCAAGCCGGGTCCACGGCCACGATCTTTAGCGTTGTGTCGATCTGCTCGACCACCTGTGGCAATGCAGGACGTTCAACTGTGTGTACATCTGCCACTTCGAACTGCGGCAGCTCGGGCGGACGGAACGTTCCGACCTCACGCGGATCAAGCGTTGAAATAGGCGCATCACGCGCCACCAGAACCGGAACGTCCAAAGCCTGCGGACGATAAAGACGGTCGAGTGCTTCGGCGCTTGCCGTCTCGACAGGACCGTCCGAAACTGTGCTGCGCGCTGCATCCAGCGGGTCCAAATCTGACAAAACGACGGGGGCTTGTTCTACCGGGTTGACTTGCACCTGCTGGATTTTGTTCAGAACGGCCCAGCCGCCGTAGCCGATGCCGCCAATGACCGCCAACAAGACCAGCGAAGACCCGATGGCCCGAGGCTCAATCTGGCTGACCAGAGGTTCCTTGCCCGGAATGAAGGGCGTGTTGGGCGAGATGAACGGATCGCGTCCCATCGGACCACGTGCCGGAAGACCACCCGTGGGTTTGCGGACAACCGATGCTTCGGCCGACATGCCGTGCGCGACTTCAAACCCGCTTTCCTGACAGAAGGTCGCAAAAGTCTCATCCGGGTTCATGCCCAGATAACGTGCATAAGAACGCACATACCCGGCTATGAAGCCGGGTGTATCAAATGCATCAGGATCGGCGTTTTCGATTGCGGCGATGTAGTTGGCTTTGATCCGCAGCTCGCGTTGAACATCCAGAAGAGATTTGCCCATCGTTGCGCGTTCACCGCGCATCTTGTCGCCTAAACGAATCTCGTAATCGTCAAACCCTTTTGGCCTGACGTCTACATCTTCTTCGGACTCGCGCTGAGATCTGCGCCCAATCATCCCTGCTGCCCCATTCTGCCTGTCGCGTATTTCGCGTTAGCGGCGAATCATCCCCACAATGATTCGTCTGCCAATTTTGTTAACCTAAGCTTAACACGCGGCAATCACGTTGCACACTTTGGCGTGAGGTTAACCGGCAAGTTCGGCGCGATTTAGCGCACAATGTGACCAAAGTTCGTCCATCGCCTGCACCAAACGGTTCATTTCGTCGGGTCCATGCACCGGAGACGGGGTAAACCGAAGCCTTTCGGTGCCGCGCGGGACAGTCGGGAAATTGATGGGCTGCACGTAAATGCCATAATCATCCAGCAACATATCGCTGAGCTTTTTGGTGTGCACAGGGTTACCAACGATCACGGGCACAATGTGGCTGCCATGATCAATCAAAGGCAGACCCATACCTTTCAGTCGCAGCTTGAGGATCTTGGCCTGGGTCTGATGCTGGTCACGCAGCTCTTGCGCGGTTTTCAGATGCGCGACCGAAGCGGCGGCGCCCGCAGCGACAGCAGGCGGCAACGAAGTGGTGAAAATGAAACCCGGCGCGTAAGAGCGCACAGCGTCACACATCTTGGCGCTGGCGGCGATATAGCCCCCCATAACGCCATATGCTTTGGCGAGCGTGCCATTGATAATGTCGATCCGATGGGCCAGACGGTCCCGCTCGGTCACGCCGCCACCACGCGGGCCGTACATCCCAACCGCGTGAACTTCGTCGATATAGGTCAGAGCGCCGAATTCATCTGCCAGATCGCAGATTTCTTCAATCGGACCAAAATCGCCGTCCATCGAATAGACCGACTCAAACGCAATCAGCTTAGGCGCGGCAGGATCGTCTGCTTCAAGCAACTCACGCAGATGCGCCAAGTCGTTGTGCCGGAAGATCCGCTTGGCGCCACCATTGCGGCGCACACCTTCAATCATCGATGCATGATTCAGCGCGTCGGAATAAATGATCAGACCAGGAAACAGCTTGGGCAGAGTGCTGAGCGTTGCGTCATTGGCAATATAAGCGCTTGTGAACAGCAGCGCGGCTTCTTTGCCGTGCAGATCGGCCAGCTCGGCCTCAAGCCTTTTATGGTAGACCGTGGTGCCAGAGATGTTGCGCGTCCCGCCAGATCCTGCACCTGCGGCGTCCACAGCCTCGTGCATGGCATTCAGAACAACAGGGTGCTGGCCCATGCCCAAGTAATCATTGCCGCACCATACGGTGATGTTCTGCTGCGACCCATCCGGACGCGTGCGTACCGCATGAGGGAAATGTCCGTTGCGACGTTCGATGTCGATGAAGGTCCGGTAGCGTCCTTCGTCGTGCAGCCTTGCGATCGCTGAATCGAGCTGAGCAGTATAGTCCAACGGACCCTCCTTGAGCGCCCAAATTGGTTTCCCTTGGGCTAATAGTCTGCCGCCTTAAACAGTGTAACCTGCTTCAGCGGCTTTGCGTTCCTTAGTTTAGCTGGTTACAGCCGAACAGGTGAACCCAACTTTGATTTGCATCAAATAAAAGGTTGCGCCCCCTACGACAAGTAAAGTTACGGCCATCGAACGCGTGGAAACGACGCAGGCGCCGTCAAGTCAGTGTGCTGAGTAGACTTTAACTTTTCGACACAACCGCTCTGGACGGCGCCGTTGACGCTGCTAGGGTTCGCCCAAACTAGAAAAGCAGGAGCCCCCTATGTCGCTAGACACCGTGCTGAACCGGATTGACGATGATCTGCAAACGTCGATCGACCGTCTGATGGAATTGCTGCGAATCCAGTCCATTTCAACCGATCCCGCATTCAAGGACGAGGTAAGCCGCGCCGCAGATTGGCTAGTCGATGACCTCCGCAGTATCGGGATTGCTGCTGAAAAGCGGGAAACTCCCGGCCACCCTATGGTTGTCGGTCATGTGGGAGAGGACACAGACGCCCCGCATATTCTGTTCTACGGTCACTACGATGTTCAGCCAGTCGACCCTTTGAACCTCTGGACCCGCGATCCTTTCGATCCCGCGATTGAAGAAACAGCACATGGTCCGGTGATCCGCGGGCGCGGCGCATCTGACGACAAAGGACAATTGATGACCTTTGTCGAAGCCTGCCGGGCCTGGAAGGCCGTCCATGGGTCCATGCCCTGTCGCATCACCTTTTTCTTCGAAGGCGAGGAAGAATCCGGCTCGCCCTCTCTGGTTCCTTTCCTCAAGGAAAATGCGGCCGAGCTTAAAGCAGATTTGGCACTTGTTTGCGACACCTCGATGGTGTCACGCGGCGTTCCCTCGATTGCCGCCCAATTGCGCGGCATGCTGAAGGACGAGTTCACAATCATAGGTCCCCGGATCGATCTGCATTCCGGCCACTATGGTGGCCCCGGCCTGAACCCGCTGCGGGAATTGTCCAAGATCGTCTCTTCGTTCTACGATGACGAAACCGGGCGCGTCGCGATCGAAGGGTTTTATGAGGGCGTGCACGAAGTACCCGAAGACCAGCTTCGCCAGTGGCAAAACTGCGGTTTCGACGAAGCAGATTATCTGAACTCGGTCGGTTATACCCAACCGCATGGTGAAAAGGGGTATTCGACACTTGAACAGCAATGGGCACGTCCAACACTAGAGGTGAACGGCCTATGGGGCGGCTATAATGGCGCTGGTTCGAAAACCGTGATCCCGTCGGAAGCCCATTGTAAAATTACCTGCCGCCTTGTGGGCGATATGAACCCCGATGCGTTGCGCAGGAAGATCCGCAAACACGTCGAGGAACGCCTGTCTCCAGATGCTAAAGTCGTTTGGGATAATGACTCCGAAGGCTCTCCTGCTTCCGTCATGAACATCAACCGACCGGAATTCGAAGCCGCGCGCGCAGCCCTTTCCGATGAATGGGAGCGCGAGGCTGTGTTTACAGGCATGGGCGGGTCCATCCCGGTCGTCGGGTATTTCAACACCGTGCTGGGGCTCGATTCGATGCTGGTTGGCTATGCAAACGAAGATGATGCCATCCATTCTCCGAATGAGAAATATGACGTCAAAAGTTTCCATAAGGGCATCCGCTCGTGGGCCCGAATTCTGGATGCTTTGAACAAGTAGTTTTTTGCGAGGCTCTGCCTCGCGCTCCGAGGTATTTTGGGCCAGATGAAGTACGGATCCCCTGCTTCATCTGGCTATAAATACCTCGGGGGAGTCGCGGCTTGCCGCGGCGGGGGCAGCGCCCCCTTCCCTTACATGTGGATCACGCGATCATAAGCGTCCAGAACGCTTTCGTGCATCATCTCTGACAAGGTTGGATGTGGGAAGACCGTGTTCATGAGGTCTTCTTCAGTGGTCTCCAACTGGCAACCCACAACGTATCCCTGAATCAGTTCGGTGACTTCTGCGCCGATCATGTGCGCACCCAGAAGTTCTCCGGTCTTTGCGTCAAAGACGGTTTTGATCAACCCCTCCGGCTCACCCAACGCTATCGCCTTGCCGTTGCCGATGAAGGGGAAGCGACCAACTTTGATGTCATAGCCCAGCTCTTTGGCTTTGGCTTCCGTGTAGCCCACGGACGCGACCTGAGGCTGGCAGTAGGTACATCCTGCAATGCTCTCGGGTTTAACCGGGTGCGCATGTTGGCCCGCGATCAGGTCGGCAACCATTACACCTTCGTGGCTGGCCTTGTGCGCCAACCAGGGCGCGCCGGCGATGTCACCGATTGCATACAGGCCTTCGACACCGGTACGGCAGAATTCATCCGTCACCACATGTGTGCGGTCGATCTTGACCCCCAGAGCTTCAAGCCCAAGGTTTTCGACATTGCCGACAATGCCAACAGCCGAGATCACGGTGTCGAATTCGTGTTTCTCGACCTTGCCCTTGACCTCGATATGGGCCGTTACCTTGCCCTTGGCCCGGTCCAGCTGCTTGACCATAGCTTTTTCCATGATGGTCATGCCTTGCTTGGTGAATGCCTTTTTAGCAAAGGCGCTGATCTCGGCATCTTCCACCGGCAGCACCCGGTCCATCACCTCGACCACGGTCGTGTCTGCGCCCAGCGTGTTGTAGAAGCTGGCGAATTCGATGCCGATTGCGCCAGACCCAATGACCAGCAGCTTCTTTGGCATCCGTGGCGGTTGCAGCGCATGTTTGTAGGTCCAGACCAGATCGCCGTCTGCCTCAAGCCCCGGCAACTCCCGTGCCCGCGCGCCGGTGGCCAGAATGATGTTCTTGGCTGTGAGTTCTTCGGTACCTTTTTCGGTTTTGACACTGACCTTGCCCTTGGCAGGGATCGTGGCTTCGCCCATCACCACGGCAACCTTGTTCTTCTTCAACAGGTGGCCAATCCCACCCGACAGTTGCCCGGCCACACCCCGTGACCTTTTAACCACCGCATCCAGATCGTAGCCAATCTTGTCGGCCTTCAAACCAAAATCCTTGGCGCGTTCCATCAGGTGAAACACCTCGGACGAGCGCAACAAGGCTTTGGTCGGAATGCAGCCCCAGTTCAGGCAAATACCACCCAGATGTTCGCGTTCGACAACAACGGTTTTCAGACCCAGCTGAGCTGCGCGGATTGCAGCGACATAGCCGCCGGGGCCAGCCCCGATTACGATCAGATCATAAGATTGTGCAGCCATGTGTCCCTCTCGGCGCAGGTGTTGAGAAATTAGTTTACCATTAAACTACTTTCCGAAACACATCAACAGGCCGCCCCCGCGACAAAAGCGACGCAGGGTAAGCAATGCCTGAATGTGCGGGATTCAGCCTATACCCAAGCTCTCTCTGTGGCTAGAACAGAACCGCCGACACCGTTCGAGCAATTCTTAACAAATGACATTCAAGAGGCTGATCATGGCAAAAACCCTTAAAGACCTGCTGCTTGCTCTGCTCAACGCCACATTGATCCTTGTGGCGCTGTGTCTGTTTCTGGGCTGGCAACTTGCGTCCAAGGTCGAGAGCATCACAGCAGAGTTTTCCCAAACCGTGCAAGCTGTTGCCCCTATCCGGGATGAAGTGAATGGCACGAGAACAGAGCTTGCGGCATTGCGTGCAGACCTGGCCGATTTGTCGCTGGAAAATCCTGGGGCGAATAGTGCAGCCGCGCAAGAGCTCCGGTCAGCCTTGGCCCGCCTGAACAGTTTGGAACAAAAGTTACAGGCAGCGCAGGAACGGTTGAGCAGCCTGTCGGACGAACCTCAGGTTCTGATTGCTCAAACCATCGAAAAGGGTGCCGACATCGTGTCTCAGCGCGTACTGGATTTCAAAGGGTGCGAGCCAGGTTCATGAGGCTGCGCCGCGCAAAATACTGCGCGGCCTGCCAACACGTCGGGTGCCGTCAAACGGTCGCTTGAAGCTCGCGCACGGTGGTGCCGTAACCACCCATGTCGACATATGCGACCTCGTGGGGGGTCGAATTACGCGACAGCGCTTCGTTTCGATACGGGAACCGGCCAAACTTGCGGATCACTTCGCGATGCGCCCGCGCATGCAGCAGATTGCTTGTGTCGCGGCTCAGGTTTTCGCAAATCAACCTCACACAGCGCTCCTGATCGCACAGGTTTTCTGAATGCATCAAGGGCAGGTAAAAGAACTGCCGCGCCGGTTCGTCGATCTTTTTGTCCCAGCCTTTGTCGACCGCGCATTTCGCCGCCGCCAAAGCCGCCCGGTCTGTCGCGAAAGCACGCGCCTGACCCCGGAACATGTTACGTGGAAACTGGTCCGTCAAAATAATGTAAGCCAGTGCGCCGCTGGGATATGTCAGCCAGAGCGAAAACTTGCCCTCTACCGCTGCCTCCCAAGTTGACAGGAAACGATCGCGGATTTCTGCATCCAGCGCCTCATCCTGTATGTACCAGCCTTTCGGACCAACTTTATCTAACCAAAAACTCAATACCTCTTCAGGCGTTGCCATTGCCTTAAACTCCGTCTTATGCCCGCAAAAGGGACGTAAGGTCATTTAAGGCCGTTTTACAGAACTGTTACAGTAACATATTGCAACATATTCGACATAAATTCGTGTCTTAAGCGGTTTCCTGCGCGCTTTCTTCTGCTTCTGCTTCGGCTGCTTCGATCGCAACCTCTTGCGCAACTTCGAATGCGACTGGTGACGCTGTTGGATACAATGTCGCCATTGTGCCGGTTTCGTCCACGGGAACCGAGGCGCGCTGCGTCATCCGATATGCGGAATACACCGCAAGGAAGAACAGCAGCACAGCAATGATCAGGAAAAAGCCGGGCGGGCCGAACACGGCATCGTCCATCAGCCAACCGGTGATCAATGGACCTGCGACGGCACCTAAGCCGTTGATGAACACAAGGCCACCGGACGCGGCGGCCATATCTTCGTGTTCCAGAAAGTCGTTGGTATGTGCGATCAACAATGAATACAACGGGTTGGACATACCGCCGATCAAAAAAGCCGAGACCAACAGGATTTCGAAAGTCACCCCGTAGAGCATTCCTGCGAGGGCCGCGACCGCCCCTACCGTTGCGACCAGAAAGATCAGAACACGCCGGTCCATGCGATCCGAAAACCACCCCAGCGGATATTGAAGCACAACCGCACCAACGTAGAAGGCAGCTACAAAGGTTGAGATTTCAACAAGGCTCAGCCCCGCCTGCGCCCCGTACACCGCGGACATACCGAACTGAGCAGAGAAAACCCCTCCCAAAAGGAACAAGCCGATACAGCCCAGCGGCGATTTTTGCATCAATTCGCGTAGGGTCATGGGCTTGGTGGTGTCAAAGGCCGGTGTTGGTGAAATGGACAGCAAAATTGGCGCAAAAGACACAGATACCAGGATCGAAGCGATGACAAAGGTCTCATATCCCGCCGGATCACCGACCAGGAACAGGGCTTGCGCACCAATGATCCCTGACATCTGAACAATCATATACAGGGACAATGCCTGCCCCCGGTTCTCGTTATTGGCCGCGTTGTTCAGCCAGCTTTCTGCGGTGACATACACGCCCGAGAAACAGAAGCCAATCACCACCCGCCCCAAAACCCAAGCGATTGGGTCCGTGAGCATCGGGTACATAATCATGACGGCCGAAATGAAAGACGCCAGCGCCGCAAAAACCCGTACATGACCCACGCGTCGGATCATTTCAGGTGCAAGACGAGAGCCACCGAGGAAACCGACAAAATAGGCTGACATCACAAATGACATCTGCAGCGTCGAGAACCCTTCGATTTCGCCCCGGACACCCAGAAGCGTGCCTTGAAGGCCGTTTCCGACCATCAGCAACCCCATGCCGAGCAGCAACGCCCATGCGCTGGAAAGAACCTGAATCATTGGGGTCTCCGACTGATGCCAACCTAAAGTGCGAGCTGTTCTGCGATCAAAGACCGCTTCTGTCGCGCTTGTCTACGACATTGAACTGTTTTGATGCTTCGCCTGCGCCCTTCACGGGATTAAAAGCGACGCGTCGCCGTAAGAAAAGAAACGGTATTTCTGCTCAATCGCATGATCATACACTTTAAGCATCCGGTCTTGCCCCATGAGCGCCGACACCAGCATCAACAGCGTTGATTTCGGCAGGTGGAAATTGGTCATCAGCGCGTCGGTGACGTGGAACTTGAAACCGGGATAGATGAATATATCGGTGTCCCCTTCCCAAGGTTGGATTGTTCCGGACAGCGCGGCGCTTTCGATCAACCTCAATGCCGTGGTGCCCACCGGGATTACACGCCCGCCTGCGTCTTTGGTCGCCTGAATCTCGGCTGCTGCCTCAGGGCTCACCTGCCCCCATTCTGCATGCATCTTGTGGGTCGTCACGTCTTCTACTTTGACGGGCAGGAACGTGCCTGCGCCCACGTGAAGGGTGACGTGCGTGAAACCAACACCTCGGTCCGCTAACGCGCTCATCAGCGCATCATCGAAATGCAACGAGGCGGTCGGGGCGGCAACCGCACCAGAATTTCGCGCCCAGATGGTTTGGTAATCGGTCCTATCCTGTTCATCCGCGGGACGTTTGGCCGCGATATAAGGTGGCAGGGGCATCGCACCGGCCTGCTCTAACGCGGCATCAAAATCCTCTCCGCTCAGGTTGAACCTCAGATACGCCTGACCGTCCTCAACCTTGCACAGCGTTGCACTCAGATCGTCCGAGAAGACAATCTCTTCCCCAATCTTCACTTTTTTCAGCGGCTTGATCAGTGCCGACCATGTGCCATCGGCCTGAGGGTCCAGCAATGTGGCCTCAATCCCTGCCGAGACCGGGCCTTGCGCACTGTCCCGATGACGGCGCCCGTTCAGCCGTGCCGGGATAACGCGCGTGTCATTCAGAACCAGCCGATCGCCTGGTTGCAGAAAATCCGGCAGGTCGAACACATGGCTGTCCGTCGTCACATCGCCCTGTGCCACCAGCAAACGCGCAGACGAGCGCGGACTGGCAGGTCGCGTGGCAATCAGGTCTTCGGGCAGATGGAAATCAAAATCGCTGAGTTTCATGCGCGCGCCATACATCCCCGAAAGGGATTCGGCCATATGCTCTCAGCGGTCGCTGGGACGCGAGCCAAAGGTGGGTTTCGGCTCGTCTGGTTTCAGGGGAACCGCATTGGGGCCGTCTGACACCTTTGGGGCGGGCTGGCGCAGCAGGTCGCGCAGAAACAGCGGAGCAAGGCCAGACAAGGGGTTGACCGACACTTTCGGCGACGCGAGCGGTCCTTTGAGGGTATAGTTAAAACCAAACACCCCCTCTCCCTTGCGGGTAAAGACGCTGCCGACGGCATTCAGCAAATAGATCGGCGAAATGGCCCCGCGCAGGTTTAGCATCTCGTTCACTGTGTCGATGGTGCCATCGAAGGACAGGCCCATGGATGGTCCGACTGCACTGCCGCTGAGCACTTTGATCTCGGTGGGCGTGACCCTCATGCGGCTGTCTATGGCCGAGAAAAAGATGCCCTGTCCAGCCATCTCGTCCAGCAGGCCAACAAGGCTGATCGCGTTCAGCAATGCCGCCATGGCAGGAGCATCGGTGATGCGTGTGTTCACAATCCTCAGAATAACGTCGTAGTTGCCGGGCGCTGTGACCGGCTCGAGGTTCAGGTTCATATCTCCGCCACGTGCTTGGGTCAGCACCCCGGCAGAACGCAGCACGGCCCCCGCGTCTTTCGATGTCAGCGTCACAGCGCTGCGGTTTCCACGTGGGGTCACCTGCCCTGAAACCGCTGCCCCACCATTGACCTGCGCCGTAAATCCCCCGTTCACCCCCCCGGTTGTTTGAAATGAGCCCCGAAAACCCGTCAGCGCCACAGCTTCGGTGATTTGCAGGCGGTCCAGTGCAACATCCAGCTTGGGACCAGCCCCGCCACCACCGCTGCTTTCGCCAAACGTCGCTTTTCCCATATCCAGCACACCGCCCAGCACGCGTATGTCCGGGACGGTATCACCACGTCCGATCATCTCGGCGGGAACCGCCAACCAATTACCAATATCGAATGAGCTGAATTGGATGCGATCAAAATCGCCGTTGTCCCGAAACGTGATGGAGGCGCTGGTCCGCAGGCCAGCGCCCTCAATGCGCAGGCTGTCCACTTTCAGCTGTTTACCCAAGGTTGCTTCGGCGGTCAGAGATCCCGAAGCGGACGTCGCTTTGCGCCAACCAAGTTCCGGGATCGCAAGCGCAACGCCCTGCAAGTCCGACGAAACGGACAGCTTCGGTGGCTCGTCCGCGCCAAGCCCCAAGGAGATGTCCGCAATCCCGGACCCGGTCAACATCCCCGGCGGAAGCCCTGCGCCGATTTCATCCATTAGGCGTGGCGACAATTCGATCTGGCCTGTCAATGTACTGCGCTGTGCGGTTTTTCCATCAATCGGCTGCTGCCAAAGCGCCTCAAGCGGGACATCTCCGAATTGTCCCTGCCCTTTGATCTGAACACCGGACTGGTTTCCGGACAGATCCAGCAAAGCGGCGCTGACAGTAAATCCGGGTACCAGACGATCGCTCAACAGGTTGGCCAGATGGCCGTCGAAGTGAAACTCGGTGTCCTGAAACTTGAGCCCCTTTTTCAGCGGCAACGATAACGTACCAGCCAAAGATGCCGTTCCGTCGGCAAGGTCGACAGGCAGCCCGGCCTTAGTCAACAATTCAAGAGGCGGACGATCCAACAGCGACAAGGCCGCCGTCACACTGCCTTTGGCTTGGATACGCGCGATTGCAGGGGCTGATTTCTTGATATCCGTATCAGGTATGATGAACGACGTGCCCGAAGCATCCACGGCACCACCTTCATCGGCAATCACCACCCCCTGCTGTGCGGTAACGGTAAAGCGCTGATTGAGCAGACTTGCCTGACCCTGCGCGTTTTCGATTGGCGGCAGCGTTTTAACGAACTGGATTTTGGCCTTCTCGAATCCGAAATCCAAATACAGATCGGGTTTCGATCCAGGTTCAAGCCGAAGGGCAAAGTCCATATCCGACAGAACCCCTTCGTACAGATTATCGGTGACCCACTCACGCGGCTTGGGCGCCAAGCGCTCAGGCCAGTAACTGAGCACCTTGTCCGAGGTCATCTGATCCAGATGGGCATCCAGCTTGACCGCCCAACCGTCAGGACGACCGCTCAGCACCCCAAACGCGCGTATGATGTGCCCCGGGTCTTCGATGGTAACCTGCCCTAGCTGCAACTCGAACGGGTCCAAGACCATTTTGAAATCCACGCTGGCGCGCGACAGTTGGATTGGTTCGGGAAACAGATTGGCGGGGTTCACGTTGATGCCGGACAAACGCATCTGCGCGGTCAGGCTGTCCAGAACGCCCTCTTCCACGCCCTGCAGAAATGCCGTGCCGTCCGCCTGTACTTTACCCCAGGCAGAAACCACCGAAACCTCGTTGAAGTTCAGCGCCTGGGATTTCGGATCATAAGTGAAATAGGTGCGGGCAGATTCAAACGGCACCGGACGTGTTTCGGGATTGGGTTGCACGGCCCCCGCACCAAGGTTGAGAGTTGCAAAACCTGTCCCGATAGCACCGCTTTCGTCGATACTGCCCCGCAAAGCCCCCGAGATTGGGGCCCTCAGAACCTGCAACCACGCAAGCACGGGGCTTTGGCCGGCGATGTCTTCTGCGGGCAGGTCCGAGACCGAGATGCCAAACTGCGCAGCTGGACTGCCAAGCGTACTGGAATAGTTGGCCTCGATCGCGCTGACGTAGTCCCGCCCGGCCAGAACCGAGAACCCGGTGGCCAGTCGCACCTCATTATCGCTGCGGTTTGCCTGAATATGCCCGCCATCCAGCACCCAGGACCGCCCCTGCCGCAAATCCAGGTAATCCAGCGTGATTGCATCAAGTTCGACCGAAGTCAGTGCAGACAGTGCCGGAGACAGGAACACCTGATCAGACGCCTCGATCAACTCCGCCAGATTCGGTGCCTCTTGCACCGGTGCGCTGCCTGATCCGACGGTCAGGATCAAAGCCCCATCCGTGTCGCGGGTCAGCGCGATCTGCGCACCGCTCAGGATAATGCGTTTCGGGCGGACATGCCCACGCAGCAAAGGCCGCATAGCAAGGCTGGCGCGCATATCCGAGACCTGTGCAATCTGTTGGCCCGCCGCGTCGCTGATGGACACATCGGTCAGGCGCAGCCGGGGCCGCCAGCCCTCATGGATGATAAAACTGACGTCACCAAACCGGATTTGCAGCCCGCCCAGAGCCTGTTCCAACCGCGTCTCGACCCTGTCCCTGAGCCAGGCGGGCGCGTGCATCCTTTGGCCCACAATCATGAAACCGGTGAACATCGCCAGCAGCACCAGCATGATCGCCCCGCGCATGGCCCAAATCCCGGCAGCGCGACGACGCGACCGGCGGCGTACCGGTTTGTTCGGTGCCTCCCCTTCGTCGTCCTCGCGTTGCTTCAATTTGCTATTCACGCCTTCCAACCCGCACGTGTCGCCCTATGATATCAGGCAGCCTTTAAAAACCTTTAGCGGAGTTTCCAATGCCCGATATTTCTGACATGGCCCCCGACTTCACTTTGCCGCGCGACGGCGGTGGCGAGGTGACGCTTTCGGCGTTGCGCGGTGGCACCGTGGTTTTGTTCTTCTATCCCCGTGATGATACGCCGGGCTGCACGAAGGAATCCATCGGTTTTTCAGAACAGCTTCAGGCCTTTGCGGATGCGGGTGCTCACGTTTTCGGCATCTCACGCGACAGCGTCGCAAAGCATGAGAAGTTCGTGGCCAAGCATGGGCTGACCACGCCGCTTCTGTCGGATGAAAACTCGACCGTTTGCGAGGACTATGGCGTCTGGGTGGAAAAGAACATGTATGGGCGCAAGTCGATGGGCATCGAACGTTCGACCTTTGTAATTGATGCTGAAGGTCGCATTGCCAAGGTCTGGCGCAAAGTCAAAGTGCCCGGTCATGTGGACGAGGTGCTTGAGGCGGTGAAGGCGCTGTAAGCCCCCCCTCGACCTGTCATGCCATCCGGTTTAAGACCCGCCTCGACACGACCGAGGCGGAGCGACCCCGTGACCAAGACACTGACACAGATGGCGACAGAGGTTCTGACAACAGCGGACGGGCGGGCCAAGACCGCCCTGTCCAAAGCGCACGCCGCCGCTTGGTTTGCTGCTCGCAAGGGCGAAACTGACCCAATCGAGATTGGCACGGCAACACCCCCCTTGAACCCCGCCCGCCCAGACAAGCCCGAGCTTTTGTCGCCCCGCGAAGTGCCAAAGCGGAAACCCGGGACCGAGGCCGGGCGTATCGCGCTGTTGCACGCCGTGGCCCATATCGAATTGAACGCCGTCGATCTGCACTGGGACATCATTGCCAGGTTCGGTCACGTTTCCATGCCCATCGGGTTCTACGACGACTGGGTGAAATGCGCCGAAGAAGAATCGCGCCATTTCGAGATGGTTTGCGATTGCCTGGAAAGCATGGGCAGCCATTACGGCGCCCTGCCCGCCCATGCAGGCATGTGGCGCGCTGCCGAGGACACTGCCGAAGATCTGATGGGGCGGCTGGCCGTTGTTCCCATGGTGCTTGAGGCACGCGGTCTGGATGTCACCCCCGGCATGATCGAGATCTTTCGCAAGGCCACGTTGGACCAAGCCATTGCGGCTCTTGAGGTGATCTATGCCGAAGAAGTCGGCCATGTTGCTTATGGCTCGAAATGGTTTCATTTCCTGTGCGGTCGCGAAAATGCCGACCCAAAGGATGTGTTTCACGCGCTGGTCCGACGCTATTTTCACGGCGTATTGAAACCACCCTTTAACGAGGAAAAGCGCGCTGAAGCTGGCTTGCCACCCGATTTCTATTGGCCCCTGACCGAGGATCTGCCTGCGCCCGGAGAAGTCACAAACTGACACTTCTTCGTTATTTTCGGCAAGTTCTCGCCGATCTCAGGGGGATTTTTGCGCCGTTTGACGCAGATTGGTCAACAAACTTGCCCGTTCACGACGAGCCGTTTATGCAATCGGCCCAAGGGACGGCTATTGCACCACGACCGGTCCCGATCTTGGGGATGAGAGGTAAGACGCGTGCGAACACGTCTGACAATAAAGTTACATTCGCTGCTGGAGCGGCATTTCCCGGAACGCCGGGTTTTTCTGAAATCTGACAAGGACACACGCTTTATCCGGCTTAGCTCGGAAACGCAGGTGATTGCGGTGGCTGGCGTTGCTGTCATGGTCGGCTGGACAGCGGTCGCGACGGCCATTCTGCTGATGGACAGCATCGGGTCTGGCAACTTCAGAGAACAAGCCAAACGCGATCAGGCGACCTATCAGGAACGCCTGAACATCCTGTCCGCAGAACGGGACGCCCGCGCGCAAGAGGCCCTTGCGGCCCAAGACCGATTTAATGCAGCGCTTGAGCAGATTTCCGCTATGCAGTCCGAGCTGCTGGCGTCGGAAAACCGCCGCCGCGAGCTTGAGACCGGCATCGAGGTCATCCAAACCACCCTGCGCAGCACCATGAAGCAACGGGAAGAGGCACGGACTGAGCTGGCGACCCTGAAGCAGGAAACCAGTGACACCGACATGTATATGACGGCCTCTACCGCCCCGGTGCAGATGGCCTTCATGACGGATGCGTTGGCACGCACTGCCGAAGAACGCGACCAGATCGCTTCGGACGCGCAAGATGCATTGGTTCAGAGGGACGAACTGGAACTGGAAATTCGTCTGATGCAAGAGCGCAGCGACGCGATCTTCCGCCAGTTGGAAGACGCCATGGTGATCTCGGTCGAACCGCTGGACAAGATGTTCCGCCAGGCGGGGATGCCCACCGATCGTATCATCGAAGAGGTCCGGCGCGGATATAGCGGTATGGGCGGTCCGCTGACCCCTTTATCCCTTAGCACGCGTGGCGAGGAGGACGAGCTGTCTGCCGACGAGGCCCGCGCGAACATTTTGCTTCAACAGATGGATCAGTTGAACCTGTACCGGATTGCTGCGGAAAAGGCCCCCTTCGCCAGCCCGGTCAACAGTGCAGTGCGTTTCACCAGCGGATTTGGCACACGCCGCGACCCCAAAACCGGAGGTCGTCGGATGCATAACGGTGCGGATTTCGCTGGTGCGCACGGCACTGATATCTTCGCGACAGCAGACGGTGTGGTCACCCACGCAGGTTGGCAGTCGGGTTTCGGACGGCTTGTGAAAATCAAGCACGCGTTTGGAATTGAGACACTTTACGCTCATAACACCAAGATCAACGTCAAGGTTGGTCAAAGGGTCTCGCGCGGGGATCATATTGCTGATATGGGTAGCACCGGACGGTCCACCGGCACGCATTTGCACTATGAGGTGCGCGTGAACGGAAAGCCCGTGAACCCAATGACTTACATCAAGGCTGCGAGAAATGTTTTCTAAAAGCAAAATCAACGAGCCCGCATCCAAGGCACCTGAGGCGGCCAAACCTGCCGCTCCGGCGACCCCAGCGGCCCCTGCTCCAACCGAGTCGAAACCTGCCACTGCGCCCAAGCCAAAGCCGCCTGCGTCGGTTCTGTCCTCGGATCTGCACATCACCGGCAACATCAAGACCTCCGGTGACATTCAGGTGGAAGGCACTGTCGAAGGCGACATCCGTGCTCATCTTCTGACCATTGGTGAATCTGCAACCATCAAAGGTGAAGTCACCGCCGATGACGTCGTGATCAACGGCCGCATCGTTGGCCGGGTACGTGGCCTGAAGGTGCGCCTGACCTCGACCGCGCGTGTCGAAGGCGACATCATCCACAAGACCATCGCCATCGAAAGCGGTGCGCATTTCGAAGGTTCGGTGCAGCGTCAGGACGATCCGCTGAACCCTGGCCGCAGCGCCAAGGGGGGGTCGAACCCGGCGGCTGACGTCAAACAATAATTCGACCTTTCAGGTCAGACCCGAGACGCCGCAGAAACACCTGCGGCGTCTTTTTTTATAACAACTGCTTGCCTGTGAAACTGGTTTTGATCCCGCTGACATCGCGTTAGGGTCGGACCATGTTGGTTTTTTTGTTACTTGTCGCCCTGATCGCTGGTGGTGTGGCGTATTACTTTTGGTCAAAGCAACAGGCCCGCCGGGCCCTGCTGGCCGCGCCGCTGAGCGATCAGCAACGACGGCTTATCGACGCTCAGGTCCCGATCCTGCAGAAAGTGCCGCAAGACCTGCGCGCAAAGCTGGAAGGCAAAATCAACCTGTTTCTCGATCAGGTCGAGTTTATAGGTTGCGACGGTCTGGATGTCACAGAAGACATGCAGATGTCCATCGCCGCGCAAGCCTGTCTGTTGGTTGTGAATACTGAGCTTTGGTATGACAACCTCACCACCATCCTAATCTATCCCAGTGCTTTCAAATCCAGACAGAGCCGACACAGCGGTTATGTCGTCACCGAAAAAGAAATCGTGCGAACTGGCGAAAGCTGGAATCGCGGCCCGGTGATCCTGTCCTGGGCGCACAGCCAACGTGGTGCGATGAACGATCATGACGGACAAAACGTTGTCTTTCACGAATTCGCACATCAGATCGACGATCTGACAGGGTCGGCCAATGGTGTGCCCGTTCTCAGCGCCAACCAGAGCTTTTCGGAGTGGGAGGCCGCGTTTCTGACGGCTTATGACGCCCATGTACAGGCCGTTGAAATGGGACGCCCAACCGTAATTGACCCCTACGGCGCGGAAGGGCACGAAGAGTTTTTCGCCGTTTCAGTTGAAGTGTTCTTTGAGCGACCAAAGGCACTCCGCAACTCTGACCCAGAGGTCTACAAACAGCTGTCGAAACTTTTTCACCTGGATCCTGCACAATGGCATTAGTCGGTTGTCGCCTGGGGTGAGAGGGCATCCGGGAAATTCCCCGTTCGCCTCAATTTAACAAAAGTTAATTTTTGAATTACAGTTAACCTCATCGCATTGTGGAGGAAATTTCATGTCGTCAAAATTACTTGCCGAGTTCTTCGGTACCTTTTGGCTGGTTCTCGGAGGCTGCGGCAGTGCCGTTTTGGCCGCAGGAGTTGCAGATGTCGGCATCGGATGGCTTGGCGTGTCCTTCGCCTTCGGCCTGACGGTTCTGACAATGGCCTACACGGTTGGTCCGATATCTGGCGGTCACTTCAACCCGGCGGTCAGCTTGGGGCTGATGATTGGCGGAAGGTTTCCAGCCAAAGATCTGCTGCCCTATTGGGTCGCTCAGGTTGTCGGAGCGATTGCAGCCGCCATTGTGTTGTACCTGATCGTTAGCGGAGCACCCGGTTTCGAAGGGGTCGGAGGGTTCGCATCAAACGGATACGGAGACGCGTCCCCGCAAGGCTATTCGATGATGTCCGTTCTGGTGATCGAAATTGTGATGACGGCCTTTTTCATCTTCATCATTCTGGGCGCAACTTCAGATAAGGCACCGGCTGGTTTCGCACCGATTGCCATTGGCCTGGCACTGACACTGATCCATCTGGTGTCAATTCCGGTCAGCAACACATCGGTCAATCCCGCCCGGTCCACCGGAGTCGCCCTGTTCGCAGACGGCCCCGCGCTGGCACAGCTTTGGATGTTCTGGGTGGCACCCCTGATCGGCGGCGCGGTCGGTGCGTTGATCTGGAAAGTGACTTCATCTGAAGACTAACGTGAACTGACTCGGTTTTTTCCCTGTCAGTAAAAAACAAGCGTATCCTTCCGTAACGCCCGGCTGAACCAAGGCTCGGGATCAACGGGAGGATATTATGAAGATTACAGCGACTACATTTGTACTGGGATGCCTGGCCACCGCCAGTTGGGCTGCCGACCCGCGGCTGAGCATCCCAGCAGCCCCAGAGATGCCCCCAGCCAACACGTCCGGAACTGCTGAAATCAATGGGATCAATATGTACTACGCCACCTATGGAGACGGAGAGGGCACACCGATCTTAATGATCCATGGTGGCTTGGCGCATGGTGACATCTGGGCAGCGCAGGTTGCGGATCTTGCCGCAGATCACACCGTGATCGTTGCCGACACTCGCGGGCACGGGCGATCAACCAATGATGGCAGCACATATTCCTACGGATTGCTGTCGCAGGATTACCTGGCTTTGTTGGATCATCTGGAGATCGATCAAGTGCATCTGGTTGGCTGGTCCGACGGGGCCAACATCGGCTATTCGATTTCGAGCACCAACCCGGAACGGTTGGCCAGTCATTTTGCTCATGCGGGTAATGTGACGCTGGATGGCATCGATCCGTCAGTAGAAACCAACGAAGTGTTTGGCGCCTATGTCGGCATGATGGCCGAAGATTATGCAGCAATGTCCCCCACGCCAGATGGATTCGAAGCGTTCCTGGGCGGGGTTGCTGCTATGTGGAGCACCGAAAAACCCGGTGGTTTGGAGGCGCTGTCGTCGATCACTGTCCCGACACTGGTCGTTCAAAGCGCGCATGACGAAGCTATCCTAATGGCACATTCGCAGGCAATTTCCGAGGCTATTCCGGGGGCAGACTTGCTTGTTCTGAAAGATGTCAGTCACTTTGCTTCGTTTCAGAAGCCGGATGCCTATACGCAAGCTATCCGCGACTTTATCGATCAATAAACCATAGAAAAACCCGGCGCTTTGGGCCGCGCCGGGCTTTCACTGCTTATTCAGTGACGGTGACTTTTTTCATCACGTCGGGCTGGCCCGTGACCGCTCCGGTCTGGGAATGCCCGCGTTTGATCGCATCCACCACGTTCATGCCATCGGTCACCTGACCGACCACAGTGTACTGCCCGTCCAGGAACGGGCCGGGTTCGAACATGATGAAAAACTGCGAATTGGCCGAATCCGGATCGTTCGAACGCGCCATGCCGACCACGCCCCGGTCAAAGGTGACCTCGGAGAATTCGGCCGGCAAATCAGGACGGTCGGATCCGCCGCGTCCAGCGTAACGCATGTCAAACCCGTCCGCACCGGAATTGCCGTATTGCACGTCGCCGGTTTGTGCCATGAAGCCGTCAATCACGCGGTGAAACACGACGCCATCATACTGACCGTCGGTGGCCAGCGCAGTGATCTGTTCCACATGCTTGGGAGCGACGTCCTCGAACAAGTCGATCGAGATGGTGCCATTGGCCCCTTCCCCTTCGACCTCAATCTGCAGACCGCTGGCCAGTGCCGGGCTGGTCACCAGTGCAAAAACCGCAGCCAGCTTATACATCGGCGGCCACTTTGACGCTGATCATGCGATCCGGGTTCGCTGGCGGCTCGCCCCGAACGATGGCATCCACATGCTCCATGCCATCGATCACGCGGCCATAAACGGTGTATTGACCGTTCAGGAAGTGGTTGTCCTTGAAGTTGATGAAGAACTGAGAGTTGGCCGAATCCGGGTTTTGCGACCGTGCCGCGCCCAGCGTGCCGCGATCATGGGGCAGTTTGGAGAACTCGGCAGGAACGTTCGGCAGTGACGACCCACCGGTGCCCGCCATGCGCAGGTTGAAGCCGTCTTCCATATCGCCGTGCTGAACGTCGCCGGTTTGCGCCATGAAACCGTCGATCACACGGTGAAAGGCTACGTTGTCATATTCTCCGCCACGGGCCAGTTCCTTCATCCGCGCGCTGTGCTGGGGGGCCACGTCGGGCAACAGCTCGATGACGACGTTACCGCCTTTCAGCTCGATGATGATTGTGTTTTCGGGATCTTTGATCTCGGCCATGTGGCCCTCCTGTCGTTTGTCTTGCGCAAATACCTATGCGCCAAGCGCGTGAATGCCAAGTGACGCATTGACCTGAGGGCAAAATGCAGGAAAAGAACCGCCTAAATCGGTTGCCACTGGGAAGGATTGCACGATGGGCTGGAAAACACTGGACGATATGGATCTGAACGGCAAACGCGTGCTGGTGCGCGTGGACATCAATGTCCCTGTCGTTGACGGTGTTGTGACCGACGCCACCCGTATCCAGCGGATCGCACCGACAGTGCGCGATATTCTGGCCGCCGGTGGTAAGCCGATCCTACTGGCCCATTTCGGTCGCCCGGGTGGCGAGCGACGCGAAAACTTGTCACTCAAGCAACTGGTGCCGACACTGGAAAGCACCTTTGGCGCCCCTGTCCTGTTTGCAGCCGATTGCGTGGGCACCGAGGCTGAACTGGCCGCCGATGCGTTGCAACCGGGTCAGGTATTGCTGCTGGAAAACACGCGCTTTCACGCAGCCGAGACCAAGAACGACGCTGATCTGGCCGCAGGCATGGCCAAGCTGGGGGACGTTTATTGCAACGATGCGTTTTCAGCCGCGCACCGCGCCCACAGTTCGACCGAGGCTTTGGCGCGCCTTCTGCCCGCATGTGCAGGTCGCCTGATGCAAGCCGAATTGCAAGCGCTGCAAGGCGCACTGGGTGCCCCTAAACGGCCCGTAACTGCTGTCGTAGGCGGTGCAAAAGTATCCACCAAACTGGAGTTGTTGGGCAATCTGATCGACAAGGTGGACTATCTTGTCATTGGCGGTGGCATGGCCAATACCTTTCTGGTCTCAAAAGGTCTGAACGTCGGCAAATCGCTGGCTGAGCGGAACATGAAGGATACCGCTGCCGAAATCCTGACCAAAGCCGAAAGCTCAGGCTGCATCATTGTTCTGCCCACGGATATTGTGGTTGCAGACAAATTCGAAGCCCATGCTCCGCATCAGGTCCTGCCCGCAAATCAATGCCCCGAAGACAGCATGATCCTGGATGCAGGTCCTGAAAGCGTCGCCGCGATCACCGAGATCTTTGCAAAAAGCAAAACGCTGATCTGGAACGGCCCGCTTGGCGCGTTCGAATTGGAACCCTTTGATGCAGCGACCAATGCGGCCGCATTGAAAGCGGCGGCTTTGACCCGTTCGGGCCAGTTGGTCTCAGTTGCCGGTGGCGGCGATACCGTTGCCGCATTGAACGCATCGGGCGCGGCGCATGATTTCTCGTACATCTCCACTGCGGGCGGCGCGTTCTTGGAATGGATGGAGGGTAAGACTCTGCCCGGTGTAGCCGCATTGGAACAGTAGTCCTGTCGCGGCGCGCTTTCGCTTACCTTGCGAGACATTCTGACTCATCCCCTGATTTTTGGGAATCAGGGGATTCACAAGCCGAATCACCTGTGACATAGTGCTGAAAGAGGTTCGAAAAGGACCCGTTATTGAGGCAAGTTTTCATACGGCGGTAAACAGAGTGTCCCGTTCCCATCGGCCCGGTTTGGGCGCAGTTGCTTTCTTCTCGGTGGCTTTCATGCTGGGTGTCTATTTCACCTTTGCCGCCGTACAAGGAGATTATGGCCTGTTCCGGCGGGTCGAGATTGCAGCGGAACGGGACGCTCTGTCGCGCGATTTGGCGAAGCTGAATACCGAGATCGCCGAGATGGAGAACCTGACGCTACGGTTATCTGACACTTATCTTGACCTGGACCTTCTGGACCAGCAGGCACGCTCGGTTCTGGGTATGATCCGCGCGGACGAGATCGTCATTCGCTAAGCGGACTTGGTTTTTTCGTCGAGCAGCCCTTCTCTACCAACAATTCATTTTGCTTTGATAAGCGCAGCTTAGCGTAAACCGACGCTGCGTCACATTAACACTCGCCAGATCGCCCGAAATGCTTTAGAAGATAGTTTAACGCTAAACTATCTGTCCGAAAGGGGGAGATCGCCACAATGGCTGCGCGAAAAACCACAAAGAAACCAAATGTTTCTGCGGAAGAGCTCAAAACCTACTACCGCGAGATGCTGCTGATCCGCCGATTCGAGGAAAAGGCCGGTCAACTTTACGGTATGGGTCTGATTGGCGGCTTCTGCCACCTTTACATCGGACAGGAAGCGGTTGTTGTCGGCCTCGAAGCCGCCGCACAGGAAGGTGACAAACGCATCACCTCGTATCGCGATCACGGCCATATGCTGGCCTGCGGTATGGATCCGGGCGGCGTTATGGCCGAACTGACCGGGCGCGAAGGCGGCCTTTCCAAAGGCAAGGGCGGCTCGATGCACATGTTCTCGAAAGAGAAGCATTTCTATGGCGGTCACGGCATCGTTGGTGCACAGGTTCCGCTGGGCGCAGGTCTGGCCTTTGCTGACAAATATAAAGAGAACGGTGGCGTGACATTCACCTATTTCGGTGATGGCGCGGCCAACCAAGGTCAGGTCTATGAGACGTTCAACATGGCTGCTCTCTGGGATCTGCCAGTGGTCTTTGTGATCGAAAACAACCAATACGCTATGGGTACAGCGCAGGCGCGATCAACATCGTCGCCAGACATCTACGTGCGCGGCGAGGCGTTTGGCATTCCCGGCGAGATCGTCAACGGTATGGATGTGTTGGCGGTTAAGGCCGCAGGTGAGAAAGCCGTGGCCCACTGCCGTGCGGGCAAAGGCCCTTACATCCTTGAGGTTAAAACCTACCGGTATCGCGGCCACTCGATGTCTGACCCGGCCAAGTACCGCACCCGCGAAGAAGTTCAGAAGGTCCGCGAACAAAGCGATCCGATCGAACATGTGCGCGAGCTGCTGCTGACCGGCAAACACGCAACCGAGGATGATCTGAAGGCGATCGATAAAGAAATCAAAGAGGTCGTCAATCAAGCCGCCGAATTCTCGAAAGAAAGCCCCGAGCCTTCCGTCGAAGAGCTCTGGACTGACATTTACGCCTGAGAGGACGAATAAGACATGGCAACCGAAATTCTCATGCCCGCCCTTTCGCCCACAATGGAAGAGGGCACCCTGGCCAAATGGCTGGTCAAGGAAGGCGACACTGTAAGCTCTGGCGATATCATGGCCGAGATCGAAACCGACAAGGCGACGATGGAATTTGAAGCCGTTGATGAAGGCATCATTGGCAAGATCCTGATCGCTGAAGGTACCGAAGGGGTCAAGGTGAACACCCCTATCGCGGTTCTGGTGGAAGAAGGCGAAGACGCCTCTGCCCTGCCAGCGGCTGCCCCCGCAGCCGCAGCGGTGACCGAGGCCGCCCCTGCGGCGGTTGAGGCCCCCGCTTCTGCCGCTGCCCCCGCTGCTCCGGTCGTTGACCTGTCGCCCGATTGGCCCGCAGATGCAGAGATGAAGTCCGAAACCGTCCGTGAAGCGCTGCGTGACGCGATGGCCGAGGAAATGCGTGGTGACGAAGACGTCTACCTGATGGGTGAAGAAGTCGCCGAATATCAGGGCGCGTATAAAATCAGCCAAGGTCTGCTGGACGAGTTTGGACCCAAGCGCGTGATCGATACGCCGATCACCGAACACGGTTTTGCAGGCATCGCCGTTGGTTCAGCCTTTGGAGGTCTGAAACCGATTGTCGAGTTCATGACCTTCAACTTCGCCATGCAGGCGATTGACCAGATCATCAACTCTGCTGCCAAGACGCTTTACATGTCAGGCGGTCAGATGGGCTGCCCCATCGTGTTCCGCGGTCCTAACGGTGCCGCCGCCCGAGTGGCTGCGCAGCACTCTCAGGACTATGCAGCGTGGTACATGCAGATACCCGGCCTGAAGGTGGTGATGCCCTACTCGGCAGCCGATGCTAAAGGTCTGCTGAAATCGGCGATCCGCGACCCCAACCCGGTTGTCTTCCTGGAAAACGAAATCCTCTACGGGCGTTCTTTCGACGTGCCGCAGGTGGATGACCTGACCATCCCGCTGGGCAAGGCGCGTATTTGGCGTGAAGGTTCGGATGTGACCATCGTTAGCTTCGGCATTGGCATGCAATACGCACTCGAAGCCGCCGACAAACTGGCGGAAGAAGGCATCAGTGCCGAAGTTATCGACCTGCGCACAATCCGCCCGATGGACACTGGCGCAATCATCAACTCGGTGATGAAGACGAACCGTCTGGTGACTGTGGAAGAAGGTTGGCCGCAAGGCTCGGTCGGCAGCTACATCAGCTCGGTCGTGATGCAGGAAGCGTTCGACTATCTCGACGCCCCGGTCATCAACTGCACCGGCAAAGATGTACCGATGCCCTACGCCGCGAACCTCGAAAAGCTGGCCCTGATCACCACCGATGAGGTGATCGCCGCCGTCAAACAAGTGACCTACCGGTAAGGAGCGACAGACAGATGCCCACCGAAATTCTGATGCCCGCCCTTTCACCCACCATGGAGGAAGGCACGCTTGCCAAATGGCTGGTCAAGGAAGGCGACACTGTTTCCTCTGGCGACCTGCTGGCCGAGATCGAAACCGACAAGGCCACGATGGAGTTCGAAGCCGTTGATGAAGGCACCATCGGTAAGATCCTGATCGCCGAGGGAACCGAAGGCGTTAAGGTCAACACCGCCATTGCTGTTCTGCTGGAAGACGGCGAAAGCGCAGATGACATTGGTGCGACGCCTGCCGCCGCGCCTGCGGCTGCGCCCGCAGCAGAAACTGCAGCGCCAGCGGCGTCCGAGACGCCAGCCTCTGCCCCTGCCCCGGCTGCTCCGGTCAAGGCTGATGGCGGTCGTGTTTTCGCCTCACCACTGGCCCGTCGCATTGCGGCGCAAAAAGGTCTTGATCTATCGCAGATCGCCGGCTCTGGCCCGCATGGTCGCATCGTCAAGGCGGATGTGGAAAGCGCCACAGCCGCACCGGCTGCAGCTGCTCCAGCGCCTGCTACCGCTGCTCCATCTGCGCCTGCGGCACCAACCGGGCCGTCGGCAGACATGGTCGCTCGGATGTATGAAGGGCGCGAGTACGAGGAAATCCAGCTGGACGGTATGCGCAAAACCATCGCCGCGCGCCTGTCCGAAGCCAAACAGACCATCCCGCATTTCTATCTGCGTCGTGACATCAAGCTGGACGCGTTGCTCAAGTTCCGCAGCCAGTTGAACAAGCAGTTGGAAGGCCGTGGCGTCAAGCTGAGCGTCAACGATTTCATCATCAAAGCTGTCGCAAACGCACTGCAACAGGTTCCGGCCTGTAACGCAGTCTGGGCGGGTGACCGCGTGCTGCAACTGAAGCCTTCGGACGTCGCCGTTGCTGTTGCGATTGAGGGCGGCCTGTTCACCCCGGTTCTGCAAGATGCTGACACGAAGTCCTTGTCCGCCCTGTCGACCGAGATGAAAGACCTTGCAGCCCGCGCCCGCGAACGCAAGCTGGCACCGCATGAGTATCAGGGCGGCACCTTTGCCGTCTCAAATCTGGGTATGTTTGGCATCGACAACTTCGATGCAATCGTAAACCCGCCACATGCCGGAATTCTGGCTGTAGGGACCGGTGTGAAAAAGCCTGTTGTCGGAGATGATGGCGAGCTGACCGTGGCAACCGTTATGTCTGTCACAATGTCCGTGGATCACCGCGTCATCGACGGAGCGCTGGGGGCAGAACTGCTCAAGGCCATTGTCGACAATCTGGAAAATCCGATGGTCATGCTGGCCTGAGGCACTGAAACATACCCTCGCCCAAGCTCGTGTTGGGCGGGGGTCATCTGATCATTTGGCGCTGAATTGAACCCGTGTGATTGGCGTATCAATTGCCTAAAGCGCATTGACCTCCCACCTTCTTCTACAAGATTAAGTCAGAAGGAGGGTGCTCTGTGGTCCGCAAGAACCTTGTAAAAAGCCTGGTAGTTTTGGTCCTTTTGGCTGGGACGACACCAAGCGAGGTCTCTGCGAAACCGAACAGTTATCCGGGCGAGCACTCGAAATTCAAAAACAACGACCCTGAGGCGATTGCCGAACAGAAAGCTGAACAAAAACGGCGCAAAGAACTGCGTCAGCAGAGACGAGAGGAACGCAAGCGCAAGCGGCTGGAGAAACGCACCAACCGCTTGAAGTGATTTTTACCTACTGGTCTTTGCCCAGCATGTGGTCCATCGAGATCGCAGGCTGATCGCATCCCGCCTCGCCCACGATCTTCGCTGGAATACCGGCAACTGTTTTGCAAGCCGGTACAGGTTGCAGAACCACTGAACCCGCAGCGATACGGCTGCAATGGCCAACTTCGATATTGCCCAGAACTTTCGCTCCGGCCCCAATCAGAACCCCGTTGCCGATCTTGGGGTGGCGCTGTTCCTCTTCCTTGCCGGTTCCGCCCAGCGTTACCGAATGCAACATTGAAACGTTATCGCCGACAACCGCTGTTTCTCCAATAACGATGGAATGGGCATGGTCAATCATGATGCCCTTACCGATCTTTGCAGCCGGGTGAATATCGATCCCGAAAATCTCGGACGAGCGCATCTGGAAAAAATAGGCCAGATCATAGCGACCCTTTGTCCACAGCCAATGCGCAACCCGATAGGCCTGCATCGCCTGATACCCTTTGAAGTAAAGGATCGGCTGCAACAGGCGGTGACATGCGGGGTCACGCTCGTAAACGGCCATCAGATCGGCCCGCGCCGCTTCGATCAGATGTGGATCATCGGCATATGCTTCGTCGACAATCTCTCGCAAGACCATCATCGACATCTCGTTCGAGCACAGCTTGGCCGAAATCCGATAGGAAAGCGCGCGTTCAAGGCTGCGGTGATGCAGGATACAGGCGTGCACAAGACCACCCATGAGTGGTTCTTTTTCTACGGCCGCGTGGGCCTCGGATGTGATGCGGGTCCAAACCGGATCAACCGGTGTTACGTGACTGCGCTTTTCAAACATGGCTTTTCATCCTTTGCTGCGCCTAGAATGCCATTTAGTGGTAAAAAGACCAAACGCAAACCCGTGATCTGCAATGCAACAAAAATGAATGAGTTCGAAAGCTCATATTTTGAAACAAAAATTCGCGAGCGACTGGCCGAGTTGGAACAGCTTTCAGCGTCAGGTCAAAAGGCGCAGGCTGTCGTTGAACTGGATCAACAAGCGGTTGGCCGACTGAGTCGCATGGATGCCTTGCAAAACCAGGCCATGGCAAAGGCGCAACAAACCAATCGCGATATTGAAAAAAGCCGTCTTCAAGCCGCCTTGGTACGCATTGAAGAGGAGGAATACGGGTATTGCGAGGATTGCGGCGACCGAATTCCGGATGCACGGCTGACGCTGGACTTGGCCGCCATCAGATGTGTCAACTGCGCTGCCGGGTGACTAAAAATTTGGAAAGATGGTGCAAAACCGTCTCAAAACATTGGCAATATTGCAAGTCGTCGAACCCCGGCTCATGCGCCAGGGTTCTGTTTCGAGCAACGGCCATCAGCGAGCCGTTGCCGTAAACGGGATGAAGTCGCCCCGTGCGTTCAAGATGCCTGTCAGCCAGTTCTGCTTCATGAATCATCCGAACGCATAGACGGGTCCGGTCTGCCTGAGGCGCTGCCAATAAAGCACGCGCTGCGGCACTGACATCTCCATGCAGAACCGGCCGCATCAGGCTGCCTGCCCCACCAAAAGACGGGTTGACGGACCGGGGCCGTAGACGGCTGACACCTGCGCCACTTCGACCTCATACGCGCCGGTCAAACCGTCCGCCCCCTTTATTGTTGCGGAATAGGTCCAGCGTGGTTCCGCGATCAGATCTTCGCGCAGCAATGTTCCATCTGCACGGATGCGCACCAGATAGGATTCGGTTTCTTCGCCCAGAGGTATCTCCAGCCCCGACCAATCATCCGCGTCCAGACGCGCGCGTCTGATCCATGAAAATGCATCGCCGGACAGACCGGATTGAACTTTCAGGTGCACCGGTGCGTAAGGACGCAATCCGTTACCATCGAAAGACGCTATCAGATGTTGGAAAGACGGATCATCGTAACTGCGATCCACAGGCCCGATGCGGTAGTGTTTGGCCATCCGACGCTCATTGCGCAACAAACTTGTCTGCTGGATCTGAGAATTCAGAAGAACAAAAACTGAGCCATCCGGCCAGACATCCGGCATCAACGCGTCAGTGCCCAACTGCCCCCTGAGACGCCCGGACGAGGCGTAGAGTCCGGGCGCTTCGAGAACCGCATCGGAAAACTGAAAAACCTCCCAGTTGCCCGGCGACCCATCGCCGATAGCGGCCAGATTCAAGCCATTCAGAACGGAACCACGGGGGCGGGATTCCAACTGACCCGTCACCAACTTGATCCGCAACGCCGGACCCTCGTCCCACACACCTGCGCTGGCACGATACAGCGGGGTTTCGGTGACACCAACAATCGCTTGGCCCTGGATTATGTCGCCCAGCGCGTAAGCTTCGTCACTTGACGAGGTATAGACCGCAGCCGCGCCGGGCCACGGATCGCCCGTGACAGCCAGATAAGGGGCATGCGGAATTTCTGCGCCAGTGAACAACGGCAGGTCCAGAAAAACCGGCAGCAAAGGGGTCGGCGCAGCATAGGGTTTCACTGTCGGAGCATCTTCGCGCAGGTCCGAAGCCTTGTAGACACCTTGTTCGACCCGAACCGCCTCGGCCAGTTGCAGGTCCGATGTTTCCAGTCGGTCAATGCGGTAAATCGGGCTGTTTTCGACCTCTGATAATCGCACCAGATCCCCGGCACCCAGATGTATCTGCGACGGCGGCAGCGCAAAGCGCACGGTATCACGCGAGGCCCTTGCCTCACTCAGCCAGCGTTCCGCGGTTTGACGACCCTCTGCCCGGGTCATCGACAACGGCATTTCATTCACCGAAACGGAATGGGTTTTGTCCTGAGGGAGTACGGCCTCTTCTACGACAAGATCATGGTCCGCATCCGACTGCACAAAGCGCAGGCGAACCCGACCAGTCATCTCGGCCTCAGCCTCACGCCGATGTTCAACCGCGCCTTCCAGATCGCTGCTGATGGCCAGATGATCAGGGTTGAGTGCGACCGCACCGTAACCGTCTCGCATCTGAAACCGCAACTGACCGTCCCGTTCAATTGCATCAAACCCGTAACGCAGCATCAAAGGTTGCAAAGCGGACCGTGCGTTTGTCACATCTTCGATCACATAGCCCCGAACCACGCCGTGAAGCCGCGAAACATCGATGTCTGTCACCCCTGCCCCATGGCAGATTTCGGTCACTACAGATGCAAGTGTCCGCGACCCGGACCGCCCGTTCAGCCAATGCCCTCTGGCATAGTTTTCTCCATCGTCCCATTGGCTCTGCAGATTTGGAAATGTTGGAAACGGACGGGTATCCCACGCCCAAACGTACGCGTTCGCCAAATCCAGCATCCGAGCGCCATAGATATGTGACACTGGATTAACTGCGGGATCGCTCCAGTATCCTAGTGTCGCGGTCAAATACTGCGCCTGAATGTAATCATCCCTCAATCCGTTCGAAAAAGCTGGCAACAGCGATTCCGAGGACTTGGGGTCGAGGAACTTGTTTGGCTGGTTTGTGCCCTTGTCGATTGCCGCACAGCCCAGCTCATCCACCCACGCCGCATCAAACTGCGGCCCCCGCAATCCCTCAGGATCATGCGCCGAAAACGCCTGCGCCTCGGCCCCGTTGGGCCAGATCAACTTGCGCTCGGATGCCTTCCAAACAGGCCGTCGATCCGGCGGCGAACATTGCAAAATCCCGCTATCGCCAAAGATCATCACATCGCGCACCTGATCAAAGGTCTCACCGACCAACGCCACACGACGCGCCTCACCACGATTCAACGGCTTGGACCCTTCAACCATCGACCGCACCCATTCAGATCCGGCCCGCGTTTTGCCAGCCTCGCGCCCGCCCATAATCACCCAGGACCGCCAATTTCCTTCGGGAGGCAACTGATGCGGCAGCGCCCAAAACTCAAACAGGAAAGGGAGGGCACACAGCCCCCCCTCCCCGATCTCACTCAGAAATCTCTCTCGCACCGCAGCATCGGCGGAGGCGAGCCAACCTGCACCCGATTTCAAATCGAGCGCGCTCAAGGTCGAGCGCATAGCCCCCTTGGGCGATTCCGGCTTGTCTGTGATGTTGTTCGACAAAGCTTGTCTCCACTTTCTGACAACTTCGGATCAGCCCCTCTAACTGCCCGAGTTGCCTGGCTGAACCAGCAAGATCTGCATCCTCCCCGGCACCGATCTGTTTGCGCAGGTCTTCCGCCGCTTGCCGCAGATCGCGAATGGACCTCTCAAGCGACTGCAACAAGTCAGCCGTCTGGGAAATCCGCTCTTCCGGGGTAATCGAAGTCATGTTTGCCTGAGATCTCATGCGTGAGTTTTCTCCGCACGAGAGAAACGAAAAACGGCCGCCGGGTTTCCCCGCCTCCGTTGCCCACTTCTTCTAGCATGACACAACTCATACGGATTTAAGTACGCAATGTCAATTTGTTACGCAACACGAACGCAACGGGGAGCGTACGCAGAAGTAAGATTTTAGCCCCCGACATAGCTGCTTCGCGAATACTGCTCTCGTTGAAAAACCATTAAAACCACCCTCTTGCTTCAGGGCGTCACTCGAAACCGGGCTAAGAATCGCGTTAATTTTGACACCCTCACTTCCAACGCATGGCTCCATTTACAAATGCCAGCTTGACAATCCTTCCATCAACCCCCATTTGCCGCCAATCAAAGCGCTGCTGCGTGAGCTTGCGCGGACCTCTTCCGCCCTACAGCGCCCGATCCACATTACAGTTCCCCATCACGCAGGGTTCTTGACGCGACGACCGGATAGCGCAGGGTGCGCCTGCCTGTCCCGAGGTCTCGCACAACCCCTGCAGGTCGCCGCGCGCGACCCGTCACGACCTGTCCGTGGGCAATAGCTCCGGACATAAAGGATAGTTTTTTGTTCGACTTCGACATGCTGGGCCTTGCCCCCGCACTCAACAAAGCGCTGAAAAGCGCCAATTTCACACAGCCTACCCCGATTCAGAACCAAGCCATCCCGCTTGCGCTGAACGGCCACGACATTCTGGGTCTTGCCCAAACAGGTACCGGCAAGACACTGGCCTTCGGCCTGCCTCTGATTGATCACCTGCTGGCTCAGCCTGGAAAACCTGATCCCAAGACAGCCAAGGCGTTGATCCTTGCGCCGACCCGCGAATTGGTGAACCAGATCGCCGAAAGCCTGCGCGTCTTGACCAAAGGCACCAAGCTGCGCGTTGGGACAGTTGTGGGCGGACAATCGATCAACAAGCAGATCATGTTCCTGGCGCGTGGCACAGATATTCTAGTCGCCACTCCGGGTCGCCTGATTGACCTGATGGACCGTGGCGCCGTCGATCTCAGCTCGGTTCGCCATCTGGTTTTGGACGAAGCTGACCAGATGCTGGATTTGGGGTTTATCCACGCCCTGCGCAAAATTGCACCAGCGCTGGGTACTCCACGCCAAACCATGTTGTTTTCGGCTACCATGCCAAAACAGATGGAAGAGCTTAGCCGCGCGTACCTGACCAACCCCCAACGAGTTCAGGTATCGCCTCCAGGCAAGGCCGCTGACAAGATCACACAGTCGCTGCACTTTGTGTCGAAACCCGGAAAACCAGCAAAGCTGCGAGAAATACTCTCACGAGACAGCGATGCGCTGACATTGGTGTTCACCCGCACCAAACACGGGGCCGAACGGTTGATGAAGGGTCTGGTTGCCGATGGGTACAACGCGGCTTCGATCCACGGCAACAAAAGCCAGGGGCAAAGGGACCGCGCGATCAAGGCGTTTCGCGAAGGTGAGGTAACCATTCTGGTGGCCACCGACGTTGCCGCGCGTGGCATCGATATCCCTGGCGTTGCTTATGTTTTCAATTTCGATCTACCCGAAGTGCCTGACAACTATGTCCACCGGATCGGCCGCACGGCGCGTGCCGGGCGTGAAGGTGAGGCCATTGCATTTTGTGCACCTGAAGAAGTCGATCTGCTGCGTCAGATTCAGAAACTGATGAAGATCGAAATTCCCGTCGCAAGCGGCACAATGCCTGAAGGTGTTGAACCCCAAAAACCAGCGCGCCGCCAAAATAATCGCCGTCGTGGGTTCAAACCCAAACCAGCCAATGGCGATGGAAAGCCTTCGGCTGGAAAGGGTCGCCGACCCCGCCGCAGACGCCCTGCCGCTTAACACCAAAAGCCAATACAAAAAGAAACGCCGACGTCGGATATTCCTCTGACGTCGGCGTTTCTTTTCGTAGTTTTGAAATTTGGGTCTAGTTTCCCGAGTTCCGTTCAGCTTCAATCTCGCGCCACTTGGCTACGTTACGATTGTGCTCCTGCAATGTCTCTGCAAAGGCATGACCGCCCGTGCCATCGGCCACAAAGAACACAAAGCTGGTGTCATCCGGCGCAACGGCGGCCTCAAGACTTGCTAAACCGGGGTTCGCAATCGGGGTCGGCGGCAACCCATCGATCTGATACGTGTTCCACGGCGTTGGGCGGTTCAACTCACTGCGCCGCAGACCCCGACCCAAAGTGCCTTGCCCCTTGGTCACGCCATAGATGACTGTCGGGTCCGTCTGCAACCGCATCCCTTGATTCAGGCGGTTCACGAACACGCTGGCTACTTGTCCGCGCTCTTCGGGAACTCCGGTTTCCTTTTCGATGATCGAAGCAAGGATCAGCATCTCTTCGGGGCTTTCCAACGGCAAGCCATCCTGACGGTTTTCCCAGGCCGCGTTGATTCGAAGCTGCTGTTTGTCTTGCATAGCCTTCAGGACATCATTGCGGTCCTGACCAGCCACAACATCATAGCTGTCCGGGGCCAACATACCCTCAGCCGGGATCTCAGTCACTTCTCCGGTCAGCGCCTCAAAGGACTTCAACGCTTCAACCACCTGCCATGAGGTCACGCCTTCGGCCAAGGATACGCGATACCGAGTGTCCGCTTCACTACGCTTTTCGGTATAGGCTGCTGGGGCCTCTTCCTCCAAAGCATCAAAAGACGCGATTTCATCAAAATCCAACGTCGCCGGGTTCAACTCGCGTACCCGTGTCTGGGCACGGGTCACGCCGATGCGGTATTCGATCTCGGATCCACACGTGCTGGCCCCGCTGCTGGTGATCTCGGCAATGATCTGCTCCATCGACGCACCTTCGCGTACCAGAAAGCTACCGGCTTTCAGCTGCTGTGCGCGGTCCGTATAATCCGCAGCCATACGGAACAATGTTGCATTGCGGATCGCGCCCTGATCTTCCAGTTCCTGACTAACACGCGTCATATTCGACCCGCTTCTGACTTGTAGGCAGATAGCGGTTTCAAGCGGGCCTTCCGCTTTGTACTGAGATTGCCCCCAAAGGATCAGTCCGCCCATCAGGAACAGGCCGACCACCAACATGGTCAGCGCATTCGAAGCAATGGCCCGCCACATTTAGCTGACCTTTCCAAAGATCACGCTGGCATTGGTACCGCCAAACCCAAACGAGTTTGACAGAGCCACGTTGATCTCGCGCTCGCGCTTGGCATTCGGTGCCAGATCAATCGGTGTTTCGACAGCCGGGTTGTCCAAGTTGATCGTCGGCGGCGCCACCTGATCCCGGATCGCCAGGATCGAGAAGATCGCTTCAATCGCGCCCGCAGCCCCCAGCAAGTGCCCGGTGGCCGACTTCGTCGAGGTCATTGTGGCGTTTGACGCATGATCGCCCAGCAGGCGTTCCACAGCACCCAACTCAATCGTATCCGCCATGGTCGAGGTGCCATGCGCGTTGATGTAGTCCAGATCTTTCGGCTCCAGCCCGGCACTGCGCAGCGCGGCCTTCATCGAACGTTCGGCCCCATCGCCATCCTCTGACGGCGCGGTGATGTGATAGGCATCACCCGACATGCCATAGCCCAGAACCTCGGCATAAATCTTCGCTCCACGCGCCTTGGCGTGTTCGTAGTCTTCCAGAACCACGATGCCCGCGCCCTCACCCATGACGAACCCGTCACGGTCGACATCATAGGGACGGCTGGCTTTCTTCGGGTCGTCTGCATATTTCGTCGACAAAGCCTTACAGGCGTTGAAACCTGCAATCCCGATCTCGCAGATGCAGCCTTCGCCGCCACCTGCAACCATGACATCCGCATCACCAGCGCGGATAATCCGGCTGGCATCGCCAATTGCATGGGCACCAGTCGAACATGCCGTCACAACAGAGTGGTTCGGTCCCTTGAACCCGTGGCGGATAGACACCTGACCCGAGGCCAGATTGATCAGAGCACCCGGAATAAAGAACGGCGACACCCGACGCGGACCCTTGTCGCGGATCAGATTGGCTGTATTGGCAATCGAGCCCAGCCCCCCGATACCCGAACCAATCAGAACACCTGTCCGCAGACGGTCTTCCTCATCCTCCGGCAACCAGTTCGCGTCCTTGCAGGCCATTTCCGCAGCCGCAATCGAATACAGGATGAAGTCTTCGATCTTGCGCTGTTCTTTCGGCGGCATCCAATCATCGGGATTGAACGTTCCGTCGGTTCCATCCCCGCGCGGCACCTCGCAGGCATAGGTCGTTGTGACCCCGCTGCCGACCGCATCAAAGTGCGTGATGGGGCCTGCGCCGGATTCCCCGTCCAGCAACCGCGACCATGTTTCCTCGACCCCGCTGGCCAAAGGAGTGACCAATCCAAGACCGGTTACAACGACTCTGCGCATGAAGTGCCTCTTGCCTGCTTCCTGTTATGAGAACCGCTCATACCCCGGCCCGGGGTGCGGGGGCAAGAGCAAGGGCGATTTCCGCGCCGGCATCCTGCCGCCGATCACCCAGAGAAACGCGTATTTTGGGAAAAACTCAGTACCCGCCCTTTCACGCGCGCAGCAGAAAGGGCGGAATGGTTTGTTTATTCGGCTTACTGGAACTGCGCCACTGGCTCGTGTGCGGCCTTAGCCATCTCCAGAGCATCTGACAACTCAAGCGACTTACGGAACAGCGCCCGCCCGACAATTGCGCCCGAGATATTCGGAATATAAGCCAGACGGGAAATATCGTCCGCCGTGCGCACAACACCGCTCGCAATCACCGGGGTCCTCGAATGCCCGGCGATTCCGGAAATCAGACCAAGCTGAGCGTCTACATCTTTCATGTCACTGTCGATATCTGTCACGACAATCGCAGCAAATGGTACGCCTTCGAATGCGTCAATGAATGCTTCGGGTGTGAACGCGCTCTGGTTGCGCCAACCATCGGTCATGACATACCCCTGCCAGACATCGACAGACAGCACGATTTGGTCTGGGTACAGCTTGGCAAGTTCCTTGACCAGATTCGGCTCCAGCGCGGCCAAAGTGCCGATGACAACGCGCCCTACGCCTTTGTCGATCCAATGCTCCACCTGTTCCCGCGTGCGCATACCACCGGCCAGTTGCACAGGAATCTCTGCTCCGCGAATGATTTCCTCGACCAGTTCGACGTTGGTATCTTTGCCTTCAATCGCGTCGAAATCGGTCAGATGCATCCATTCGGCACCCGCCTCAGCCCAGCTCCGCGCGGTTTCAACCGGATTCACGTGCCAGATCATCGCGTTATCCAGACGGCCTTTGTCCAGCGTGACACACCGGCCATTCTGCAGTTCCATCGTGGGGTAAATCCTCATGAGCTTGTTCCTCCGCTCAATCGCTCTGAAAATCCCCGGTAGCATAGGTCGAACGTTCCAAACCCGATTTACCGGGATCGGCACAGTTTGGCCATTTTGCGGCATATAAGCGAACTGGCGGAATTACGCGCGGGCGGGTGGTCCGTTGCGCCGCAACAAATGAACCGGGGTTTCATTATACACCCCTTCGCGCATCAAAACATAGCCCAGCTTTTTGGCCAGCTTCTGGGACGACAAATTGGATGCGTTTACCATCGCCACCAAAGGCCCCGGAATCACACGGTCGAACCAGTCATGAGCCGCCTTGGCCGCCTCATACCCCAACCCTTGACCCTGTGCCTCGGGGGCCAAAATCCAACCTGCTTCGGGGAAGCCATCAAAATCCTCGCCCAAACGTCGGTTGCCATAAAAGAACCCCGCCTGCCCAATCAGCGTGCGCGTCGATTGCTGCATCACGCCCCATTGGCCAAATCCGGCCATTTGCCAGTGCCCGGCATTGCGCAGAAAAGAGTCCCAAGCTTCGCCTCGCGATCGGGGCGTACCGCCAATGTGCTGCACGACACACGGGTCACGCCATATTTCAGCGAACCGTTCAAAATCCTCCGGGCGCATGGCGCAGAGCGTCAAACGCGCGGTATTTATCATTGGAGTGGATCTTATCATGCCCTGTCCACTTTGAGTTTTGCCTCAATGGAAACAGTGCGCAGTGGAAAATGGCCACGCAAGTGCGAATTTTGCGCGGACATAAAAAACGGCGCCTCCGTTGCTCGGAAGCGCCGCTTTTGATCAGAAAGAAACGTTTAGGACGCTTCGCTGATGAACTTGACCGCGTCGCCGAAGGTCTGGATGGTTTCGGCTGCGTCATCGGGAATCTCGATGCCGAACTCTTCTTCGAACGCCATAACCAGCTCAACGGTGTCCAGGCTGTCTGCGCCCAGATCGTCGATGAAAGACGCGTTTTCCACGACTTTGTCTTCTTCAACACCCAGGTGCTCAACAACGATCTTCTTAACGCGATCTGCGACGTCGCTCATGTCTATTCCTCATTCCTTTACAGGGCGGTCTGCCCGATTCTGCCCTTGCCCGCACGGGTTGGCCTTGATTTGCCCGTTTCGGGCGGTTTGGGTCCCGGGAAACCGGGAAAGTAGAAGGCCGACCTGAAAGACCGGCCCCGCATAGATGCGCCGCCTATAGCATAGTCGACGCGAGAGGCAAACGCTTTCGCGTTCGCCCCTGTCGCGATCACAACATGGCCATACCGCCGTTCACATGCAAGGTACTTCCAGTGACATAACCCGCCTCGGGGCTTGCAAGGTACAAAACAGCCGCAGCAATTTCTTTAGGATCGCCCATGCGACCCGCAGGAACTTTGACCAACAGACCCTTTTTCTGTTCCTCGGTCAGTTTCTCGGTCATAGCCGTCGTGATGAATCCCGGTGCCACAGCGTTCACTGTGATCCCACGCGTTGCAACTTCGTGGGCCAAGGCCTTGGAAAAGCCGATCATTCCGGCTTTTGATGCCGCATAGTTCGCCTGCCCAGGGTTGCCGATTGCAGCCACCACGGACGAGACATTCACGATCCGGCCCCAGCGCGATTTCATCATGCCCCGGATCACGCCTTTGCACAGTTTCATGGTCGAGGTCATGTTCACGTCAATAACGTTCTGCCATTCTTCGTCGGACATGCGCATGAACAGGTTGTCGCGTGTGATTCCGGCGTTGTTGACCAGAATGTCCACCGATCCCATCGCCGCGGCCGCCTGCTTTGGCAACGCCTCCACGGCTTCCGGATCGCTCAGATTGCAGGGCAGCACATGCGCGCGCTCGCCCAGATCATCTGCCAGGGCTTGCAGTGGTTCGACTCGCGTACCGGACAATCCAACCGTTGCACCCGCCCCGTGCAGTGCACGCGCAATGTCGCCACCGATACCACCCGATGCACCGGTGATCAGCGCATTCTTACCTGTCAAATCAAACATACAGTTTCCCTCTTGGTGCGTCGGCAAAGACGCGCATTAGCTTACGATTCGGCCTGAAGGGCCTTTTGAACATCTTCCGGCGTGCCCACAGCTTTGCCTGCAATGGCACGGTCGATCTTGCGGATCATACCAGACAGCGCTTTGCCTGCGCCGATCTCCCATGTCTCAGTCACACCCTGCGCCGCCATGAACTGCACACTCTCGCGCCAGCGGACCGACCCAGTCACCTGTTCGACAAGCAACTGCCGGATCAAATCCGGATCACTGACCGCCTCGGCGCGTACGTTCGCCACCAGGGGCACAGCGGGTGCCTTGATTTCGACCGCAGCAAGGGCTTCCGCCATTACATCTGCAGCAGGTTGCATCAGCGCACAGTGAAATGGAGCACTTACGGGCAACATAACAGCCCGTTTTGCACCTTTTTCCTTGGCAATCTCGGCAGCGCGCTCGACAGCGGCTTTTGAACCGGACACGACAACTTGGGTTGGATCGTTGTCATTTGCCGCCTGACACACTTCGCCCTGCGCGGCCTCTTCAGCAACAGAGCGCACGGCGTCAAGATCCAAGCCAAGAATGGCAGCCATCGCGCCCTCGCCCACAGGCACAGCGCTTTGCATGGCTTGCCCGCGCGTGCGCAACAGGCGCGCGGTGTCAGCGACAGACAACGTTCCAGCAGCGGCCAAAGCGGAATACTCACCAAGCGAGTGCCCCGCCACAAATGCGGCTTTGCTGATCGAAACACCCTCGGCCTCCAAGGCGCGCATTGCGGCCATTGACGTCGCCATCAATGCGGGCTGCGCATTTTGTGTCAGCGTCAACTCAGCAATGTCGCCTTCCCAGATAAGGCTGCTCAGTTTCTCACCCAGAGCGTCGTCCACCTCATCAAAGATGGCTTGCGCCGCCGGATAAGCCTCGGCCAAAGCTTTGCCCATACCGATTGTCTGGGCGCCCTGCCCTGGAAAAACGAACGCGAGTGTCATTGCAACCTCATGCATACTGTTAGGTTGCGGCGGGGTGTAAACTGACTGCTCGTCTGGCACAAGCGCTGCCTGCATTCTGCATTCTGGCACCGTTGCTGTGCGTCCGCGCTTACTTGTGTCAGTTTCACGCGTCTTTACGTTGGACGCGACAGAGAATCCCGGAGTCTTATTTTCATGGCCGCGACCAATTCATTTTCCAGTTACGGAAGCGTTGCAAAGACGTTTCACTGGCTCACAGCCCTTCTGATCCTGACAGCCCTGCCGCTTGGCTGGATCGCAGATAACTTGGCATACGCGGTTCTTCACGCAGACACCGCCCCAACCGAGGCCCAGATCGCCCGCGCCGCGCGCGTCTTTTCGCTGCATAAAACTGTAGGGATCGCTGTCTTCTTCGTGGCATTGGCGCGCATTTTGTGGGCTTTCACACAAACAAAACCCGGCTTGTTAAATGCAGACAACAAGCCCGAGGCCTTTGCAGCTGAAACCGTTCATTGGCTTCTATACGGTTCGCTGGTCCTTGTTCCACTCAGCGGTTGGATCCACCACGCCGCGACAGAAGGGTTCGCACCGATCCTCTGGCCTTTTGGGCAAAACCTGCCGTTTGTTCCCAAGTCCGAAGCCGTGGCCGAGATGACCGGAGTCCTTCACTGGCTGTTCATGTGGGTTCTGGTGGGTTCATTGGCGCTGCACATTGTTGGCGCGCTGAAACATCACGTCATCGACAAGGACAGTACATTGCGAAGAATGCTGCCTGGTCATTCGGACGCACCAGAACCGCCGCATCAACACCATTCACTTGTCCCTGCGCTTGCTGCCGTGGCGGTTTGGGGCATGGTTCTGACTGGCGGCTGGGTCACAGGTGAATTCGCACGCGAGGCCGACGATGCCGACATCGAACTCGCCGAAGTTCAATCTGACTGGCAAGTGCAGACCGGGGCCTTGTCGATAACAATCTCTCAGTTGGGCAGCCCGGTCACCGGATCTTTTGCCGACTGGACCGCTGCCATCACCTTCGACGAACCTGCACAAGTCGGCCCTGCGGGATCTGTGGACGTTAACATAGCCATTGGCTCTCTGAGCCTTGGTTCGGTCACCGATCAGGCCATGGGTTCCGATTTCTTTGACACATCACAATTCCCTACGGCGCAGTTCACCGCAGATTTGTTCAAGACCGAAACCGGGTACGAAGCCCGTGGCCCGCTGACCATCCGCGACAAAACAATGGATATCGTTCTGCCGTTTTCCCTGGAGCTTCAGGGCGATACGGCCACCATGTTGGGTTCTGTTGAACTCAACCGGTTGGATTTCAACGTCGGCACGTCACAGCCGACCGAAGAGTCCCTGGGCTTTGCCGTCTCTGTTTCTGTCGACCTGACCGCCAGCCGCAGTCATTAATGCCAACAAAAAACCGCCGGTGAGATACTCACCGGCGGTTTAATCTTTCAAGTCCTTCGACTTACTCAGCCTTTTGAGCCTCAACCGAGATCTGAATCTGCACTTCGTCGCTTACGAACGGTGCAAATTGTCCCAGGTCAAATTCACTGCGAACCAGCGTTGTGGTCGCGTTGAAACCTGCCCAAGGCTTGTTGGCCATCGGGTGATTGTCCACTTTGTTCAACTTGGCATCCAGAACAACCGATTTGGTTACGCCATTCATGGTCAGGTCGCCGGTGATATTGGCGGTATCATCACCCGTCACCTCGATCCCGGTCGAGACGAAAGTGATCAGATCACCCTCGGCAGCGCCAAAGAAGTCTTCGGTCATGAAGTGGTCTTCCCGAGGCTTCCATCCTGTGAACATCTCCATAACCGGCATTGAAACCGTAACGCTGGATGCCGCCGGGTTTTCCTGATCGAACATGATCTCGCCCTCAAAGCCCGAGAACATGCCGTAAGTGGTCGAAAAGCCAAGGTGATCATAGTTGAAGATGACCTGGCTGTGGCTGGGGTCCAGTACATATTTCTCGGCACTGGCAAATGCAGCAGTTGCCGAAACGGCCAAAGCCGCAGCAAGAAGGATGGATTTCATAACAATCTCCGCGTTTTTTTTGTGTGCAAGCCGATGGGGGTTGCTCACAAACAAGATGTGCCGCCCTAGGGCGGCACACAACCTCCTTTGGCTAACAATCTCTGTTCCTTTATGAACAGAATAAAAATCAGCCGAAAATTGTTACGCTTTTGCTCAATTGCCCTTTGAGGGCTCGGCTGACATCCGCCGATTCAAGCGGCAGTTTCATCAACAGGCTGCCGTCCACGTCGAACAAGTGCACTTCGTTCTCTTCAAAGCGTGCACCACCCAAGGAGTCGTAGCTGCGACGCAAAACAGTCTGTGGGCGCCCATCTTCGTTCTTTTGCAATACCCGCACCTCGCGACGAATAGGATCGAAATACGCATCGGGACGCGGATCCAGAACCTCAATCGTCAGCAAGCTGACCCCAACGATCAGAAACAGCATCGAAGCAACCATCTTGATCGGCCAGACATCCGCACCGATGACCGACCCCGGCATCAGCCACATTGAAAACGCTGACACGATCAGGAATGCGCCAACCATCCGCGCCAGGATCAAGCGCGCCTTCCAATTCGGTGCAAATGCGATCATTACCGGAACCGAGTGTTCAAAGCGCGATCCAGCCGCTTCTTCCCGGTATGTGTTTGTGTTCGTCGCGGTCATAACGTTTCACCCTTTATAAGGTTACTGTCGGTTTTCAGTTGGTTCCGGGTAATGTCCGGTATGTAAAACAACTTTGAGCCGAAAAGCGTCAGCAATTGGGCACCCCAAAGGAAATTGGGCGACTTCACCAAGGCATATGTGGCGGGTCTTGCCCCTGCGGTTCAAACGTGTATACGGGGCCATCCTTCGCAGTCATATGAATCGCGCAGCCTCTCGTGGCAGGGTCGCGAAGGACCAAATGGCCCCGCCTATGAAATGCGCCTTGATATAAACAGGAGTGCACATGCCACTGTATGAGCATGTAATGATCGCGCGTCAGGACCTGTCCAACGCGCAGGCGGAAAGCCTCGTTGAACACTTTGGCACCGTACTGGCGGACAACGGCGGCAGCCTTGTCGACAGCGAGTACTGGGGCGTCAAGACGATGGCCTATAAGATCAACAAGAACCGCAAAGGCCACTATGCCTTCCTGAAGACCGATGCCCCCTCGGGTGCGGTTCAGGAAATGGAACGCCTGATGCGCCTGCATGACGATGTCATGCGCGTTTTGACCATCAAGGTCGACGGTCACGAAGATGGCCCGTCGGTTCAGATGCAGAAGCGTGACGAGCGTGGCGACCGCCGCGAGCGCCGTTGATCACCGCCTGAGGAAAGGACACTAAACCATGGCCGCAAAACCATTTTTCCGCCGTCGTAAGGTCTGCCCGTTCTCGGGTGAGAACGCGCCGAAAATCGACTACAAGGACACCCGTCTGCTGCAGCGCTACATCTCTGAGCGCGGCAAGATTGTTCCTTCGCGCATCACCGCCGTTTCGGCGAAAAAGCAGCGTGAACTGGCTCGTGCTATCAAGCGCGCCCGCTTCCTCGCCCTGCTGCCCTACGCCGTGAAGTAAGGAGAGACTGAGATGCAAGTTATCCTTCTGGAACGCGTTGCGAAACTGGGTCAGATGGGCGACGTCGTTGACGTCAAGCCCGGCTACGCCCGCAACTTCCTGCTGCCCCAAGGCAAAGCCCTGAGTGCATCCGAGTCGAACATTGCCTCGTTCGAAGCTCAGAAAGCGCAGCTGGAAGCCCGCAACCTGGAAACCAAGAAAGAAGCTGAAGCACTGGCTGAAAAGCTGGACGGTCAGCAGTTCATCGTGATTCGCTCGGCATCGGATGCTGGCGCTCTGTACGGCTCGGTCACCCCGCGTGACGCCGCGGACGCTGCAACCGAAGCAGGCTTCACAGTCGACAAGAAACAGGTCGTTCTGGTCGCTCCGATCAAAGAACTGGGTCTGCACTCTGTTGCTGTCCGCCTGCACCCCGAGGTCGAAGTTGAGATCAAGATGAATGTTGCCCGTTCGGAAGAAGAAGCCGAATTGCAGGCATCTGGCAAATCGATTCAGGAACTGGCTGCTGAAGAAGAAGCCGCCGCTGAATTCGAAATCGCCGAACTGTTCGACGACATCGGCTCGGCCGCATCGGAAGACGATGACCTGGCTGCCGAAGCTGCTCCGGTTGAGGAAGACGAAGCCAAAGCCTGATCTGGCTACGCTTTGAACAAGACAAAGGCCGCACGTTTTGTGCGGCCTTTTTTATGCCGCAGCCAAACCAGCAAATTTAGGCCCAAATTGATCGCTAGAGTTGCGACCGAACAGACGTTCCATATCATACCGCCTTATTGACCGGAGATTCATGATGCCCGTTTTCCCCCGCCGCAGCTTCCTTGCCCTGTTGCTCACAACTCCGCTGCTTGCATGCGGTGGAGGTGAAGTCTCCAAAGCCGACACCACTCAATTCAATCCGCCCCTCTATCCAAATGAGACGCCGGAACTCAGAGCCTCGATCAACAAATGGGCTGATCACTACGAGCTTCCGCGCGAGCTTGTCCACAAGCTGGCTATTCGCGAAAGCACACACCGCCCTTGGGCCGTGAACCGCCCCTACTATGGGCTGCTACAGATCCTTCCAGCCACCGCACGATCGATGGGGTACAAAGGTAACGCCGAGGGACTATTAAATGCGGACACCAACCTGGAATTCGCGGGCAAGTACTTGCGCGGAGCATGGCTGCTGTCCGACGGAGACCAGCAACGCGCGATCTTTTTGTATGCGAAAGGGTATTGGCCCGAAGCCAAAGCACGGGGATTGTTGGTAGAAACCGGGCTCAAACCCGCACCTTGACGGTAGTTAGCGTCAGTTTTCGCCTGAAAATTAGCACTTGAGGCGGGATAGTGACAAAAATGCTCTATTGAATGTCACAATATCCTGAATAGCGCAGACAATTGATGCCTCTGCTTGTCAGGATTAAGAAAATATGATGTTCTGGTTGAGTGAGGTAACCGGGTTCCACTCTGTTGAATACGTATGCTCGACGACACCATCGGGCAGTTAAGATGGGCCGCAGCTGGTAGGCGCCGCATGGAAATTGTCGATCTGAGCACTCTGCCGGATTCAGAAGTTCGCTACACCGAATTTCTAAGGCAAATCTGTGACAAGCATGAAATGGACCATGCTGCTTATGCAGGCATGAACCCTGCCGCTGGATCTGTGGCTGGCTTTGTCACGTATGACGATGAGTGGACAGAGCATTACCAGAACCAGGGTCTGATCATGATCGACCCAACCATCCACATGGCACGCCGCAGCATTGCTCCGGTGGATTGGAGCCGCCTTGAACGCAGCCCCGATTTCCAGCGTGTTTTCCGAGACGCTCATGATTTTGGCCTGCCCAGTCAAGGTGTTACGATTCCTGTGCGCGGTCCTTACGGCGATATCGGGCTGCTCAGTGCAACCCGCGACTGCAGTAAGGAAGAGTGGCGCAAGCTCTACACCCACGTGATAAGCGACCTGCAATCCATGGCAGTACACATTCACGACAACGTCGTTTCGTCGGATCAGCTGACCAGCGCGCTCTACCATCCAACCCTGTCGACCCGAGAAGCAGAGATCCTGCAATGGGTCGCAGCTGGCAAATCTCAGCAGGACATCGGCGATATTTTGTCGATTTCGCACCGGACCGTCGAAGTACACTTGCGTTCGAGTCGGGAAAAGCTTAGTGCCCTGACCACCCCGCAGGCTGTTGGACGCGCGATTGCGATTGGGCTAATTACCCCAGGTTAATCAAAAAAAGCGCTTAATTTCGCCAAAATACGGGAAACCCCCAATAGAAAAATCCCCTGGGACCGGTAACGTCGTATTTACCGAACAACCACTCGAAGGGGGAAGAAATGATCATCGTGGTAGATGGCCTGAACAGACATATGTTCAGCGAAGTTCTTGACGAAATGTTCGAGTTGAGAGCACGTGTATTTGGCGAACGTCTTGGATGGGACGTCAAAATAGAAGACGGAAAAGAAATCGACGAGTTCGATCATCTGGACCCGGCATATGTAATCGGACTCGACGATGAGGGGAATGTCGTCGCAGCCGTGCGTGCCCTCCAGACCACCGGCCCTCACATGTTGTCGGATGTCTTCTCGGCGATCCTTTGCGGCGAAGCACCACTGCGCAGCGCAACCATGTGGGAATCGACCCGCTTTTGCGTAGATACCCAGCGTCTCACACGCGGCAAAGAAAAGAACTCGGTTTCATACGCAACCTGCGAATTGATGATCGGTTCTTTGGAATATGCCAAGAACGCAGGCATTCAGGACATCATCACCGTGATCGATCCGGTCATGGATCGGGTCCTGAAACGCTCGAATTGCGCCCCGTATGACTATGTCGGCCAAACTGTCCCAATGGGGAAAGTTCATGCGCTGGCTGCTCTGCTGGATTGCACAGACGAACGCATCGCGGGTCTGCGTGAGTTTGCGGACATTCACAACGATGTCTTCATCGACGACGAAGAGGCACTGGCCCTCTTTGCAGCCAAGAAAGCCGCAGCACAAAGCCCTGCCAATCAGGATCACAAACCACTGACTGATCTTGAAAAGTATTTTGTGGAACAGATGAGCGCCGCGAAGACAGAAGCTGAACGGCAAGATGTGCTGAGGCTGATCGAAACGCTCTCGAACACGTTCACACCAGAGCAGAAGACTGCTCTGCTACAAACCCCCCGTGCTTTTGCTCATGAGGCCTGACCCCCTCACCTCATAGGTACAAAAGCCACCCATGCGGAGCCGTCTGATTAGCAGGCGGCTCCGTTTTTTTGTGCCCATTCGTAAGAATGGGCGGAAGAGGATTACTCCTCTTCCAGTGCCTCAACGGCTTTTTGCAGATCGTCTTTGCTCACGTCTTTTTCGTTGACCTGAGCCAGTTCGAACACATAGTCGACGACTTTGTCTTCGAAGATGGGTGCGCGCATCTGCTGCTGCATTTGAGCGTTCTGTTGAACAAATTCAAAGAACTGACGCTCTTGACCCGGGTACTGACGCGCCTGGTTCATGATCGCCTGGGTCATTTCTGCGTCGGTCACTTCGACCTCGGCCTTCTGACCCAACTCGGCCAGCAACAGACCCAGACGCACGCGGCGTTCGGCCAGTTTGGTGTGCTCTTCAGTCGGCTCAATCTCGCCGTGATCGTGGCCTTCCACGTCCGGGTTTTCCTCGTGGAACAGCTGATGTGCGATCTGCTTGGCTTCAGCGTCCACCAGCGACGGTGGCAGGTCGAACGACACTTTCTCGTCCAGCACGTCCAGCAGAGCACGCTTCATCACAGCACGCGATGCACCTGCGTATTCTGCTTCCAGACGTTCCGAAATCTGCCCCTTCAAGGCATCCAGATCTTCAGCACCGAACTTCATGGCCAGATCGTCGTTGACCTCTGCGGCCACCGGTTCTTTCACCTCTTTGATGGTGCAGGTGAAAACAGCGTCTTTGCCGGCCAGGTGCTCGGCACCGTACTCTGCAGGGAAGGTCACGTTGACGTCTTTGACTTCCTCGGCCTTCACACCAACCAGCTGCTCTTCGAAACCGGGGATGAAGCTGTTCGAGCCCAGTACCAGAGGGTACTCTTCAGCCGAACCGCCGTCGAATTCTTCGCCGTCAACCTTGCCAACGAAATCAAAAACGATCTGGTCGCCGTCTTTCGCCTTCGAGCCCTTGCGGCGCGCTTTGAAATCCTGCGCGGTTTCAGCCAGGTTGTTCAGCGCTTCTTCCACAGCCGCGTCGTCAGCTTTGACCACCAGCTTCTCCAGCTCGACGGATTTCAGGTCAACTTCGGGGATCGCTGGCAGTGCCTCGTAAGACATGGCCACTTCAACGTCGTCGCCTTCTTTCCAATCTTCATTGGTCATCTTGACTTCGGGCTGCAGCGCAGGGCGGTCACCGCTGTCTTCAAAGTGCTTGTTCATCGCGCCATCGATGCTTTCCTGCATCGCTTCGCCCAGCAGGCGTTGACCAAACTGCTTTTTCAGCAGTGCCATCGGCACCTTACCTTTGCGGAAACCTTTCATTTCGATTTCCGGCTGCGCTTCGGTCAGCTTTTCATTGACCTTGTCGTCCAGCTCGGCTGCGGTCACAACGATGTTGTAGCCGCGTTTCAGACCTTCGTTCAGCGTCTCTGTAACCTGCATTATGGTAGTCCCCATAGGATTCGGGGCGCGCAAAAAGGGCGCGCCGGGCAAATTTGACGCCTTCTATTTGCCCAGCAGCGTACGTGCAAGGGGCAAAGGCAGAATCCACCTGTATTTGATCGCCTATTCCCCCAAAAAAGAACGCCCCGGAAACCGGGGCGCTCGTTTTTAATCCAGTTACAGCGATCAGAACTTCCAGCGTGCGCCTAGAACCCATGCTTCGTTGTTGTCAAAGGATGAACCATCATCGAAGTCGTGGTTGCGGTACTTCAGATAAACATCTGTCTTGATTGCATCAACCTTCTGAACAACTGCGATACCCCAGGCTTTGGTGTCCGACCCGTTGCTGTCGAAGTCTGAACCGTCATAGTAGTCTATGCCGACACCGGTCTTACCCCAGGCGATCCAATTTCCTTCGTATGAGATTTTGCCATACCAGTAATTCGGATCCGTCGCCCCGGCCTGATCGTCGTCACGCGTACCGCCAGCAATCGTAAATCCCAGCCCGCTTGGCAGAAGGACAGACGCCGAACCAATCGTGTCCTTGCGATCGCCGGAATTGTCGTCCCGGTCGCGCACCGAATATGCAACAGCTGCCGCGAATTCCACGCCACCGGCGAAGGTGTTTTCATAGAAAAGACCAACGTCGTAGTAGTCATCGTCGTCGCTGCTGGACAGAATGTTTTGCCCATAGGCGAAGCCCGCCGAGAACCCGTTGAATGCTGGGGTGTCATACCGGATGCGCCCACGGCGCGAGCCGTCAAAGTTGCTGGAACTATCGCCAACCGTGATACCGCTCAGCATTCCAGCGGTGTCGCGATAGAAGAAGCCGGCGTTTTCATCGTTGGTGAACGAATACAGCGCGGTTCCGACATATGACAGATCCACCTCAGCGGCACCGTCAGCGACCATACTGCCCTGCCCCGCCGAAAACTTGCCGTACCCACCTTTCAGCGAGAAATCCACGTGACGAATATCTTCGCGATTCCAGCCATCAGCGTTGGTTCCAAACTGATCAGCAGACGCCGAACCAGGCAGGCCAAGCCCTGTTTCAAACCAAAACTGGAACTCATTGCTACCGTAAGGCTGCATCAGGCGCAGGCCCACCCGGCTGTTCGACAGGTCGTTGTCGAGGACCCGCGTCTCGGTGTCCTGCCCGTCATCGACCGAAATCAGGGCTGGGTGCAACTGCCCATAAAGCAACACATAACCGCCTGTGTTGTTTTCGTATTTCAGCTCAGCTGCAGCCGGAATTGCCGCCGTTGCAGTTAGCGCAGCGGCAGCGGAAAGGGTTTTGAATTTAGAAGTCATTTCACTCACCATGAATGGTTCGGGTGTTACGCCCCGTCCAATTGATCATCGAGCACCGACGTTCCAGATGCCCGCGCGCTGTCTCGTAAAGGAATGGCAAATTCGCAACACAGAACGCAGAGGCCAAGAGAATTTTATAATGTATTTCATTTGCTTAAATACATCACCACCAGTCCGTTTCGGAGGTGCTCAAAACAACTTTGCCTCCGGTCTGTGCGTCTGGCAAACACTCACTCTGCACCCCCGCAGCCCTGATCGGCGAAAATTCGCCGATCTGACGTAGATTGGGCCATTCCCCGCCAACACACTCAAATATTCATCTTTCTAAACACGTCAGGCAGCTGTTCCGGCAAGTCCTCGGCAATCAGGCCGGGCCCAAATTGCAGTGCGCATTCCACATGCAGCCACGCGGCAGTCTCTGCAGCTTGCAACGGTTGATACCCACGTGCCAGCAACCCGGTGATGAATCCCGCCAGCACATCGCCAGATCCAGCGGTCGCCAACCAAGGAGCCGCCCTTTCGTACGAGGCCGAGTTGACCGAACATCGCCCGTCAGGTGCGGCAATCACGGTATCCGACCCCTTGAACAGAACCACGCACCCAGCGCGCTTTGCAGCCGCCCGCGTTGCGTCAACCTTGGAATAGGCAGGGCCTTGTGTCGGCGCAGCTTTCAAATTGTCCGCAATGTCGGGGAAAAGCCGCGCAAACTCTCCTCCGTGCGGGGTGAGCACGCAGTTTTCGTGTAACTGCGCAAACAAAGCATCCCGGTCGTCCGCAAAGGCCGACAACGCATCCGCATCCAACACCGTTGCCCGGCGCGCTGCCAAAGCCACCGGAACCAACTCACGCGCGCGTTCCACTCCCAGCCCGGGGCCGAGACAAAGCGCATTGAGGCGCGGGTCACTCAGAACCTCGACCAGGCCATCTTTTCCCTCAACGCGCTGCAACATGAGCGCCGTGATCTGACTAGCCACTTCCAAGACCGCCGCAGGCGGTACACCCAACGTCACCAATCCCGCACCAATCCGCAACGCCCCGCGCGCGGCCAATCGCGCCGCGCCTGTTTTTCCGCCCCCTCCGGACAAGATCAGAGCGTGTCCATGAGAGTACTTGTGGCCTTCTGTCTTCTTCCGCAGCCTCGCCCCATCGACGGAAGCCATTTGGACAATCTGGCTGCTTTTAGCTGTTTCGAGCCCAATCGATTTTGTTTGCACCTTCCCGCAGGACGTTGGACCATCGCCTAAAACATGCCCGACCTTTTTACTGTGAAACGTGACCGTCAAGTCGGCGACAATGACGTTGCCTAAAACGCGGCCACTATCGGCGCACAAGCCACTTGGCGTATCAACTGCGACGACCTTTACACCTCGATCCCACAGCAATGCCCTTGTCTCAGTATTCGCCAATAAAGAGAACACACCTGTAAACGGTCGGGTAAGACCGGTTCCGAACGCTCCATCGACAATCAGATCAGTGTCCTTCGGAAGCTGAAGATATTCCGCGTCACTTGGGCTGGCATCGACGGCGAACACATTAACGTCGCCTTCATCCAGCCACCGCTCATAATTCACACGCGCATCCGGCGGCAGCTTCTCCGGATCCCCGTACAGAAAGACCTCAACCTCCCATCCCAACTCCCGCAACAACCTGGCGACAACAAAGCCATCGCCACCATTGTTCCCCGGCCCGCACAGCACCACCGCACGCAGCGGATCCCCTTCATCTGGCCCCAAATACCTCGGGGAGCGCGAGGGGCTGGCCCCTCGCCTGTCCCACTCTGGCCACTCCTCGAAAATTGCCTCAACAACGCCCTGCCCGGCCCGCTCCATCAGCTCAAGACCTGTCACCTCACCGGATTCGATGGCAGCCTGCTCAATGGCCCGCATCTGCGCCGCTGTCAGCAATTCCGTCATCCCACACCCTCATTCGATTCAATTTTGATTAGTTTTTGTGCAACACGCCCATAAATTAGCACGTCGCCAGATTTCGATGCATCCCAACCTGCCCAAATCCGCAATCACATTGCCGCCCGATCTTAGACGTGATCACTGCCCCTGAGACAACCATTCAAGGTGAGCCGGGATGAAAAAGATCGAAGCGATCATCAAGCCGTTCAAACTGGACGAAGTGAAAGAGGCATTGCAGGACGTGGGCGTCCAGGGCCTCAGCGTGATCGAGGTCAAAGGCTTCGGTCGTCAGAAAGGCCATACCGAACTGTATCGCGGCGCGGAATATGTCGTCGATTTTCTGCCCAAAGTGAAGGTCGAAGTCGTTCTGGACGATGATCAGGTCGATGCCGCCATCGAAGCCATCGTTTCGGCCGCCAAAACCGACAAGATCGGCGATGGCAAGATTTTCGTCTCGCCCGTCGAACAAGCTATCCGTATCCGCACCGGCGAGACCGGTTCGGACGCACTATAACCCTCCAAAACCCTCCAATCTTCAAGTCAGAGGAATCTAGAGAATGAGCAAGGACGCAGTTCTTAAGCTGATCAAGGACGAAGACGCAGAATACGTCGACATCCGTTTCACCGACCCGCGCGGCAAGCTTCAGCACGTGACCATCATGGCCGATCAGGTCGACGAAGGCTTTCTGGAAGAAGGCTTCATGTTCGATGGTTCTTCCATTGCCGGTTGGAAGTCGATCGAAGCATCCGACATGAAACTGATGCCCGACACCGAAAGCGCCTATGTCGATCCGTTCTACGCAGAAAAAACCATCTGTGTTCACTGCTCGGTTGTTGAGCCCGACACCGGCGAGGCGTACGAGCGTGACCCGCGCGGCACCGCTCAGAAAGCCGAAGCTTACCTGAAATCATCGGGTATCGGTGACGTCGCCTACATGGGTCCGGAAGCCGAATTCTTCCTGTTTGACGACGTCCGTTTCTCTAACAGTATCAACAAGGTATCTTACGAAGTTGATGCAACTGATGCGTCGTGGAACACCGACACCGAGTATGAGATGGGCAACATGGGCCACCGTCCGGGCGTCAAGGGTGGCTACTTCCCGGTGAACCCCGTTGACGAGGCGCAGGATCTGCGTTCGGAAATGCTATCGACCATGAAGCGTCTGGGCATGAAGGTCGACAAGCACCACCACGAGGTTGCCTCGTGCCAGCACGAACTGGGCCTGATCTTCGACAGCCTGACCAAGCAGGCTGACGAACTGCAGAAGTACAAATACGTCATTCACAACGTTGCCCACGCCTATGGTAAATCGGCCACCTTCATGCCGAAGCCGATCGCAGGCGACAACGGAACCGGCATGCACGTGAACATGTCGATCTGGAAAGACGGCAAGCCTCTGTTCGCAGGTGACAAGTATGCTGATCTGTCGGACGAAGCGCTGTACTTCATTGGCGGCATCCTGAAGCACGCCAAGACCCTGAACGCCTTCACCAACCCGGCGACCAACAGCTACAAGCGCCTGATCCCGGGCTTCGAAGCACCCGTTCTGCGCGCCTACTCGGCCCGTAACCGTTCGGGTTGTGTGCGTATTCCGTGGACCGAAAGCCCGAAAGCAAAGCGCGTCGAGGCCCGCTTCCCCGATCCGGCTGCGAACCCCTATCTGGCGTTTGCTGCGCTGCTGATGGCTGGTCTGGACGGCATCAAGAACAAGATCGATCCGGGCGAAGCCATGGACAAGAACCTGTACGATCTGCCTGCCGAAGAACTGGCTGACATCCCAACCGTTTGCGGCAGCCTGCGCGAAGCTCTGGAAGCTCTGGCATCGGATCACGACTTCCTGCTGCAGGGCGACGTGTTCACCAAAGACCAGATCGACGGCTACATCGCACTGAAGATGGAAGAGGTCGAAACCTACGAGCACACCCCGCATCCGGTTGAATACGGCATGTATTACAGCTGCTAAACCGGATTTGGGTTTACATCTGCAAGGGCGTCCAATCGGGCGCCCTTGTCTTTTCTACCGGTATGATTTGACGCGTCGCCTGAGTTTCAACAAACTCAAGAGGACACTCCCAACCGGAGACAACAGTATGGCCTTCAGCACTTCACCTTTTTCGAAATACTCAAATTTCGTGACATCCGAAAAAGAACTGCTTCAGATTTCCGGCACCCCTCTCCCGCAGATCATTGCCAAAGAACTCTCTGAACTGGACCAGATGTGCCGCGACTTCATCGCTACTTCGCCCTTCTGCCTGATCGCCTCGGCCAACCCCGACGGATATCTGGATATCTCCCCTCGTGGGGATCCTGCAGGTTTTGTTCAGGCCTTGTCCGATACACTGATCGCTATCCCGGACCGTCCGGGCAACAAACGGGTGGATACCTTCCACAACGTTCTCAAAGACCCGCGTGTGAGTGTGATTTTCTTTGTTCCCGGCAAGATGGAGACCCTCAGACTTCGGGGCGAGGCCCGGATCTGCGCGGACCCGCAGCTACTGGAGCAAATGGCCATTGCTGGCCATGCGCCGAAACTGGCGCTGCTGATCCACGTTCATACGGTGTTTGCGCATTGCCCCAAATGCGTCATTCGCTCAAACCTGTGGCAGCCCGACGCGTGGCCGGATTCCTCGAACCTGCCGAACATGAACGCCATGATGGTGAAACATGCCCGCATAAAGGCCACCCCGGACGAATGGTTCGAAACACTTAAAGAGAAAGGAGAGCTGGACCTCTACTAACTTCTTTCCCGAACCCAAGGCCCCAGCTACGCTGACTTCAGACTTCATCTCAAACGGATTGTGCCCATGTTTCGCCTTGCAGCTATCCTCGCTTTGTCACTGACCTCGCCTGTTTTGGCCGCGCCCTGCGGGAACACCAGCGCCGGGTTTGAAGCGTGGAAAGCCGATTTTGCGAAACAGGCACGTAAGGCCGGGGTCAAGAAAAAGGGGCTGCAAGCGCTGTCGCAGACACAGTACGCAACGCGCACCATTGCAGCAGATCGCAACCAGAAAAGCTTCAAATACTCGCTGGACAAGTTCATGCGGGTCCGCGGGGCAGACACAATCGTGGCGCAAGGACGTAAACGCAAAGCCGCTAACCCCAATTATTATGCAGCCTTCGAGCGCCAGTACGGTGTGCCAGCTGGTGTGCTGATCGCCATTCATGGCATGGAAACCGGCTTTGGCAATTTCATGGGTGATAGCCAGATTGTTTCCGCAATAACCACTCTGGCTTATGATTGTCGCCGATCCGAGTTCTTTATTCCCCATGCAATTGGGGCACTGAAACTGGTGGATATGGGCAGTATCACAATGGCGACAAAAGGGGCAAAACATGGCGAATTGGGCCATACCCAATTCCTGCCCGGCAACGCGTTGACCTATGGCGTCGATGCCACTGGTGACCGGCGTGTGGATTTCTACAATATGACGGACGCTCTGGCCTCAACCGCGAATTTTCTTCGCAAGAAAGGGTGGAAACCCGGTCGCGGTTACCAGCCCGGAGAACCAAATTTTCGTGTTTTGCAGCAGTGGAACGCGGCCTCTGTGTATCAGCAATCCATTGCCATCATGGCCGCCCGAATCGATCAATAGCGTCGCCGCACGGAAAACACGCGCCACGCTCGTTTTCGCCACATTTCCGCCACAGTGACAAACAAAAGCCTTTAGTTTCTTGGTTTCCAAAGCGTAATCAATCGCGGGAAAATTTCGTTTTTTTGCATTTTTTGCCAAATTCTCCCCCAGAACGGTTGCTAGAGTGTCTTTCGAACAATGCTTGAATAAGGACAAAGCAGTGGCTCGGAAGCATAGCTACCATGGCGGTCTGCAATTTGATGGTGACGCAACTGGCGCGCTCGAGCGCTTTGGAACCATCGTTGCGACAACGCTTGAGGACTACGGCCATCTGGTCGAGCGCAAAGCACTGCTCAGCTATTCCGAGGCCAGCATCGTCTCGAGCCAATATCTGGTTCGGCTGACGCTGGATACAGGCACACCCGAGCAGGAAGACCGATACGAGCGCATGGATCGCGCCGCGGGGCTAAAAACCATAACAAAGCCCCGCGTCTCGCATCCTCAGAACCGGCTTGTACTGTCAGTCACCCCCGTGTCGCCGATACTGGATGATACCGAAATCTCGGAACTGATGCTGGTGGTCGTCTTGTATCGCATGGTCGACATCTGCTCGACCCGGCGTGTTGAATGGCTGTCACCGCACACGGTGCTGACGGTCGAACAATTCATGAGCGCTTTCGATACCTTGACCCCAAGTCGCGAAACGCGAGACAGGAAACAGATCTTTCAGTCCCTGACCGGTCAGTTCGCCGACGTCAAAATGCCTGAACTGGATGACAACATCACTGCCCTGCACGCTCCGACGGCTCGGCCGATCCAGCTTACGGATGAACAATTGCTCAGCATTGCGTTCCGCAGTGATGACGTCGCTCCATCTGATCAGGCAGCGCCTAGTGCTGATGTGGCGACAGATGAGGAACGACCAAGCGACATTCTGCGCCTCAGCAGTTGGTGTATGACAGGCGTTCTGGCCAGCGTATCTGGACCGATCGCCCTGTCGATGGCTGCAGTCAACTTGGTCCGGGGCGAAGATTTCCGCCTCAACACTCAAGTGCTCGTGTTCACGTTTGCCATTGTCGCACTGAACGCCAGCAATGCGTTTGCCGACGTTGCCAACGCCTTGGGCATGTAACCAAATTACCAAGACCCTCCTTGGAGGCCCCGCCGTCAGGCGGGGTTTTCCATTTCTGAAACCGCGTGCGCAGCCAGAACATACGTATGGATGGAAAACACGACCGCTTTCGTCTTGGGCAGCCGCAACATGGTTTGACGTTCACTCCGAAGATAAGAGTCCTGTTGCCGGTCCCGAATTTCCCGCGGTGCGTGCTCACTGCGGGGCTGGAATAGCTCGGGATCTTCATACCAGAGGGCATTGAAACGCCACAATGGGCGCCCGGGCTGAATGCCATCGAACAACCGCTGAACCCTCATCGCAATACTGTCGTCATAGCTTTCGACGGGCACGTGAATGTCGATCAGTGGCCGCATGAATTTTTCCGCCAAACGCCAGCTGGCTGGAAAGCACAGGATCGCGCCGGTCAGAACATGCTCATCCCCGCGCTTTTGAAGAATACAGAAATCTTCCTGCACCAACTTGCACAGCGTATCCAACGGTCGATTGTAGTCGATAGAAACCATTGCACCATCGGGCCTGACAACCGTCTCCCCGGCTGAAGGGTAGACTTGGGCCAAAACAAGATCCAACAGCTCGCGGGCGGCAGGTTCCGCCTGTGGATCAAGGGCCAGAACATCGTCTCGATGGTCAAAAAGCAGCTCTTCACGGCGTTGCATCTGACCAGAAAATGCATCGTCCTGATGCAGCCAGTTTTCCAATGTCGTCGGTTGTATCCCCGGCAAGGCACGCGGATTTCGGACATCGTACGGAATTGTGTTTTGCAGAATCTGCCTCATGACAAAGGCTTAGCATGCCCCAGACGACGTGTCGGTCGAAAACGACTACCTCGCGGTCGCATTTTTTTCAGACGCTGTAGATCGGCACACTAGTTTCACCAAAACACATGACGAGGCCAGCCATGAATCATCACTACAGAGACACGCGCAAGATCGATCCCACCAAAGGCGCAACTTTGGGCGACGGCACTCCGAACGACAATGACCGGATTGAGATCGGACCGACGCAGCTGGCGTTTGATGAATGGGCCGCAGCCGGACTGGAATTGCCCAACCTGACCCGTATGCGGGAACATCGCTGGAAGCGGCTGACGCAGGCTGTAGTGGATCGCGGGTATGGCGGCGTGCTGATGTTCGATCCGTTGAACATTCGCTATGCGACCGACAGCACAAATATGCAGCTGTGGAACACGCATAACCCGTTCCGTGCCGTTTTGTTGTGTGCCGACGGGTACATGGTGATTTGGGATTACAAGAACTCGCCCTTCCTCAGCACGTTCAACCCACTGGTGCGTGAACAACGCTCAGGCGCGGACCTGTTTTATTTCGACCGGGGCGACAAGGTCGACGTGGCGGCGGATGTGTTCTCGAATGAAGTGCGGGTGCTGATCGAAGAGCACAGCGGCGGCAACAAACGCCTTGCCGTGGACAAGATCATGCTGCACGGCCTGCGCGCGCTTGAGGCGCAAGGTTTCGAGATCATGGAAGGCGAAGAGCTGACCGAAAAGACCCGAGCCATCAAAGGACCGGACGAAATCCTTGCTATGCGCTGCGCCAGCCATGCGTGCGAGACAGCGGTAGCTGAAATGGAGAAGTTTGCCCGTGCCAATGTGGGCAATGGGAAGACCTCAGAAGATGACATATGGGCTGTTCTGCATGCGGAAAACATCAAACGCGGCGGGGAATGGATCGAAACCCGCCTCCTGGCCTCGGGCCAGCGAACCAACCCGTGGTTTCAGGAATGCGGCCCTCGGATAACGCAGCAGAACGAGATCATCTCGTTCGACACCGATTTGATCGGATCCTACGGAATTTGCATCGACATTTCGCGCAGCTGGTGGATTGGCGATCAAAAACCACGGGCGGACATGATCTATGCCATGCAGCACGCACATGAACACATCATGACCAATATGGAGATGCTCAAACCCGGTGTGATGATCCCGGAACTGACGGCAAATTCCCACAGGTTGGACGACAAGTTTCAGGCGCAGAAATACGGCTGCCTGATGCATGGCGTGGGCCTGTGTGACGAGTGGCCGCTTGTGGCCTATCCGGATAAGGCCGTCGAAGGATCCTATGACTATGCGCTGGAACCCGGAATGGTCCTGTGTGTCGAAGCTTGCGTTGGCGAGGTTGGCGGTGATTTCAGCATCAAGCTTGAAGATCAGGTTCTCATTACCGAGGACGGCTATGAGAACCTTACAAAGTACCCGTTCGATGCCCGCTTAATGGGGGCAGAGTGAGGCCAACGCCTCACTTTGACCAATGCGACCGGCGGACATTGCCGTGCCAGTCTTCCAGGATCGGTTCGTCTTGAACCTGTGGCCTGCTCAAGTTTGCGGGCCAGGACTGTCCAGCGACAAAGCCTGTGACACCGGCCAGTAGCAACGCGATGATCCACAGAGGGTGCATCACAGGGCTGCGGGCGGTGATTTCTGCGTGTGACATGGGTATCTCCTTGGTCGACAACTGCGATCCATAGATGTGTCCCAATAGAATATAAGTAAAATGAATGTTTGATTTGCCTAACTTCACAATACATGATGCTATAAGTGCAAGTTTGTAAGACCGCCCTCTCAATCACTACGCTTAGCTACATGATGGTTCACAGGTGAGAAAACGCGCACAAAGTTCTCACCTTCACGTGACGCGACTGACATAAGGGTTGAGACCGGACCAACATAAACCCACTATTGTCGGTGTTCCCCCAACCCATTCAAGGAGCCGACATGCCCACGGAACGCATTACCTTTGCCGGACATGACGGCAGCCAACTGGCCGCGCGTCTTGACCTTCCGGACGGTCCGGTGCTGGCGACAGCGCTCTTTGCCCATTGCTTTACATGTTCCAAGGACATCCCAGCGGCCCGACGTATATCTGCCCGACTGGCCGCCATGGGGATCGCAGTTCTGCGCTTTGACTTTACCGGGCTGGGCCATTCCGAAGGAGAGTTCGCGAACACGACCTTTACCTCGAATGTCGAAGACCTGATTGCCGCCGCGCAATACCTGGCTGGTCGGAGCATGGCACCTGCCCTGTTGATCGGACATTCGCTGGGCGGCGCAGCCGTTCTGCGTGCACGGGCGGGCATTCCGTCGATAAAAGCCGTGGTGACCATCGGGGCTCCGGCAGACCCAAGTCATGTCTCGCATCATTTCGAAGCCGCTTTACCGCAGATTGAGCAGGACGGCAGTGCCGAAGTCACGTTAGGCGGGCGTCCTTTCCGCATTGGCAAAGCCTTTGTAGATGACATCGCGCAATCTGCCTTGTCGGTGTCGATTGCCGAACTCAAAGCTGCGTTGTTGATCCTTCACGCACCGCGGGATGAAACCGTCAGCATCGATAACGCCAGCACGATTTTTCTGGCGGCAAAACATCCCAAAAGCTTTGTGACTCTCGACGATGCCGATCACCTGATCACACGTGCTGAGGATGCCGAATATGCGGCTGATGTGATAACCGCATGGGTTTCGCGTTACGTAAAGCTTTGCCCACCCGCCCCGCCACCCGGTGCCCCGGAAGGTGTTGTGCGTATCACCGAGGCTGACCCAAACGGCTTTATGCAAGATATTCAGGCCGGACCCCATCACCACGCGGTCGCGGATGAGCCGGTCTCGTACGGCGGTACAGACAAAGGCATGTCCCCCTACGGGTTTGTATCCGCTGGTCTGGGCGCTTGCACATCCATGACGATCCGAATGTACGCCCGCCGCAAACGCTGGCCCCTGACAAATGTCAGTGTTGATGTCTGTCATGACAAAGTGCATGCGCAGGATGCAGGTCTGGCCAATGAGGGCAAAGTGGATCAGTTTCGTCGGAAAATCCGGCTGACCGGTCCGCTGGATCAGGCGCAAAAACAGCGCCTGCTTGAGATAGCTGACAAATGCCCGGTACACCGAACGCTGGAAGGTTCCGCCCATATCACAACCGAGCTTCTGCCGTAAAAAAAGGCCGCCTGTCTGGCGGCCTTTAATTTTTAGCGGCGCGGTGATGGCCGATGAATGGGTGGCCGTGCGGCAGGTGGACGCGCCGTCGGCGGCCTTGGCCGTGCAGGCGGTTTGGCAACCGGCGGTTTCGGACGTTCAGGACGAACCGGGCGGTCAGGCCGGTTTGGTCGATCGGGGCGGTCGATGTCGATATTTACGTCTCGGCGGTAATAGTCGTTCCAAAGCATCGAGTCGTAGAACGGGTCGTACCCATATCCATACCCAACGCCAACCGAGACGCCTTCACAGGCCGACAAGCCAAAGCTTGCAGCGCCCAGCCCAAGTGCAAGAGAAATCCGTCTGATCATTTGAAAATTCATCGCACCCTCTCCTTACTGAAGCGACCGGAACGACGCGAAGACTGCGTTCAGATCGTCAGCATAGTCCGGATTCGCACCATCGCGCAGAATGGCCACGGCAACTGCAACGCGGCCCCGCGGCAGGTCAATAAGCGTTGCTGTAAAGCTGACCCCCCTGCCTTCGCGGCGTCCGGTGCCCCGGAACACCTTCGCAGGCAATCCTCCGATACGTGTGTCGCTTGTGCTTGTAACGGTTGGATCGTTGACCAGAAACTTGTCGATATCCTGCAAGTAGCGGACACCATCCTGAATGGATGCAACGCCGTCGGGCGAAACAAACCCCATCCAGACTGTATCGTCTGTCACAGGGCGCATCCCCATGACACGTGACACTCCGCGCGTGTCACCTAGCTCGGAATCCTCGATCTCTCGCGGGCCGCCAGTGCGCAGCACCCAGAAATCAGGGACACTGAAACGAAACAACGCACGACCATCTTCCGTGTACGTCACCGGAGTATCGGCCGTCACTAACCCTGCCGCGCTCAGCCACACGGCAGCGCACGCGGCCAGCAATGATCCTGAAAATAAACGCATATCTTAATAACCTGATGATTTCCGCAAACGCAGCTTGACCCTTCCAGACGCAGTTTGTCCAGTACCGGCACGCAAAGACCGGGCGGATTACGATCCCGCATGTGAGCTTTCAAAGTGCAGTCGCCGTCGCCGAATGGGTTTGAAATCACTTAACAAGTCCGCGCCTCTATTGCGCGTAAACGCCATCTGTCTCGCCGCCCGCATCGTCGACGAACCGAATTGTATCCTCATTGCGGAAGACATCGTAACAGGCCCACAAGTCTGAAGGCGGCCAGATCGAACAATACTGATCCTCGCGCACGGCCCAGCGCCCGGCGCTTGGCCCACCCGAGAAGTACTGCGTGCTCATGCTGGCCTCGAAGGTTTGCCAAACCCCTGCACCATATTCGAGCTTCTTATCTGTCAGCGCGGCCAGAATTTCGTCACCTAACAATTTCTGAAAGCCATCTGCGGCCAAAACACCCGGCCAAAGGGCCAAAATCAGGGCAAACCGTCTCATAGGCGCTCTCTCTTCTTGTTCCCTGCTGCACACAGGGCTAAACCCCGCGCCAACGCCTCATCCCAATCACAAAAAGGTGCTGCCGCCAATGATTCCTCGTTATTCCCGCCCTGACATGGTCACCATCTGGTCGCCCGAGAGCAAGTTCCGCATCTGGTACGAGATCGAGGCACATGCTTGCGATGCCATGGCCGATCTGGGCGTCATCCCGCGCGAAAATGCTGAGGCCGTGTGGAAAGCCAAAGACGTGGAGTTCGACGTAGCCCGTATTGATGAGATTGAGGCCGTCACCAAACACGATGTCATCGCCTTCCTGACCCATCTGGCCGAGCATGTGGGCAGCGAAGAAGCCCGTTTTGTGCATCAGGGCATGACCAGTTCCGACGTGCTGGACACCTGCCTGAACGTACAACTGACCCGCGCCGCTGACATCCTGATCGCCGATCTTGAAGGCCTTCTGGCCGCGCTCAAGCGCCGCGCGATTGAACATAAGGACACTGTACGCATCGGTCGTAGCCACGGCATCCATGCCGAGCCGACCACGATGGGCCTGACCTTTGCCCGCTTCTACGCCGAGATGGACCGCAACCTGTCGCGGATGCGGGACGCTCGCGCGGAAATCGCCACCGGCGCGATCAGCGGCGCAGTTGGCACCTTCGCCAATATCGATCCACGCGTTGAGGAACATGTCTGCGACCAGATGGGATTGGTGCCTGAGCCGATCAGCACGCAGGTCATTCCGCGTGACCGCCACGCCGCGTTCTTTGCGACTCTGGGCGTCATCGCCAGCAGCATCGAAAACATCGCCATCGAAATCCGCCACATGCAGCGGACCGAGGTGTTGGAAGGGGCCGAGTTCTTCTCGATGGGTCAAAAAGGTTCCTCGGCTATGCCACACAAGAAAAACCCTGTTCTGACCGAGAACCTGACAGGTCTGGCGCGCATGGTCCGCGCGGCCGTGATCCCAGCGATGGAGAACGTTGCGCTCTGGCATGAGCGTGATATTTCGCATTCGTCGGTTGAACGTATGATCGGGCCGGACGCCACGATCACGCTCGATTTCGCGCTGGCGCGGCTGACTGGCGTGGTCGACAAGATGCTGATCTTCCCAGAAAACATGATGGAGAACATGAACAAGTTCCCTGGCCTTGTTATGAGCCAGCGGGTTTTGTTGGCGCTGACCCAAGCCGGGGTCAGCCGTGAAGACGCATACGCCATGGTCCAACGCAACGCGCTGAAGGTCTGGGAACATCGCACCGACTTCAAAGAAGAGTTGCTGGCAGATGCGGATGTCACCGCTGCGCTCAGCCCTGAAGAAATCGAAGAAAAATTCGACCTCGGCTATCACACCAAGCATGTCGATACGATCTTTGCCCGAGTGTTCGGCGAATAATTCTTAAGCGATCAAGCAGTTCAGGGGCCCGGTTCGCACGCAGCGATCCGGGCCTTGTTCTTTTGCCAGATCATCAAAAATCGGTTATCTTGTCCGCGCATTCCTGAACAGGAGAAGCTTGATGATCCGGACTTTGATTTGCGCATTGGCCCTTGGCTGCTCAGCCTCTGTCGCTTTGGCCTGCAGCGCCCATACTGAACGAACGCAGTCCTGCGCGCCGGGAACACAATGGGACGCCGAGGCCCATAGTTGCGTAAAAACCGTCAATAGCTGAGGTTTTTCTTTCCTACTTGTGAATAAAAGCGACAGCGCAATTGTTAGCCTTTTATCAAATCGCGCTATGCTTGATCAGAGCAGCCCAAAGAACGGAGTAGGAAAATGCGCCTTGTTTTAGTTTCAGCTATTGCCCTTCAGGCTTTCGCCTTCGCACCGGCTTTGTATGCAGCCGGCGATGGTGGCAGCACCACGACCCCACCAAAACCAACGAACACGACCAAGAGGTGCCTTTTTGGCCGCGTCTACGACAAGGACGCGGGGCGTTGTGTCAAACCGAACAAGACCAATTTCACCGATGATGAGCTGTATGACGCCGTGCGCGAGCTGGCTTATGACGGGCAATTCGAGAACGCTCAGAACATTCTGCGCATCATGGATCAGGACGATGATCGCGTCCTGACGTATTGGGGTTTTACGTACCGCAAAATGGGTGAGCTTGAGCTAGCAAACGTCTTCTACACCAATGCCATCAACTCTAACCCCGACAACATCCTCGCCCGCAGTTACATGGGACAGGGCTTTGTCGCCGAAGGCAGAACCGATCTTGCGATCGAGCAATGGCGCGAGATCAAAGCACGTGGTGGCGAAGGAACCTGGGCCGAGGCATCGTTGCGTGAAGCCATCCGCACCGGGCTGACCTATAACTACTAAACTTCAAGGTTATTTAACCCGATTCTCCGTAATCTGCCTGTGGTTCAGAAATTTTGGCACCACAGGCAGATGCAGGACACAAACGCATTGATACAAGCGGCACCCGGGGCATCCGCTCCGCTTGCCACAGGGAATGACGACACACCGCGACTTGTTCCCAGGACATTGACCAGCCGCCAGAAGGCCGCGGTTGTTGTGCGCCTTTTGCTCAACGAAGGCGCGGATCTTCCTTTGGAAGAACTGCCAGATGATCTGCAAGAAAGGCTGACACATCAACTTGGCGAGATGGGGCTGGTGGATCGTGTAACTCTGGATGCCGTGGCGCAGGAATTCAGCGAGGCTTTGAATAACCTTGGGCTGGCGTTTCCGCACGGGCTGGCAGGAGCACTGGATGCAGTAACCGGAAAAATCGCCCCCAAAACGGCCGCCCGTCTGCGCAAAGTGGCGGGTGTACGTCAGGTTGGCGATCCGTGGCAAAGACTGCGCGACATCCCTGCCGAGGATCTTGCCGCCATGGCTCAGGCGGAAAGCACCGAAGTGGCTGCTGTGATGCTGTCCAAAATGGACACCGCACAGGCGGCTCAGATGCTGGGTCATATGCCCGGCCCGGTGGCCCGTCGGATCACTTACGCGGTTTCAAAGACGGCTAACGTCACCCCCGAATCGGTCGAACGAATTGGCTGGTCTTTGGCTGCGCAATTGGATCAGCGTCCGGCTCAGGCGTTCGATGACGGCCCCGGCGCGCGTGTTGGCGCGATCCTGAACCAGTCTGCGGCTGCAACGCGTGACGATTTGCTGAATGCACTGGATGAGGATGACGCCGCTTTTGCCGATCTCGTGCGTCAATCAATCTTTACCTTCGCCCATATCTCCAGCCGTATCGCAGCCCGCGATGTTCCCGCCATACTGCGCGAAGTGGACCAACCCGTTCTGGTCACGGCCCTAACCGGAGCAGCCGCCGATGATGACAAAGCATCGGTCGAGTTTCTTTTGTCCAACATCTCGTCCCGCATGGCGGATAATCTGCGCGAAGAGATGGGCGAACGTGGACGCGTCAAGCAATCTGAAGCTGAAGACGCGATGACACAGGTGGTTGGTGCCATTCGGACATTGGCTGATGCAGGAACAATCGCTTTGGTCGATCCCGAAGAAGAGGCCGAATAGCACTTAAGTCAAGATTATGCGCCGCGATCCGTCCACTTTGATTGGCACCTTGCTGAACGCTTGAGCTTACCAACATCGGCCTGTATGTCTGGCACAGAACTTCGCAACACGCGGTGAGATGCCTCCATGCCCGTCGAAAAGTCGGAGCTCAGCAAGTTTGAGCTTGGAAAATACTATGTCACCAATCTGGTCCTTCAGGGGATTATCGGGGCAATGCGCCTGCTTCCTTATGAACGGCGCATCGCGACCATGGGCGCGATCATGCGATCACTGGCCCCGGTGGTTGGTTTTCGCACACGTATCCGTCGCAATCTGAAGCTCACCTGCCCTGACCTGTCCGATGCCGAGGTTAAAAAGATTTGTCGTGATGTGCCGGACAATGCAGGTCGGGCGATCATGGAGCATTTTTCGCCAGAGGGCTTCACCGAGCGTCAGAGTACAGCAAAGATTTCAGGCCCAGGCATTGCCGCCTTTGATGCAGCAGTCGCCGAAGGGCGCCCGGTCATGATGATTACTGCGCATTTTGGCCACTATCTGGCCGCGCGCATTGCCCTGCAAAAATACAGCGGTCAGCCGATAGGCTGCCTGTATCGCAGGATGGCAAACCCTTATTTCAACGACGCTTACGTAGAAGCCTTCTACAAGACCGGCGCCCCCATGTTCGAGCAAGGACGTCGGGGGATGGTTGAAATGGTGCGCACGCTGAAAAAGGGTGGCATCATTGCCATCGTGTCTGACCTTCACGCCATGGGGGGCGAAGAACTGATGTTTTTCGACAAACCCGCCGTGACCTCTGTGTTGAACGCTGAACTCGCGATGAAATACAAGGCGGAACTCATCCCTTGCTACGCTGTGCGTCAACCCAACGGAATAGATTTTGAGATCATTCTGCACGATCCGGTTCCACATACGGACCCGAAAACCATGACCCAGTTCACCAATGATGACCTAGAGAAGATGGTCCGCCAGCATATGGGGCAATGGTTCTGGATTCACCGCCGCTGGAAGCACTGGAACGGGCTTGGCATTGCCCCGGACGAGATGCCTTGATCACTTCACACGCGTTGCCGCAACAATAGGGCCGTGGCCTGCGCGTTGAACCAAAACAACCGCCGGAAGATCCGATCCAAGTTGAGCTGAGAAGGTTTGTGGTGCGACGCCATCCCATTGCCCGGCGATCTGCCAGGTTTCCACCACATTGGCATAGTCCAAGTCGTGCCCGGCCAGCTCTCCACGACGGATCGAGGCATGGCGCATGGGCGAATACTGGACGACACGAATGTCATAGGTCTCGCCCTCCGGCAATTCTACCGGCATGACTTCCACAGTCACTTCATCCGCTGTCCGGGTTGCGCTCACCGACGCCTCGGGCACCGCCTTAAGATGCGCATTGATCAGGCGGTCGAGCTCACGAGATTGCGCACCGACAATGTCATGCTGCCCGTTGATCACCATCTGCGGCGTATAGATCATCGAGCGCCCGCCTTCCCGGGCATAGGCGCGCTGCCGTGTGGTGTGGTCCGGGTCAGCGTATTCATCCTTCCACCCAATGTAGTCCCAATAGTCCACGTGCAGCGCCAAGCCGATGACGTCGTCTCGCTTGGCCAGTTCATGCATCAGCCGGTCCGCCGGGGGACAAGACGAACAGCCTTGTGACGTAAACAATTCAACCACCACAGGATCATCCTCGGCCGCGACAGATGCAGCCAGAAAACAGGACATCAGGGCAGTCAAAATGGCGGGTCTGAACATAAGAACTCTCGATTTCGGCGGTTGGGATTCAGCAATAGCTGCTTCGCTGTTCAACGACCAATCAAGGTTTCTTGAGGCGCAGGTGCACATTTGCCTCATCAATGTGTGCGATGGTATACAAAATTGCTCCCTTTGTTCTTGTTCTTCCTTGAACGAAGGGGTTTGGTGATACAGATAACAGACAGCGAATCCCATTGCCCAAGTCATTTGAGAGGGAGGCCACTGATGCCCATCAGAGTCGGACAGGACACTGCCAAGACACGCCGCAGCCTAAGCGTGAACGGCAAATCCATTTCATATTATTCCATCCCCGCCGCCCAAGAGGCCGGTCTGGGTGATTTCTCGAAACTTCCAGCGGCACTGAAAGTCGTGCTGGAAAACATGCTGCGGTTCGAAGATGACGGCTTTTCCGTCTCTGTCGAAGACATCAAAGCATTCGCCGAATGGGGCGTGAACGGTGGGAAGAACCCGCGTGAGATAGCGTACCGCCCTGCCCGCGTGCTAATGCAGGATTTCACCGGCGTTCCGGCGGTTGTGGATCTTGCGGCGATGCGCGACGGCATCAAAGGACTGGGCGGCGATGCACAGAAAATCAATCCGCTGAACCCGGTTGATCTGGTCATCGACCACTCGGTCATGATTGACGAATTCGGCAATCCGCGCGCATTTCAGATGAACGTGGACCGCGAATACGAACGCAATATGGAACGATACCAGTTCCTGAAATGGGGCCAGTCGGCGTTCAACAATTTCCGTGTCGTGCCCCCCGGAACCGGTATCTGCCATCAGGTGAATCTGGAATATCTTGCGCAGACTGTCTGGTCGGACACAGACCAAAACGGGGATGAGGTCGCTTATCCTGATACGTTGGTCGGCACCGACAGCCACACCACCATGGTCAACGGCATGGCCGTTCTGGGCTGGGGCGTTGGCGGCATCGAAGCCGAGGCCGCGATGCTGGGTCAGCCGATCTCGATGCTGATACCCGAAGTCGTTGGTTTTGAACTGACGGGTTCGATGGTCGAAGGCACCACCGGTACAGACCTTGTTCTCAAGGTCGTAGAAATGCTGCGCGAAAAGGGCGTTGTTGGTAAGTTCGTCGAGTTCTACGGCGAAGGCCTGGACCGCCTGCCGCTGGCCGATCGTGCGACCATCGCCAACATGGCACCAGAGTACGGCGCGACCTGCGGCTTCTTCCCCATCGACGGCGAGACCCTTCGTTACATGCGCAATACCGGGCGCGACGAGGACCGTCTGGCGCTGGTCGAAGCCTATGCCAAGGAAAACGGCCTCTGGCGCGACGCGGACTACGCTCCGATCTACACCGATACCCTGACGCTGGACATGGGCACGATCGTTCCGGCGATCTCGGGCCCGAAGCGCCCGCAGGACTATGTTGCCCTGACCGACGCCAAAGCGGCCTTTACCAAGGAAATGGCCGAGACCTTCAAACGCCCGATGGGCAAACAGGTCGAAGTCAAAGGCGAAGAATACGGCATGGAGTCGGGTAAGGTCGTGATCGCTTCGATCACCTCCTGCACCAACACCTCGAACCCTTATGTGATGATCGGCGCTGGTTTGGTGGCGAAGAAAGCACATGAACTGGGTCTGAACCGTCAACCCTGGGTCAAGACGTCTCTGGCCCCCGGTTCGCAGGTCGTGTCTGAATACCTCGAGGCCGCCGGTCTGCAACAGCATCTGGACGCCATCGGGTTCAACCTTGTTGGTTATGGCTGTACCACCTGCATTGGGAACTCGGGCCCGATCCAGAAAGAAATTTCCGAGGCAATTGCCGAGGGCGATCTGGTCGCCACGTCGGTTTTGTCGGGCAATCGCAACTTCGAGGGGCGTATTTCACCGGACGTCCGCGCCAACTATCTGGCTTCGCCGCCGCTGGTGGTGGTTTATGCCCTGGCTGGCACGATGGATATCGACCTGACTTCGGAACCGATCGGTCAGGACAAGGACGGCAATGACGTCTTCATGAAAGACATCTGGCCGACCCAGAGTGAAATCGCTGAACTGGTCGAGGCCACTGTGACCCGCGAGGCGTTCCAATCAAAATACGCCGACGTGTTTAAGGGCGACGAGAAATGGCGCGGGGTCGAAGTTCCACAACAGGAAACCTACAACTGGCCGCCGACCTCGACCTACATTCAAAACCCGCCTTACTTTCAGGGCATGGGTGCTGAACCGGGCACAATCTCGAATATCGAAGGGGCCAAGGTGCTGGCAATTCTGGGCGACATGGTCACAACCGACCATATCTCGCCTGCCGGGTCATTTGCGACGACCTCGCCCGCTGGCCAGTATCTGATCGAACGGCAGGTGCAACCGCGTGAGTTCAACTCTTACGGCTCGCGTCGTGGCAACCACGAGGTCATGATGCGCGGCACCTTCGCCAATATCCGCATCAAAAACGAGATGCTGGAGGGCGTCGAAGGCGGTTACACCAAGGGTCCGGATGGCGAACAGACCTCGATCTACGACGCGTCGATGGCCTATCAGGCGAACGGCACGCCGTTGGTGGTGTTTGGTGGCGAGCAGTACGGCGCGGGCTCAAGCCGCGACTGGGCAGCCAAAGGCACTGCGCTGCTGGGTGTGAAAGCCGTCATCGCCGAAAGCTTTGAGCGTATACACCGGTCAAACCTGGTTGGAATGGGCGTCATTCCGTTTGAATTTACGGGGGGTGACACACGCAAGACGCTTGGCCTGAAAGGAGATGAAACCGTCTCAATCCACGGATTGGATTCGGTTGAGCCCCTGCAAGAGGTGCCCTGCACAATCGTTTATGGCGACGGAAGTGAAAAAGCCATCACCCTGAAATGCCGCATCGATACCGCGCCCGAGATTGAATACATCGAAAACGGTGGCGTGTTGCACTATGTGCTGCGCAATCTTGCAAAGGCATCGTAAACCGATAGCGTTGCGAGCGATTAAAACCCCCGGCTTAGCGTCGGGGGTTCTTTGTTATCTGGTCATTCATTCGAAAACCTGAAACTGTTGGGCAAGGTCATTCACGGAAGCCACACGCCATGCAAAAACCAAACGCCCTGCTGGTTTGTTCCCTCAGTGTCATTGCCGTGATCGGGATATGGGGGGTTGTCGACATCCAGAGTTTGGTGACCTGGGCCAGTGGTATTGTCCAACAGACCTTCCACAGCCGGGGATGGTTTGTGATGCTTGCCGCCTCGGGCATGTTGATCGGGTGTCTGGTTCTGGCGTTCTCGAAATACGGGAACATTCGCCTTGGTCGCGATGACGAAGAACCAGAATTCTCGACCGCCACATGGATTTCGATGTTGTTCTCAGCCGGGATGGGGGTCGGTCTTTTGTTCTGGGCGGTGGCCGAACCATTAACCCACTTCAATTTCATCTCAGGCATGGCGCCGGATTACATTGCTGCTCAGCAGGCCATGCTGGCGACCAACTTCCATTGGGGTTTGCACGCTTGGGCCATATACGGATCAACTGCCCTAACCATCGCCTATTTCAGCTTCCGGCGCGGCACTGGGATGATGGTCAGCGCACCGATCATAAGCCTGTTTCCCGGTGAACGCTGGGCCGAACGTGTCGGATGGCTTTCAGACTTCATGGCGATCATTGCGATTGCCATTGGCGTGGGTGGCTCAATGGCCATGGGCGTCTTTCAGGTCGCAGATGGAATTGCGGTGTTGGGAGGCCGGGAAACGGTCGGAGCATTTTTGATTACCGTCGTGTTTCTGGCAATGGTCGGAGCGTATATCCCAGCACTCTTGATCGATCTGGGGCAAGGCATGGCGCGCTTATCTAACGCTGCCATGCTGATTGCGATCGGCCTCGTGGCCTACACCATCATTCTTGGCCCAACCGAATACCTTTTGAATACTGTGGTTCAGGGGTTTGGCGACTATGTCACCAATGTCATCCCACGCGGCTTTCAAACCTTCACGTTTTTTGGGGACGACGTCACCAGATGGTTCAGCGACTGGACCCTCACCTACATGGTCTGGTGGATCGCGTGGGGGCCTTTTGTGGGCGTCTTCGTGGCGCGCATCTCTCGTGGTCGAACGATACGAGAGTTCGTAATCGGGGTACTGTTCGCCCCCACCCTGTTCTCAATCCTCTGGTTCGGCGCTTTTGGCGGCATTGGCCTGTTCGAGGCACTCAACGGCGCAGGCGAACTTCTGGCCTATACGCAGACAAACATTGAACGCGTGACCTTTGCCCTGCTCGACCGGCTGCCGCTGTCCCTGATGACAACGCTTGCAACGGTACTGGCTGCGTTCCTGTTCATTGTGACCAGCGTTGTCAGCGCGGCATTTGTTCTGGGCACCTTCTCGACCGGTGGCGACGAGAACCCGCCCCCCCGCGTACGCCTGATCTGGGGGGCGTTACTAGGACTATTAAGCGTTGCGATGATCCTTTCAGGTTCTGTGGACTCGGTCAAAATTCTGATTTCACTGGGTGCTTTGCCCTTTGTCTTCATTTCAGTTCTTCTGATGGTCTGCTTATTCCGTGGCCTGAGAGAGGAGGGTCAAAACAATGCTGATCGGTGATCTCACAGATACTCTGATGAACCTGGTAACCTTTGCGTTCATCGCGGCGATGATCTGGATTCTGCTGCGCAGCTGACGCATTTCCAAGGCGACCAGATTAAGCGTTGAAACAAATCCACTTTACAGATTTGGTGTGCCTATGGACAAAGTTGCATTGATAACCGGCGGCGCCCGAGGGATTGGCCGGGCAATCGTCGAAAACCTTGGTCGAGATCACAAAATTGCGTTTACGTGGTTAAACAGCGCCCCCGATTTGGATGTGTTGGACGGCGACGTTCTGGCGATACGCTCAGACCTGACGCAGCAAGATCAGCCCACTCGCGTGATTGATCAGGTCATCGCACAGTTCGGACGGCTGGATGTTATTGTGAACAATGCCGGGCTTGTCCGCCCAACGCCTAAAGAGGCGTTCAATTTCCAGGATCACAGAGACATCCTTGACCTGAATTTGCTTGCACCCGTGGCCCTTCTGACCGCCGCCCTGCCCCATCTGCAAGCCGGGGCATCCATCGTGAACATCTCGTCCATGAACGCAACCCTCCCACCGCGCGATGCCGCGACCTATGGGGCCAGCAAAGCTGCGCTTAACCTGTGGACCCGTGCCATGGCCAAGGAGCTGGGCTCGCAGGGTATCCGCGTCAATGCGATTGCCCCGGGCGCGATCAACATCCCCGAGGCTCCACGCTCTGACGATCTGACGGAGTTGTTTGTCAAAGACACCGCCCTTGGCCGGGTTGGCGTACCGGAAGACATCGCCAAAGTCGTGCGGTTTCTTGCCTCGGACGAAGCGGGGTTCGTAACCGGTGAAGTCTTGGGCGTCACCGGAGGCTATCGGTTGTAATTCTAGCTGATGCAAAATGAGGGCGTTATCCGCCCGCAGCTTTTTCCAACGCAGGGCGGATCGTGCTTTCGATCACACGCTGCGTAATAGGCCCGGCAAAGCGCAGGATGATGGTGCCATCACCGTCAATCACATAGGTTTCAGGCACGCCGTAAAGGCCCCAATCCAACGCCATGCGGCCTTGCTCGTCGCGTCCCATCGCGGTGTAAGGATCGCCTAGCTCGGTCAGAAATGCGTCTGCGTTGGCCAACTGGTCCTTGTAGTTGATACCATAGACCGGAATGCCTTCTTTCGCCAAAGCGTCCAGATTGGGGTGTTCGGCCCGGCAAGGGGCGCACCAACTGGCCCAATAGTTGACCAGCTTGACCTCTCCGTCGCGCAGGGTTGCGTCATCGAATGGGGTTTTGCCAGGAAACTCGCTTAGGACCACCGGTGGGGCGGGCTGCCCTTCCCGCGCGGATGGCAGAGCGTTTGGATCGTCGCGGAACATGCCGATTCCGGCCAATACGGCAAAGGCACCAAAAATCAGCGGCGGAGCGATCATCAAGGGCGAAATCTTAGCCATTGCGCGACATCCTTTGTTCGACGTGTTCCATATCTTTGCGCACCTTGCGTCCACGCATCACACTGAACGCAACCAACGCCACCAGAAGAACGATAGACACGGCATAAGACGACAGAACCGCATCAGCATATTTTCCAAGATCGGGAGTCATCCGCCCACCCTTTCCCGCGCCATCAGCGCCTTGATCCGACGCGCGCGAATTTCGGTTCCGGTACGGTACAGCACCAATGCGATGAACAGCAAAACAAAGCCGATGATGCAGACCAGCAGCGGATAGAAGAAAATGTTGCTGACCTTTTCTTCGGTGTCTGTCCCGGTCACTGCTGCTGCGCGCATGACAGATGCGCCCTGATGAAGCCCCTGATTCCAGAAGTTCACCGCATAACGGCTGAGGATCGCAAAAACAGACCCCACAAGGCACAGGACCGAGGTCAGGTCGGCCGCCGTATCCGGGTCTTCAATCGCTTCCCACAGGGCGACATATCCCAGGTAGAACAGGAACAGGATCAAAAACGAGGTCAGTCGCGGATCCCAGGCCCACCAGGTGCCCCACATCGGCTGCCCCCAGATCGCGCCTGTCAGCAAAGCAATAAGGGTCATCACAATCCCAATCGGTGCCGCCGCCCGCGCTGCCAGCGCACTGACATGGTGACGTCGTACCAGCCAAACCAACGACGTCGCCAGCATCATAAGCCAGCAGTTGATCGCCATCAGTGCCGCAGGCACATGCAGATAGATGATCTTGACCGTCGACCCTTGTTTGTAATCGTCCGGCGTAAAGAAAAAGCCCCAGATCAGCCCAACGACGATGCAGGCAATCGAGGTGATCCAGAAAAACGGGAGGACACGCTCGCTGGTTGCAAGAAACTTGCGCGGGTTGGCATATTCCCAGAGGGCATTGGCTTTGGCTGCGATAGACATGGGCCCTATCTAGTCCGAGTTGGGGTGGTTCTCAATTGACCTCGGTCAATATTGAGACGGTTCACCGCAGATTGATCCGCAACACTGCCGCGCTGGCAAAGGGCAACAGCGCGATCGTCGCCGCCGTGATGCCTGCCAGCATGAGCAAAGGCGTCTGTACTTCCATCCCCGTTGCACCGCGACGCGCAACCTCGGCCCCGAAAATCAATGTGGGCACGTATAGCGGCAGCACCAGCAGTGATAAAAGCAAGCCGCCACGCTTCAAGCCGACGGTCAAAGCTGCGCCAAAAGTTCCGATCACGCTCATCGCAGGGGTGCCGATCAGCAGTGAAATCACCAGCCAGAAAAAACCCGGCACAGGAAGATTGAGCAATACCCCCAGGAACGGAGCGGCTAGAACCAGAGGCAATCCTGTGGTCAGCCAATGCGCCAAAGCCTTGATGGTCACAACCGATTCCAGTGGCAGCGGCGCGGTGGCCAACAGGTCCAACGACCCGTCCTCCCAATCCAAGGCCAGCAAGCGGTCGAGCGATAGCAAACAGGCCAGCAACGCCCCCAGCCAAAGAACACCGGGTGCGATGGTCGAAAGCAGCGAGGATTGTGGCCCAACAGCAAACGGCACCATCACGGTCACGATCAGAAAAAACGCCAGTCCCAGTCCAAAACCGCCGCCTGCACGGAAGGCCAGTTTCAGGTCGCGCAGTAAAAGGGCGATCACAGGAAGCCTCCGTCGAAATCGTCAATGGGTTTGGGTTTGGCTTTGTTGGGTCCCACGTCCAGAACCTCTCCGTCCAGGCCAAGATCGATATGGGTCGCAATCACGGCCGACCCACCCTGTCCCAGATGGGCCCGCACCGCATCGGCAAACATCTGCACCGCGTTTTTGTCCAGCGACACGGTGGGCTCATCCAGCATCCAAATCGGTCGTCCAGTCACCAGCATCCGGGCAAGCCCCAGCCGTCGCTTCTGACCAGCTGATAGATTACCGGCATGGCGATCGGCCAACTCGTTCAGATCAAACGCATCCAATGCGTCTTGTATACCGCTTGTCCCAAAGACCGAGGCCCAGAAGGTCAAGTTCTCGGTCACCGTCAGTGTCGGTTTCAACCCGTCCGAATGCGCCGCATAGGCAATTTGATCTTCAGCACCTTCGATGGTTCCTTCAAGGGGTGGCTGCAAGCCCGCCAAAGTGCGCAGAAGGGTCGTTTTGCCGATCCCGTTCGGCCCGCGCAAGATCAATGCCTTACCGGGCGGCAGTTGAAAGCTGAGACCTTCCAGCACTGGAATGCCCCCACGCGTGATCGACAAGTCGGATACAGTCAGAGTCATGAAACCCGCTTAGCGGATTGTTTGCAGGGGCAAAAGGCAAGATTTGCCGCAGGGTCGCAGCGACATTGCCGAGTCCCGATGCCGAAACAGGGAGCCTGTCAAACAGGTATCAACGCAAGCGCGATCCGACGGCCTTCCGAAAGTAGCACGTTATAGGTGCGGCAGGCGGCAGGTGAGTTCATGATTTCGACACCGATTCCGGCGTTCTCCAGATCGGCACGCAGAGTTTGCGGAATGTGAGACACATCTTTGCCAGTGCCAATAAACAAGACGTCGATATCATCGGCGAGGTTCAGAAGCGATTGAACATCGTCATAGCCGCTCCAGCCCACAGGCCCTGCCGGGCCGGTCAGAACGGCACCTTCGAACACCTCTCCGCCAATACGAAAGAACCCGGGGCCGTAACCGTCCACTGGTTTTGCATCGCTAAAGGTCACTTGGTTCAGACGCATGTCGTTCCTCCGTCAATCCAGGATCGGCAGTCCGGACACCACCGCGATCAAAATGACCGAATAAGCCGCCACGCGATAGATGCGTTCCAGTTTGGGATCAAACACGGCTTTACCGATAAGCGTGGTGATCAGATAGGGCACCCCCAGCAAAAGGACAATCCACAGGATCGACATATCCGCCGCGCCTCTGATCAGGATGTTGAAGACAATCGCAATATCTAGCAATGCTAGGAAGATGATCGTATTGGCGCGAATTTTACGCACGTTCGTTGAACTTGCCAAATAGAAGACAATGACAACCGGGCCGGTCAGGCCAGTCATTCCGCCAACCACCCCAGCGCTGCCTCCGATGGCAAGTCGACCGGGCAGGCCCAGCCGTCCTTCCCAACGCCATCCGGTTATGACAGCAAACAGGGTCAGGCCGATGATACCGCAAGCAATCCAGCGCAGAATGATCGTGTCCACCTGCGCCATAATCCACAGCCCCAGCGGTACGGTAATGGCTGCCGCAATACCCAAAGTGCTGATTTCGGATTTGTCACATTCACGCCAAGCCTGCGGTGCCAGCGCACAGGTCGAAACAATACCTGTCGCTGCCATCAGAAACACCACATCTGCAATTGGCAGGAACTGAGTGGCGACCGGGACAAAGATCATCGCTGTCCCAAACCCGGTGAAGCCGCGGACAAGGCCCGCGGCTCCGATGGTCAGGATCAGCCAGTTCAGGCCCGGCAATGCCAGGGCCTGCTGTAATGCGTCAGGCATCAATGTTGGCAAACTGGTTACCCGCCGTATTCGACGGTTTGGACCAGTCGCGCTTGACCCCCAGCCACAACAGGATTGTCGAGGCCACAAAGACCGACGAATAGGTTCCGACGATAACACCCCAGATCATCGCAAAGACGAACCCTCGGATTACGTCCCCACCCAGCACATAAAGCGAGATCAGCGCCAACAGAGTGGTGACCGAGGTCATGACCGTACGGCTGAGGGTTTCGTTGATCGAGATGTTCAGAACCTCTTTGAGATCCTTTTTCTTATATTTGCGCAGGTTTTCCCGCACGCGGTCGAACACAACCACCGTGTCGTTCAGCGAATAGCCCACGATGGTCAAAAGCGCCGCGATAATCGCCAGATCGAACCGGATTTGCAGTTCCGAGAAGATGCCGATGGTCAGGATCACGTCGTGCACAAGGGCAGCCACGGCCCCCAGCGCAAATTGCCATTCGAAGCGCAGCCAGATGTACACAAGCACCGCGCCGATAGCCAGCGCAACGGCAATAACCGCAGTCTGGATCAACTCACCAGATACCTTTGGTCCGACCGACTCCACCGAGACAAACTGAATGTCAGGCACAACGGTTTGCAGTGCGCCCTCGACGGCGGTGATCGTGGCGGCCTCAACCGCTTCTGCATCCGCCTGCGCCTGAATTCGGATCATGGCGACGTTTTCGTCCGGGCCGAAGGTCGGATCGAAAATCTCGGTGATCGTCACATCACCCAGCTCCAAAGGCGCAATCGCGTCGCGGTAGAGCCCCACATCTATCGGCTGCACGCTTTCCGTACGGATCGTTGTACCGCCACGGAAGTCGATACCGAAGTTCAAGCCCTGCAACATGAAAGAAGCAAACGCCACAACCATCATCAGGCCCGAGATGCCCAGCCAGATTTTCCAGCGGCTGAAGAAATCGAACGAGGTGTTCTGGGGTACGAGTTTCAGTCTCATGTCAAACCTCGATCATTTTCGGACGGCGGCGTTCGAACCACATGACGACCATCAGGCGCGTCACGAAGATCGCGGTAAAGACTGAGGTCAAAATGCCCAGCCCCAGCGTAATCGCAAAGCCGCGCACCGGACCACTGCCCATGGCAAACAGGATGGTTGCAGTGATGAATGTGGTGACGTTGGCGTCCAAAATGGCCGACAGCGCCTTTTCATAACCCAGCTCAATAGCCCGCGCCGGGCCTTTGGCAGACTTCAGTTCCTCTCGGATCCGCTCAAAGATCAGCACATTGGCATCCACCGCCATACCGACTGTCAGAACGATGCCAGCGATACCCGGAAGGGTCAGCGTGGCTCCGATCAGGGACAGCAATCCGAACAGCAGGCCCACGTTGATGATCAGGGCGATGTTAGCAAAAATGCCAAACAGCCCATAGCTGAGGCCCATGAAAACCAGCACAGCCGCAAATGCCACGATGGTGGCAACTTTACCTGCATCAATACTGTCTTGCCCCAGTTCGGGACCGATCGTGCGCTCTTCCAGGAACTCCAGCCCGGCAGGCAACGCGCCCGCCCTAAGCAGGATGGCCAGGTTGGTGCTTTCCTCGACGCTGAAGTTGCCGGTGATGATACCAGACCCGCCCGGGATATGGCTTTGGATCACAGGGGCGGAAATCACCTCGTCATCCAGCACAATGGCAAAAGGCGCGCCGATATTGTCGCGAGTATAGTCGCCAAACTTGCGCGCACCCGAGGTATTGAACCGGAAGCTGACCGCAGGGCGTCCATTCTGATCAAACGAAGGCTGTGCATCCACCAGTTCCTCACCCGTCACAACCGGAGCGGATTCAATGGTGTAAAACACGCCGTTTTCGTCAATCGAAGGCACAACCTCTTCACCGATCCCGACAGAGGCGTCCGGGTCACTTCCACGTCCAGCGACAGGATTAAAGGTCAACTGAGCCGTGGTTCCGATGATTTCCTTGAGCTCTCCGGCACTGCCGATGCCCGGCACCTGGATCAGGATACGATCCGACCCCTGGCGCTGAATGGTGGGTTCGCGTGTACCCACCTCGTCAATCCGGCGGCGGATGATTTCAAGCGACTGACGCACGGTCCGGTCGTCCGACGCCAGCTTTTCCGCATCGGACAGTTGAACCAAAATAGTGTCGCCGTCTGCGCGGGCCTCAATATCCGTGGCTCCGACACCGGTCAGGGTTTGCACCTGACGGGCCAGTCCGCGCACCACTTCCAACGCGCGGGAGATCCCTTCGGGCTGGCTGATCCGAACACGAATCTCATCTGGGGCCGAGTCCTGACGGCGGATTGTGCCGACCGTCGCACGTTCGTCACGCAGGGCATCCCGGATTTCGGGCCACATGGCCTCCATCCGGGATTCGTAAACGTCCTGCACCCGAACTTCAGCCAAAAGATGCGCCCCGCCGCGCAGATCCAGACCCAAGTTAACCAAAGATGACGGCAGCCATGTGGGCCATTCCGCCGCCTGAGCTTGCATCTCGGGCGTGTCGTTGCCCAACTCGATGGCAACTTTTGCGTCGTTGGATTGTTCGACCCGCGTGTAGAACGCGTTTGGCAGGGCCATGAGCAAGCCGGTCACGCAGACCAGCCAGATCAGAACCCGCTTCCAGGTATCAATTTGCAGCATTACCCTGCCTTTTCAAGGGATTGTCGCGCGAACTTACTTCGCAGGTTCGGTCTTGTTCAGAACCTGAGCGATGGTCGACTTGACCACGCGGATCTTGACACCCTCGGCGATCTCGACCTCGATCTCGTTCTCACCTTCCTTGACCTTGGAGACTTTGCCAATCACCCCACCCTGAGTAATCACCTGATCACCCCGGCGCACGGCTTCGACCATGGCCTGGTGTTCTTTCATTTTCTTCTGCTGCGGACGGATCAGCAGGAAATACATGATCGCGAAAATCAGGATCAGCGGGAGAAACTGGGCGATTGCGCCACCTTCCATGGGATATTCCTTTGTTCAGATCTTGCGGTACCGTTCCGCAAATTTGGCCGGAACCTATGCTTTGAGATGCCTGTTTGCAAGCAAAGGCGTTGATGTGTCTCACTTGAAAAAGACTACGACCCATCAACTAAGGACAAAGCGTTGCAGATATGTCCTAGGAACATATGCAAATCCGGTTATAGTTTGACTGAAGGGGGACATATGACACTGCCATTCAAGCCTTTCCTTTTGCTATGTTATTTGCTGATCACCATATCTGTGGGTTTGACGCTTTCCCGCCCGGCGCAGGCGCAAGAAACACCCTCTGAAATCGCTGAACCCGAAGCAGAAGAAGCGGACAGTTTCAAAGCGCCTGTCATAGTGGACGGCGAAATGTTGTTCTTCCTGCGTGGGTCCAGTGCCCTGCCCGCGCCGGAACGGGCGGAAGGCGTTCAGGACAAGATCATTGAGGTTGCCGAAGCCTCAGAAAGTCCTGCGGTCGACATCGCTTTTGAAGAAACCGATCTGGGCGTTCGCATCCGCGCCGACGGTGTGATCGTGTCAATCGTGACCGTTGCAGACGCCGAATTGGATCAGATGGAGCTGGATGTTCTCAGCTTCCTTCATGGTCAGGCTATCGAAGAAGCCATCCTCGCCTATCGTGCCAACCGCACGGACCAGGCGCGGGTGTCAGGGGCAATTGAGGCTGCGGGATGGACACTTGGTTTTGTCGCTTTCGTGGCGCTGATCCTATGGCTGCATCGGCGGATAAGGCGGCGTACCCTGAAACTGGTAAAGCGATATTTGAAGGATGTTGAGACGGCGACTGCCAAAAGCGTCCAAGCTGAAGCGATCGCAGCCCTGATCCGGTACGGATTGAATTTCATCCTACTGATTATCTTCTTTCTGGGTTTCTACTATTACCTGTCTTTCGTCCTTCTCGCATTTGCCGAAACGCGTTATTTCGCTCAGCTGCTGCTCACTTACCTGACAGAACCTGTCCTTTTGATCTTCAAAGGCATCCTCAGCTACATTCCCAACTTGATCATGCTGGGCCTAATCACATGGGTCACGATGTATATCATCAAAGGGATGCGCGTGTTCTTCGATGCGGTCGAAGCGGGCTCGTTCGATATGGGCGATTTCGAGAAACACTGGGTCAACCCGACATTCAATATCGCCCGTGTCATCGTGATTCTGATCGCGCTGGTTTTTGCTGTCCCCTACATCCCCGGCTCGGACTCGGCGGCGTTTCAGGGGCTGACCATTCTGGTCGGCGCAATGCTGTCGCTGGGCGCTAACTCGGTCGTGTCCAACATGCTGGCGGGATTGTTCGTTATTTACCGAAGATCCACCTCAATAGGTGACCGTATCCAGATCGGAGATCACATCGGAGACGTGGTTCAGATCAAACTCATGGAAACGCATTTGAAGTCGATCAAGAACGAATTGATCTCGATTCCAAATGCGCAACTGATGAATTCAGACGTAGTGAATTTTTCAAAGAAGACCGATGGCAGCGGGCTGTTGCTGCACACAACGGTCGGCATCGGGTATGAAGAGCCGCCCGAAAAGGTCGAGGCGATGCTGATCGAGGCTGCCAATCGCACAAAAGGCATCAAGGCCAAGCCCGAACCATTCGTGTTGTGGACCGCGCTGGCCGACTACGCGATCAACTATCAGATCAACGGCTACACAACGCGCGGCAGTATCATTCCGAAAATCCGCTCGGACCTGCATCGCAACATTGTGGCCGTATTCAACGAGAATAACGTGCAGATCATGACGCCGTCTTACATGGCCGACCCGCCGGAACCAAAGATCCCGACAGAAGAATGGGATGGGCACTTGGCGCATGAAATCCACGACGGGGACGATAAGTCGTAACCGGTGCTACACCCTGCCCGACAGATGGTGCATAAGCGTTTTCAGTGATTCACGCATTTAAGGATCTGAGACATGCACGACATCCGCGCCATTCGCGAAAACCCTGCCGCCTTCGACGCCGCCCTTGCGCGCCGTGGGGACGCGCCGGTGTCGTCAGACCTGCTGCGGCTGGACGAAAGTCGCCGAGCCAAGATTCTGGCCGCCGAGACCGCGCAGGCTGAGCAAAACAAAGCCAGCAAAGAGGTCGGTGCAGCCAAAGGTCGCGGTGACGAGGCAGAGTTCGAACGCCTTCGCGCGCTTGTCGCCCAGAAGAAGGCCGAGATCGCCCAGATGCAGACCGAGGCAAAGGATCTCGACGCGCTGCTGACCGATCAACTGGCCCGCATCGCCAATCTGCCTGCCGATGACGCGCCTCAAGGTGCGGATGAGGACGACAATGTCGAGGTGAATCGTTGGGGCACCCCGCGCACGTTCGCCTTTGCCCCGAAAGAGCATTTCGAAATCCCAGCCGTTGCCGCCGCGATGGATTTTGAAACGGCCGCCAAGACCAGCGGCAGCCGCTTTGTTAACCTGTCAAAGGGCGTCGCGCGCATCCATCGCGCGCTGGCTCAGTTCATGCTGGATACTCATATCGACAAGAACGGGCTGACCGAGATGCAGACCCCGGTTTTGGTTCGCGATGAGGCGATGTACGGGACAGACAAGCTGCCAAAATTCGGTGATGACAGCTATCAGACAACCAACGGCTGGTGGCTTATCCCGACGTCTGAGGTGACACTGACCTATTCGGTCGCAGGTGACATTCTGGATGAAGCTGCCCTGCCCATCCGCATGACGGCGCACACAGCTTGCTTTCGCTCCGAAGCCGGTAGCGCGGGCAAGGACACGTCAGGCATGCTGCGTCAGCACCAGTTCGAAAAGGTTGAAATGGTCTCGGTCACGCATCCCGACAAGTCGGATGACGAACAAAAGCGCATGCTGCGCTGCGCCGAGGACCTGCTGGAGCAATTGGGCATTCCCTACCGCACCGTTGTTCTTTGCACCGGAGATATGGGTTTTGGTGCACGCCGTACATTCGACATCGAAGCATGGCTGCCCGGTCAGAACACGTATCGTGAGATCAGCTCGGTCTCGACCACCGGAGCGTTTCAGGCACGCCGCATGAACGCCCGATTCCGTCCCGAAGGTGGTGGAAAACCGGAATACGTTCATACGCTGAACGGCTCGGGTCTGGCCGTTGGGCGCTGCCTGATTGCTGTGTTGGAAAACGGCCAGAACGCAGACGGCAGTGTAACCCTTCCGCAAGCTCTCAGCCCTTATCTGGGTGGCAAACTGACGCTGCAACTGGACGGCACATTGGCATAAGAAAACCGACGCCCCATAAGGCGTCGGTCGCATATGATGAAAAGGCGGAGAAGACTTATTTCTTCGCCTTTTTCTTATCCTTTTTCTTATCCTTTTTCTTGTCTTTCTGCTTACCGTCTTTTTTGTCGCCCTTTTTCCCGGCGTCTTTCTTTTTGTCGTCCTTCTTGGACTTCTTGCCCTTTTTGGACTTGGCTTTCACCTTGTCCTTGGCCTTGGAAAACGCGGCTTCCATTTCGGCACGCTTCTTGGCGGCTTTTTCAGCCTTGGCTTTGGCCTTGGCCTTTTTGCGGGCTTTAGCCTCGGCGGCTTCAGCGGCTGCTTTTTCTTCTGCTGCCTTCTTCGCCGCCTCTTCGGCGCGTTTCTCGGCGGCGGCGGCTGCAACGGTCTTGCGGGCGGCCGGGCGTCGTACCGCAGGCTTACGCGCCGCAGGTTTTTGAGCAGCAGGTTTACGAGCCGGAGCCCGGCGCGCAGCGGGTTTCGTGGGTGCGGGTTTAGCGGCAGCGGTTTTTGAAGAAGTAGCCTCTTTTGCAGCAGCTATGAGCACCGCAGCACGCGCCAGACCAATCCGGGGAACCTTGACCAGATCTTCGGGCTTGGCCTTGGCAATCGCCTCGGCTGTCTTAAAGCCGTTGGTGGACAAAGCCGTGGCAAGCGCTTCGCCCACACCTTTAACATCGGTCACTGCGGTCATTCCGGATCCTTTCTCTTTCTCCCTGCATTAACGTATATACACAAGATATACGCTACTTCAAGCCGCGGGTCCAAACCGCGCGACTCTGTTTAACTATGGGCCAAGTCCGCCGTACGCCCTTTCTTTGGGAACGGCACCAAACGTTTGGCGTCCTCATCCCAAAGCTTGAGGTTCAGCGCTGCGACCGCCTCGGGGAACTTGATCCGACGCGGAGTATACTCGGGTGGCAAATTGTAATGGCAGGCACGCAGACGATAAGATGGAATGCGTGCGTTGAAATGGTGAATGTCGTGCAAGGTGATGCAGGCCACTGCGGTGTCGAACCACCAGCCAAAATCCAATGCGGAAGAGCCTTGCAGCGCCGCAAGTTGCGGATCCAGATCCGGGCGACGATCCCAGTACGTGTCCTCGAAGTTGTGCTGAAGATAGACAAGGAACACACCCAGCATCCCACCCAGAAGTGAGAAAACAAGCCAGACCAGAATGCCGGTACTGCCGGCAATCAAATAAAGCAGCCCCAGAAAAACAACGATCGAAAGATTGTGCAGCAACACGCCTTTCAATCCGAACCGCATGGTGTTCTTGGGCCAGCGATACCGGATGAAATAGGTGAACAATGCCCCCACCGGCACCAGGACAAACGGGTTGCGATAAAGCCGATAGAAAAGGCGTTTGCTCCAATCGGCCTCGTTCCATTCGCGCAGGGTCATTGTGTGAATTTCGCCGGTCTCGCGATGTTCAAGATTGCCGATCCCCGCGTGGTGCAGATTGTGGTTCTGCTTCATCACCTCAAATGGGGCAAAGGTAAACGGTGACAACCCATGCCCCGCCCATTCATTCTGCTGTCGCGTCTCGAACAGCGAATGATGGCCGCAATCATGTTGCAACACATAAAGCCGCACCGCCGAGAAGGCAAAGACCACACCCGCAGGAACCATAACATACCAGCGATCCACATATCCGATCGCCAGCGCCAGCGATGCAAAATACACCGCGAAAGTTCCAAAATAGCTCAGCGCTGCAAGCCTGTTGTCCTGAACAGCGTATTGCCGCGTATATTCCCTCAGATCCATCCAGCCCTCTCCCACGATGGCCTGTTAAATTTGAACTAAAAATATGACCTGGTTGAACAGGTGCAAGCCGCGCAAACAAAAACAAATGCACGCAAGCGAATGCTAGCGTGCCGAAAAGGCGCTGTCACGTCTTTGCGCCGAAAATGCTGAAAATTGGCGCAGTTACGCGCTCAACCACAAGTTTCCGTTGGACGATGCTGCTTTGTTCTTACCAACAGGTCTGACGAAAAGGCCCGGCTCTGCGTCGCCTTGGCGACCCCTCGTTGAGAGTAAAAAACGTACTGTCAATGCCCTGAGTTGACGTATGGGAAGCTTACCTGCAGTATATTAAATGATTTTTTAAGGCTAATTGATTGATTTTTTCGCTACATAAACTCTGCCTTGTTGCTCGGCTGGCCCCCTTCGCCAGCTTGGCGCTTACAGCTTGCTCCTACAATGGGTTGGGCACTTCATCCTCAGCTGTCATCGAAACAAGTTCAACGGTCGTTCATGAATTGCATGGTCGTGGGCTGCATTTCGCAACGTTACAAGGCAACGTAATCCTAAGCCTTGGCACCTATCACGAAGTCTTGGTGTTTGACGGTACATGCCTCGATCAACAGAAAATTGACTTAAACCGAAAATCCTTGATCGAGAGCCAAACGCTCGCTGCCTCTATCACAGACACCAGGGGGCTTGAGATCGCATTTGGCCGCAGGTGGAACGGGCTGACCATTGGCCGACACCAAGCTGCTGTCTTGGCGGAGTTTTCTCAAGACGACCAAATTGCCCGTAGCCTTCATCTGGATCTGCAGGATCTGTCTGTAACCAGAGTTGCGTTGCTCGACGAAACCTTATGCAAGAAGGAGACGCAGACTTGAAACACTTGGTTCCCATTTTGGGGTTGTGCAGCTTAAGCGCTTGCGGCGATCAACTCTACGTCGCGCATGATACGGTCGTTGGAGTCAATGCAGCCGTCAGCGCCAACCGCCAGCAAGGTCAGGTGGTCATCGGGTTCGACCGCGACTTTACGGCCCTGGTGCCTGTGATCGAACCGGATGCATCCGGTGAAACACGTGAAGCGATGGCTGTGTTTGGTTGCACACGAATGGAAACCAAAAGCATCTTCCTGACCCGATATTCAGATGTGATTTCCACTGGTGAAGCGGCGAACAAGCTGGCCGCCAAGTTGGGAAGTGGAAGTGAAACTAGTGGCACCGCGAGGCTGGCGACCTGTGGTGAAGACAAAGAAAATGAAAACGGAAACGGAAGCGGTTCAAACGAAGGAGCAGACACCAATGGCTAAATTGACCCGCCCAGCTATCACACTCGGTGTTCTGTCCATCTGCACCCTGTCTCTATCAAACTGCACAGACATTCAGGATCGCGCTTTGGTCTACGGTGAACGCAGCGGGGTAAATATCGCCCTACGCTCGGATCCGGCGAAAGCTCTGCCCGTGGAAGTGAACGCGGGTGTACAACGGCGGGTTACAACACTGGTGCCTCCGAAAGCGCGCAACAACAACGGCAGACCGACGGACGAAGCTGTCAGCTTGGTCTCGACTTTTGACCTGACTTACAACAACGCTGATGCCGAAAACGGCCTTTTTGGCGGCACAACACGCATAGCTTCAATCTTTTCAAGCGGAACGGCCGCGACTGCGTTGGCCACAGCAATTGAGAACGGTAACGGTTCAGGCGAAGGACTGGCTGAAGCGGCTGAGGCTAATAGGCTTTTCGTGAACAAAAGCCTCAACAACTAAACGCGACCTTCGGGACATGACAACAAGTCCCCCAGCTTTAGCATACTTGCTTAGCTCCGCCCCTTTAGATGCTTGGCCAGCGCGCCTGCGTTTTTCTTGCGGCGTCCTTTGTATGGGTTCTTGTCCCCCTGTCCGCGCAAGGTCAATCGGATCGGGGTGCCCGGCATGTCGAAATCTTCACGCAATCCGTTGACCAGATAGCGTGTGTAGCTGGCTGGCATCTTGTCGGGGTGCGAGCACATCACAACAAAGCCCGGCGGGCGCGTTTTGGCCTGCGTCATGTAGCGCAGCTTGATCCGACGTCCTTGTGGCGCTGGAGGCGGGTGCTGCTCCAACATCGCAGTCAGCCAGCGGTTCAGTGCAGCGGTCGGCACCCGGCGGTTCCAAATGTCATGGGCACGCAGGATCGCTGCGCGCAGTCTTTCGAGGCCTCGGCCAGTCTTGGCAGACACAGTGATCAAAGGCGCGCCGCGCAATTGCGGCAGCAGGCGGTCAAAAGACTCTTTGAGTTCGCGCAGTTTTTCCTGCTTGTTTTCTTCAACGTCCCATTTGTTGACTGCAACGACTACGGCCCGGCCCTCGCGCTCGGCCAGATCGGCGATGCGCAGGTCCTGTTGTTCAAACGGGATGGCCGCGTCCAGCAAGACCACGACAACCTCGGCGAATTTCACGGCGCGCAGACCGTCCGAGACCGACAGCTTTTCCAGCTTTTCCTGCACCTTCGCCTTTTTACGCATCCCTGCTGTATCGAAAATACGCATAGGCGTGCTTTCGCCATCCGGATCGGCCCAATCAATCCGCAGACTGATCGCATCGCGGGTGATCCCTGCCTCGGGTCCAGTCAGCAGGCGATCTTCACCGATGATCTTGTTGATCAAAGTCGATTTGCCCGCGTTCGGTCGCCCGACGACAGCCACTTGCAGCGGCTTGGCAGAGGTGATCAGAGGCGTTTCACCTTCGCCCTCTTCATCCAGTTCAATATCGGTTTCCGGGGCTTCTTCGGCCTGTGTTTCTTCGGCCGCATCTGCCAGAGGCATAAGCTGGGCGTAAAGGTCCGTCATGCCCTCGCCGTGTTCGCCAGACAGGCGCACGGGTTCACCCAGACCCAGATTATAAGCTTCCAGAACCCCCGCGTCCGCAGCAGAACCTTCGGCTTTGTTGGCTGCCAAAATCACATGCTTCGAGCGCTTGCGAAGAATCTCGGCGAACATCTCGTCCGTTGGGGTCAGCCCTGTGCGCGCATCGATCATGAACAGGCACACATCGGCCATGTCCACCGCGCGTTCGGTCAGGCGGCGCATCCGCCCCTGAAGGCTGTCATCGGTTGCGTCCTCAAGACCCGCCGTGTCGATCACGGTAAAGCGCAGATCGCCCAGACGCCCTTCGCCTTCGCGCAGGTCGCGTGTCACGCCGGGTTGGTCGTCTACCAAGGCCAGACGTTTGCCCACTAGGCGATTGAACAGAGTGGATTTGCCCACATTCGGGCGCCCCACGATAGCGAGGGTCAGCGACATGATACTCAACTTTCAAGACTCAAGATGCGCCCTTTAACGCATCTTTCCGTCAACGGAAAGCGTGTAGATCACCCTTGGTCGAAACGACATACAGTGTTTGACCCGCCACAACCGGCGCCGTTGTGGCGCCTCCGGGTACTTCGACCTGATGTACCAGCGTTCCGTCGACCGGATTGAAGAACCGCAGATATCCGTCATTGGACGCAATCACAATACGGCCACCGGCGAGGATCGGACCGTAATGCGCAAAGATCGGGCCACGACGACCACGTTTGTCTTTCACAAAGCCCGGAAGATCCTGCGCCCAGACAACCGAGCCATCTGCCGCGTTCAGACGCACCAACTGGCTGCGGTCGCTGATCAGGAAAATGCTGTTGCCAGCAGGCCATACGGCGTCCACGGCCCCTTCGTCAGCTGTCCAACGACGTTCGCCCGTTGCAACGTCAAAGGCGACAGTCCGGCCCGAATGGTTGCCGATATAGATCGTGTCCCCGGACACCATAGGACCACCGGTCACATCAACGATTTGCGCGGCGGCCCGTCCTCGGCGCCCACCGGCAACCGATGCGTTCCAACGGCGAATGCCACCCCGACGGAACGTGGCAGCAACGTCGCCAGAACCAAAAGCAAATACCGCCAAATCCGAGGCGATCACAGGCGCAGGTGCACCAAGCACATTACCCACGCTGGGCGTGCTTTCGATTTGCCAGGCGATACGGCCATCCTTGGTTGCGATGGTCCATCCGGTTTCATCCCCGGCCACCAAATAGAGCAGACCGTCGTTGACAAGCGGTGCACCGCTTCCGGTGGCTTGCAAACGTTTCTGCCACCGAACAGCACCCGTTTTTGCATCAAGCGCAGTCAGGCGACCATAGCCAGACGAGACGTACAGAACGCCGTCCGCATAGGCCATGCCGCCACCTGTAGCATCGGAATCCCCGTCACTTGAGGGGATCAAATCCGTCTCCCATGCAACCTGCCCCTGAGGCGTTACGGCTGAAACGATTGCTCCGGCATCCAGCGTATAGATCAACCCTCCCGCCACAACTGGCTCGGCGGTGATGCGTTGCTTGCGCGAGTCACCCTGACCGATCGAAGTGGACCAGATCCGCTGCGGCGTCGCGCGCAGTGCCGCATTTGTTGTACGGTACGCGGGCGTTCCCGGACTTTGCGACCAGCTGGCATTCGCCTGCTGTGATGGAAGGCTGATCGGCTGAGAGCCGCTTTTTTCGACTGTCTCCAAATCTGACAACGGCCGGATGTCTTCGCGCTCTCCGGGGAGAATGGGCTCGGGTTCTTCACAGGCGGCCAATGCGGTCAAAGCCAGCGCCGCGACCGGCAGTCCCACGCGGGAGAATAGTCTAGTTACCATGATATTCCGAACTCGCCTGTCAAAATGTCTTTATTCACCGCCCGATCAGCCTTGTTGCGCTACCAGCGGTTCTGGTTCGCCGCCCAGCGCGACAATCAGTTGCGCTGCACGCTGTTGCAGGTCAATACCAACCTCGGCATCCTGCCGCAGCGCCTGCAAACGATCCAGCGCCGCCTCGACATTGCCCTCGGACACGTCGATCAATGCCAGTTGCTCTTCCGCAAGCAGACGCAGCGGGGCGCCAGGTGCCGCAAGCGCTTCGAACTGCTGCCGACGATCTGCTGCGGGTAACGTGTCGCTTTGCAGCAATAAGGCTTTAAAGCTTGCGATGGCACGGTAGATCTCGGGCAGATCGCCCTGAACTGCAATTGCATTCAGGCTGTTGACCGCATCTTCGCGCGATCCGGCGTTAATCTGCGCGGTTGCAAGCAACATGTTCAATACCGCGTCACCGCCGGGCGATACCGTCTCAATGCTCTGCAACTCAGAGGCCCGCCCATCGGATTCATTCTGGGTCAGAGCAGCAAGAATCGAGTCGCCCAGATCCTGTGCCTGCGCCGCATCCCGGGATTTGCGATATTCATTAAAGGCCGCACCGCCGACGATCAGCACAACGGCAACCACACCGACCCAGCCCCAGCGGCGCAACAGCAGATACATCCGGTCGCGGCGTACCTCTTCCGTGACCTCATCAATGAAACTGTCTGTGTCGCTCATTCCCTGCCCCCTGGGCTGTATGTCTTGTCTTGGTGCGCCATGTCATACCCCGGCACCAACGCCAAGCCAAGGGTCCGAATTTGTACATTTTCACCCTCAGGCATCACTCTTGCGAAAAAAAGTGAACCAAACTATTCAGTTCAGTGTAGAAAAGACATAGGCAAAGCCCCATTTCAAGGCATGAACGTCTCGTGTTCTTGGGCAAAGAATTCTAGGAGAATCCCCGTATGCGTTTGATTTCATTCATCAACGCCATTCTGGTCATTGTTGCTTTGTATTTTCTTGTGTTCGAGCGTGATGCGCTGTTTGCCTTCGCCGGACGTGGTGAGGGCGAAGAAACCGCGCAAAGTGAAGCCGCGGCAACCGAGACTTCTGAAATCGCGGCGGTGGGTGTTGTCGCCCTGCGTTCGCAGGCCCGCGAGATCGACAGCGCGGTCTTGTTGCGCGGTCAGACCAAAGCAAACCGGCAGGTCGAGGTTCTGTCGGAAACGACGTCGACCGTGATCTCTGAACCCAAGCGCAAAGGTGCTTTTGTCGAAGCCGGGGACATTCTGTGTGAACTTGATCCCGGCACGCGCCCCGCCCAACTGGCCGAAGCGATGGCCGGCAAGCTTGAGTCCGAAAGCCGTATTCCCGAAGCCGAAGCCCGCCTGCAGGAAGCCCATGCGCTGGTGGCCGAGGCCGAGATCAATCTGACCGCGTCACGCAAACTGGCGGAAACCGGCTTTGCGTCGGAAACCCGCCGGATTTCCAGCGAAGCCGCGATGAGTACCGCCAAAGCCGGGGTAAAGTCGGCCGAGGCCGGTTTGGAAGCCACCCGTGCCGGGATTGAAGCCGCAGCCGCAGCCGTTGAGGCCGCACAGCGCGAGGCCGGTCGCGTGATCATCACCTCGCCTTTCAAGGGCCTGCTGGAAAGCGACACCGCAGAACTGGGCAGCCTGATGCAGCCCGGATCGCTCTGCGCGACCGTCATTCAGCTGGATCCGATCAAGCTGGTGGGCTTTGTGCCCGAGACCGAGGTCAACCGCGTGGTTGTCGGCTCCGAAGCATCCGCGACGTTGGTCACCGGGCGGCAACTTAATGGGCGGGTGACGTTCCTAAGCCGTTCGGCCGATGAGACAACGCGGACATTCGAGGTAGAGATCACTGTCCCCAACCCGGATCTAACCATCCGTGACGGCCAGACCGCAACCATTCAAATCGCCGCCGAAGGCGCCAAGGCGCATCTGCTGCCGCAGTCCGCGCTGACGCTCAGCAATGAGGGTCAATTGGGGGTTCGCACGGTAGGCGCAGGCAACATTGTCGACTTCAAGCCCGTCCAAATTCTGCGCGACACTGCAGAAGGTGTCTGGATCGGCGGGCTGCCGGAAACGGCTGACATCATCGTGGTCGGGCAAGAGTTTGTGACCCGCGGCGTCACTGTGAAACCCACCTATCGGGAAGCATCACAATGACGGGTGTTGTCGCATGGGCCGCGCATCGAGCCCGCATGGTCCTGGCGTTTATCGCCATCTCGCTGGTTATTGGCGGGTTTGCCTATGTCTCATTGCCGAAAGAGGGTGAGCCGGATATTGAAATCCCTGCCCTGTTCGTCTCGGTACAGTTTCCCGGCATTTCAGCGGAAGACTCCGAAAATCTTCTGATCAAGCCGATGGAGACCGAACTGGCGGATCTCGATGGCCTCAAGGAAATGACGTCGACCGCCGCCGAAGGCTATGCGGGGGTCGCGCTGGAGTTTGATTTCGGCTGGGACAAAACCGCGATCATGGCCGACGTCCGCGACGCGATGAATTCGGCGCAAGCGGATTTCCCTGAAGGCGCGGAACAGTATTCGCTGACCGAGATCAACTTTTCCGAATTCCCCATCGTCATCGTTAACCTGACCGGCGCAGTTCCTGAACGCACGATGGCCCGCGTTGCCAAAGACTTACAGGACGAGCTTGAGGCACTGGATTCGGTACTTGAGGCTGGCATAGCAGGTAATCGCGACGAGATGCTCGAGGTTGTCATCGATCCCTTACGGCTTGAGGCATACAACGTCACCGCAGATGAGCTGATCAATGTGGTTCGGAACAACAACCAGTTGATTGCAGCGGGTGAGGTTGAAACCGCGCAGGGTACATTCTCGGTCAAGATCCCGTCATCGTTCAAGACCGCGCAGGACGTTTATGGCTTGCCGATCAAGGTCAATGGCGACCGGGTTGTAACTTTGGGTGAGTTGGCGCAGATCAATTACACCTTCGAAGACCGCGCCGGCACGGCCCGGTTCAACGGTGAACCAACTGTTGCCCTGCAAGTGGTAAAGCGTAAGGGCTTCAACCTGATCGATACAGTTGCTCAGGTCAAAGAGACCATCGAGCAAGCCAAAACAAAGTGGCCACCTGAACTTCAGGCCGCCGTCGATCTGGGCACGTCCAACGACCAGAGCCGCATAGTGGGTTCAATGGTCAGCCAGTTGGAAGGCTCGGTTCTGACCGCGATTGCACTGGTGATGATCGTGGTGCTGGCCTCGCTGGGCACGCGGGCTGCACTGTTGGTGGGTTTCGCGATCCCCACCTCATTCCTTCTGTGCTTTGCCTTCCTTGCGGTCATGGGCGTCAGCATTTCGAATATCGTGATGTTCGGTCTTATTCTGGCGGTTGGTATGCTGGTGGACGGTGCCATCGTCGTCGTGGAATATGCCGATAAACGCATCAAGCAGGGCGTCGGGCCAATGCACGCCTATGTTGAGGCGGCGCAGCGCATGTTCTGGCCCATTGTGTCGTCGACTGCGACAACGCTTTGCGCCTTCCTGCCCATGCTGTTCTGGCCCGGCGTACCGGGTGAGTTCATGGGAATGCTGCCCGTTACTCTGATCTTTGTTCTGTCGGCGTCGCTGATCGTGGCGCTGATTTACCTGCCGGTCATGGGCGGTGTGTCAGGGCGGCTAAGCCGCGTCTTCGACCGCTCGTCGATCTGGTTGCGCGCGCGTACGCCTTGGTGGCTGCGGGCTGTGCTGGTGCCTCCTTCGCTGTACATGATCTTTCTGGGCGCGATGCAGACCCTGAACCCGGATTACCTGCTACCCGGCGGTTCAATCGCTGGTGCGCTTCTGTTCCTGTTCGGGGCCTTTGCAGGATCCGTGACCCTGAGCGCGGCCAGGATCGAACGCAAAGTGGAAGAGCGCGTTCATACAGCCGACGAACACACGCCGTTTGGTCATGTGGTTCGCTTTCTTGTCGGCAATCCGATCATGCCCATCGTGTCGTTGGCCGCAGTGTTCTTTGCCGTCTACACCGTTGCCTTCGTCTGGTTCCCGCAGGAATCCAGAGGCGTCGAATTTTTCGTGGAAAGCGAACCGGAACAAGCCACCGCCTATGTCCGCGCGCGGGGGAACATCTCGCTTGCGGAAAAAGATGGCATGGTTTTGGCGGCAGAAGATGTCATCGCGGCCCACCCGGCCGTGATCAACGTGTTTTCTTTCGCAGGCGAAGGCGGCCTGAACCAGAACAACGGGGGCGCTCAGGAACCTGCCGATACAGTGGGCCGTGTTCAGTTCGAGATCATTCCTTGGGAAGACCGTCCCAACGTCTCGGAATCTGTTCTGTGGGGCCTGTTTGATCGTCACTTTGTTGCGCCTGAATTTGACGGCGACTTCGTCATTGATGAACTCAACGCGCAACTGGCGGAGATCCCCGGCATCGTTGTCGAGATCCTGCCATTGGAACAAGGCCCGGCCTCCGCCAAGCCCGTGCATCTGCGTATCAAGGGTGACGGGCGGGAGGATCTGACCTCGGCGACGCTCAACGCGCGCGAGGTGTTCGACACCACGCCAGGGTTAATCAAGATCGAAGACACCTTGCCCCTGCCCGGCATCGACTGGCAAATCGATGTGGATGTCGCCAAGGCCGGTCGGTTCGGAGCTGACGTGGCCACGGTTGGGGCCATGGTGCAGTTGGTGACACGCGGCATTCTGCTGGGCGAGATGCGCCCGGACAGCAATGATGAAGAGATTGAAATTCGCGTCCGCCTGCCAGAAGAAGATCGCGTGCTATCGACTTTGGACACACTCAAGGTTCGTACCCCGGACGGTTTGGTGCCACTGTCGAATTTCGTAAGTCGTAAGCCCGTGGCCAAACTGGCCGAGATAAACCGGGTGGATCAGCAGCGGTACTATGACGTCAAAGCCGACGTTGAACCAGGTTTGAGCAAGGTTACGACCGAAGGCCCCGACGGTGAACTCGTCCGTCTTGCCGTGGTTCGGGAAGCTGCCGAAGGCTATACCCCCAACGGCACGGTCCTCAACAGCGGGGGCGGAAAGTCCTACGAGTTGGTTCAATTGACCGGCGCCGATAGCGTGGATCAACTCATCAGCACGGTTGAAAGCGGAGACGCACAGTTCGCGTTGATCAACCCAAATGAACGGATTGCGGTTCTGACCGAATGGCTTGAAACGGGTCCGTTTTCCAATTCGATCAGTTGGGAATGGACGGGCGATCAGGAAGAACAGGCAGAATCAGGCGCTTTCCTGGTAAACGCCTTCATGGGCGCGCTGGGGCTTATGTTCGTGATCCTACTGGCCCAGTTCAATTCGTTCTACAATTCGGTGCTGGTGCTTTTGGCGGTTGTTCTGTCCACCACCGGGGTTCTGATCGGCATGATCGTGATGGAACAGCCGTTCTCGATCATCATGACAGGTACAGGCATCGTGGCTTTGGCGGGGATCGTGGTGAACAACAACATCGTTCTGATCGATACCTATCAAGAATACAGCACGTACATGCCCCGGATCGAAGCGATCATTCGAACCGCAGAATCGCGCATTCGTCCGGTTCTGCTGACCACCCTCACGACAATGGCAGGTCTGACGCCCATGATGTTCGGACTGTCGCTGGACTTTATCAATGGCGGCTATTCCATCGACAGCCCCACTGCCCTGTGGTGGAAGCAGTTGGCGACGGCGGTGGTATTTGGTCTGGGTATTGCCACTGTTCTGACCCTGATCGTGACGCCATCGCTTCTGGCGTTGCGGGTTTGGGTGACAACCTATGCGGTGTGGCTCAGCCGTTTGCTGGCGCGCGTGACCGCTGGCAGGTCTAGCCAGATTGCGCAGGATATGGCGATTGGCCGCTCTGCCCGTCAAATGCAGGCAACCGAGATTGTGTGGGAGGATGAATCGCAATCAGGACGGCCGGAGCAGGACAGCGGATCGGATCGGCCGGATCATCCTTCGGGACCGCCACTGAAGGCCGCTGAGTAAAGCAAAGGACCGGATTTTCCGGTCCTTTTTCATTTGACCGATATCACAAACGAGACCACGTCTGATGCGCGCAAATCTCATGCTCGCACCCTTTGACCAACAACGTGTCACCCTGCAATGTCATTTGCGGCACGGCGTCTACGTTGATCAGCGGAACCCAGAATTCTCCGCCGCCATATTTTCCACTGCCTTCGCTGGCAACATCCCAGAACAGCTTTTTACCAATGTTTGGCGTTTGGACTTCTTTGCCCGAGGCGTCATAGGCCGAAAGGATCTGGCCGCAGAATTTATCTCCACAAGCCGAGATTTTGATGTGTGAGGTCAGGTTCTTTCGATCCGGCTCGGTTTTCCAGACCCCAACGATGGGATCCGCTGCGACGGCAACAGGAAGACAAACCGCAATCAAAATCGGCAGCAGCCGTTTTTTCATTCTGGCAATCATTGAAGCCACCTTTTTCACTCATCGCAGCCTATCAAATATCGCGATGTTCAAAGAGCCTCAGGCCGCTTCACCGTCCGATTGCTGGCGGTTCCAAAGTTGAGCGTACCGACCCGACCTTGCCAGAAGTTGATCATGCGAACCCTGTTCGATGATCTCTCCGGCCTCCAGAACCACAATCTGATCGGCCTCGGCGATGGTGCTCAGACGATGCGCGATGGTGATCACCGTCCGCCCCTCACCTGCTCGGGCCAGGGCATCTTTGATGTCCTGCTCAGTATCCGTATCCAGCGCCGAGGTCGCCTCGTCCAACAGCAGGATCGGTGGGTTCTTCAGCAAGGTGCGTGCTATTCCGACACGTTGCTTTTCGCCACCGGAAAGCTTCAGGCCACGCTCGCCTACCTTGGTGTCATACCCTTCGGGCAATGAGGCAATAAAATCGTGAATCTGCGCCGCCTTGGCCGCTGCTTCGACCTCGTCCATGGTGGCACCGTCGCGGCCATAGGCAATGTTGTAGCGGATCGTGTCATTAAACAGCACCGTGTCTTGCGGGACGACACCGATGGCGGCATGCAGGCTGGTCTGGGTCACGTCGCGAATGTCCTGACCATCGATCTTCAGCGCCCCTTTGGTCACGTCGTAGAACCGGAACAAGAGCCGCCCGATGGTCGATTTACCCGACCCTGTCGCCCCCACAATGGCCACGGTTTTCCCAGCCGGGACAGTCAGGGACACGCCCTTGAGGATTTCACGCTCGGGATCATAGCCAAAATGCACGTCCTCAAGCGTGACTTCGCCGCCGTTTACCTTCAGATTCGGCGCGCAGGCCTTGTCTGTGACTTCGGCGGGTTGTTCAAGCAGGTCGAACATTTGCCCCATATCGACCAAGGATTGCCGGATTTCCCGATAGACCGTACCAAGAAAGTTCAGCGGCACGGTAATCTGGATCATGTAGGCGTTGACCATGACAAAATCGCCCACAGTTAGGTTGCCGTTCTGTACCCCGATTGCGGCCAGAACCATCACACCAATCAGGCCGCAGGTGATCAGGAAGGATTGTCCGAAGTTCAGAAATGCCAATGAATAGGCCGTCTTCAGCGCAGCCGCTGCATAGGCCTTCATCGACACGTCGTACCGTTCAGCCTCGCGGGTTTCGGCGTTGAAATACTTGACGGTTTCAAAGTTTAGCAAGCTGTCGATGGCGCGCTGGTTGGCCTCGGTGTCCTGATCGTTCATCTCACGCCGCAGCTTCACGCGCCATTCGGTCACGGCAAAAGTAAACCAGATGTACAGACCAATGGTGACGGCAACGACAACCAGGTACCAGACATTGAACAGCCACATCAGGATGATGGCGACCAGCAGCAGCTCCAGAATAAGCGGCCCGATCGAGAACAGCAGGAACCGCAGCAGGAACTCAACCCCTTTGACGCCCCGTTCGATGATACGGCTCAGCCCGCCAGTGCGACGCGTCACGTGATAGCGCATCGATAGGTTGTGGATGTGTTGAAACGTCTCAAGCGCCAGCGCCCTTAAGGCGCGTTGTCCGACGGGGGCAAAGGCGGCATCCCGCAATTGCTGAAAGCCCACCGTCATCATTCGCGCCACGCCGTACGCCACTGTCAATCCAACTGCGCCCAGCGCCAATGGCGGCACACCCTCGCCCGCCAGCGCGTCAACAGCGCCTTTGTACAGAATGGGCGTATAAACCGCGATCACCTTGGCCAGAACAAGCATACCCATGGCTATGACGACGCGACGCTTTACCCACGGCTCGTCGTCGGGCCAGAGATAGGGGGCAACCTTGCGGATCGTCCGCCAGCCCGAGCTGCGTTCGTCATCCGACACCATGTCATCTGAAGTCCTAGGAGATGTGCGTCTCATCACGTGCCTTGTCTGCGGTCAGAGTTAGACCTCTGCCCATAAAAGGCCAGAAGGGCTGATTATTCCGGGATTGTAAAGATTTGCCCGGGATAGATCAGATCCGGATCGCGGATCAAGTCACGATTGGCTTCGAACAGCCGCACATATAAGACCCCGTCGCCAAATCGATCACGTGAGATGGCCCATAGCGTGTCGCCCTGCTGCACCGTGACAGACCGGATTGCAGGGGTCGCTTGAGGCGTATCTGCCTGAGCCGTGCCCGTTGCGGCCTGAAGAACGTCAAGTGGTTCGCGTTTGAACGGAGTTTCGACCCGGCTAAGGACCGTCCCGTCCGTGTTTACCGCATCTACCCGGAGCGTGTAGACGCCTGGGTCAATTCCCTCCAGATCGCTGCGCCAGGATCCATCTTGTTCCGGGGCAAGGTCCGCGACCAGACGATTGTTCAGGTACAACCGAATGGCGGTCCCATCCTGAACGCGCCCTGTCAGCTGCACATCGCCCGTTTCGGAATATCCGATCGTGTCCAGTGCGACCTGCTCGGGTGGGGTATCCCGCACGACCGGGGGCTGCACCAGCTCAACGCCCTCTTCGCCAGATCGCAGCACGGCGACCTGCTGATCCTGCTGTGGGGCTTCATCGGTCAGTTCAGCAGTTTCAACTGTCGCAGCCCCGGGCTCTGACGTTTCAGGTTCCGAGACGTCTGCCGCAGCGTCAGCATCGGGCTGGGTCTCGTCGACTGTGGCCACCTGCTCCTGCGCGTCCTCAGATGCGCTCTGCTGGGCTTCGGGCGTCGTCTCGGCAACAGGTTCTTCTTTGATTGGCTTGGGCAAGGCGGCAATCAGATAGTCGTCGGATCGCGTTGCTTGCGCCCCGTCCGTGCTTTGCAACACAAGTCCCTGCGCGGTGTCGCTGAAGGGGATCGTCACAAATTCAGCAAACTGACCGCTGCCATCCACGGTAAAAGAATGTGCGACTTCGCCGTTCAGCAGAACTTCTATCTGACTGCCGGGTTCTGCGTCACCCGAAAGAAGCGCGGTGCCGTCAGTTTCTACAAAAATCTGATCCAGGACGGGAGGCGCGACGGGCGCAGGCGCAGGCGCAGCCACTTCCTCTGCAACTTCGGCGGCTTCCGTTTCAGCAGGTTCTTCCGCTTGCTCCGCCAGGTCTTCAGCAGGTGCGGGTGTTTCTTCTGACGACGCAGTATCCGGATTGGACGGCTCTGCGACAGTAACTTCATCCGCCTCTTTTGCTGCTTTCGGGGCCTCATCTGCTGGCTCTGAGATTGCTGGAACGGAAGCAGTTTCCTGCGGTGTGTTTGCGTCAGGTTCCGGTGCGTTGGTGAAGACGCCCGACAGGTACAAGCCACCTGCACCCAATACTGCAACAAGCCCTGCAATCACCCCCCAGATGAAATTGCCCGAGCTTTCGTTTCCCGAATTGGCGTTCATTCTTTTCCTTTCACTCCGCCCTACAAAAGCTTTTCGTTCAAAAGCTTTCCGGCGGACAGTTGAGGCAATCTATCAATCCCGCTATCACGGGTCAAAACCTCTGACACAACCCGGAGCCCTTCTTTCATGTCTCAGAAATCAGTGTGTGTGTATTGCGGGTCACGCAATGGTGCCGAGAAGTCTTATTCTGAAACTGCTAAGCACTTCGGCACGCTGCTGGCGCAGGAAGGCTGGCGGCTGGTTTATGGCGCCGGGGATGTGGGATTGATGGGCGAAGTGGCCCGTGCCGCGCAAAATGCCGGTGGTGAAACCTTTGGCGTCATTCCGGTGCATTTAGTTCAGCGTGAGGTCGGAAAGACCGATCTGACCCATTTCGTGATCACCGAGACGATGCACGAGCGCAAGAAGGTCATGATCATGAACGCCGACGCGGTGGTCGTTCTGCCCGGAGGGCCGGGCTCATTGGATGAATTGTTCGAAGCCCTCACTTGGCGTCAGTTGGGACTGCACGACAAGCCCATCGTCGTGGTGAACGTGAATGGCTATTGGGATGCGCTGCAGACGCTGCTGGGTCAGGTGATCGGACAAGGCTTTGCCGACGGGTCGCTGGCAGATTTCATCACATGGGTAGAAGATGCCGACGTGGCCATGGCCGCCTTGCGGAACAAGCTAAACTGACACCAGAAACGGTGCGGGCGGCAAAACCGCCCGACTTGTTGATCAGGCCAGTCGGGCCTTGGGTTGCAGGCTGTGGCGCACAACCTGCTCGACCTTGTGCAAGGGGTGATTGGTCAGGGTCTTGTTGACCTCGGCCACGACCTTGCCCAGCACTTCGCTGTGCAAACGGCGGCGCAGCAGACCCAGAACATGAGGGCTGGCCACAAGTACCAACCGGTCATAAGCGCCTTTCAGCCCTTTGCGATTTAACAAATTCGCCAGATCCTGCACAAACAGGGACTTTGCATGGGTCTTCCACGTTGGATCCTCAAGGGCCGATTTCTGCTTTGGCCCGCCATCGTTCCGGCGACCGGCGCGGTCAGTCGGCTTTGAGGCTGGGTTGTCCTGTTCCTCGACAGCGACGACGACAAGATTGGGATCGTCAGCATCGGTGATATTCTCCATCACCAGCGCTTTCTCTCCATCTGCAACAATAACCCAAGTTCCCTGTGTAAGTGCGACCATTGCGATCTCCTGTTAAGGTTGTTCTCTGGGTATCCCTCGACCTGCCGGACATACGGTTTGGTTGACGCACCAGCGGTGCGCAGCCCGGTCGTTGTTTAAATTGGTGTGCGGTTCTCTCCCTCCGCCCTACAAAGATGTGCATTGCAGAACGGCAAACAAGATGCGGTTGTGCCGAAAAGAAGCCCGTCGGCGGGATTTCACCGGCGGCTCATCATTCCTTTAGGCCGACATCTCTACGACGGTGATTTCGGGCGTCACGCCGAAACGCACCGGCAGGATGGAACATCCGATCCCCCCCGACACCACCAGATCACGCGCACCTTCGCGCACATGGCCATAAGCGAACCGGTTGCCAAACTTCGACGGCACCACGGGCGACCACCCAAACAGGCGCACTTGGCCGCCATGCGTATGCCCCGAAAGGGTCAGGGCCACCCGGTCTGGCACCTTAGGGAAAACATCCGGCTCATGTGCCATCATTACAACCGGAGCATCGTCGGTGATCTGCGCCAAAGTTCCTTCCAGATCGTCCAGCCCCTTCGGTTTACCGTTTCGCCAGATCGCCAGTTGATCCTCAAGCCCTGCCAGCCAGATGCCGGGGGCTTCGAGTTTCACGGCGGTGTTAGACAAAACCGAAATGCCGTTCTGTTGCAGAGTCTCGGTATAGCGATTGGGCCCCGCCCCACGACGCTGTGCTGGCTTGTCATCCCACCAGTCGTGATTGCCCAGCACGGTAAAGACACCGTTCTTTGCCTCTAGCCCCGCCAATACAGGTGCCAGATCCTGCATCTCGACGGTTTCAGAGACCCCTTTGTGGCTTGCGAAGAAATCGCCCAGCAGCAGGACAACATCGGGTGCCAATGCGTTTGTACGGCGCACAACCTGCCTTATGCGATCCAGACCAACATAGGGCTCACCCACGTGCAAATCCGACAGCACCGCGATCCTGAGCGGTGGCGCCGTCCAATCGTCCCGACGCACGCGCCATTTACGCACGCGCAGCCGCACTGCGGGTTCAATGAAAAACCCGTAGGCTGACGTGATGAGACCTGCAAGCGTCACCGCCAGCAGGCCCTTTATAAACCGACGTCGGTTCAATTCATTACATCCGCGATGCGACGTTTTCCCAGTTCACCAGATTGTCGAGGAAGTTCGACAGGTATGCCGGGCGCTTGTTGCGGAAGTCGATGTAGTACGAGTGCTCCCACACGTCACAGCCCAGCAGTGCGGTTTGGCCAAAGCACAGCGGGTTCACGCCATTCTCGGTTTTGGTCACGGCCAGCGAACCGTCCGCGTTCTTGACCAGCCACGCCCAGCCCGAACCGAACTGACCGGCACCGGCCGCGCTGAACTGCGATTTGAATTCGTCAACCGAGCCAAAGCTTTCGGTCAGCGCTTTTTCCAGTTCACCGGGCATCGCGTTGTCGCCAGGGCCCATCATTTCCCAGAACTGGTTGTGGTTCCAAAGCTGGCTGATGTTGTTGAAGATACCGTTTTGCGCCACTGCGTTTGCGTCATAGGTGCCAACGATGATCTCTTCCAGCGACTTGCCGTCCCATTCGGTGCCGGCGATCAGCTTGTTGCCGTTGTCGACATAGGCTTTGTGGTGCAGGTCGTGGTGATATTCCAACGTTTCCGCGGACATACCCTTGGCTGCCAGCGCGTCATGTGCATAAGGAAGATCAGGAAGTTCAAAAGCCATGTCGGCCCCCTGTTAAATTAAAGTTGCGGTTCCCATCGGTTAAATGCTGTGGCAGCCGCCGCAGGTCAAGGGGCGAGACAATAAAACCCGGAGGTCCGCGATGCTGACACAGGCGCGCAAGATGTTTTACCGCGCCCGCGGATACTATGCAGGTACCCTGAACGGAGAGCCCTTTCACCTGGACCCGTATCATTCCAAATTCTGGCGCAAGGCGTCTGCGGGCCATTGGGAACCAGAAACCTTTGCGGTGCTGGACCGGTTCCTGTCGCCCGACAGCGACTATCTGGACATCGGGGCTTGGATCGGTCCCACAGTCCTGTACGGCGCACGAAACGCACGGCATGTGTGGTGCTTCGAACCCGACCCCACCGCGTACCGGCATCTGGCCTGGAATCTGGATCTGAATGACGTTCAAAACGTCTCGGCGTTTGGCGTCGCCCTGTCGGACCAGTTTGGCGTGGCGCGTATGGCCTCGGTTCGGGGCGAGCCGGGGGATTCCACAAGTTCGCTTCTGCACGACGGGGCGCATGGGTCTGATGCATTGACCATCGCGTGGGACCAGTTCGCGGCCGTAAATGATCTGTCCGGCGTGTCGTTGGTTAAGATGGATATTGAGGGGGCAGAGTTCTTTGTCTTACCAACCCTCGCACCGTGGCTCAAAGAACATCGCCCTGCCCTGTTTTTGTCGCTGCACGCTCCTTTGCTGCCCGAGGCTGAACGACATGACCGGGTGGCTGGGTTGTTGGAGGCGTTGGATTTCTACCCCTCTCTCTCGGATGACAAGATGCAACCGCTGAAACCGGCGGAGATTTTGAAGCCAGAGGGGTTAAACCGGTACCGCACAATCCTCTTGCAATAAAGGAACACCGGGGCCGGTATTCTAAAAACTTCAACGAATTGATCTTGCATCTTCTGGGTGTGCTGGATTGTTTGCACTCATCCGAAACCAAAAATAACTGGATGAAATGAAAAGATTTTTATTGACGATTGCCGCGCTTGCATTTGCACAAACCGCAGCGGCCGAAACCGTTACTTATGTATGTAAGATGACAAAACAGGACGCCCACGGCTGGATCGCGCCAGAGTACGGGTTCAAGATTGATACAGCCCAAGCGTCGGCACAGGCAGCCAGCTCTTACCAGGAATGGGAAGCGGCACAATTTAAAGATCGAGGCGCGAAAGGCTATCGTGTTGTCTGGAACTTAGATCAAACCATGGCCGCAGGCGGAAACGTTCGTGTTCGCTATCAGGCCAACCTCGAACCTTCCGATAAGTCCGTTACTGTGCGCATGGCCTTTTTGCATGGTAACTTTGCGAACAAACCATACGGTGTTGGCACTTGTAGTGTCCAAAGCTGAGAAAAGCCCCGTATGATCCGGGGCTTTTAACTTTCTATCAATAAACGCCAACCTCACTGCCCGGCTGCGCGGCAACCTTCAGCAATTTAAAGACGTAGTCCGCAGCGGAGCGGAAGCACACAACGCGGAAGGTCTGATCGTCGTCCATCCAGAATGCGCCAGCCACCTGCGCCAGACGCGAGCGACGGATTTGGCCGGGTTGGAAGGCTTCTGCCGACAGCTCAACCGGGGCCAGCTTGCCCAATACTTCACGCGCGCTGGCACCCGTGATGCTGAATACCGCACGCGCATCCGAGACGTTGACCGCCAGAGCATGCGTGCCGCTGAGCGCGTTGGTCATTGCGGCCAATTTGGCCTCGGCCTCGGCGTAAGGCACCAGCACCAGCAATTCATCGGTAGACATCCAAGCCACGCCGGTGTCGCCCTTGACCAAAGCCTCGCGCTGACCCGGCACTTTCTGCCCGGTTGCATCCTTGACGGCTTTGGCCAGAACCTTGTCGGACAGATCACCGCGCAGGGTGATCATGCCTTGCAGGCCACATTCCGCGATCTTGGCGATCCCGTCATAACTGGCGTGGTTCAGTGCGCTGATGGGTTCAGACATTCTGCTTCTCCCCGTCCTTGTCGAAGAAGATCGGGTCCACGATCTTGGCTTTGTAGGTTTTACCGTCGGTGCCCGGGAACTCGACAATCTCACCCATGCGATCCGGGCCGTGCTTGATCAAGCCCATGGCGATGCCTTTGCCCAGATTGGCCGAGTAATAGGTCGAGGTCACGCGCCCGATCATGTTGCGCTGACCGTTGGCGTTGACGCCTTCGCCCACCGCATAAGCACCGTCGGGAATGACAGAACCATCCACAGTCTCAAGACCGACCAGTTTCCAGCGCTCTGGATCGGTCATATGGCTGCGCGAATGGGCGCGTTTGCCCAAGTAGTCTTCTTTCTTTTTCGACAACGCCCAGTGCAGCCCCAGATCCTGCGGGATCACGGTGCCGTCGGTCTCGTCGCCGATCATGATAAAGCCCTTTTCGGCCCGCAGGATGTGCAGACATTCGGTGCCGTACGGCATCACTCCGAACTCTTTACCTGCCGCCATCAAGGCATCCCAGAACGCCTGACCTTGAGATGCGGGAACAGCGATCTCATAGGACAGCTCACCCGAGAACGAGATGCGATAGGCACGGCAATCGAAGTCACCGATCTTGCCATCGCGCCATTCCATGAATGGCAGCGCCTCTTTGCTGACATCCATGCCGCCCAGCTTCTCAAGCACCTTGCGCGCGTTCGGTCCGACCACGGCGACTTGCGCATATTGCTCGGTCACATTGGCGACGTAGACTTTCCAATCCCACCATTCGGTCTGCAGCCATTCTTCCATGTGACCATGGATGCGCTCGGCCCCGCCGGTGGTGGTGTGGCACAGCCAGGTGTCATCGTCGATCCGGGCGACAACGCCGTCGTCGATCAGGAAGCCGTTTTCCGAACACATCAGGCCATAGCGGCATTTGCCGACCTTCAGCGTGGACATCATGTTGGTGTACATCATGTCGAGGAACTTGCCTGCATCAGGCCCTTTGACGATCAGTTTTCCCAGTGTCGATGCGTCCAGCAATCCGAGGTTTTCGCGGGTGTTCTTCACCTCGCGGTTCACTGCGTCATGCACGGACTCACCGGGACGAACATAGGCATATGTCCGGCGCCAGTGGCCGACAGGTTCCCAATCGGCACCGTTCTTGTCATGCCAGTTGTGCATCGGAGTCTGACGGATCGGTTGGAACACTTCACCGCGCGCCTCGCCCCCGATCGCACCCATCGAAATGGGCGTATAGGGCGGACGGAAGGTGGTGGTGCCGACTTTGGGAATCTCTGATTCAAGTGCATCAGCAAGGATCGCCAAGCCGTTGATATTGCTCAGCTTACCCTGATCGGTCGCCATGCCCAGCGTGGTGTAACGCTTGGTGTGCTCGACGCTTTCATACCCTTCGCGCGCCGCCAGCTGAACGTCCGAGACTTTGACGTCGTTCTGGAAGTCGAGCCACGATTTAGCGCGCAGCTGGATTTCAGCATTGGCAGGCATCAGCCAAACAGCTTCCATCGGTGCCTCGGCAGTGGTTTCACCAACCGGGGCTTTGGTGCGTTTGGGCGTATGACCAACGGCCTTGCCCGCTGCTTTGCCTGCTGCGTCTGCGTCTTTCAGAACATCTGCCAGAGCCAACGGACCATTCGAGCTGCCAGTAGCAAGAACAAAGCCTTCACCATCAGCACCCAACGGTGGGCGATCAGGATCGGGGCGGAAATGCGCGTGCGCCTCGTCCCAGATCAGTTTGCCACCGCAATGTGACCACATATGCACAACCGGAGACCAGCCGCCTGACATGGCGACCGCATCGGCTTCGATCTCTTCGCGCGCGCCGCCGACACCCTCTTGGTTACAGATGGCAACCTTTTTGACGCGTTTACCGCCTTTGACCTTCGCGATGGCCTTGCCGGGATCAACGCGGATACCAAGGTCCCGCGCCTCTTGCGCCAGAGGGCCAGCAGATGCACGGGCGTCAACCACGCGCAGAACATCAACACCGGCCTGTTTCAACAAGATCGCGGTGCGATAGGCGTCGTCGTTGTTGGTGGCAACAATTACGCGCTCACCGGGTGTTACACCCCAGTTCACAACATAGTCGCGCATCGCAGATGCCAGCATCACGCCCGGCACATCGTTGCCCGCGAATGACAACGGACGCTCAATTGCGCCGGTGGCGGTGACAACCTGCTTTGCGCGGATACGCCACAACCGATGGCGCGGACCTTGAATGCCCGGAGTGTGGTCTGTCAGACGCTCATATCCCAGTACATAACCGTGGTCATAGACGCCCGCACCCATGCAGCGCGCACGCATGGTAACGTTGCCCATTGTTTCGAGTTCGGAAACTAATTGTTCCACGAACTTATCCACAGGCTCGCCATTCACCGTACCACCGTCAACCGGAGCGCGACCACCCCAATGCGCCGTCTGCTCGATCAGCAGAACCTTGGCACCGGATTGCGCAGCCGTTTTGGCGGCCTGCAGCCCGGCGATACCACCGCCGATCACCAAAACATCGGTGAAGGCATAGAAGTGTTCATAGGTGTCCGCGTCGCGGCTGTCTTTGTCAGGCGCTTTGCCCAGACCGGCAGATTGGCGGATGAAGGGCTCGTAGACGTGTTTCCAGAACGGTTTCGGATGGATGAACGTCTTGTAATAGAAACCGGCGGGCAGGAACCGCGCCAACGCCGTGTTCACTGCACCGATGTCGAACTCGAGGTTCGGCCAGTGGTTCTGAGAGATTGCGTTCAGACCGTTGAACAACTCGGTTGTTGTCGCGCGCTGGTTCGGTTCGAAACGATTGCCCTGCCCCAGACCAACCAAAGCGTTCGGCTCTTCCGCACCGCTGGCGACAACGCCACGCGGCCGGTGGTACTTGAAGGAACGGCCCATCATCATCTGATCATTGGCCAGCAGCGCCGAGGCGAGCGTATCGCCTTCATAGCCCTGCATCGCAGTGCCGTTGAACGTAAATGTGACCTTTTTCGACCGGTCAATCAGCCGGCCCTGTTTTGCGAGACGGGTGCTCATGGTGCGGACCTTTCGCAGGTGGAGGCGTCAGAGCCTCCGGCGGGAGTATTTTTGAAAACGTGAATCATACGGAGAACTCTCTCCATGACCATCCGGGGCGCTTGGCGGTGATGGCGTCCTTGATCTCTTGCGGCGGCTCGGTGGTCTGGGCCGGATAGGTGCCGAAAACTTCGAGCGTTTGTGTGCAGCGCGCGGTGTGGAACCACTTGCCACAGCCGTTGGCATGGCGCCAGCGTTCAAAGTGAACACCTTTGGGGTTTTCACGCATAAACAGGTAGTCGTGGAATTCATCATCCGACGAACCGGGGCCATAGCGCTTCAGATGCGCTTCGCCACCGGCTGTCAGTTCGGTTTCTTCGGCATCGACGCCGCAGTATGGGCAGTTCAGGATCAGCATGTTGTCATCCTTTTGGCGGTTGGCCGGCGCGGAAGCCGACCTGAATTCTGTTGTTTGGCAACCCTGGGCAGACGCTTTAGTGCGCCACCCCAGCAGCGACGCTTTCGTCGATGAAGCGGCCCTCTTTGAAGCGGTCGAGAGTAAAGGATTCGGTTAGCGGCGAATGGCCGGTGGCCATCAGCTGTGCCATGCCCCAGCCGGACCCCGGGATCGCCTTGAAGCCGCCTGTCCCCCAACCACAGTTGATGAAACAGCCACCTAGCGGTGTCTTGGACAAAATCGGGGACCGGTCGCCGGTCATATCCACGATCCCACCCCATTGACGCAGCATTTTCAGGCGCGAGATCATGGGGAAGGTCTCGACCAAAGCGCGGACGGTTTCCTCGATGTGATGGAACGATCCGCGTTGTGTGTAGTTGTTGAACCCGTCGGTGCCGCCACCGATCACCATCTCACCCTTGTCGGACTGAGACATATAGCCGTGCACGGTGTTCGCCATCACAACCACATCCATGCAGGGTTTGATCGGTTCCGACACCAGTGCCTGCAATGCAATCGCTTCAAGCGGCAAACGGAAACCCGCCATTTCGGCCAGTTGACCGGAATGGCCGGCAACGACGATGCCCAGCTTGTCACAATCGATGGCGCCTTTGGTGGTGTCGACGCCAACCACTCGGCCGTTATCCGATCGGACGCCGGTGACTTCACATTGCTGAATGATGTCCATCCCCATGGCAGAACAGGCACGGGCATAGCCCCAGGCCACAGCATCGTGACGCGCGGTGCCGCCGCGTTCCTGCCACAACGCGCCCAGAACCGGATAGCGCGGACCGTCCAGATTAATGATCGGCACCAGTTCCTTGACGCGCTCGGGCGTAATCCATTCAGTTTTCACGCCCTGCAAAGCGTTGGCATGGGCCGTGCGTTGATAACCGCGAATCTCGTGCTGTGTCTGCGCCAGCATCATCACGCCACGCGGGCTGAACATGATATTGTAGTTCAGGTCCTGGCTCAGGTCCTCGTAGAGGCCCCGCGCCTTTTCATACAGCGCCGCCGACGGATCTTGCAGATAGTTGGACCGAATGATCGTGGTGTTGCGACCGGTGTTACCGCCGCCCAGCCAGCCTTTTTCGATCACTGCGACATTCTGAATGCCGTAGTTCTTGCCAAGGTAATACGCGGTCGCCAGACCGTGCCCGCCTGCACCGATGATGATGACGTCATATTTCTTCTTGGGTTCGGGTGAACGCCAGGCGCGTTCCCATCCGGTGTGATAGCGCAGAGCTTCCCGCGCCACAGCAAAGGCTGAATAATGTTTCATGTGCGAATCCATCCGGTTCGGTGATTGGGCGCAGATATGCCGTGTAGGTGCAGTTTACCCGTGCCGTGCAACGCCGCAATATCGCACTATTGCGACATGTCGTTCATTCGCGGCCATTTGTCCCTTTTGTCGGGCGGCGCGTAGGTCTAAGTCAGGACAGCATCTTCGGAGGGACCATGACGTTCTGGGTTCTGATTTTCATTGTCGCGCTTCTGATTGCGGCTTTCCTTTGCTTTACCTTGCTGCGCAACCGCCGCGCGGAAAAGCCTGCAGCCGCATATGACCTTGAGGTATACCGCGAACAATTGGCGGGGGTTGATAAAGACCTTGCGCGCGGCGTGATTGGCGAGGCAGACGCCGAACGGGTTCGCACCGAAATCTCTCGTCGCATTCTGGCTGCGGACGAGAATTTGAAAAAGGGCGGTGCCGCGTCTGGCCCGTCGCGGGCTGTGTCCATCGTGTCGGTGGTGGTGATCGCGCTGATCCTGATCGGTGGAGCGATGGCGCTGTATGATCGGACCGGTGCCGTCGGTTTGCCGGACATGCCACTGACGGCTCGGTTGGAGCTTGCCGAAGATGTCCGGGCCAACCGACCACCCCAAAACGCCGCCGAGCAACTGGCGACTCCGCCCCAGCCTGCACAGCTGGACGAAAGCTATGCGGCGCTGCTGAAACAACTGCGAGATACTGTCGCCAACCGTCCAAATGATCTGCAGGGCCAGATGCTGTTGGCACAACACGAAACAAATGCAGGTAATTTCAAGGCAGGATACACCGCACAGCAAAAGGTAATCGAACTGTCCGGTGATGCGGCAACTGCGGACGCCTATGCCGATCTTGCCGAAATGATGATCCTTGCGGCTGGCGGCTATGTATCGCCCGAAGCGGAACAAGCCCTGACAGAGGCATTGAACCGAAATCCACGCCACGGGCCCGCCCGGTATTATTGGGGGCAAATGCTGGCGCAGGTCGGACGGCCCGATCTGGCCTATCGCATGTGGGTGCAAACCTTGCAGGACGCCCCAAGCGGCGCGCCCTGGGCCGGGGCCATTCGGGCGCAACTGGATGAGCTTGCTTTCCGTGCAGGTGTCTTCAATGCACCCGACCTGAGTGCAGCGCCAGGTCCAAGCCAGGACGACGTGAATGCCGCCGCCGAATTGACCCCTGAAGAACGGCAAGAGATGATTCAGGGGATGGTGAACCAACTGTCTGACCGACTGGCAACCGAAGGCGGCGCGCCCGAAGAGTGGGCTCGCCTGATTGCAGCATTGGGCGTTCTGGGACAGGGCCAACGGGCCATCGACATTCACAAAGAGGCCATGCAAGTCTTTGCCGGGAATTCCGAAGCGCTTGAAATCCTTGACGCAGCCGCGTTGCAGGCCGGGATTGCCCAATGATCCATGACGTCTTTGAAGAGTTCGCTGCGGCGTTGTCGCCGATGACCGCATTGATGGGTCTCGATCTTGGCGAAAAGACAATCGGTGTTGCCGTCTCTGACCGGATGCGCGGCGTGGCAAGTCCGTTGGAAACTGTTAGGCGCAAGAAATTCACGTTGGATTCCGCTCGTCTGATTGAGATCGTGACCGACCGTGAGATCGGCGGCATACTGTTGGGATTGCCAAAAAACATGGATGGGTCCGAAGGCCCACGTTGCCAGTCAACGCGGGCTTTTGCGCGAAACTTGTCACGTTTGACGGATCTGCCAATCGGTTTCTGGGACGAGCGGCTCAGCACGGTTGCGGCAGAAAAAGCACTGCTTGAGGCGGATACGACACGAAAACGTCGCGGACAGGTTATTGATCACGTTGCTGCCGGTTATATCTTGCAAGGGGCGCTGGACAGGCTGCGCTTTTTGTAACCAGGTCGGAGACCGTCAATGACGAATATGGTGTGGAAACGGAATGAGGTCGAAAGCCCTTGCGTCCAGATCTGCGTTGTTCATCCGACCGAACGCATCTGCACGGGCTGCTATCGCACGATCGACGAAATCACGCGCTGGTCCAAAATGGACAGCTCTGAACGTGCCGACATCATGGATGATCTGCCCTCGCGCAAACCACGGCTTGCCAAACGGCGCGGCGGACGAGCAGCCCGACTGAACGGCTCCTGAGCTATCAGCCCACTTTTTTTCGCGCTTTGGTTTGAGCGTGCCCGCCCCTGACCGGGATCGGTTTGCGCAATTCCTTGCGGAACAAAACAGTCATCTCTGATCGCGTCGCCTTGTCGTGCCGAACAGCTTCGCGTTTTTGTGTCACGCGCCGGTTGTCCGACGTGCTGCGGTTAAGAAATCTTCCTATCAGACCTTTAAGTGCCATTTCAGAATTCCCGCTTTAAAAAACAATGTCGCTGCGGGTCGAATTCGAGCTCCGAGGGTTCAAGCTCTTGAACGTGACTGTTCTACGTGAGTGGTGACCCGCAGCGACAAGGCGTGGCTAAAGGTGTTTCCCGAAAAAATTAGGGGGAAAACACGCGGGTTCTGATCTTTTTTGACGCGTCGATCAATAAAAACCTAAAATGACGCAAAATTCCCTAACGTCACAATTTGGCTCAGCCGACGTGGCAAAAGGCGAATAATCCGCGCGATCCCGGAAAAACCGCCTGTGGATTGCGAATCGCTACGGAGTTTGCGGGCAAAAAAAGCGGTCAAAAGTTGACCGCCATCTTTTGAATCCCGCCAGAAACTAACCTGTCGCCAGCCAGTTTTTAGCGTTGTCGAACTCTTCAGACGAGAAGAACTGAGTGCGCGTGCCCAGAACATGACTGGCAACCTTCTGGGCCATATGCTGCCAGCTTTTGTCCCCTACAATGGCCGCCCGGTCCAACAGACCGATATGGCGGCTGGCCAACCGAAAATGCGCAGCCAGGGCAGACAACCCCTGCCAGCCGTCAAATTCCCGCAGGTCAATCAACAGGCGAAAACCGGCGCGATTCTGAAGCAATACGTCCAGATCACGCTCTGCCTGCTTGTACTCCTCGGGGTCCAGCTTGCCCAACAGACTGATCTGCACACAAGGCCCGCCCAGATCTGTCAGGTGTATCGATCCCAGCGACTCGCGCATCCAACGGCGGGCTGCTTCCAGATCGGCCAGGTCAAATAATTGCACAGGGCACGGCAAGATCGGGGCTGCCAGTCGAATACTGGTCTGCACCCATCCCTGATCGGCAACTACGGCGATCCGGTCAAAGCCACGCCAATGACTTAGACCCAGCTTCGTGTCAGACCAGGCCGCACCCAGATCATATCCTTTGAACTCGGGCTGCACGATGGCCAGCAGACGCACCGAGTCATGCTCGGCCAGCGCGGCTTCAATCGCGGGGACCAGAGTGTTGGTGTAGTCGGCGCTAGTAACCTGCCCCGACAATTCGACTTCAATCAGTGCGCCATCTGAATTCGTATGGACCGTAATCATCCGTCAAAACCTCCAAAGCCAAATAGTGACAGGAGGTTAGGCAGATTCGATCCATTCGGCTACACCCCCGGCGCATTCGGGGCGGAAATAGGCAATCATCCGTCCATCTGGCCCTGCCGTCGCCGCGTCGGCCCAAGGTGCAACACCGTGCAAACAATGGCGATGCAACAGATAGGCTTCGCCGGGCTTGGCGGGCAATTCAATCCGTGGACAAGTCTCGAACACCTCGTGACGCGCGGCCTGGTAGATGTCGGTTACATCAACTTCGTGCAGCGTCTCGTTTGACGTGCCATTCAGCGCATCCCTGAACGCAGCGCCCAGAATGTGGTGGCTGCCTTCCCACAACACCATAGGCGATGCATCTGGGCTGGCCTCGGTCAGGGGAATGCCCAATATCCACGCATGAGGCTCATCCACGCGTCGGCGACGATCTGGTCCCATCGGACGCAAACCATCCACATGGGCCGCATCCCGGTTCCGGCGATATCGGGTCGCGGCCTCATTCTCACCACGACGCGGGCGCGGGTAGCCCGGATAAATGATCGACACCTGCCCTTTGTGCAGGGGTAAATCGCCATAACGTTCGCGAATAAACGACACCGCCTGCCCAGCCAGAGGCGCAGACTGACCAACCCTGCCCTGCGTGTCATTGGGCAGCGCATCTACGCCGATGAACCATGTCCCTTCACAGTCTAACCATTCCGCATGAGCCGGGTCTGAAGTCGAGGCACGGGCTGCGGGCAACGCATGGCTGACCCACTCGGCCAGTGATGGGTCATAGGCAAACTTTACCCAACCCTTGGCCCAAAAATCACTCATAGGCCAATTGCCTTCCGCAGCATGTTCAGCGCCACCAGCGTCAGAAACACGGCGAAGACCCGTTTTAAGGGTTTCGGATCCATCGCGTGCGCCAGTTTCACACCCCAGGGTGCAGTGATCATCGTCATCGCAACAACAACGGCAAAGGCCACAAGATTGACCGCCCCGATGGTCAGCGGAGGGCGGTGTTCGGGCGCGATCTCAAGAAACAGAAAGCCGACGACCGACGGCACCGCGATGATCACACCAAAGCCTGCCGCTGTTGCGACCGCACGGTGGATCGGGGTGTTATAAAGGCTCATCAGCGGAACACCAAAACTGCCACCCCCGATCCCCATCAGAACCGAAAGACAGCCTACCATGGGCGACAGTATTGCCCTTTTGATCCCCCCCGGCATGACATCGCCCAGCCGCCATTGAGAACGGCCCAGCCCAAGATACGCGCCAATCACCATACCCAGAACGCCAAACAGGGCCTGCAGGGCCTCGGTCCGCAGGGCAGAGGCAACCAGAACACCGATGACCGCACCGATGACGATACCCGGGCCCCAGCCACGCAATATATCCCAATCCACGGCTCCCTTTTTGTTATGCGCCATAACCGAGCGAACCGATGTCACAATGATCGTGGCAAGCGACGTCGCCAAACACAGCTGCATCAGTTGCGGGCCGCCATAGCCAAGGGTTTGGAACGCATAAAAGAACGCGGGGACAAGGACGATACCTCCGCCGACTCCCAGCAACCCGGCCAGAACGCCTGCAAGCGCCCCGATCACAAGCAAAAGGCCCAACATCTGGGCCAGCAACATCGTTTCGGGCATTGTTCCCCCTGCTTGTTACGCCTCTGCCATCGGCGCAACGTGGTTCAGCGCCTGCAACATCACTTTTGGCCCGGCCTCTTTGTGAACGGCCCCTTCGGACAATGCACGCCGCCACGCGCGGGCGCCGGGGCGACCGGCAAAAAGACCGAGCATATGACGCGTGATCTGGTGCAAGCGTCCACCTTTGGCAAGGTGCTGATCGACATAGGGCACCATTTGTTGAACGATCGCAATCGGATCCCGCGCGTCTCCAACACCAAAGATACGCGGGTCGGCCTCAGACAGGATGTCTCCTGGTTGGTGATAGGCGGCACGTCCGATCATCACCCCGTCCAGACCTGCGTCCAAATGAACCTTCGCCTCGTCCAACGAATTGATGCCACCGTTTATTGAGATATGAAGGTCGGGAAACGCCGCCTTCACCCGGTGCACCAAATCATAATCCAAAGGCGGAATGTCCCGGTTTTCTTTGGGGCTGAGCCCTTGCAACCAGGCCTTGCGCGCGTGGATAGTCACCCTTTGACAGCCCGCGCTGCGGATCTGATCCAGAAACGCAGGCAAAACCTCCTCGGGGTTTTGGTCGTCCACCCCGATGCGGCACTTGACGGTCACGTCTATGTCCACCGCTGCGCGCATTGCAGACACGCAATCGGCGACGCGGCCCGGATCCTTCATCAGAACCGCGCCAAAGGTGCCCGATTGCACCCGGTCCGACGGGCAACCGCAATTGAGGTTGATCTCATCGTACCCGGCCTCGGCCCCCAGCCGCGCCGCTTGCGCCAGCTCTTCCGGGTCTGACCCGCCCAATTGCAAAGCCACGGGATGTTCGTCTTGGGAATACTCCAGCAGATGCATCGCGCCTCCCCGCACAAGTGCCGGGGCCGTCACCATCTCGGTAAAAAGCAAAGTCTCGGCGCTAAGCAGACGATGAAAAAACCGACAATGTCGATCGGTCCAATCCATCATGGGCGCCACGCTTAAACGCGCTGCTTTTTGTGATTTATTTTTCAAAGCGCTAGCTCCACACAGCTTTGAACTTCTTTGTGTACAAGCCCCTTGGGTTTTGCTGTGTTTCCGCAAATTGTCCAAGGATCTCGATTCGAGTGTCCTTGGGGTGTAGCACATCCAGAAGGCGCGAACAGCAGACGGATAGCTGCTAAGCACCGGGCCCAAGGATTGACCCTGTTTCTGACACGGTTTTTGCAACTCTCGCCAATGCCTTCCGGACATCGGTGGGCCCCGGACATCCTAGACCGTGATAATGCAGCGCCGTTACATGATACCGGTCAATCCCTTTGTCACACAAGTACCTAAAGCTCAGGGATCGGGCCATAGGGCATGACTTTTGCAGGGCGCGGAGCCGCCTCAGTTTTCACTTGCTTGTTCATTTTCCAAAGACTTTCAAACGGTTTCCGACACCCGGATGCGATGCTTATAGAGGTGATCGTAGTGGGGCTTCATCCGACGATGGACGCGACGCACACGTTCCGGAGCATCTGCCACTTCGATATATTTACGTTTTTGCGGCGTCAGGCCGGTGGATTGCGCCAGATTGGCGTGGAACGAGCCGCCATCCCACCAACTGTGCTCGGACGGGTCGCCGCCCGCTTCCCAGGTTAGCGCCTCTGGGATGAAGGGAATGCCAACGGAGTCGCAGAACGCCTTGGTCATGTCATGGGGGTTTTCCAGCAAGTCGTCACTGTCAACAACCGGGGGGGTCTTGCCGTCGTTCAGCGCCGTCAGCAGGTCGAACAGCGCCCGCTGCTCGGGGAAGCCAACCTCCAGCTCATCGAAATCCGGCCATTTGTTGTACATGGACGAAATCGTCTTTGCCGGGTCGCGGATCAGGAACGCATGGATGAAATGCGACAGAAACTCAGGATCCCACATGTGGTTGATATAATGCGGGAAGTCTTTGATGAAGACCGGGCCTTTTTCGGCACGGGCTTTGATATCGTCCCACACGCTTTCCAGAGTGAGGCCGGGGGTCGTGACCTCACCCTCTTTGTAGCGCGGCCACATTGGGTCTTCACCTTGGTACCAGGCTTCGCCGAAAGGTTCGTGCAGGCAATCCAGATCGCCACGCTGGCGCATCATCCATTCAAACGCGGTCGAGGTAGAGCGGGGTATCGCCCAAAGAGCTACAATCTTGTGCATTCGCTTCAGTCTTTCAGTGAGGAGAGCAGGCTGCCCTGCTGGGTTTCCGGGGCCAGGCCCAGGGTTTTGAAGATGCGCCAGTAGAGCGCAGTGTCATGGCCGATGACCGGCTTGCCGAGGCGTTCTTCCAACTCGACCTCATAGTGAACCGGACGTTGCGCAATTCCGTCAGACGGACGGCGGTAATTGCTCATCCCGTTGATCAGATAGGCATCCACATTGGGGGCTTTGTCGGCGGTATAATCGAAGGACTTGTAAATCAGCTCTTCGTCAAAACACCAAATGCAATCATCGACCGCCTCTTGGCTGTCGAACCAACCCTGATCAAAGAAGTTGCCGGCCCAGACCACGTCGAACCCGGCTTCTTTCAGAAATCCTACAGTTCCTTGATACCATGTGTCCCTGTGATAGCAGGCGTTGAGCGCAACCTTTTCGACATTCTGATCCCGCAGCGCCTCGACCATCGAATAACCAGACATGTGAAACGGCGTTTCGTACTTGTCGCTCAGCATTTCGATATGTTGGCGGATGCCCTCAACACCCAGACCACTGGCGTGCACCCAGTTCGAACCGACCTGCCCGCAGACGTCAGCGCCGTTGTTGGCCATACATTCCATGTATTCTTCCAGCAGGCCAAAGTTCTTTTTACGCTGATCAAGGCGATGGGCGTAGTCCGGCACGTGAAGCATACGCCCGTGAACGCCCACACTGCGCGGAGCCATGCGCAGGAAGTCCGACGGGGCTGCATCAAAGTCATGCGGAGGGCAAGTGAAGCCCACCTGATGCGGGAACAGTTTAACCTTGGGGTTTTCCCACTTGGGCGGCTTTACGTAGGTGTTCATCGCTCTTCTTTTCCATTGGAGAATTCTAGCCGAGAGTTAGACCTGTTTCGCCTAATTTTCCTATTGCTTTTTTGTGCCTCTAATCATATCGAAATTGATATGACGTCCCGTATGTATAACCTGCCATCAACAAGTTCTCTGATTGCGTTTGAGGCGGTGGCGCGGTTACAGGGGTTTGCGCGAGCAGCCGAAGAACTTAATACCTCTCAGCCTGCAATCAGCCGTCACATCCGCAATCTGGAAATTCGTTTTGGGGCGGATCTTTTTCACAGGGACAGAACACCGATTTGCCTGACGGCTAAAGGAAGCTTGTTCTATGCCGGAGTCGTTCAGGGATTTGACGCATTACAAAACGCGGTTCGGGATCTTGAGCGCGTCGAAAATCGGGTCACACTGGTGTGTTCGCATTCGGTGTCGCATCTGTTGCTCATGCCACGCTTCGGAAAACTCCGGCAGGCGTTGGGTCGCAATGTCGAGCTACGTTTTATGACATCGGCGTACAATCTGGTTCAGGCTGCTGTTGAGACAGGCGGTGATATCGTTTTTGAATACTCTGCATCACCGCCGGAGCACGAACATGTCGTTGTTTGCAAGGAAGAAATTAAGCCCGTTGGAACGCCCGAAAATGTTGCCAGAGCGAAAGACGCATTGCGGGGCAAGTGCGAACCGCCACCGCTTTTGAAGCTTCAAAAGGAAAACTATGGTTGGATGGACTGGTCCGACTGGCAAAGCGCGCATCCCGACTATGCCAATTGGCCGATTTCGGAAGAGTTCGATAGCTATGTCTATTTGTTGGAAGCCGCTGCTTCCGGTGAGGGGCTTGGCCTTGGGTGGCGCAGCTTTGTCGATGCCTATCTGGACCGTGGTGATCTGGTTGAAATGCCCGATGACTGGTATTCAAGAGAGACGATTATTTATGCCAGGCTGACCCGCTACGGGCAACAGAACCCTATCGCTCGAAAATGCCTCAAACTGCTGGAGAACCTTTAGCAAAATCACCGCTGGCACATGACTTTATGGCAAACAAATTGGGTTTAAGCACCGTATCGCAACGCAAGCCCTCAAGATGGGCAGTGTGAGGCGGAAAACAGACTTGTGGACAGAAACCCCTGCCCTCGTAAAAATACGTCAGATCAATCACGGTTTGAGGCAAAAGAAACGCCGTACCTGCTGATCATCATCTCGACACTGTTTTCGATCGTTTGCGCCATTTCCGATTCGCTAAGCGTTCCACCCGTGAACATCAGCGGCCAAAAAGCACGCGCCTTTATCAGACCGACAAACTCGATCCCCGCGCGTTCGGGATCATCGACCTGCAACTGCCCGTCCTCGGCCGCATCCTTCAACATCGCAATAAAGGTCTGGGTCTTGTCCAGTTTCCCTTGAACCTTCGCCGCAAGTTCAGGGTTGCGCAAAGTTTCGCTGACCACCATCCGCGCCATGGCGATCACGTCGGGATGCATCAGAATCCGCCCCTCGGCCCAGGCCAGTTCAGTCAATTGCTCACGAATATCGCGGCCTTTTTCATACCGGATTTCCAGAACTTCGGCAAAACGGCTGGACAGCTCAACAACGATAGAGCGAAAAAGATTGTCCTTGCTTTCGAAATACTTATACAGCGTACGCTTGGACACTTCTGCCCGAGCTGAAATTCGATCCATACTGGCCGCAGCAAAACCCTTTTCCTGGAATTCGGCCACAGCAGCTTCGATGATCTGTGCGTACTTGGACGCATTCGGTGTGCTGCATTCGTTCATATCAGAGCTATAGACCCATTGACGGGGAGCGGTCAAACCCTAGGTAAACGCAAGAGTTTACAAGGGCGCAAATCTGTGCCACTAGTAAACCCGCCAGTTTACCACTCTGGGAACCAGCGCTAACAGGAGAGGCCCCAATGTCCTTAACTTTGAAACTAAACGGCAAGACCCATGAGGTTGATGCCGAACCCGGCACGCCCTTGCTGTGGGTGATCCGGGACGAGTTGAAGCTGACCGGAACCAAATTCGGATGTGGCGTTGCGTCGTGCGGCGCGTGCACCGTGCATTTGAATGGCGAGCCTGTCCGCTCGTGCCAGACTTACATCGAAGACGTCGAAGACGCCGAAATAACCACAATCGAAGCGGTTGGCGACGACAATATCGGTGCTGCTGTTCAACAGGCATGGGTCGAGCTGGATGTGGTTCAATGCGGCTATTGCCAATCGGGTCAGGTGATGTCAGCGGTGGGGCTGCTTTCGGAAAATCCCAACCCCTCTGCGGAAGAGATCGACGATTACATGGCTGGCAACGCGTGCCGCTGCGCCACCTATCAACGCATCCGCGCCGGTATTCAGCGCGCGTCTGAAATCCTGGAGGCCTGATTCATGACCATCAACACTTCCCGCCGTGGATTTCTGAAAGGTGCTGCCGCTGCTGGTGCCGTCCTGCTGGTTGGCGCTCGTCCTGATGGCTCGCTTGCTGCCACAACAACGGAAAGCGCACAGTTCAATCCGTTCGTGAAAATTGACGCCGATGGCACAGTAACAGCTATCGTTAAGCACTTTGAGATGGGCCAAGGACCAGCGACCGGCCTGCCCACTTTGATTGCCGAGGAAATCGGCCTGCGCATGGACCAAATCGCGTATGAATTTGCGCCGTCCAATGCACAGGTTTACGCCAATATGGCGTTCGGTCAGGCACAAGGCACCGGCGGGTCGACCGCCATGGCAAACTCTTGGCAACAATACCGTCAGGCCGGAGCCGCAGCGCGCGAAATGCTGATCAACGCCGCCGCTCAGGCTTGGAGCGTGGATGCATCGGGTGTGACCATCGAAGAGGGCATCGTCAAAGCAGGCGACAAGTCGGCACCGATTGCCGAATTTGTTGCAGCGGCTGCACAACTCGAAGCGCCAGCCGAACCGCAGCTTAAAGACCCGTCAGAGTTTCGCCTGATCGGCAACGAAGCCGTGCGCCGTAAGGATTCGGCGATCAAAGGCAATGGCCAGGCCATTTACGGCATGGACCTGCACCTGCCCAACCAAATGGTTGCGATGATCAAACGTCCAGACGCTCGCGGTGGAACGGTCAAGAGTTTTGACGACAGCGGGTCACAGCAAGTCAAAGGTTTCATCAACGCAGCGACCCTGCCGAACCAGGCCGGTGTGGCTGTCTATGCCGAAAACACATGGGCGGCTATTCAGGCGCGTGAAGCGCTTGAGGTTGAATGGGATGTTTCCGCTGCCGAAACCCGCAGTTCTCAGCAAATTGAGGAAGAGATCCGCGCCGCTTTGGACGCTGCGCCTCAGTACAACGTCAACGGGGCGGACGCGACCGAAGTTGCAGCAAAGATCGACGGTGCCGACACAGTTCTGGAGAAAACGTTCTACTTCCCGCTGCTGGCACATGCACCGATGGAACCGATGAACTGCACCATCGAACAGGCAGAGGACGGTACGATTGTGCTGCACGACGCGGCGCAGATTCCTACCATCGTACATTTCGCCCTGGCCGCAGTCTTTGAATTGCCGCCCGAGAAAATCCAGATCAACACCCTGTTGGCCGGTGGTTCTTTTGGGCGCCGCGCAACACCGGACGCAGATTATCAGGTCGAGGCGGCGTTGGCCTTTGTGCTCACAGATCGCGCCCGCCCGGTGAAGCTGGTTTGGACACGTGAAGATGATATCCGCAGCGGCTATTACCGCCCGGCGTTCGGCCACAAGGTTCGGATTGGACTGGACGGTCAAGGCGACATCGTCGGATGGCAGCACCAGGTCGCAGGCCAGTCCATCATGAAAGGTACACCCTTCGAAGCGGTATTGGTTCATGACGGCATTGATCACAGCTCGATCGAAGGTATCGCGGACAGCCCTTATGCAATTCCCGGTATGGCCTTGGGGTTAACGGACACACCAAAAGCAACCTCGCTTCTGTGGTGGCGGTCTGTGGGGCACACCCACACGGCCTATGTCATGGAAACCATGATGGATCTTGCCGCTCAGAGCGCGGGACGCGATCCGGTAGAGTTCCGCTTGGCTCATTTGTCCGACAGCAGCAATCCTGACCAGCAGCGCAAGGCGGCCGTGTTGAAGCTGGCTGCGGAAAAGGCTGGCTGGGGAACCCGTCGTGAGGGCCGGGCATTAGGTGTTGCGGTTCACAAGTCTTTTGGGTCTTACGCAGCTGAAGTGGTCGAGATTTCGGGCGATCCGGAAAGCGGCATCAAGATCGAAAAGGTCACTTGCGCCGTGGATTGTGGCATTGCCGTGAACCCCGATACTGTGCGCGCCCAGATGGAAGGTGGCATTGGATACGGCATTGGCCATGTGATGCGTGACCAGATCACACTGACCAGCGGAGCGGTAGATCAGAGTAATTTCCCTGACTATGAACCGCTTCGCATTGGCGATATTGCCGCGATCGACGTGCATATCATGCCGTCCGCCGAGGCACCGACTGGTGTTGGCGAACCCGGCACTCCGCCTTCGGCGCCGGCGCTGGCCAACGCGATCCACGCCTTGTCGGGCGTTCTTGTTGCGCAACTGCCGATGGAAGAGAACGGCGTTAGTTTTGCATAAATAGCTTTGCCCCGCGCCGGGTCACACCAGCGCGGGGCTTGGCCTTGGTCTCCTGATCTAAAATTTGATCAAATTTGGTGACAAAACAGGTTCATTGAAGTACATCACGGGGAACCAGCACCGACGGAGCCCCCTATGGACCTGAGCGCCCTGCACAATTTTCGCGTTGCCGCATGTGACTTGAATGGCCAGATGCGTGGCAAGCGCGTTCCCCCTGCCTATGCGGACAAATTGGACAAAGGCGCAGTTCGAATGCCGTTTTCAGCATTGAACGTCGATCTATGGGGCGCCGACATCGACGGCAGCCCGCTTGTCTTTGAAACCGGTGATGCTGATGGCGTGTTGCGTCCGACCGAACGCGGCGCGGTCCCTGTACCATGGCTTGAGAGTGAAACAGCCCTGGTGCCAATGAGCCTTTATGATGATGAAGGTGTTCCATTTGCCGGAGATCCACGCCACGCGTTGTCAGCCACGCTGGACCGTTATGCGCAACGCGGCTGGTCGGTCATGGCAGCAACCGAGCTGGAGTTTACTCTGGTGGATGCCTCTGGCCCGCAACCGCAACCTCCGATAAACCCAATTACCGGACGTCGTATGTCGGACGAAGCCGTTCTGTCGGTTGCTGAAATGGACGCGTTCGAGGAATTTTTCACCGACCTGTACGACGGCTGTGCTGATATGGGGATCCCTGCGCAGACGGCTATCTCAGAAAGCGGCATCGGCCAGTTTGAGATCAACCTGAACCACCAAGGCGCTATGCGATGCGCTGACGATACGTGGCTTTTCAAGACCTTGACGCGTGGGTTGGCCCGCAAACATGGATTTGCCGCCACCTTCATGTCGAAACCCTATGCCGATGATGCAGGCAACGGGATGCATGTGCATTTCTCGGTTCTGGATCAAGACGGGCGCAACGTGTTCGACAACGGTGGATCAGAAGGCACTCAGGCTCTGAAGTCTGCCGTTGCAGGCTGTGTTGCGGCCATGCCGGGAAGTACGCTGATCTTTGCGCCGCACGGCAACTCTTACACCCGGCTTGTGCCGGGCGCTCATGCGCCGACGGGGGCGTGCTGGGCCTACGAGAACAGAACTGCCGCCATTCGTATTCCCGGTGGAAACCCATCCGCGCGCCGTATCGAGCACCGCGTCGCAGGAGGGGACATCAACCCCTACCTCATGCTGACTGCGGTTCTGGGGGCGGCACTGGTTGGTATCGAAGACGGGCTGCAACCGCCTGCTCCGATTTCCGGAAATGCCTATGATCTGACAGACTTGCCGCAGCTGATGCCCGACTGGTCAACGGCAATCGACCGATTTGAAGCAGACCCCATGATCGCACGCCTGTTCCCTGCCGATCTGATCCGGTATCTGGCCATGACCAAACGACAGGAAGTCAAACGGTTTTCGAGCATCCCACTAGAGGCACACTGGCTGAGCTATCTTGAGGCGGTTTGACCCTCTTGCCGCCTTGTATGGACTCGGCTAGTATGAATTTGATCAAATTTGGTGACGCATGAAAATCGGCATATTACAAACCGGCCACACCCCCGATGTGCTGCAGGGTGAATTCGGGGATTACGATGCTCTGTTTCCCAAACTTCTTGATGGGCACGGGTTTGATTTCGAAACCTTCGCTGTGGTGGACGGCATTTTCCCGAAGGATGCTGATGACGCAGACGGTTGGGTCATCACCGGCTCGCGCCATGGCGCTTATGAAGACCTGCCTTGGATTGCACCGCTGGAAGCGCTGGTCCGAGAGATCCACCAAAGCGGCAAACCCCTTATTGGTGTGTGTTTTGGTCACCAGATCATCGCGCAGGCCCTTGGCGGTAAGGTCGAAAAATTCTCGGGCGGATGGGCCGTAGGGCGCACCGAATACGACTATAACGGGGATAAGGTCTGGCTGAATGCCTGGCATCAGGATCAGGTTGTAGACCTTCCTGAACAGGCGCGTGTTCTGGGACGGAATGCATTCTGTGAAAACGCAATGCTGGCTTATGGGGACACAATCTGGACCGTTCAGGCGCATCCAGAGTTTTCCAACGGCTTCGTTTCGGGCCTGATGCGAACACGGGGCAAAGGCGTGGTTCCCGACACCCTTATGCAAGCCGCCGCAAACCGTGAAACTGCACCTGATGACAATGCCAGAATCGCGCGCCAGATGGCCGAGTTTCTAAAGAAAGAGAGAGCCTGATGGCTGATTGGACCGATAAACTGCCGGACGCCGCCAAAGCGTATTTCCATGGGCAAAGGCTGGACGAGGTTGAGTGCATCATCTCAGACCTGCCGGGTATTGCGCGGGGCAAGGCGGTGCCTGCCTCAAAGTTTGCAAAGCAGTCGTATTTCCACCTACCCGACAGCATATTCTACCAGACCATCACTGGTGGCTGGGGTGAAGCTGCGGGTGAAGATGGCTTTATCGAGCGGGACATGATCCTCAAGCCCGATTTCTCGACCACCTCCGCCGCGCCCTGGACCGGAGACTGGACGCTGCAGGTGATCCACGACGCCTATGACCGAGAGGACAACCCTATCCCGTACAGCCCGCGTAACGTCCTGAAGCGTGTTGTACAGCTTTATCACGACAAGGGCTGGAAACCTGTTGTCGCGCCCGAGATGGAGTTTTTCTTAGTCGCCCCCAATGTCGACCCGGCACAGGGCATTAAGCCGATGATGGGGCGCTCTGGTCGCCCAGCCGCGGCGCGACAGGCCTATTCCATGACTGCGGTGGACGAGTTCGGCCCGGTGATCGACGACATCTATGATTTCGCTGAACACCAGGGGTTCGAGATCGACGGCATCACGCAGGAAGGCGGAGCCGGACAGTTGGAGATTAACCTGCGTCACGGCAATCCAATCAAGCTGGCGGATGAGGTGTTCTATTTCAAACGCCTGATCCGCGAAGCCGCGCTGCGCCACAACTGTTTCGCGACGTTCATGGCCAAACCGATCGAGGAAGAGCCCGGATCGGCCATGCACATCCACCATTCGATCATCGACATGGAAACCGGTGAGAACATCTTCTCCGGTCCGCAAGGCGGTGAGACGGACGCGTTTTACCATTTCATCGCAGGCTTGCAGAACCACTTGCCTGCTGGTCTGGCGGTGATGGCACCATATGTGAATTCGTACCGTCGCTATGTGAAAGACCACGCCGCGCCGATCAATCTGGAATGGGCCCGCGACAACCGTACAACCGGTATCCGCGTGCCCCTATCCAGCCCGGCGGCGCGCCGTGTCGAAAACCGCATCGCCGGAATGGACTGCAACCCGTATCTGGGCATCGCGTTGTCACTGGCCTGCGGCTATCTGGGACTGGTCGAACAGGAACGCCCCCGCCGCCAATTCTATGGCGACGCTTATGAAGGCGAAGGGGATATTCCTCAGATCATGGGGGAAGCGCTGGATCTGTTTGACGGGGCCACTGCCCTGCACGAGGTCCTTGGACCTGAATTCGCCCGCGTCTACGGCATTGTAAAACGGGCCGAGTACGAGGAATTCCTGCAGGTCATCTCTCCGTGGGAACGCGAACATCTTTTGGTCAACGTCTGAGACGCGCCGTGAACCTGCTTTATTCTAATGACCGCAAGGGCGAATACCCTGCCAGTTGGTACGCTGCGACGTCAAACCCGACGGATCGTTTCCCCGCACTGTCAGAAGACGTCAAAGCAGATGTGTGTGTTGTTGGTGGTGGCTATACCGGCCTGTCCGCAGCATTGCATCTTGCCGAAGCCGGGTTCGACGTCGTATTGCTTGAGGCCCACCGCGTCGGCTTTGGCGCATCCGGCCGCAACGGTGGTCAGTTGGGCAGCGCACAACGGATGGATCAAGAGGATCTCGAAAGCCTTGTTGGCGATGAAGATGCCGCCAAACTGTGGAGTCTGGCCGAAGACGCCAAGGATTTGGTCAAGTCTCTGATCACCAAACACCAGATCGCATGTGACCTGAAACCCGGCGTCGCGGTTTTGGGGCTAAGCACCTCAGAGCAGAAAGAACTGCACGACCATGCCGGTCACCTGTCTGACCGGTACGGCTATGATCAGATTGAGCTGTTGGACGAAAACGCAGGCCGCGCGCTCTGCCCGTCCCCAGCTTACAAAGGCGGCTATCTGGATATGGGCGCGGCGCACCTGCATCCCTTGAACTATGCCTTGGGGTTGGCGCACGCGGCGGCAAAAGCGGGTGTGCGGATTTTTGAAAGCACCGAGGTCACAGGGATTGATGACTCCCGGCCTGCGGTGATCCGTACCTCTAACGGTACTGTTCGGGCCGAGCATGTGATCCTGGCGTGCAACGGCTATCTGGGCGACCTCAATCGCTCTGTTGCCTCTCGGGTCATGCCGATCAACAACTTCATTGCCGCCACCGAACCTTTGGGCAGCGATGCGGCGCGGGTTTTGACACAGGATGTCGCGGTTGCGGACACCAAGTTTGTGGTAAATTACTTCCGCCTAAGTGCGGATGGTCGACTGTTGTTTGGGGGCGGCGAAAGCTATGGCTACCGTTTCCCTTCGGACATTGCCGCCAAGGTTCGCAAACCCATGGCCGAGATTTTCCCCCACCTGCGTGACGTCAAAATCGACTATGCTTGGGGGGGAACGCTGGCTATCACCATGCGGCGGATGCCCTATTTGGCCCGCGTCGCGCCGAACATCCTGTCCGCTTCGGGCTATTCCGGTCATGGTGTCGGCACCGCGACCCACGCCGGGCAGCTCATGGCATTGGCCATTCAAGGACAGGCTGAAGGGTTCGACACAATGGCGCGCGTGCCTGCCCTGCCCTTCCCCGGCGGACCTGCGCTGCGCAACCCGCTGTTGGTGCTTGCGATGACCTGGTTCGCGCTGCGCGACCGGCTTGGGATCTGATCCACGTAAATTACGACAGATTGGTGAATTTTTGCCAACCCTGTGATTGAGGGCTTGGATTGCCATGTGATTACCTTTATCTTTCCCAAAGATAGAATTCGGGAAATCCAAATATGACGCTTCCACCAAACGTCCATGACGCCGAACCCATCCCCGCAGCAGCCCGCGAAGCCATCGGCGCCTTGATGCAATCAGGCGATCTGTTCCGCTATACCGCACCGCAAGACGCCCCGGTGGCCTTGCTGGAAGCTGAGTTCGCGGAATTGCTGGGCTCGAAATACGCGCTTGCTGTATCGTCCTGCTCGGCTGCGCTGTTCCTGTCGCTCAAGGCGCTGGATTTACCCCGCGACGCTCGCGTTCTGATCCCAGGCTTTACCTTCGCAGCAGTGCCGTCATCCGTCGTTCACGCAGATTGCATCCCCGTACTCTGCGAAGTGGGCGAAAACTATCGCATCGACATGGCTGATTTCAAAGTCAAGCTGAACGGCGTACAGGCCGTGATCATCAGCCATATGCGCGGACATACATCCGACATGGACGCAATAATGGACCTGTGCGACGCGCGCGGCATTCCAGTGATCGAAGACGCTGCGCATTCGCTGGGCACCACGTGGCATGGCCGCAATATTGGTACGATCGGCAAGGTCGGTTGTTTCTCGTTCCAATCCTACAAGATGATCAACGCAGGCGAAGGCGGCATTCTGGTCACAGACGATGCCGATCTGGTGGCCCGCGCTGTCATCATGTCCGGCGCGTATGAGCATAACTGGAAGAAGCACAAAACCCCGCACGGCGATAACTCGCCCGAGTTGGAAGAGGCGTTTGCCCGTTGGCAGAACAAACTGCCCCTGTATAACCTGCGTCTCAGCAATCTGAGCGCGGCAGTAATCCGCCCTCAGATCCCGGAACTTGCGCGCCGTGTGCGCGACGGTCTGGCGAACCACGACTATGTGGCTGAACGCCTGAACACCTCACCCTATATCGATGTTCCCGCACCGCTGGCACCTGAACGGCGTGCACCCGACTCGATCCAGTTCAATCTTGTTGGGATGGACGAGGCCGAGATTCGCGCGTTTGCCGCCGCATCCGAGGCACGCGGCGTAAAAGTTCAGGTCTTTGGTCTGAGCGAGGACAATGCCCGCGCCTTCTGGAACTGGCAGTTCCTTCCTGAAACATTCGAACTGCCGCAAACCCGCGCCATGCTGATGAAAGCCTGCGACGTCCGCCTTCCCGTGCGACTGACGCGCGAGGAACTGGATGTGATCGCGGATATTATTTTGGCCTCGGTGGGTGAAGTGACCGGCCCGATGCCGGTCTATGGCACCTAAAAAACAGGCCCGCTTAACTGCGGGCCTTTTCTTTTCGATATCAGTTCAGCTTGGATAGCTTCTGCTGAAGCTCTGCCAGCTGTTTCTTGATATCATCCAGATCCTCTTTCGGCTCGGCCTTTTCCTCTTCCGCGTCAGGCGCAGACCATCCGCCGGACAAGCCCCCGGTCATGGCTTTCAAGAACGCTTGTTGCTGCGCTTGCAGCGCGTCGAAGCCCGGCATCTGAGACATCGGGTTCATGGCGCTCATGTTCTCCATCATCTTGCTTTGGCTTTCGCGCAGCATCTCGAACGAGCTCTGCAGGAATTGCGGCATCATACCCCCGCCCGGCACCATATAGCTGCGGACCAGATCGTTCAGCACGTTCACCGGCAGCACATTCTCACCCCGGCTTTCATGTTCAGCAATGATTTGCAGCAGATACTGCCGCGTCAGGTCATCTCCGGTTTTCAGGTCAATGATCTGCACCTCACGCCCGTCGCGGATAAAGCCCGCAATATCTTCGAGCGTCACGTAGTCGCTGGTCTCGGTGTTATACAGCCGACGGCTGGCATAGCGCTTGATCAGCAGCGGTTTTTCTTGGTCCGACACCGGGTACCCTCCCCAAGGATGATGCGTTGCAGCACAGGTTATGCGACTGCAGCACAAAAAGAAAGGGCAGGTCAATCGACCTGCCCAACGCGATTGCACCTCATGGGAGGATTGGGTGCGCTTCGCGAACGTTCTTACTTAGCCGCTGCGGCTTTCTTAGCAGCAGTGGTCACGTCGTTGGTTGCTTTTTTGACAGCAGCAGTTGCTTCTTCTGCAGCGTCTTTACCAGCAGCCATCAGCAGCTCGACGGTTTCGGTCTGAACTTTTTTCGCGATTTCAGCGAAAGCAGCCAGGTTTTCAGCTGCAACTTCAGCCGACGCGCTTGCAAAATCGGTTGCCGCTTTTGCGTAGTCAGCAGGTTCTGCTTTTGCTTTCGACATCTCGGTCAGTTTGGCCAGAGTTTCTTTGGTCCATTTGTTCGAGATCTCAGCCGATTTCTCAGCAGCTTCCAGAGCAACACCCGACAGCTTTTCGTTCAGCGAAGCGGTCGATTTGAATGCGTCTTCCATTGCGGTGGTGTCCACCGGGAATGCGCCCATCATGTCTTTCATGATCGCGCTAAAGTCTTGGGTCTTTGCCATTGTCCTAATCCTTTTAGCCGGTCCGGGCCCACCCCGGGCTTCATCAGCTTGAGGACAATATGATTGCTGCGCCGCAGCATTGCAAGTTTTTTCTTGCTGCAGCGCAGAAAAAATTAAGTTTCAAAATGAAATCAGGCGTTTGGATTTGCCAAAACGTAGGTCCCCGGAGCGGGTGCAAGACTTGGATGGTCCGAATCGCCTGCATCGCGTGCTGGCACCTGTTTCCCCGACCGTTTCTTCAGCCAAGCGTCCCACATGGGCCACCACGATCCTTGGTGAAAATCTGCTTCTTTCAGCCAAGTATCAGAGTCCGCTTTCAAGTCCGGATTGGTGTAGTGCCCATATTTCTTCTTGCTCGGCGGGTTCACAATACCGGCGATATGACCCGACTCTGAAACCACGAAAGTCTTCGACCGTGAGCCCATCTTTTGGACACCGCGATAACAGTCTTTCCAGGCAGCGATATGATCGGTCTCGCAGGTAATGGCCATCAAGGGCACATCTACGTCGTTTAACGTCAGCTTGTGGCCCATCAACTCAAAACCGTTTGTTGCGAATTCATTGCGCTGACACAGGCCACGCAAATACTGCACAGCCATTTTGGCAGGAAGGTTCGCACCATCGCCGTTCCAGTACAGCAGATCAAACGCCGGAGGCACCTCTCCCATCATATAGCTGCGAATGGCCGGCCCATAGACCAGGTCGCGCGACCGAAGGAACGACATGGTACGCGCCATGATCCACGAGCGAAGGACACCTTCCTTGTTCACTTCTTCCTCAATACCGTCGATGAAGTCGTTCTGCAGGAAAGGCGTGAACTCACCCTGATCAGAGAAATCCGTCAACGCCGTAAACAGCGTGGCCGATTTGACCGACTTGTCACCGCGCTGTTTCAACAACGACAAGGTGAGGCTGAGCGTCGTGCCCGCGATGCAATAGCCGACCGCGTTGACTTGCTTGACCTTGCAGATCTTCTTGGCGACGTCGATTGCCGTCAAAAAGCCGTCCTGAATGTAATCTTCCATGCCGGTTTCGGCATAACTTTCGTCTGGATTAACCCAACTGACGACGAACAAGGTGTAGCCTTGATCGGTGATCCATTTGATCAGGCTGTTTTGCGCTTTGAGGTCCAGAATATAGAACTTGTTGATCCAGGGCGGAAACAGGACGATCGGCGTCTCGTACACGGATTCCGTTGCAGGCTTGTATTGGATCAGCTCCATCATCCGGTTGCGGAACACCACGTCTCCCGGTGTGGTTGCCAGGTTTCCGCCAACCTCGAACGCATTTTCATCCGCAAGCTTTACAACCAGCTCGCCATCATTGGCCTCCAAGTCGGAAACAAGGTTTTCCAATCCCTGAATCAAGGATTGGCCTTCGGTCTCAACCGCCTTTTGCAGGGCATCAGGGTTTGTTGCCAGAAAATTGGTGGGGGCCATCATGTCGATGATCTGCTGCGAAAAGTACTGCAAGCGCTGCTTGTCCTTGGCATCCAGATCGTCGACCGAAGCGACAGCTTGCGCGATGGCCTGCGCGTTGGTTTGGTATTGCTGTCGGATCAGACGGAAATAGGGGTTGGTTTCCCATAGAGGGTTCGAGAAACGCTTGTCTCCGGGGGCGGGGTTTTCGTCTTCCACTTCACCTTGGGTCAATGCCTGCTGCGCTTCGGCAAAGTTCAGAACAGACTTTCCCCAGAATTCTATTTGCTGTTCCAACAGTTTGGCGGGATTTTGCCAAGCTTCGGCCCAATATGCCGTTGCTGCTCGTGCGAAAAGCTCTTGATTCGGGCCATCCAGTGCGGGGGTATGCGGCTTTTTAGTAGCCATGACCTCAATCAATCGCTTCGAGAGCTGCTCGACCTTGTCCATATTTTCTTTAAGGCGTTCAATGTGTTCGTCTGATACGTCTGGCATTTGGTCTTCGCTAGTTGTCATTTTAACAATTCCCCCCTAACCTCGCTGCTATGCAGAATAACGTCGTGGGTGCTGGGGGGCAAAGCGACGAATGGTCCGAACTCTCAGGCTGACACTCAGGAGGCCCCATTTATGCGCTACATGATGACCTACGACCTTATGGAAACCATGCGCAACACCAACCAATGGCTTGGGGCAACAGCCAGCGCGATGGCCTCTTACCCAATGTTTTCGATGGTGCCCAACCCGGCTTTCAACTGGATGGCCGCCTGGGGTGAGGTGACTGAGCGTACTTTCCAGCGCATGGTTGTGAAACCTGACTGGGGTATTCGCACCTTCACTTGTGAAGACGGCAAGGACCACCTGGTTGAGATTACAACTGTTCTGGAACGCCCATTCGGCGATCTGGTCCATTTCCGCGTCAACGGCCGCGAAGAACAGCCGCGCAAGGTGCTGCTGGTCGCGCCCATGTCGGGACACTACGCAACGCTGCTGCGTTCGACCGTCAAAAGCCTTCTGGTCAATTGCGAAGTCTACATCACCGACTGGCATAATGCGCGCGATATCCCTGTGTCTGCGGGCAAGTTCGATGTCGAGGATTACACCCTCTATCTTGTCGATTTTATGAAAGAGTTGGGCCCAGAAACGCATGTTGTTGCAGTCTGTCAACCGGCCCCTCTGACCCTTGCGGCCACAGCCTACCTGGCCGAAGTGGAACCCAAAGCACAACCCAGCACCTTGACCTTGATCGGCGGCCCGGTCGACCCGGATGCGACCCCCACCGACGTGACCGATTTCGGACGGCGCGTCACCATGGGTCAGTTGGAAGAAACGATGATCCAGCGTGTCGGCTTCAAATACAAAGGCGTCGGTCGCATGGTCTATCCCGGCCTGTTACAGCTTGCATCTTTCATGTCGATGAACGCCGAACGCCATTCCAAGGCTTTTTCGGATCAAATTCAACGCGTTATCCGGGACGAAGCCTCGGACATGGACGCCCACAACCGGTTCTATGATGAATATCTGGCCGTCATGGACATGACCGCCGAGTTTTATCTTTCGACTGTCGAGCGTGTCTTCAAGAACCGCGAGATTGCGCGGAACGAGTTTGTCGTCGCCGGTCACAAGGTGGACATGTCCAAGATCACGGATGTGGCAGTGAAAACTGTCGAAGGGGCAAATGACGATATTTCAGCACCCGGTCAGTGCATCGCCGCGCTTGATCTGTGCACCGGCCTGCCCGACAGCAAGAAGGCAAGCCATGTGGAACCCGGCGCAGGTCATTACGGCATCTTCGCAGGCCGCAGCTGGCGTGACAACATCCGCCCGCTTGTGATTGATTTCATGAATGAAAACAGCCGCAAGCCACGTCGCCGCGCTGCCAACACCAACAAAGTCGCGTAAAACGGAATGAGCGAGCCTGCGCATAGCGGCCTCGCCTATTCCTGCCAGTGCGGAAAGTTGCAAGGGCACATTTCCGCAAGGGGCGTTCGGCAAGGGACTCATGTCTCCTGTTTTTGCCACGATTGCCGCGCCGCACAGCTGTATTTCAAACAACCGGACCCAGCCCCCGGACCTGTCGACATACTGCAGATGGCACCGGAAGAGATCGAAATCTCTACCGGCAGTCAATTTTTGGCCGCAATGAAGCTTGGCCCCAACGGGATGCTGCGATGGTACGCCAGTTGCTGCAATGCCCCGCTGGCAACAACGCCACCACGCGCAAGTTTTCCTTTTGGTGGATTTCTGGTTCGCAGGATCACCGATGACATTTCGATCCTGGGTCCCGTCACAACCCGCGGATTTGTGCCCCAACCCGATGGAAAACAGAAACACGAGAAAATCAGGTTTGCGGCCTTCGGTCTGATACGTCGCGTTGCAGCTTCGCGCCTTTCCGGGCGCTGGAAGAACACACCTTTCTTCGACCCGAAATCCGGCGAACCCGTTGCGACGCCCTTGCTGATAACGAAAAACGAACGCGCAGCGCTCTATCCATAGTCGAACCGAAGCTGAGCATTCAGCCAGGTTTGCAGGGCTTCGTTCACGTGGTCAGGCGCTTCAAGGGTCAAAAGATGACCTGCGTTTTGAAGAACAAGCATTTCGGCCTCCGGTATCAAATCAGCCATAAACGAATGTCGTCTGACGGGTGCAAGAGTGTCATGTGCGCCGCATAGCACCAGTGTCGGCACCTTGATTTTCCGTAATGCTGCTTGCTGATCAGGTCGTCGTTGCAAGGCTCGCATCTGGCGCACGAACACTTCGGCCCCCAGCCCCTCTGCCATCGCCAAAAGATCGTTCAGGATGGGGATGCGCCGAGGCCCCGGCGCCAAGGCGTCGGATCCTACAAGTTTGCGCATCATCTCTTCCAGACGACCGCCTTGCGCACCAATGATCAAATCTTCCCGACTGGCCGCCATTTGCGGCGTATCAGCCTGCGCATCGGTGGCCATCAGACACAGCCGAGAAATCCGTTCCGGCGCCCTGCGCACAAGTTCCAAGGCCACCACGCCACCCATACTGTGCCCGGCAAGCGCAAAACGAAGCGGCAGTTGGTCGAGTAACCCCGATGCGATTTCTTCAATGCGCTCGCCGCCAGACACAGGTGCGACAGTCACAGACCGCGCACGCGACAACAGCTCGATCTGAGGGCGAAACAGTCGGGCATCACACATCAACCCAGGCAAGAACACCAGCGGCTCGATCACGCGGGGCCTCCATTTACTCGGTTTTCCGAGCCCTTCCCTTTTCTGTCAGGATGAAAGGTTTGCCACAATCGGGCAAGGGAAACCTTATGGATAGGCGATTGCGCGAAACGCAGGGAAATCCGCGTACCGGCGTTGACGTTTGGCCCTGTCTTCATCGGGTTCGGCCCCCGGCTTCAAAAGGCAGCCCCGCGGGTCGATATAGCTGTCAATCCTGCGTAGCGGTTTGGGCCGCCACACCAAATTGAATGCACAAAGCTTGGGAAAAAACCAAATCTCGGAATAGGTCAAGTGATCATGTATCCACCACGCCAGATCGCGCCAGTCCCGCCCTTGTGCGTATTGATCCGCAAACCAAGGGATCACGATAGAAGCTCCTGCAATCCGCGCATCGCCTTCGCCTCGATCCCAGATATGGCATTCCAGCGGGTTGTCATTGCGGGCGCAGTTCAGCCGGTTTTCATTGCCGAACCGGTTCAAAGACGGCGACCTGTACCCTGATCGCACGGCGACACGGCCAAAGGTTTCCTCCAACGGGTCCAGCAGTGTTTCGCAAAACGCACGCCCCGTCTCGATCGCCAGGTCCGGATTGTCGGGAATATTCTGTTTTTGGTGGAAATTGCCGATCTCCGAATACAGAAAATCGCGCATGAAGAAATGCCGGGACAAGCGAACGCGACCCAAGGTCTCTAGACTCCACATGCTGCCCGGCTTTCGCATTTTGCCTCCTCAATTCCGGTTGGGCTTTACTCTATCCCCAGTTCTTTCAACCAAGTCAGGATACCCTCAACGGCGGCATCGGTCTGCCCCGGCGACATCAGCCGCCCGGCAATGACATGTGATGCGGGATCGTCTCCTGGCCCCATTGTGACCAACTCGACCGTTGCTGATGCGCCCCAGGCCTCGGCGACTTTATGTGTCTTGTCGGGACGCACAACCTGATCATCGTCCGAAAACCAAAACAAGGCTGGCACCAGAGCTTCGGAAAAATCCAACGCATAAACGACATCAACCAGAACGGACATCGGAACGACGGCTTCCCAAGGATAGACGGCGGACCAATACGTGTTCTTCTCTGGATCCGGCCCGGACACATCACGCTCTGGCCCCATAAGGATCGGCAACCAATCCCGGGCCCATGGCAGCGTCGGCACCCATGCCGCGGTTGTATTCACGCCGAAATTCGGCGACACAAAGACCATTGCGGCAACATCTTTGCTAAGATCCGCGTCAAGCGCTGCAGCCGCTGTCAAAGTACCACCGGTAGAGGTTGAGATAACGATCACCTTGTCGCCAACCGCCCGTGCCGCAGCCAACCCTTCGGCAGTGTCCTGCATCCAACCTGAGGCCGTGCCTTCCGCCATGGCAGATCCATCTCGGCCATGACCCTGCAGGCGCGTGTAGACAAGGTTTGCCCCAAGCGCATCGGCGACCAGATCAGGCACCGGACGGATTTCTTCGGAACTTGCAGAAAATCCATGGATATAGAGCACGGAGTAAGGTGTGCGCTGCTCCTTGAAACCCTCCTGCCAGACTACACGCTTCTCAACGCCCGGAACAATATCGCCAAAGGCTGATTCAGTGCTTTCGAAATAGACCTGAACACCTTCACCAAACTTGCGCGAGTCGAATGTCGGGCGCAAATTCACTTCCTCGCGCGGCCCAAACCAATAGAGTAGGCCGCCGACGACAATCAGCGCCAGCAGAAACCGCCCAAGCAACCAGCCCAAACGCCGCATCAGACGCCTCCCACCACATCCAGCACCGCGCCTTCAATCAGCCCCAGACAGGGACCGTCCGAAAAGCGATGGTCCGCATCCTTGACTAGCAAAAGGCGCATATTCGGCCCGGTCGCGTGATCCAATAGCCGCACTGCGGTTTCCGTCGACACCGCCGTATCCGCCGTTCCCTGAAGGAAACGCACCGGGAAAGGCAGATGAAGCGGATCTCGAAGAACCAACCGCTGCCGCCCGTCTTCGATCATTCGTTTGGTGATGATGTAGGGTTCCATATAGTCAGAAGGCAGTTCCACCTGACCAACTTTGTCCAGCTCCGCCTTTTGTTCATCGCTGAATGCCGCCCAGTAGCCGTCTTCTGTGAAGTCCGGCGCAGCAGCAATTGTGACCATGCCCGCAATCCGGTCCGGCATCGCTTTAGCCAACAACAACGCCTGCCACCCACCCATGGAGGATCCCACAACAATCAACGGCCCATCAGTCAACGCCGTCACGGCCGCTACAGTATCTTCGTGCCAATCGCCGATGCACCCATCGGTAAATGCTTCCGAGCTTTCTCCGTGCCCCGAATAGTCAAACCGCAAGAATGCCTGCCCTCGCGCCTGTGCCCAGGCCTCCAGATAAACCGCCTTGGTGCCTTCCATATCCGACATCAGCCCGCCCAGGAAAACGATGGTCGGGCCCGCACCCTCACTTTTGTGATAGGCCAACCGGCGGCCTTGCGCCGTCTCCAGAAAATTTGTTGCTGCCATGAAATCCTCTTTCCTTTCGCAGCATCATGCACGCCACGTACCCAAGTGCAATTCCCGGATCCCTCTTCATCTGGCTCAAAATACCTCGGGGTGCGCGAGGGGCTGGCCCCTCGCTCCTGCCCTTGACACAGGATCAACCACCTGCCAAACGAGCCGAACGCAAATAACCCGCAACCGGGCGTTCAGTGGGCGCCAAACCGACGAGGAGAGCCGATATGGCCCTGGATTCAAAATCCGTCTCTCTCACCTTTCCCGATGGCAATGCACGCAACTATGACGCAGGCGTTACGCCTGCGCAGGTGGCTGCCGATATTTCAACTTCATTGGCCAAAAAGGCCATCTCGGCCACGGTAAACGGCCAGCATTGGGACCTGCAATGGCCCATAGACGCTGACGCCCAGATCGCCATCCACACCATGAAGGATGAAGAACAAGCCAATGAGCTGATCCGCCACGATCTGGCGCACATCATGGCGCGTGCCGTTCAGGAAATCTGGCCTGCCACCAAGGTCACCATCGGCCCCGTGATCGAAAACGGCTGGTACTATGACTTTGACCGGGCGGAACCGTTCACGCCCGAAGATCTCGGCCTGATCGAGAAAAAGATGAAAGAGATCATCAACAAGCGCGATCCCGTGACCACCGAGGTTTGGGACCGTGACCGCGCGATCGAATTTTATAAGGCCAATAATGAGCCCTATAAGGTCGAATTGATCGAGTCCATCCCGGGCGACGAACCGCTGCGCATGTATTGGCACGGCCATTGGCAGGACCTATGCCGTGGCCCGCACCTGCAACACACCGGCCAGGTGCCGGGCGACGCGTTCAAGCTGATGTCAATCGCTGGCGCCTATTGGCGTGGCGACAGTGACCGCGCCATGCTGCAACGCATCTATGGCGTGGCCTTCACGGGTAAGGAAAAGCTGAAAGCCCACCTGCACATGTTGGAAGAGGCAGCCAAACGCGACCACCGCAAACTTGGTCGTGAAATGGACCTGTTCCACATGCAGGAAGAGGCCCCCGGCCAGATCTTCTGGCATCCCAACGGTTGGACCGTCTACACGCAATTGCAGGACTACATGCGCCGCCAGCAACGCAAAGGCGGCTATGTCGAAGTCAACACCCCTCAGGTCGTTGACCGCAAACTGTGGGAAGCCTCGGGTCACTGGGACAAATATCAGGAAAACATGTTTATCGTCGAAGTGGACGAGGAACATGCGCGTGAAAAGGCGATCAACGCTCTGAAACCGATGAACTGTCCGTGCCACGTGCAGATTTTCAATCAGGGTTTGAAGTCCTATCGTGACCTGCCATTGCGGATGGCGGAATTCGGATCGTGCAACCGTTATGAGCCGTCAGGTGCCCTACACGGTATCATGCGCGTGCGCGGCTTTACGCAGGATGATGGGCACATCTTCTGCACCGAGGATCAGATTGAATCCGAAACTGCCGAATTCATTCGCTTCCTGTCCGAAATCTACAAAGACCTCGGGTTCGAAAACTTCTCGGTCAAATTTTCGGATAGGCCCGAAAAGCGCTCTGGATCGGATGAGGTTTGGGACAAGGCCGAAGCCGCCCTGCTCAGCGCGACCCGTGCGGCGGGGATCGAACCGGAACTCAACCCCGGTGAAGGCGCGTTCTACGGCCCGAAGCTTGAATTTGTTCTGACCGATGCAATCGGCCGTGACTGGCAATGCGGAACGCATCAGGTGGACTTTGTTCTGCCTGAACGTCTGGATGCGACTTATATCGGCGCCGACGGCGGCAAACACCGCCCTGTGATGTTGCACCGGGCAACTTTGGGTTCGTTCGAACGTTTCATCGGCATTCTGATCGAGGAACACGCAGGCAAGCTGCCCTTCTGGCTGGCCCCGCGGCAGGTCGTTGTCGCCTCGATCACGTCCGAGGCCGACGCCTATGTTGCCGAAGTTGTTGAAACCCTGCGCGCCGTCGGTGTGCGGGCCGAAGCAGATATTCGCAACGAAAAGATCAACTACAAGGTCCGCGAGCACTCGGTTGGCAAAGTGCCGGTGATTCTGGCTGTTGGTCACCGCGAAGTTGATGAACGCACCGTCAGCGTCCGGCGTCTGGGTGAAAAACAGACGCAGGTTCAACCGCTTGATGTTGTAACAAATGAGCTTTCGCACGCCGCAACACCACCAGATCTGCTGTAACAATCAGCGGCATATCGCTGTAAATCCGGCCCTTGAAACGGGGCCGGATTGTAACATTTCACTCTTTATTCATCAAAAACAATGTATTAGGCTTCAAGAGGGCGTGCCGCCCCCTGACGCGCTTGTGAGACACGGGCTCGTGAATTCAACTCTGGCCGACAAGCCACTAGTTTTGTCAGTGTCACAAGCAGACATACCCTGTCATCAAGAGGATTACCGAGATGTCGAACACAGCTAAGTCCCTGGTTATCGCAACCGCAGTCGCAGCCGCCGTATCGGGCGCTGCAACCACAGCAACCGCGCAAGCCAAAGAAAAATGCTATGGCGTATCGCTGGCCGGTCAGAACGACTGCGCCGCAGGCCCCGGCACCACATGCGCGGGCACCTCGACCGTTGACTATCAGGGCAACGCATGGACCCTGGTTGACGCCGGAACATGTGCGGACATCGAACTGCCAGCCGAAGCAGACGGCACCCCGCGGAAAGGTTCGCTGGAAGCACTGGATCGCGACCTGCCGGCATAAGGTCGACCAAACGAATTCAGAGGGGCGGGCCAGATCGCCCGCCCCTTCCCTTTCGTGATCAAGGAACTGACCCATGTTGGATGATGCGCTCCGCTCGAATCGCCTGCCCACAGCGCCGGGTGTGGGGTACAAGCCGCAACACTTCGCTCAGATACTTGAACACGCGCAGCCTGTTGCATGGCTGGAAATTCACGCCGAGAACTATATGGGCGATGGTGGGCGCCCCTTGGCACAGCTGCGCCACCTGTCCGAACATTTTCCGATTTCAGTCCATGGCGTTGGACTGTCCATAGGTGGCGAAGGCCCCTTGGACCCAGACCACCTTGCCCGGCTGAAACACTTGATCGGCTGGTTGAAACCCGCGAGCTTTTCCGAACATCTGGCCTGGTCTACTCATGACAGCAATTTTTACAACGACCTGCTGCCGCTTCCTTACACGGACAAGACGCTGACGCGAGTCTGCGAGCACATAGATCAGGTGCAGGACACCGTTGGACAGCAGATGCTGCTTGAAAACCCATCCAGCTATTTGGCCTTTGAGGAAAGCACCTGGTCGGAACCCGATTTCCTGCAAGAGATTGCCAAACGCACTGGCTGTGGCTTGCTGCTGGACGTGAACAACGTCTTTGTTTCGGCCACCAACCTCGACTTCTCGCCCCAAGGCTATATCGACGCCTATCCACTTGAAAAGGTGGGTGAAATCCATCTTGGAGGCCATGATGAGGACGAAGATGATCACGGCCATCCGTTGCTGATCGACAGCCATGGGCGCGAAGTGGTCGATCCGGTCTGGGCCCTGCTCGACTATGTTCTGGAACGGTCGGGCCCCAAGCCGCTGCTGGTCGAGTGGGACACCGATGTACCCGACTGGCCGGTGTTACGCGAAGAAGCAGTTCGCGCTCAGACCGCACTGGACCGGGTACCGGCATGAGCGTATCTCAGTCCGAGTTTCGCGCCGCCATGATGGATGCTTCCGCGCCGGTTCCATCCGGTTTGCTGGACGCCGACGCGCAACCGGCTGGTCGCAGGTTCAGTGTCTATCGCAACAACGTTGCCGTTTCTCTGACCGAAGCGATGCATCAGGCGTTCCCTGTGATCGCTAAACTGTTGGGTACTCAGAATATGGACGGGCTGGCCGGGATTTTCTTGCGCCAGCATCCGCCATCCTCACCGCTTATGATGTTCTACGGTGAGGCGTTTCCCGATTTTCTGGCGGGGATGCAGCAACTTTCGCATCTTGGCTACCTGCCCGACATAGCCCGGTTGGAACTGGCGCTGCGCCGGTCTTATCACGCAGCCGACAGCCAACCTGCACCGGCCGAGGCATTGGCCGTAGACCCCGAACAGGTCATGCAAGCCCGGTTGCAGTTTGCCCCGTCCATGCAAGTGATCCGGTCGAAATGGCCCATTCATGCGATCTGGCGTTTTAACTCTGTGGCTGACGCCCCGAAACCTCAACCGCAAGCTGAGGATGTGTTGATCACGCGCGCCGAATACGACCCTGAGCCTCACTTGCTGCCAGTGGGCGGGGCGAACTGGATCACGCATATGCAAAATGGGGACACGATCGGATCGGCGTTTGAGAAAACCGCCGCTGAAACCCCCGAATTTGACCTCGGAACCACTCTGGCACTGCTTTTACAAGGCAGTGCAATAACCTCTGTGACTATCGAAAGGCCGAAGACATGACTGCGCTGATCTCATTGCACAACAACACCCTGGGACGGTTGGGCGTGACCTCCGGCTGGCTCACACCAAGCTTGGCCCGGCTGGTTTTTGCCGCGACGTTGCTTGTGTACTACTGGAACTCGGCAACAACCAAGCTGGGCAGCGGGATCTTTGGGTTTCTGCGCCCGTCAGATGGGGCCTACGTGCAAATTTTCCCCAAGGCGATGGAAGCCGTCAGCTATGACAGCTCGCAACTGGGCATCTTCCATTGGGCTGTGGCCGTCGCAGGCACATGGGCCGAATTTCTGCTGCCAGCCTTGATCGTCATCGGTCTGCTGTCGCGATTTGCCGCCTTGGGTATGATTGGGTTTGTCTGGGTCCAGACCATTGTGGACGTGACTGGTCACGGTGCTGAACTGGGCAGCTATTTCACCAACGCCCCAACCTTGCTGGACGACCGAACAATCTGGACATTCCTGCTGGCGGTGATTGTCATTCATGGTTCAGGCCCGCTCTCGGTTGACCGGATCCTGCACCTAAAGTGATCTAGAAATGCGCCTTGGGCTGATCCGGTTTTCCTGCCGCCAGCCCAAGCACGCCCGCCACACCGGCGAAGGCAATCGGGAACATGGTAAAGACACCAAACCCAAACGCGTAATACATTGCCCCTGCTGAGATCAGCAACAAAACCCCACCGATCAGAGCCCGCGCAGGCGCCATAGCGCCACCGGCAATCGCCAACAAAGGCGCGACGATCGAAAGGGCCTGGATCAGGCCGGGGTTGTCGACTTGGCTCAGAACGCCATCTATCTCGCCAACATGGTCAACCACAACCACCCTGGCATACCCGAAGAACCCGACGATCATGCCGATCAGTCCGGCAATAACGCCCAAAATCATTGCGGCATTGCGCATAGATAATCCTCATTCTTGACCATTGGCAGATAAGCACCCGTTTAGGAAATGCCAAGCTGACCCCGCGTTTCAGCGGTCCACCCCAACAGCAACTTACCGTCAGCTTCGATCAACGGGCGCTTCATCAGGGTTGGGTGTTCTTTCAAAAGCTCCAGCGGTGCTTTAGCGCGCTGGCTCTCATCCAAACCGCGCCAGGTGGTTGATCTTGTGTTGAGCAGAGCATTGCCGAACTCAGCAAAAGCTTGCGACAGCACCGGCTCCGGTACGCCGTCACTTCTGACGTCGAAAAAGACCGCATCTGGCAAAGATTTCAGCGCCTTACGACAGGTGTCACAGGTCTTTAGCCCATAAAGTTTCATTTCTTGGATACTCCTGCTCGTGCTTCGATTTTGTGCAATCACGCCAGTTTTTGGCAGTTATTCTTGATTTTTTACTTCACCGTGCAATGTTGAAAAAGGCGAAACATGTAAATTGGACTGTTCTGCAAACGCGAAACAGTGGGGTTTACGATGACGCTGACCACAGCCCCCACCAATTTGTGGGACAATGCGTAAGTAGAAGGAGACACGGGACATGCCAACCGGCACCGTGAAATGGTTCAATACCACTAAAGGCTATGGATTTATTGCCCCTGATGAAGGGGGCAAAGATGTGTTTGTTCATATCTCGGCCGTAGAACGGTCCGGCCTCACCGGACTCGCAGACAACCAAAAAGTCTCGTACGAGTTGCAGGACGGACGCGATGGCCGCCAAATGGCAGCTGATTTAAAGCCGTTGTAACGACACCCCCGCACTGCGCGGGGTTGAAACATCTTAGGATGGCGGCCAATTTCCGGCCGTCACCCGCCCCCCACCGGATTTGTTCCATTACCCTCGCGCGGGCTTCGGCTTGTCATGAGCAGTCCAGTTGTCGCCCATGGCAACGATGCAGGACGTCCCGGTTGCGTAGGTCACGACCATCGTCCAGTCGCCGCGTGGGTTAGACCAGACCTCCATGATTTGCTCAGGTCCACGAATACCGGTGGCCACGCGCTCGGAGCGGAACTGTCCCTTGAGCTTTTGGTGCAACCTGGGTGTGGGTTCACACAGAATTTCAGCGATAGGTGACTGCGCCTGCACGGGCAAAGCCATGCCTGATACAAGACACAGTAAAGCGGGTTTCAAAATACGCATCATGGAACCAATGTAACGGTTCCATGACAGAATGTATAGACAATCGCTATGCGTTGACAGCCGTTACTTGCGGATGATCTCTTCAAACTCGCGCCATTCGCGGGCGGTCATGCCCGAGTTTTCCTGCGTGACCGTCTCGCCCGCCAGCATGTTCCGAAGGCTCTCTACCATCTGAGCAGAAAGGTTGACTGCGCCTAACCGGTAATCCTCGAAGGCTTTGTAAGCAAACGGCACCCAGTCGGCGACAATCTTGCACATCGCATCGGCATATACGCGGATTTCGTATTGCGCATGAGGGTCCGCGCGCAAGCGCAGGAAATGGAACAGGTTGTGCAGGTCAACCTTCCAGTACCATTGCGTATAGATATTGGCGGGAAGGTTCATCCGGGCCAACTCACGCGCCAACCCCTGTTGCCCGTCCTGGCTGATCAGGGCTTCGTAATTGTCATAGCAGCGGGTACTGTCGGCCTTCAGTATCTCCAAAACACGCGCGGCTTCTTCACCTTCCAGCGTTGATCCACGGCCCTGATTGTTCACCTCTGACTGCGCCGCCACATGTTCGGGTGCGGGGATGTAAAACTCACGATCCAGAATAGAGTACCGGGCGGAGTATTCGTTCACATTTGCCGTCCGGTGCCGAATCCATTGGCGGGCCACGAAAACCGGCAGTTTCACATGCAGTTTGACTTCGCACATCTCAAACGGGGTCGAGTGCCAGTGCCGCATCAGATACCGGATCAACCCTTCGTCGTTCTGAACCGACTTTGTGCCTTTGCCATAAGACACACGAGCCGCCTGACAGATCGCGGCGTCATCGCCCATATAGTCGATCACGCGGACAAAACCGTGATCCAGAACCTGATGCGCGGTGTACAGATGGTCTTCCATTCCCGCTGAAACGACGCGACGTGTGGGATGCGATTGCGCGCGTTGCGCCTCGATCTCGGCCTGTTGGTCAGCGGACAGCGGCATCAAATCTTCCTTTCTGGCAATGAGTCGCCCCCTACTATATATCGCTAACCCCGCCATCGGAACCGCGATATATGCCGCAACCTGCTCTAATTTCAATTTGGGCTGCACGGTGCCCTCGACAGGCCAAACCAGTGCGCTAAGTTGCTGGCAAACCAAATCAATGAAGGATGGCCAAAATGGCGCTGACATATCTACACACTATGATCCGCGTGAAAGACCTGGAAAAGTCCATGGCGTTTTATGAACTGCTGGGATTAAAGGAAACACGCCGATATGACAGCGAGGCCGGGCGATTCTCGCTGATCTTCATGGCGCCTCCGGGGCAGGAAGACGCCCCAATCGAACTGACGTACAACTGGGATGGCGATGACAAGTTACCCAGCGACAGCCGCCATTTTGGCCATCTGGCATACGGTGTCGACAACATCTACGAGGTTTGCCAGCATTTGCAGGACAACGGCGTGACCATCAATCGCCCACCACGCGACGGTCGCATGGCCTTTGTCCGTTCTCCGGACAACATCTCGGTCGAGTTGCTTCAAAATGGCGACGCGCTGGAACCAGCCGAGCCCTGGGTCAGCATGGAGAGCACCGGCCACTGGTGATCCGTTGGATCATAAAGTTGGGGCTGGCCCTGTTGGCCAGCCCTTTGCGGGCTGAACAATGCCGTTTAGCCCTTGCGCTTGCGATGGACATTTCGGTTTCGGTCGACGACGCGGAAGACCTTTTGCAGCGACAAGGACTGGCCGCGGCACTGCTGGCACCTGAAGTGCAAGAAGCATTCTTCTCATCTCCGCTACCTGTTGCGTTGGCCGTTTATGAATGGAGCGGGCAAAGTACCCAGCACGTTATCCAAAACTGGCGCTTGATCGAAAATCACGGAGATCTGGTGGCTGCGGCGACCCGGATAAGTCAGTCGATCCGGTCCAATGAAGGCTCTGCCACGGCTATGGGCCACGCCTTACGGTTTGGGGCCGAACTGTTCCAAACCGCGCCTTCGTGTCTGTTTCGCACCATCGATCTTTCAGGAGACGGGTCCAACAACGACGGTTATGGACCACAGATCGCATATCAGCGGTTCTTTAGTCATGACATCGTCGTTAATGGTCTGGTGATAAACGCCGCTGATTTTGAAGGGGAACTTTTTCTCATCCCCTTTTTCGAAAACAACGTCCTGCATGGCCCGGGCGCTTTTCTGGAAGTCGCACAAGGTTTTGAAGACTTCGAACGCGCGATGCGCAGAAAACTTGAACGGGAACTGAGCGGGCTACAAATTGGTGCAGTACAGGTGTACGACCAATGAAGTCGCGCTTGCTGGTCATTCTGCTCTTCCTGCTGTCAGGGCCTGCCCTTGCGCAATGTCGCCATGCCTTGGCTTTGGGTCTGGATGTGTCGGCATCTGTCGATAGCGGTGAATACAGATTGCAACTGGAGGGCCTGGCCGCTGCTCTGCGCGATCCTGAGGTCAGTCAACTGATGGTGGCCAATGGCTCAACATCCATGAGGTTAGCAGTCTATGAATGGACAGAACCAGGGCACGAGAGGGTTCTGCTCAACTGGACCGATATCCAAACCTCGGCCGATCTGAACGCCATCAGTACGCGTCTCATCCAGACATCGAGGCGATCAACCGCAGAAGGAACGGCGGTGGGGGCGGCGATGGCTTTTGGTGCTGAATTGTTGAATCAGCAAAAGACGTGTTGGCGGCGAACTTTGGATCTATCAGGTGATGGCAAACACAACCTTGGGCCCCATCCCAGAGATGTCAGAACAGCGTTGCGCGGCAGCGGCATTACAATCAACGGGCTTGTAATCGGTGCGGATGATCCAAGTTCAGGTGACCGGCGCTATGTGCAAGTTGGGGAATTGTCGGCGTATTACAATGCCTGGGTTATTTCCGGCCCAAACGCGTTCGTTGAAGTCGCGCTGGGGTTTGAGGCCTACGCAGAGGCCATGACCCGCAAATTGATCCGAGAGTTGGACAGCCTCGTTCTGTCAGATGCACGCCCCTGATCAATAGATATACCGTATCTGATCGGTCCAGTACCGTTCCACGCGGCGCAGCGAGGTTGTGATATCCTTGATGCCATCCAGTTCCAGCACGCCCCGTCCCTGCAAGCCTTCGGCGTGGCGTGCAAACAAATCCGAGACGATATCCCGGATCTCTCGGCCTTGCGGCGTCAGGCGCACGCGCACTGATCGGCGATCGATCTCACACCGTTGGTGGTGCATGTATCCCATCTCAACCAGTTTCTTGAGGTTGTAGCTGACATTGCTGCCCTGATAGTAGCCACGGCTTTTCAGTTCACCGGCTGTGACCTCATGATCACCGATGTTGAACAACAAAAGCGCCTGCACAGCGTTGATTTCCAACACGCCGACGCGTTCAAACTCATCCTTGATGACGTCCAGCAGCAACCGGTGCAACCGCTCCACAAGGGCCAGCGCCTCAAGGTAGCTGGTCATTAACCCCTTGGTTTCCGGTCCGGAGACCTTCATTTCCATACTCATCCGACCCTCCGATTCAGTCGTGCTGTTTGAGACACGATGAACCGAAAATCCGAAAAATCGGTTAAGCTTGAATTGTCTTTATTTTTGAAACGTTTGTGCGATGTCCGAAACGAGATCGGCAAACTGGCTGGGGGGCTGAACCTGCCCGGTCACCCATTGATAGAGATCCTGATCATTTTCATGAAGCAGCGCGTCATAGATATCCAATCCGGCGTCATCCATATCCGCGAGATTACGATCCGCATAAGCGGAAAGAATAATATCCATCTCTTTGATCCCACGCCGCATCGAGCGCATTTTCATACGCTTGATACGCACATCCCGCTGTTCGCTCAATGTCGTTGCTCCAACATCAGACGCATTTTCTTTTCAAGCCGCGCCGCGCGCTCGGCGCAGGCGCGCATTTCACCGCGAATGGCGCGCAACTCAGCGACGGCGGTTGATAACTCCACTCCGCCTTCGCCCTCGTCCACCGGTGCGTCCATTCCTTCGCCTTCGCCAGTCAAAAGCCACATGATCGAAACGTTGACCATCCCGGCTATCATCGAAAGGCGGTTTGCGCGCGGCTCGGACAGGTCGTTTTCCCAATCAGCAACGGTCGCCTTTTTGACACCGAGGCGTCGCGCCAATTGCGCCTGGGTCATTCCGGCGGCTTCACGCGCGCCAGCCAGACGGTCCCCAAATGTTGCAGAATCCGGACCATACCAGTCGTTTTCATCAGTCATTCGGATCTCCAACTCAGAGTTTCTATACGGCTTGAACGTCTTTCGGGCGCACCCTATGACAGTCAGGTTGAACATACAAACCGAGGCCGACCATGAGTTTCCTGTCTGCGACACTGTCACGCGTCAAACCTTCGCCCACCATCGCCATGACAGCCAAGGCAGCTGAACTGCAGGCCGCCGGTCGCGATGTCATTCGCCTGAGCGCGGGAGAACCGGATTTCGACACGCCTCAGAACATCAAAGATGCCGCTGTTGCAGCTATTGCGGCAGGAAAAACCAAGTACACCGCGCCAGACGGCATTCCCGAGCTCAAACAAGCGGCCTGCGCCAAGATGAAGCGCGATCATGGCCTGGACTACACCCCTGCTCAGATTTCGGTCGGAACCGGCGGCAAACAAACGCTGTACAACGCCCTGATGGCGACAATGAACCACGGCGACGAGGTCATCATCCCAGCGCCCTATTGGGTGAGCTACCCGGACATGGTGACGCTTGCGGGCGGTACGCCGATTATGGTTGCGACAACGCTGGAGAACAATTTCAAGCTTACCGCAGAACAGCTTGAAGCTGCGATTACCCCAAAGACAAAATGGTTCATCTTCAACTCACCCTCAAACCCGACGGGTGCCGGTTATAGCCGGGACGAGTTGAAAGCGCTGACCGACGTCCTGATGCGCCATCCGCATGTCTGGATCATGTCGGACGACATGTACGAGCACCTCGCCTATGACGGATTCGAGTTTTGCACGCCTGCCGAAGTGGAACCAGGCTTGTATGACCGTACACTCACCTGCAATGGGGTTTCCAAAGCGTACGCCATGACCGGCTGGCGCATTGGCTATGCAGCGGGTCCGGTCGAGATCATCGCGGCAATGCGCAAAATCCAGTCTCAATCCACCTCGAACCCGTGTACGGTCAGCCAGTGGGCCGCAGTTGAGGCGTTGAACGGCACGCAGGAATTTCTGGCCCCGAATAACGAGATGTTCAAACGCCGCCGCGATCTGGTTGTGCGCATGCTGAACGAGATCGACGGCATCACCTGCCCGACGCCGGAGGGTGCGTTTTATGTTTACCCTTCAATCGCCGGGCTGATTGGTAAAACAACTCCTGCCGGAACGGTCATCGACACGGACGAAGCTTTTGCTACTGCCCTGTTGGAAGAGGCAGATGTTGCCGTTGTCTTCGGCGCTGCCTTTGGACTTTCGCCGAATTTCCGGGTCAGCTACGCTACGTCCGATGCGGCGCTGTCCGAGGCTTGCAGCCGCATTCAGCGTTTCTGTGCATCACTGAGGTGACCATGTCTGCCGATCTTCCCGAATATTACTTTCGCATCCGTGAAAACGGGGCTGCAGTGTTTCGGGTCGATACGGAAAATCGCCAACGGCGGATTGAGATGGACCAGATCGCGGTCATCAACATCCGCAATGGTGACGTCAAACCGCAAGGACAGCGGACCCTTTCAGAGCGGGATCAGGCCGAAATCCACCTTTGGATGGAAGAGCGCCGGGCACTGCTGGCGCAGCGCGACATAGACGACATTCACCGTGCCGTCGATCATCTGAACCTGACTACTCAATGGGTTCAGTCCAAGGCAACCGACGCCCAGCTTGAGGATGTGACTGACAGGCTGCTGATGGCGATGCATGACCTGCGCACCGTTCTGGTTCGGAAAAAAGCAGATCGGCTGAGTAAAGACTAAGCAGGCTCAGCCGCCGCTGGCATTTGCCGCACCGAATGCATCCAGAACCGGGCCATGAGCAGTACGGCAGCAAATGCCAAGCCAAGCACGAGCCCCAGCCAGATTCCAATGCCATCCATCTGCCGGACGAAACCGAAATAGTACGACGCCGGGATACCCACGACCCAATAGCTGAGCGCTGCCATGACCATGGGAATCTTGGCATCCTGCAACCCGCGCAACAGGCCCAGCGCGATGACCTGCGCACCGTCCACCAACTGAAACAACGCCGCCATGGCAAGCAACCCGGTTCCAATGGCCAGGATTTGTCCGCGCTGTGGATCGTCTGCCTCCATGAACAGGGAAATCAGTGGTTCGGCACAGGTCAGAAACAGGATGACTGTGAACACAGACATAACCAGAGACATGCCTGTCACCGCAATTGCGCCTTTCTCCAGATGCGCGCGATCCCGACGTCCCAGCGCATTACCGGCTCGGATAGTGGCCGCATTTGACAGCCCCAAATGCACCATGAACGTGGCCGAAGCGAGGTTCAGCGCGATCCCATGCGCCGCCAGTGGAACCTGTCCCAACCAGCCCATCATCACAGCTGATGTCGCAAACAAAGACACCTCGGCCAACGTGGTCAGGCCAATGGGAACCCCGAGCTTCCAAACACTGACGAACATCTCCCAATCCGGTCGCCAGAAACGCTGAAAAAGGCTGTGCTCCGGCAGCGTTCGAACCACGTAGATGACGACAGCGATCAGCGAAACGACCTGCGTCGCGATTGAGGCGATTGCTGCACCCATCACACCCAATTCCGGTGCGCCCCAATTGCCGAAGATCAGCGCATAGTTGGTCACCGCGTTCACAAATGCCGCCGCGACTGTAATCCACAGAACGATTTGCGTGCGCTCCAAGGCCGCAAGGTAGGATTTGAGCACCATCACGATAAGGGCCGGAAACAACCCCCAACCAGCTACACGCAGATATTCTGATGCTGTTTCAGCAACCTGTGGCTCCTGCTTCATGGCGATCAGGATTGGATAAGACCACCACAGCAACGGCATGACCACTACTGCGTACAGCAAAGACAGCCAAAGCCCCATGCGGGTCGAGCGTCGAATACTGGTTTCGTCCCCTTCCGCCGCAGCTGTGGCAACCATCGGCATGACCGCCCAGCCGAACCCGGCCCCAAACAAAAACAGCACAAAGTAATAGCTGCTGGCCAACGTGACGGCAGCAAGTGCCTCGACCCCGTACCAACCCAACATGATGGTATCGGTCAAACCGATGGCAAACTGCGCCAGATGGCCACCGACCAGCGGCAAGCCAAGCACGGCAATCGCCCGAAAATGGGCGGGGTATGTCATCACTTTTGTCATTGCACCAGCCATATGCGCGGGCTTGGCGCGGGACAAGAGCGGATCAGCAAAATTTCACTATGAGACTATGGCGCCCGCCTCACCATTAAAAACGGGCGCGTTGAGGATTAGCGGGCATCCGGATGCAGTGTTGCGCCCAGAATATGCTCGGACCGGTGGATGACGTGGTGGGCTTGTCCAACGATCAATGGATCAGGGTCCCCTACGACGTTCAAGTCCTTGCCCGGGTAATCCAGCGTCGACAAGAAATGACGCATACAATTCAGGCGCGCACGTTTCTTGTCATTCGACTTGATGATCGTCCATGGCGCGTCTGCGGTGTCAGTATAGAAGAACATCGCCTCTTTCGCCTCGGTATAGTCGTCCCATTTGCTAAGGCTGGCCTTGTCGATCGGTGACAGCTTCCACTGCTTCAGTGGGTCGGTCTCGCGGCTTTTGAAGCGGCGCTGCTGCTCTTCCTGCGTGACCGAGAACCAATACTTGTACAGCTGAATACCCGAGCGCACCAGCATCCGTTCCAGTTCCGGCGTCTGACGCATGAATTCCAGATACTCGTTGGGCGAACAGAACCCCATCACCCGTTCGACGCCTGCGCGGTTGTACCAGGACCGGTCATAGAACACCATTTCGCCAACGGTTGGCAGTTCCTGAACATAGCGCTGGTAATACCATTGCCCCTTCTCTTCCCAGGTCGGTTTATTCAGTGCAACCACACGGGCCTGTCGCGGGTTCAAATGCTCCATGAACCGTTTGATCGTGCCACCCTTGCCAGCGGCATCACGGCCTTCGAACAGCAGAACGAACCGTTGCCCCGTATCCTGCGCCCACAGCTGAACCTTCAAAAGCTCCGCCTGTAGGCTTGCCTTCTGCGCCTCATAGGTCGACCGCGCCATCTTGCGGCCATAGGGGTATTTTCCGCTTTCGAACGCCTGCCGGATCTTCTCGGGGCTTGGCTCTGCCGCGTTTGCCGCCTTGGCCTCTACGACTTTGATCTGAGGGGATTTTGCTTCGACCGGAGCAATGGCTTCCATACATCTTATCCTTTTTCAACTGTCCTGAATGAGGGCTAGCAGAAACGTCGAAAATCCGCTTTGATTGGTGTCAAATTGATGCCTCAAAAACCCATAAATTCCACTCTGGATCAGAGGTTCCGATGCACACGTCATTTGCCGATCTGAATGGTCAGTCCTTTTGCCTCCGAACATGGGGCGAACCTGATGCGCCACCGCTTTTGATGCTGCATGGTTTCCCGGAATACGGCGGTGCGTGGGCAGATCTCGCCCCTTATCTGGCGGATCGCTTTTACTGCATTGCTCCGGACCAACGTGGATATGGCCAAAGCTGGTGCCCTGAAGGGATGCAGAGCTACGCCTTATCTCAACTAGTGTCCGACATGGCCGCTTTGATTCAGAGCCACAGTGCACCTTTTGCTGTTCTGGGTCATGATTGGGGTGCATCGGTGGCCTATGGCCTTGCCATGTTCCGCCCTGATCTTGTTGACCGGCTTATCATTGCAAACGGCGTGCATCCGGTTCCGTTTCAACGCGCCATGGCCGCAGGCGGTGCGCAATCAGAAGCCTCACAATACATCAACCAACTGCGGGCGCCCGATGCGGCACAAAAACTGTCCGAGAACAACTTTGCATTGCTCGAAAGGTTCTTTCGCCACGGCATGGGACTGGATTGGCTGACCGAGAGCCGCATGGCCGAATACCGGACCGAATGGGCGCGACCCGGACGGTTAGAGGCGATGTTGAACTGGTATCGCGCCTCTCCGTTGGTTGTCGCGCAGCCAGGGCTTCCCGCAACAGACCTGCCGGATCTGCCGCTGGATCGGCTGCATGTCCGATGTCCGCATCTGTTGCTTTGGGGACCGGATGACAAAGCCCTTTTGCCCGAGGCAACTGAAGGCTTGGAAACCTTCGCGCCCAATCTGACCCGCATCACGATCCCTGGCACTGACCACTGGCTGCATCACCAAAAACCGCAGGACGTTGCACATGCCATTCAGGAATGGATTCAAACGGCCTGACCTGTCAGGTCCATTAACGATGGCCCCAATCGTCGGGGTTGTCAGAATTGTTCGGCGACAAACCCAATTCGTCGCCATCGGTTGAACATCCCAACCCCAGCACTGTCCGGTTTGCATAAGAGAAGTACGAACAGACCTGATTGATCTCTAGGATCTCTCCGTCGTCCCATCCGGCCTCGCGCAGGGCGATCACATCCGCCTCAACCATATCCCCCGGCGTTTCGGCCAGTTTACGGGCATAGATCATGGCAGCCAGCTGCGCTGCATCCAACGGAGCGGCGGCCGGATCGCGCGCCTCAATCGCCGCCCGGATCGCTTTGCCCCGCGCCTCATCGCCAAGCAACCGCTGCAAGCCGGCAAAATGATGTTCAACGCAATACCCGCACCGGTTCAGAGAACTGACCCACACGCCCAACACCTCAAGGAACCATTTAGGGATCTTGTTGCCCGAATGATGCAGGACTGCCTTGTAGATCGCCATGTGGCCTTCCATCGAATGCGGCCGCAGGCTGTGCGCCATCATGATGTTATCCACATTGTTGTCTGGCCCGGTGACTCGGTCATAGAGTTTCTTCAGCTTGCCCGTGGCCTCAGCGAAGGGGATGGTTTTGATCCAGCTCATTTGGGGTCCTGTTATGGTGTTTGCTTATTATCGAGAGACTAAGAGCGCTTTGGGCAGGTTGCGAGATGAAATCTCTCTGAATCAACTGCGAAGTAAGAAGTACTAACCCCGCTTGCGCCCGATTTGGGAATTGGCCGTCTTTTTGATAAGATCAAATGATATTCAAACATAAGTTTTTAAAAAAGGAGAACTCAAATGCCGAGAGTTGTTCCAACTTCATGGATGCCAAATGTAAAAATGGAGAGAATACATCTGCATTGGACTGGTGGCGGGAATTCAGCGAACTCAACAGACAAAAAAGCCTACCACATTCTGATCGAGGGAAACGGTGATCTTGTGCGCGGTAAATCGATTGTCAAAAACGCGCGCCCCTTACCCAGCGACTATGCGCGTCACACTGCGGGCGCCAACAGTGCCTCCATAGGTGTCTCGTTATGCTGCATGGCAGGCGTCAACCGAGAAAGAGACTACAAAGAATCCACGGCTCCAATGACCACAACACAGTGGAACAAAAGTTTCGAAGTCATCGCCGATCTTGCTGAGAAATACGACATTCTCATCACGCCCACCAAGGTGTTGACGCACGCGGAAGTGGAACCAAACCTGAATATCCCACAGAACGGAAAATGGGATATTACGCGTTTATCGTTTAACTCTGACCTTCGAGGATATCGCGATATTGGCAATGAAATGCGCGCCAATGTTGCCTCACTCCTCGGGGACGGCGGGGTTCCAGCTTCGGACGACATGTCAGAAGCCGAAAAACTACCCAAGTTTCGCGTTTCCGGTGTTCATCCGGACGTTCTGAATTTTAGGGCATCACCGGGGGGCAAGAAAACAGGAACCCTTCCAGAACGAACAGTCGTTGAGCGATTGGGTGTTGATGGTGAATGGTGGCGGGTCAGAACCCGGCTTGGGTATGTTGGCTACGTACATTCGGGTTATCTCAAGCCAGTTGATCCTTGATGCTTCGCACCATGGCACAACTAGCCAGTCCCGGTGGACCGCTGATGCCGCTCGCTGAGCCTCAACCAAAATGATTGAAAAGCGCTGCGCTGCGAAGGCAAGACGAAACTCAGGTTGATTTTGACGCGCATTAAGTCAGGTCTTGAGAGCAGATATTGATGCAAGGCGCAGCGTCAAGCACTTTGGACTCAGCGCGCCCATCCTTTGCAGATCGCGTTGACCGTAGTCAGAAAGCCCTTCTGAGATCCTCATACCTGGACTGAGCTTCGCCAGAACAACGCGTTACGAACATGATAGCGCGGCCATTAGCGGCATTCGGTACGGCAACGAGGGCTTGCGTGAGGCCCAAACCTTCCACAACACCTCGCGCCCCTCTTCCCCCGGACCACATCACCTGCCATAATGGGGGAAACTCAAAAACAAGAGCAGCCCATATGCCCGACGATCTGTTGACGCCCGAAGCGACCAATACCTATGACGCCTCCTCGATCGAGGTGCTCGAAGGTCTGGAACCGGTCCGCAAACGCCCCGGCATGTATATCGGCGGCACGGATGAACGCGCGCTGCACCATATGGTGGCTGAAATCCTCGACAACTCGATGGACGAGGCAGTCGCGGGCCATGCCAACCGGATAGAGGTCGAGCTGCACGCAGATTACGCCCTGACCGTACGCGACAACGGGCGCGGCATTCCGATCGATCCGCACCCCAAGTTCCCCGACAAATCCGCGCTCGAGGTCATCCTGTGTACCCTGCACGCGGGCGGCAAGTTCTCGGGCAAGGCGTATCAGACCTCGGGCGGTCTGCATGGCGTGGGTGCGTCGGTGGTGAACGCGCTTTCGGATTCGATGGTCGTGCAGGTGGCGCGCGACAAAACGCTGTTCGAACAGCGGTTCTCGCGCGGTATCCCTCTGGGTCCCGTGGAAAAGGTTGGCGCGGCCCCCAACCGGCGCGGCACGACCGTCACCTTTCACGCGGATGCGGACATCTTCGGCCACCACAAGTTCAAACCCGCGCGGCTGTTCAAATCCATCCGCTCCAAAGCCTACCTGTTCTCGGGCGTGGAAATCCGTTGGAAATCCGCCATCGATGACGGAGAAACCCCGACCGAGGCCACCTTCCACTTTCCCGGCGGCCTTTCGGATTACCTGAAAGAGACGATGAACGGCTCGTCCACCTATGCCGAGCAACCCTTTGCAGGCACCGTGGATTTCAACGAAAAATTCGGAACCCCCGGCAAGGTCGAATGGGCGATCAACTGGACGCCCTCGCGCGATGGGTTCATCCAGTCCTACTGTAACACCGTCCCCACCCCCGAAGGCGGCACGCACGTCGCGGGCTTCTGGGCCGCTGTTCTCAAAGGGATCAAAGCCTATGGAGAGCTGATCAACAACAAGAAGGCCGCTCAGATCACCCGCGATGACCTGATCACCGGCGGCTGCGCGCTGGTCAGCTGTTTCATCCGCGAGCCGGAATTCGTCGGCCAGACCAAAGACCGCCTGGCCACGGTCGAGGCGCAACGGCTGGTCGAAAACTCGGTCCGCGACCATTTCGACAACTGGTTGGCCGCGGATACGAAATCCGCCGGCGCGATCCTGGACTTCCTCATACTGCGGGCTGAGGAACGCCTGCGCCGACGGGCCGAGAAGGAAACACAACGCAAGTCCGCCACTAAGAAACTTCGTCTCCCCGGCAAGCTGGTGGACTGTAGTAGTTCAACACGGGACGGCACGGAATTATTCATCGTCGAAGGCGATTCTGCGGGCGGGTCTGCAAAAATGGGCCGGGACCGCAAAACGCAGGCCCTGCTGCCCCTGCGCGGCAAAATCCTGAACGTGCTGGGCGCGGCCAGTTCGAAACTTGGCACCAATGCCGAAATCAACGATCTGACCCAAGCGCTGGGTGTCGGCCTTGGCACCAAGTTCAATGTCGACGACCTGCGCTATGACAAGGTCATCATCATGACCGACGCGGATGTGGACGGGGCGCATATCGCCTCGCTGCTGATGACGTTCTTCTTCACCCAGATGCGGCCGATGATCGACGCGGGCCACTTGTATCTGGCCTGCCCGCCTCTGTATCGCCTGACCCAAGGGGCCAAGCGCGTTTACTGTCTGGATGAGGCCGAGCGCGACGAATGGCTTGAGAAAGGTCTGGGTGGCAAGGGCAAGATCGACGTGTCCCGCTTTAAGGGTCTGGGCGAGATGGACGCCAAGGACCTGAAAGAGACCACGATGGACCCCAAATCCCGGAAATTGATCCGGGTCACCATCGACGAGGACGAACCCGGCGAAACCGGCGACCTTGTCGAGCGTCTGATGGGTAAGAAGCCCGAACTGCGGTTCCAATACATTCAGGAGAACGCGCGGTTTGTGGAGGAGCTGGATGTTTGAGTTTGGTAAAGCCGTCAAAGAAATTGCCAACTGATAGGTTTTGTGACTAACCAATTGGAGTTTTTCGAGGCTATCTTGGTCACCGACTTTAACAGTCGTTTCCCAAAAACTTGAAATTAAGAAACGCCAATGGCGAAAAAGAAAAAATTTCGCTTCTATATCGGGACGGAGACTGAACGTTTCAGTTCTGTTTATTCAATTACAGTTCACCGAGGAAACGTTTACCTTATTTCCAAAAGCCTTGGTGGAATTGCGAAAGGTTCCTTCCACGAGGGAGGTGTTTGCCACTTTGGGTTTACCGATGAATACTGGAAAAAGAACTTTATTGGAATGCGGTACTCGCCGAGTAGGTGGCGAAGACCAACGAATATTTCACTTAACAGATTTGCGCCAATCGCGTTTGTCCGGTTTCAAAACAACCTATTGAAGGCCCAGCATTCTATTGCAAGCGGCAACTTGCATTGTGTTCGAGCACCGCAAAGGACCCAAATGGTGGAACTTATTCTCATCATCGCATCTCCGGAAATTAGCGGCACCGAAGGAGCGTTCCAAAACCAGAATGTGCTCTGGGAGCAGAACATAAAGGAAAATGAAAAACTCTTGGTGTTGTCACAACGCGGACCCGAGCGTCATAGAACCGACGACATAGTATCAAAACTCAATCCTCACGGCCCAAGATACGAGTGGACCGGGATTTCTGAAATGGCGCCAGGCGAGCGGATGGAAGACTTGAACGCCACACTAGCGACTAAGCCGAAAGATGGTGAACCCATTATTCTTACGGAAATCACTGGGCTTAAGTTCACTAAGTACTAGCCAGCGCCGATAGGTTACTTGCGCCCGTCAAATTCCCACATCGAGATCGGCGTAAACATCCATCCGACCTCAACACAACCCTCGCGCCCGCCCATGTGGGCGGGTCGGGCGCGTGCTTGATGCTTTGCCTCATGCGATGGCTAGATAGAAGACACACCAACACCACACGCGCCCTCAAAAAACCAAAATCTACTGCAATCCAAACATCTTCGGTTTACTAATCAAACCAAGACCCGGCTTCCTTGTGACAAGCTGGCTTGGATTTAACGATTAAGGATTTGCAATGGCCCGCCTTTATGACAGTCGAAAACGTGTTCTCGTAACCGGTGGGGCCGGTTTTTTGGGCTCGCATCTGTGCGACCGGCTTCTGGATCAGGGGCATGAGGTTTTGTGCGTCGACAACCTGTTCACCGGCACCAAGCGCAACATTGACCATCTGCACAACAACCCGCGGTTCGAGTTCATGCGCCATGATGTGACCTTCCCTCTGTTTGTGGAAGTGGACGAGATCTATAACCTCGCCTGCCCGGCCTCACCCGTGCATTACCAGCACGATCCGGTGCAGACGACCAAGACCAGCGTGCATGGCGCGATCAACATGCTGGGTCTGGCGAAACGTCTGAAATGCAAAATCTTTCAGGCCTCGACCTCTGAGGTGTATGGCGATCCGACCATTCATCCGCAGACCGAAGATTATTGGGGCAACGTCAACCCGGTTGGTCCGCGATCCTGCTATGACGAGGGCAAGCGCTGCGCCGAGACGTTGTTCTTCGACTATCACCGGCAGATGGGGTTAGAGATCAAGGTGGCCCGCATCTTCAACACCTACGGCCCCAGAATGCACCCCGCCGACGGGCGCGTTGTGTCGAACTTCATCATGCAGGCGCTGACGGGTGAGCCGATCACGATCTTTGGCGACGGCACGCAGACCCGGTCATTCTGTTATGTGGATGATCTGATCGAAGGGTTCATCCGGTTGATGGAGACCGACAAAGACGTCACCGGCCCGGTCAATCTGGGCAACCCTAACGAATTCTCGATGAATGAACTGGCCAGCGAAGTGCAGGCGCTTGTGGGCACCGACACACCGATCAGTTTCAAGGACCTGCCACAGGACGACCCCAAGCAACGCCAGCCCGACATCACTCTGGCGCGGAGCGTGCTCAACTGGGAACCCAAGGTGCAGTTGAAAGAAGGGTTGGCGTCCACAATCAGCTATTTCAGAGAGCTACAGTCAGAAGCCGAGTCCCACTGAACAAAGGGCTGCTTTCCCCCAATTGGCCAGGATTGCTCAGGTCTGCAGCTGGGCATTAACGGGCTGGCACGCAGGGGCGATGGCAATTTCTCGTTGCCTAAACCTTTGATCTCGTTCACACTTACCGCAACATAACAACAATGGCTTGAGGTCCGGGCGTCCAATTTCTTTTACCGACTACGAATTTAAGACGGGAGGACGACATGAAAGCACTAACCTTCGGGCTGGCCCTGACCCTGCTGGCCACGCAAGCCATGGCGCAGCAGACGTTAAGCTTGGCTTCGCCAATCCCCGACGGGGCCGAGACCCGGTTTTGCTATTATGATGGTATGGCTTATTCCGAGGATGCCTTTGTTCTGATGGTTGGCGATAATACTGTGACTTCGACGATTACCACGGTTCAGGAACGCCTGCTGCGCTGCCACCGCGACAACGACGGGACCCTGAAATGGAGACCGCAGAGCACATTCTCGACCAATAACTAAGCGCTGCGCCCCTGATCAGACAGCGAGTCCAATCAAAGCAACCCCAGCGGCCATAAGTACGGCGGCCCCCAGCCGTCGTATCCAGTTGCCTTCCTTCAGGAAGATGAACCCGATCAGCGCAGCAAAGATGACTGAGGTTTCCCGCAGCGCCGAGACCGCGCCCAGTGGTGCAAAGTTCTTAGCATACAGCACCAGCCCATAGGCGGTCATCGAAACCAGCCCGCCCAGAATGCCTGTCATCCAGACCTTGGTTGGCAAGTATTTGAGGGTATCGCGTTTCTTAATTCCGACAAAGCCTGCAATGAACAGATGCAGGAAAGCCCCCCAGGCCCAATAGCTGAGCGTATTGCCAGACAGCCGAACGCCGATCCCATCCACAACCGAGTAGATCGAAATGCAGAACCCGGTGCCCAGCGCAAAGCCAAGCGCACTGCGTCCGACCCCCGAGCGCAGCGCTTTCCAGCTGCTCAGCTGAATGCCAAATGCAATCAGTGCAATGCCACCCCATGCCTGCAATGGCAGCACCTCGCCCACCAGAACCATCGCCCAAAGCGAAACCAGCGCCGGAACGATGCCCCGCGCAATGGGGTAGACCACACTCAGATCGCCATGCTGATAGGCTTTGCCCAGCATGAAGTAATACCCGAAATGCACAACGGTCGAGATTAGGATGTAGATAAAGCTTTCAGCACTGGGCAATGGCAGGACCATCACCATCACGGCTGCTGGCAACACGTGGCCCAAAGCAACAAGGCCCAACATCGTCGTGCGATCCGCCGCTGTCTTGACGATGGCGTTCCAAACCGCATGCAGAAGTGCCGCAGACAGAATGATAAGGATGACAAACAGGGTCATGCCCGGACCTTTCCCGCAGATATTATGCGCAAAAAGGGTCAGTGGCCCTATTCACTTGGCGCGATCTCGGCCAAAACGGCGATTTTTGTCAACCCGGATTCAAACCGGCTGCTGACCAAGCCAGCTTTCGATTTGCTCTGCCGGCCCCTGCCAGCCGGGCTCCATAAACAGAAAATGCGCGTGGTCCTGAACCAGCAAAAAGGTCCCACGTTCCCCGTACCGCTCTGCCAAGGCGCGGCAGGTATCGGGGTTAACCGCCCGGTCTTCTGCACCGGAAACGACTAGAACCGGGCAGTCGACCTTTTCGAAATCGACCTTTATCGCGTGATCGTCGTCGAACATCCAAAAGAACATTTCGAACATCACGCGCCCACTTTCGGCCCCCAGTTGATCGAACACAGCATGCTGTTGAGCCTCGTCCATTTTATTAAGCGCAAATGGCGCCATCAGGTCGAATTCGACACGCATGGGCTGTTTCCAGAAGGCCCCACCTTCCATCAACGCCCGCGGCACGGCGCGTTCGTCGTCGGTTTCCGGCAAAGTGCCCCAGGGTGCATTGGGGTTAATCAACACAATAGCACTGGCAAGACCGCGCGCGGCCACCTGTTGCGCAACCACACCCGCGATGGCGTGGCCCAGCAGAACCGGCTTGCTGCCCAAGCCCTGCACAAATTCCGCTATGTCATTGGTATAATCCAACACGCTTGTCTCAGTCAGCCCGGGGTCAGGGTCTGCTTTCGGATCACCGCCATGGTGACGCAAGGCTGGTGTATGTACGGTCCAGCCCCGATCCCGAAAGAAAGTTGCGTAATCCTGCATGCACCAGGGTCCGGCAAACGCCCCATGAATCAGAACAATTTCTTTTGGCATCGAAATCTCCTGTGGCTCTGCGATCAGTATGAACATCCGGTAAGATGTTACAACAGCCCGTGATCCCTGTTGCAGGACGCAGGTCAGGTCCTAAGATCGGGACTATGAGCTTTGTAACCGACAACCAACTGCCCCTGCTGATCCTGTTTTTTGTGATAGGGTCGATCGGTACGGCGTTTCTGTTCCGCAAACCAGCCGGGCATCGGGCGTGGAAACTGGCCGACCTGGTTTGGGTCGTTCTGGGCGGCATCGGGGCGTTAGTTGCGGTTATGGCCGGGCTTTACACCTCCGACAGCTCTCGGCTGGATCGTCAGATCGACGTGGCCTATGCGGCCACTCTGGCCTTTGATCGCGACGCGGCACGGTTTCGCCTGCGCTTTTGTGATCCAGCCTTTGACCCGGATACGGCTGTTTTATGCGACAAAGTCGAGTTCCTGTCGGCTTCAACCGCCAGCAATTCTGAACTGCCGTTGTTCATTGCCGTCACCAATGAGGTCGCCCCATTACAAGGCCTGCATTTCCTGTTCGGACGTCAAGCCAATGATGACATGGATGAAATGCGCAGCGCTGCCGCGCAGGCTGACGCCTTCGATATTGACCAGTTTCTGGTCTTCACCTCGCTGGACGACGAAACGCAAACCGCCATCGACAATATGCGCCGGAAAGTACCGGCCATTGCCGGGGACTACCTGATTCTGGCCCAAAGTTATGATGATCTGATCGATCAGGTCGGTAAATTGAAAGACGAGTGGGAATATTTGCAGGCCAACGCCCACATTCTGGTTCTGCAAATCGTAGCTTTGTGCCTTGTCAGCTTTGCAGCCCCGTTCCGGTTGGGGAAATCGCTGGTCGAGCTACGTACGACACTTATCGCCGATACGCCTGTGCCAACACCTGCGGATCCGTCCCCAGAAAGTAACGCAGCAGAGTCCACAGGTTCCGACTACCCCGCCGAATCCAGCCCGCCTGCTCATACCGCTCCGCGCTTGTAAAGGCCCGCGCATCCAGAAGTGTGATCCGGGGCAATCGACGCGCTAGGGCGACGTCTTCCATCAAGGGTTGGTCTGGAAAACCGCCTGCGGCATGGTAGACATCACGCGGCACCAAAAGCCCCTGATCCCCATATGGCAGCCCGAACACCCGGCTGCGCAGATTGGCCCAGCCCGAGACCCATCCCGGCGCAATACCCCGCGCTTTAAACGCCAATCGAAAGGCCGCAGGTCCGTTGCTGGATAGATGGGCGCTTACCGCCTCGCTCCAGCCGTTTTCCAATACAGTGTCAGCATGCAGGATCAGCAACCAATCTCCATTGGGCTCTGCGCACCCTCGGCGCAATTGCCCGCCGCGTGACGGCGTGCCTGTGACAACCCTTGCTCCGGCCTCTTCCGCGATCTCTAGTGTTAGGTCGTTAGATCCGCCATCGCTGATGATCAGGTCCCGGATCAGCCCGGCATGCAGTCCTTCCATCAATGCGCCAAGGCACTCGGGCAAGGCATCGGCAGCGTTTAGGGTCGGAATAACAACAGAGATCGGGGCTGGCACGTCTGATACCCTCTGGTCTTGGCGGCGGATCTTCCTATATCACGAGGCCAAGGGAAATGACGAGGACCAAGCCATGCCCACCCGCCGCATCCTGCGCCTGACCGGCTCGGACACCGAAAGTTTTTTGCAGGACCTGATCACCAATGACATTCAGGGTTTGGATGACGGGCTGGTATATGCCGCGCTGTTGACGCCGCAAGGCAAGTATCTGGCCGACTTTTTCCTCAAGCGCGATGGCGATGGCGTTCTGCTGGACGCGGCCGAGCACCTTGCCGATGATCTGATCAAACGTCTGAACATGTACAAACTGCGAGCAGACGTGGCCATCGAAAGCACCGATATGAACCTGCAGCGCGGAACCGGCTCCTCGCCCGAGAGTGCCCTGCCCGACCCGCGGCACCCTGACATGGGCTGGCGCATGTATTCTGCGGCACCCGAACAGGATGATGGCACCGATTTCGATGCACTGCGTGTGCAACACTGTATTCCCGAAGCGGGTACTGAGCTGACCCAGGACAGCTATATCCTCGAATCTGGGTTCGAAGCGCTGAACGGCGTGGATTTCAAGAAGGGCTGTTATGTAGGTCAGGAAGTGACCGCGCGCATGAAGCACAAGACCGAATTGCGCAAGGGCCTGCGCCGCGTTGTTATCGACGGCACCGCGCCCGTGGGGACCGAGATCACAGCTAATGGCAAAACGGCAGGCACCCTGTTCACTCAGTCCGGGGGCCACGCGATTGCCTATCTGCGTTTTGACCGCGCTGGCGGCGAAATGCAGGCGGGCGAGGCCACGGTGCGACTGACCGACTAAGCGCTGCTTGTTGCCTAATCAGCACGACCCCCTCGTCGACACACATCGCCAAGTTTGAACCTGTTCCCCAGCCCTGCCAAACTGAGGGAAACAGGTCAAACCGGATACACCCATGTTTCGACTATATTCCGCGATCTGGCGGGCCAGTGCCGGGCGGCAGATCATCCTTATCGTGCTGTCCATCGCCATTGCGGCGCTTGCCGCCGTTCCGCTGGAGTTTCAGCGCGACATCGTCAACCACCTGACGGCAGATGATGTCGGCACTGAAAAGCTGATCCAATTGGGTATTGGTATGATGGCCGTTATCCTGCTGAGCCTTGGGCTGAAATGGATCCTTGGATACCGGGCTGGCACTTTGGGTGAAGACATGATCCGACTGATCCGGCAGCGCCTGCTATGGCGTTCAACCGATCTGAAGGAAACGGGCGCGGACCTGCGCAAAGGCACCATGACCACGGCCATTTCCGCCGAGGCTGAAGAGTTGGGAAAGTTTGCGGGCGGCGCTTTCTCGGATCCGGTGGTTCAGATTGGAACGTTGATCAGCGTGATCGGCTATATTTCATCCACGCAACCCGGGCTCGGGCTGATCGCCTTCTCGATGATTGTGCCGCAGATCATTATCGTTCTGGTGTCACAACGCAAAGTGAACACTTTCGTGGCAGAGCGCGTCCGCATCCTGCGCGGCGCCACAGACCGGCTGACGACCGAGGATATCGAAGCGGTCGAGCGGGACATCAACACCATGTTTGACGAAATTTATCACACACGGCGACGTATGTTCCTGTGGAAACTGTCGGCCAAATTCCTGCTGAGCGTGATCAATGGGGCCGGTACCGTCGGTATTCTGATGCTGGGCGGTTATCTGGTGTTACAGGGGAAAACGGATGTGGGCACCGTTGTGGCCGCCACCAGTGGCCTTAGCCGAATTCAGGGGCCGACCGCATTTCTGATCGCTTTTTATCGCCAGGTCAGCGCCAATCGCATCAAGTATGAACTAATGCTGGAACTGTTTGGCCCCGACCCAACACGGTATCGTTACCGCCCTAACGCGTAAAAAAACCGCGCGGCGGGTGCCTGCGCGGTCTCTTTCACAAAGTGACGGAACGTCACGCACGTTCGGAATATTCCATCGTTTCGGTGTTCACGACGATCATTTCGTCCTGACCGATGAAAGGAGGCACCATGACTTTCACGCCATTGTCCAGCACCGCAGGCTTGAACGAGTTTGCAGCGGTCTGGCCTTTGACGACCGGCTCGGTCTCGACAATTTGGCAGGTCACTTTCTGCGGCAGCGTCGCGTTCAGCGCCTCGCTTTCGTAGAATTCAACGACAATGGTCATGCCATCCTGAAGGAACGGGCGACGTTCGCCCAGCAAATCTGCCGGCAATTCAATCTGTTCGTAGGTTTCTGCATCCATGAACACCAACATCCCATCGGATTCGTACAGGAATTGCTGATCTTTCTGCTCAAGGCGAACACGCTCGACCTTGTCCGCAGACCGGAAGCGCTCGTTGAGTTTTGAGCCATTGCGCAGGTTGCGCAGTTCGACCTGAGCAAACGCCCCACCCTTGCCCGGTTTTACGTGGTCAACCTTGACCGCTGCCCACAGGCCGTCGTTATGCTCAAGCACATTGCCGGGGCGAATTTCGTTCCCATTTATCTTGGGCATTACATAAATCCTTCACAAACGGTTGATGCATCAGTTGCGGTCCCTATATCTGGCGGGATCACACCTGACAAGACAACGACACCTAGTGCTGCACTTGCAGCAAGCCATGCAAGTGACGCAACGCAACTATGCATTTTAGCTGTATCCGAATCGCACCTAATAGGTCATAAGGACCCTCACGCCGAAAATGCAAGAGCAAGAACAACAAGGAAGACGAGATGAGAGATTTCGTTGACGGCACTGCCTTTAACAACGAGCAAGGCAATCGTGCGCGCAAACTTTTCGCGGCCGTTGTGTTGGCTGCACTCGATGACGCTATCGCCGATGACAAGAAATACGGCAATGGCCCCGAACAAATCGCCCGCTGGGCACGTTCGCGCGATGGGCGTGAAGTTCTGTCCTGCGCGGGTATTGACCCGAACGAGCGGGTTGTCAGCGGACTGATGGAGTTCGTTGGTCGCGGTGTACGGACCTCGGTCGCACTGTCCCGTGAAGAAAGCGAGCGCCGCAACGCCGCTCAGCACGCAGAAGCCGCCTGAACTTAAGCGAGTTCGAACAGAAAAAACGCGCTCTGTCCGCCAGAGCGCGTTTTTCTATGCTCTGCCGCGATGTCCAAAAGGCTAGAAAAACAACAACCACTGCCGTGCCACCCAAACTTCGGCCAGCAGCATGACGCCAAACATGGACTTGCCCCAGACAGACAGACCGCGCTGCCACAGTGCGACATACGCAGCAAGACAAACTGCGGCAGAAACCGGAGCCACCCATAATGCGTGATGGCTGCTGTCCCAATAGCTGACCGGGCTGTGAAACACCCAATCGCTCAAAGGCCAGAATTGAGGTCTCCCGTCGCCCGCATGCAGCACAAAATCTGTCGCTAGGTGCAACAAACCTGCCGCTGCTCCGACAGCCACGGCGTGCCAGCCACGCCAAACTGCCAGCAACTGTGCAATCCCCCAAAGGATAAAGGAGTTGTCGATCGCAAAGACGGTTTGCCAGGCCCGCGAATAGTACAGTTGCCCGAAGACCACTTGTTCCGGTATGCCCAATACAAACAACGACACTCCCACCATGAGATACAGGGACAAATCCGGCAGCACTGCCCCCAGCATTGCAGCCAACAAGATACGGCCCTGCGGCGGTCGGGCAAAAGCGGCGGCCCCGATCAAAAGATGCGCTGGTGTGTTCATCCAGGTCTTTCCCTTCCGGCTCAAATCAAGTCATCTGCGCCTCGACATATAGGAGACAACCCATGGTTCGCGCCATCATGATTCAAGGCACTGGCAGCAATGTCGGAAAATCGGTTCTTGTGGCCGGGCTTGCGCGCGCCTTTACGCGCCGGGGTATGCGGGTTGCTCCGTTCAAGCCACAAAACATGTCAAACAATGCGGCCGTCACCGAAAACGGGGGCGAGATTGGCCGCGCGCAGGCGCTTCAGGCCCGTGCAGCGAAGCGGGCGACCCACACAGATATGAACCCCATTCTGCTGAAGCCCGAGACGGACACCGGTGCTCAGATCATCGTTCAAGGGCAGCGCGCGGGTACGATGAAGGCCGGGGACTACCGTAAGGATAAGTCCAAGCTGCTGGGGGCCGCGCTGGAAAGCTTTGACCGGCTTTGTGCGGATGCGGATCTGGTGCTGATCGAAGGTGCGGGCAGCCCGGCTGAGACCAATCTACGCAAGGGTGACATCGCCAATATGGGTTTTGCCTGCGCCGCAGGTATTCCCGTGGTTCTGGTCGGTGATATTCATCGTGGCGGCGTGATCGCACAGATCGTTGGCACACAGGCTGTGCTGGACGGTGGCGATCTGGCGCAGATCCGGGGTTTTGCTGTCAACCGGTTCAAAGGGGACGTGTCTTTGTTTGAGGAAGGGCGTGACGACATCGCCGCCCGCACTGGTTGGCCCTGCTTGGGTGTCGTGCCCTGGTTCCATGACGCGTGGAAACTGCCTGCTGAGGATATGATGGACATTCGCTCTCATACCGGCGGCACGTGCAAGGTGGTTGTGCCTCAGCTGGAACGGATGGCCAATTTTGACGACCTTGATCCGCTGTCCGCTGAACCAGACGTGAGTGTCGAGATCATCCCAGCCGGACGCCCCCTGCCCGGTGATGCCGATCTGGTTCTGCTGCCGGGCAGCAAATCCACCATCGGGGATCTGGCCTATTTTCGAGCGCAGGGTTGGGACATCGACCTTTACGGCCACGTGCGGCGTGGCGGGCACGTTCTGGGCCTGTGCGGCGGCTATCAAATGCTGGGAAGAACCATTTCTGACCCGTATGGCGTCGACGGCAGACCCGGCAAGGTCGAAGGCTTGGGGTTGCTGGATGTCGACACTGTGATGGGCGGACAAAAGCAAGTCATTTTACGCTCGGCCCATGCCCTGCCCGACCGCGATCCGGTCAGCGGGTATGAAATCCATATGGGACACACTGAAGGACCTGATTGTGACCGTGCATGGCTGGAGGTCGAAGGCAAACCAGAAGGTGCCGCCAGCGCCAACGGACGGATCAAGGGCAGCTATTTGCACGGTATCTTTTCGTCTGACACGTTCCGCGCGCGTTACCTTTCAACGCTGGGCGTGACCTCGAACGTCGCTTATGAGGATGGCGTCGAACAGGTTCTGGATGACTTGGCAGATCATTTGGAACGCCATATGAATCTTGATCTGCTGCTGAGCCTCTCCCAGCCCCCTAGGCGCAGCTAGGCGTTACTCCAGATCTTTTGCGGCTAGGGCACGTGCAATCTCGCGCCGGACCATCTTGCGCACATTCCGCGTGATCCGCTCGCCCATCGTGCCCTGCAGCTCTTGCCGGACAACTTCTGCGATCAGGGCGCGCAGATCCTCTTCATCCATGTCGATACTTCTGTCATCGACTGCAGGCTCTGCGATCACCTCGGTCTCGGTCCTCGGCGCGCGGATGAACTCAGCTTGAACGTGTGCGTCGCCCTCATCGTCGGACGCGTCAGCTTGCTCAATGTCAATGGAACCGACGGCCTCGGCTGCGGCAAATTCTGCTTCTACGTTCCACGGCAAAGACTGCGACGGTGTGCCCGAGTAAGCATCTTCGCTGTCGCCATCCGGTTCCCATTGATCTTCTGTTTGTGCAATGGCAGCTTCCAACGCTTCGATCTTAGCGCTTAAGCTTGTTGCGGCATCCGCAGACTGAGTAGGTTTAGGCGCATCGGCCGCGTCCTCTGCGGCGTTGGCCGGCTTACCGGCCTGCACAATATCGCAGGCCCGCAGCAACATGGGTTTCGCCGAGTCGGACATCTTGAGGTCTGAGTCGGTCTGGGTGGGAACCCCATTGGTCTGCTTGGGCGTGCTGACACGCAAAGCATCCGTCAGAACCAGCCGCCCCGGCTTTCTCGATACAGGCTGTTGATCCGAGACGGATTTATCGCGGTTGTCTTCGCTTACCAGACGTTTGACCGAAGACAGAACGTCTTCGATCCCTGCTTTTACGACGTTATCAGTCATTGTTCTCTACCGCTCTATCCTTGGATCGAGTGTAGCCAAACAATCCCAACCTCACAACAAATAGTATGGCCGATCAGTCCCGACGCAACGCTTTGAGGACGCGATCCAGATCTTTGCTCTGTTTGCTGACCTGTGCCGGTGCCTTTTTGACCAGGTTGTAATACAAGGTTGGATCGTAAATCTGCACAGCCAAACCCAGACGTTCAGCCGTCAGCAGACCCTGAGCCTGCAACAATTGGTATGCCGCGCGCGAGCGTTCAGTGCGTGAAGCAACTTCGGCCAATTGCGCATCCAGCAAATCCTGCTGAGCGTTCAGCACATCCAAAGTTGTCCGCGCGCCCAGTGTTGCCTCTTCGCGAATCCCGTCAAACGCCACTTGCGAGGCACGAACCCGTTCAGTCGATGCCCTGAGGCTGGCGCTGGCCGCCTGGAACGCCGCATAACGGTCAGTCACGCCCTGCGTGATGTTTTTTTGGACATTCAACAGGTTCGCGCGTGACGCATCCCGAGTCGCCATTGCGCGACGTATATTCGCAGCCAACCGACCACCTGCATAAATGGGCTGGTTGAAGTTCAGCGAGATAGTCGCATCGTTGATATAGTCGTCGTTGTCATAGCTTTCCGTCACACCCGCGTCAGCGTTCAGGCTTACATTCGGACCAAGATTGGCCCGCTGCTGTTGCACGATCAGATCAAAAGCGCGCACCTGATGCTGCGCTGACAGAATCGCGGGATGGTTGCGCTGCGCCAGACTGACGGCCTCAGCCTCGGACCGCGGCAGGTTGGGCAGACTCGGCTGTCCCGCTGTACGCCCCGGTGCCTTCCCGACCGCGTTTACATATTCTGCCTGCGCGATGCTCAGCTCACCACGCGCGACCGCCAAATCCGCCTGCGAGTTCGCCAACTGCGCTTCGGACAAAGCAACGTCCGTGCGTGTGACCTCGCCAACCTCGAAGCGATCATTCGATGCTCTGAGTTCTTCGGCCGAAACCTCGACGTTGTTTTGGCGGATCCCCACGGTTTCTTCCTGCAGCAACACGCCCAGATAGGCATTTGCCGCACGGATCAGAACCTGTTGCTCGATGTCGATCAGAGTTTGTCGCGTCGACAACACGGTTTCCTGCGCAGATTGCTTGCCCAGAATCGAAGCCCCACCGTCATACAGAAGCTGACCCAGGGTCAGACCCGTAAAAAACCGCGACGGTTCATTGGTTGTGACCACATTGCTGGTCCGACTGCGGGTATAATCCTGGCTAACCTGCACCGTCCAGTTGATGATCGGCCGCAACGCCGACAACGCAATGGCCACATCTTCATCCGCAGCCCGCAAAAGTGCCCGGTTCTGCTCCAGCAAACCGCTTGTATTATACGCACCGATGAAGGCGTCTGTTATGTTATCAGCCCACGCTGCACGCCCTGGCATTACGCTCATGGCAAGCCCTGCGGTCACTGCGAATGCCTTGACCAGCCTGCCTGTCGCTGAACCACGCATACCGAAATCCTCTCAAAACGAAATTACACTGCCCTGCAGGCAGTTTGCGGCCTTGTTTTCAACTAATCAAGGCGGAAGAAAAATCTATCGGCGGACTATAGCGAAAATGCACACTCAGCCGAAAAACTCTCCAAGACCGGCGCGCTGGCGTTGAATGCGTCGCGCCAGCTGACCTGACCGCCAGACTTCCGACCAATCCGCACCGTCCCCAAGTTGCCGTCGACAAACAAGCACGCGATTCGGCCGTGCTCCTTGAGTTGATCCAGCAAACCTTCGGGGATTTGCTCGACACCGCCCTGCACCATGATCACGTCGTACGGGCCATGTTCGGCAACACCCTGCTCCAGCGGACCCACATGAATGATGGCATTATCAACATCTGCTTCGGCCAGAAGGCTTTGCGCCTCAGCCGCCAGTGCCTCGTTACTTTCCACTCCAACGACCAACTGCGCCATGCGCGCGGCCACCGCCATGGAATACCCCATGGCCGGCGCGATATCGAGAACCATCTCATCATTCGAAATGTTCAACGCATCCAGCATCTTGGCCAGTGTCCGCGGCTCAATCATAGCGCGCCCCTCGCCCATATCGATCAGACCGTCGACATAGGCAGCTTCACGCTGAGCATCTGGAACAAAATTTTCGCGTGGCACGCTCAACATTGCTTCGATGATCGGGAATTTGGTGACATCAGAGGGTCGGACCTGTGTATCAACCATTGTGCGGCGCCGGGTTGCGAAATCTGTCATTGGATATCTCGTCTCATTCCCATAGATGTCCGGCTTGTGCCACATCCTGACCCGACCAGCAACGGCCCTGTTGCCGCAACCCAGCCAAGGTGTCGAAATAATCCGGCGCCAGCTCATGCGAAATTCATTCTTGTCGCCAAATTTGCACGCAATCCACTGGACGCCCTCCTGGAAAGCTGCTAAAACCCCACGCACACCACGACAAGTATTTGATTTTACTTGAAAAGGCGAGTTGGCGGAGTGGTGACGCAGCGGATTGCAAATCCGTGTACACCGGTTCGATTCCGGTACTCGCCTCCAAACAAAATGACCTGCAAAAGCAGGCACTTGAGGCACAACGCACGGACATCGCGACACCTGTACACTTATCAGGGGATGAATCCATGCGCGTGCGCGATGCACTAGAACGCTACAAAACTGACCATCTGGACGGCCTGAAAAACGGGCGCGAACGGTACCTGCAACTGGCCCGCTGTCTTCGGAAATACCAAAGTAAGCAGGTGTCAGAATTATCGAACGCGGACCTGACAGATTCGGTCAAACGCTGGTCTGGTGGCACGCGCAATCGATACCGGGCCGCGATCACCCACTTTTTCACCTACTGCCGATCCCATGACTGGACGGTTCTGCACCCGACGATTCTGCCGGGGAAGGAACAGCCGCGCGATGTCGTCCTGTCGCTGGATCAGTTGCGCGCGCTCTACAATGCCGCGCCGTACCAAGGGCAGGAATGGTCGCAGTTCCTGCAACTGCTGATCCTGACCGGTCAGCGCCCATCCGACCTGATGCGGTTCTGCCCCAGCCGTGCGCAGGGCATGGACATGTATTTGCCGACCAGTAAGAACGGCACCAGCCACATTGTGCCGCTGGCGGATCGCGCGTTCGTGCTGGGTGTCATGACGCCTAACCGGTTCGCCCATTTCAAGACGACGGCCCATGTCAAAAAGCGGTGGTTTCAATCGGCCTATGTCCCGACCACCCAGTTCCGCATCCAAGACATCCGGCGCAGCTTTGCCACGCATCTGGCTGAAGACGGACAGGATGAAAACGACATCGACCGGATATTGAACCACCAAGCGGCATCAACCGCACGCGGCGTACAGCGCACATACAACCGCGCCAGACGCCTGACCCAACGACGGGCCATCATGCACCGCTGGGAAGACCTGTTGTTTCAGGATCGGTAAACAAAAAAGCCCCGCTCAATGGCGGGGCGTTTTGGTCAGGTGTTCGGCTTGGGCATCCGCCAATCGTTTTAGGTTGTTGATCCGGCGTTGGATGATCGCAATGTCTTCGGGCGATTTGGTTGACAGGATTTCTTCGGCAATCGGTCGGATCAATTCGTGCCGCAGACTGTACTGACGGAAGTATTCTTCGCGTCGGATTTGCAGTTCGATAACCGCGCACGCCCGTTCAAACGACAGCGGAAAGATTTCACGCGGTCCGCTTCCATGCACGTGCTTAGGGTCCAACCCCGCATCAACACGCAAAGCGCAATGGACAGCGGTTTCAAAATCTTCCCGCATCAGATGCCGGGGTATGCGATATTCACGAAGGTTTTTGATCCATCCGTCATAGCCTTTCAGGCCGTTTGTTTTGGCGTATTGTCGAACCCGTGTGTCAGAGTCATTCTGTGTGATCCCGACTTTCACTTCGCGGTTGTCGTCCCGCCCCGCCACATACAAGCGGTCCGTATTGATCAGCATTCGGTTCATCAGTCGCACCCCTTTTCCACGGATTTCTTGATCCAGAACGACTGTTCCCAGTCGGTCTTGCTGCGGCGCAGTTCCGTATCGATGTGTTCGCACATGGCGATCTGCACCGGGTCGTCATTGCGGGTCAGGTCGATCCCGCTGTCGGTCAGGAATGTGACAGCCAAAGCGGTTGCCGCGATCATCCCGACAATCATCCATTTGGTCATGTCAGTTTCCTTTGTCAGTTGATGGCTTCACCCCGCGTCACTGCGGGATGAAGTAGTCGTATCGTGCCTTGAACGGTTCGGCTTTGCCGTGATCCTTGCCGCATCTGCGGCGATGGGTGGACCATGACAGGCCGCTTTTGGGGTCAGCGATGTAGCAGCCAGCCGCAGCGATGCAGACGATCTGGCCGTCTTCATATGCCGCCTTGGCGTCGGCTTCGCTCATTGACCCGTCACAAGCGTCACGCTGTGCAGCCAGAACCCGGTACGCGGCTTCGTCCAATTCGTCTTCCAGCTTGGCGCGCAGCCGTTGCAGTTCACGCCACGTCTGGATCGTTGCGAAGGTGTCACCCACTGGCGGGTTCATGATGCCCACATGGGGTGTGATGGCCTCTTGCGCTTGCTGCACGTCCGGTGCGGCCTGTGCGGTCTGCTGGTCCAGCCATTCTTCGTCCAGCTTTGCCAGCTTGTCGTCACGGCGTTTGATGGCCTTTTTGTAGCGGCCTTTCGGTTCGCCCTTGGCGTCCAGCAAATCCGTGGTTTCGACACCCAGTTCCGCAGCCAATGCGTCAAGATCGTTGCGGCCTGCTTCGACAAATTCGTCCAGCTTGGCGTTGGCGATCTTTCCCCATTCTTTGACCACGGCGTCGGGGTAGTTGGCATTCTCGGGAACCAGTGCGACCGCTTTCGGATGCTGGTGCATCCAGATCGCACGGCTGGCCAGTATCGAAGGTGTGGCAGTGCCAAGCACTTCGGTGGCCCAATCGGTCAGCATACCTTTGACCGGTGCGCTGTCCTTCACTTCCAGAGCGATCCGACCGATTTCCATCCAATGGTCGCGAACCTTACCGTTCGCCAGTTTGATCGCCTTCATTTCGCGCTTACCCGCTTTGACGCGTTTGTTTATCCAACCTTGGGTTGGTGTTTCAGGTGCTTTCATAAGCATTCCTTTCTGTGTGTTTTTGGGATTTCGCATTATCGGCGTGAAGCCTAGCGAACGAAAAAGTACAACAATGTCAAAGAACAAGCCGGAACGATTCGTCCCGTGCCTGACCTTGTTAGCACAAGTTGTTTTAGGGTTCAAACCCTAACTTTGATTAGGAATTGTACGTACCCAGCCCAATGCGGACCGATCCCCCATCTATTGGGTTACACAGTTTTACCGCTGTAAGTGATTGAAATCGCCCGCACCGTTGATGGAACCTGACGGTGCGGGCTGGCCAACCGGTTTGGGAATAACGCCCCGGTCGGTTAAGGTGTTACTTCTATCACTGGCATAAATGGGTGGACGTCACATGAAGGCACGAACCGGTCAGCAATGGGCTGCGCGTTTAGCATCCGCAGCAGGCGAACCAGATCAGACCACGCGGCACGCATCGCTTCATCCACCACTTCGGCGTCACTCAAATCCCGACTTACTCGCAAGCTATCCAACACACGAAACGGGCCGATCTGCATTTGGATCACCCAGTTCGGGCCACCACTATCCGGCAGTGCCCAGCAAAATACACTGACGTCCTTTTCGATGAACGGGGCCAATGCGGCCCGCAGTTCGTCCTGAATGAACTGACCTTCCATCAAAACGCCTTCCTGCCGGACCTGTAGCTGCTTTCCAGAGCGGACGCATACGTGCCGTGACCGCTCTGCATCGACTGAGCATAGTCCTGTGCCACAGCCTGCCGCGCCTGACCGACCGCAATTTCAATGACCTCGCTGTCCGACCGCGTGACGGTCACTTCTTGGCCCGAATAGTTGTTGATGGATATGGACGGGCCACCAACGCCCAGACGGCCCGCAGAATCGCGCTGTAGGGGGATGATCGCTTCGGGGCCTGCCTCACCCATCAATCCGGTCCGACCACCGGACAGCGGGAACATGGCAGGGCTGGATACCACACCCCCGTCTGCAAATGGCACGACGCTTCCGTTGGCAATCGCACCGCCATTGGCAAAGCCCAAGATCGAACCAAGACCCGTGCCGCCAAGGGCACCCGACAGCGCGTTGAAGATCATCTGCTGGATGATCATTTCGCCAAGGTTGCGCAGGATCGATTGCGCCATATCCGCGAATGCTTCACTGGCCGATTTCGTTCCGTCCGCGATGTCGAAGATCGCATCGGTAAATCCAGACGACAGATCACCGATCAATTCCTGCTGACGCTCATAGGCTTTTTCTTGCGCTTCCAATGCTTCCATGGCTCGGGTCGCGCCGTCGATCTGTTCCTGGGTGTAGTTGGCGTAATTGTCGCCTAGCTTCTTCACCACGTCCGCTTCGGCCTCTGACAGACCGACAAGCCGTTCACGCAGCGTGATGCTTTCCATCAACTCTTCAAGCGGATCGCGTCTGCTGCGACCGCCCCCACCCCCGCCACCGGCTGGCTTGTCTTCGGGCAGCGTGTAACCGGACAGAAGCCGGTCGCGTAGTGCCTGCTGGCCAGCACCGTACGCCGCACGGTCAAAGCGACCCTGCAACCCACCATCACCGCCATCGATGATCGCGTTGGCCTGTGCTGCCTTGATGAACTCTGTGGCCATGTCCTTGGCTTTGTCGATTATGGTGTCCAGCTTGCCGGACATGGAATCCCACGCTTCGTTCATCCGAATGACGGGGTTCAACGCTTGGTTAAACGCGTCAATCAAGTCGCGGGTCTTTTGGATTTGTTCTTCCAGCGCACGCCGCTGTTCGCGAATTTCCTTCAGTTGCTGACGTTTCAGGTCCAACTGTTCTTGTTCGTCTTCGACCAGTTCGTTCAGGACAATTTCGATGTCGGCCAGATCGTCGGCACTACCGGCAAATTCTTCGCGGATGTCCTTGATGATCAGTTCCAGTTCCGCAATCTCGGCAACCAATGCTTCGGCCTGACGACCCAGATCACGCTGCTGGTCGGTTTCACCAAAGCGCAGGCTGTCCAGTTCGTCTTGCAAATCCTTCAGGGCAGCGGTCACAATCTCGGTTTCATCCCCCGCATCGATCAGCCATTTGATCAACGGAATACCGGCAGCGATTGCCGCGCCGATCACGGCAGGCCAAACGCCAAAACCGGCCAGAAGCTGGGATGACTGCTGTCCAAACGCACGGGCAAATGACGTACCCATTTCAAGTTGCACCGCCATGTCCGCGACCTGATAGCTGGCGTTTTGGATGCTGTTGCCCATCCGACGGGTGCCAGTCGTCGCTTGCCTTGCGGTGTTGGTGAAGTTCTTGGTGGCAGTATTGAACTTGTTACCGGATGCACTGGCGCGATCCAGTTGAACGACCACATCGCGCAGTTCGCGGTCCACAGCATCCAAACCCTTTTTCATCCCGTTGGCGTCAGCCAGCAGCATCAGCGTGTGGGTGGATTGTGTATTCGTCGGTGCGGTAGCCATCAGTTCATCCTTTGCTTTTCAATTTCAAACGACAGCAGGCGGCGAACAAATTCCTGCGGATCGTTCTGCGGAACGCCCGTCATGTGCCGGGTCAATGGCAGCACATCATCGGGCCATGGTTCTTTACGCAGTTCGGACCAGAGCGTCCGACACAGCCGCGTCATCTGGACAGCAAAATCTTCATCAGTTGGCGCAGACCATGCCAGCGCCATGCTTGCGCCCACGGCGGAATAGATTGCTTCCCATTCATCGGTCTGCATTCATCCGGTCCAGTTCGCTTTGCAGCTTACGGGCCGCTGTGTGCAGCCCTGCGGCCTTCAAACTCTCAATCCGGCCCACCAGCCTGTCACGGCCCAGTTTGCCCGCTTCACGGCTGTTCACGTTGGCCTGTGCGACCTGCACACGGTCACGTTCCGTCTTCTGGGCGTCCACTCTGTTGGCTTCACTTGGCATTCAAGTGGTCCTTTGTGCCTTCTTCGTCCGCGATGGCGTTCCACACATGGCAGTATTCTTCCCACGTCAGCGGTCGCCCCAATTCCTTCTGAACGGCCAGTGCGGCTGCGTCCCGGTCGATCTTTGGTTCTTTACGGGGCTTGCGTTTTCTCGGCATGGGTCCATCAAACGGCATTCCTGCGTTTCCTTTTGCGTGCGGCTTCGGGCGGTGGCAGATCGTCTGCGTGGACGTAATAGGGCCACCACTGACCGCCATATCGTTTGGCAAAAGCGTTCACGTCCCATTTGCCCAATTGGTAAAGCTGGGTGCCTTTGACGCGGCTGTAACTCAGACCTTCAGGCAAGGTCATGTCGCGCTGAAAAACGCCCGCTTTGTTGTAGACAGCGGTCATGGCGTCAGGTCCGATTGCAGCACGTATAGGCCCGACCAGACCGCTGGCCCGTTCGGATGGCTCATTCCAAGCTGGGTTGTGGGTGTTCCGGGTACGGGCAGATCAATGTCATAGTCGTTCAGTTCGACAGTGACCCCCAAGTTGGTGCCTTGCTTATTCGTGCGTGTCACTCTGGCCATCAGATCAGATTCCCTTCGCTGTCGATGCTGGTCAATTCGCCCAACTGAACCTTGCGACGGGCAATGTCGCACGGTTGGGGTTCGCGACCGCCACTGTCGTCAAAGACCGCAACGCCATCGGCACCGCACTGGCCGACCCGTTCGCCCTCATAGGTGACGATCTGGTCAGGCTTGCCCGTTACGGTCGGCCAACTGTGGATCGGTGCAGGGTCGCGCGGTTCCAGCACGGTGCCAAGTTCGACCGTGGTAAATCGCGGCGTGTTGGGTCGAGTGTCAAACGTCTTAGCCACGGCGTTTACCCCGCTTCGGCTTCACATCCACAGGCGGCAGGAATTGCGCGGCCAACAGGCGATCCACCTTGCCCGATGGGTTTGACCAGTAGACCTGATCGCTGTGCTTCACGCCCGCCTTGGCGAGTATCGCGCCGATCTGGTCAGGCGTCGTGGCGGTCTGGGTCTGACCGTCCACATAGACGCTTGTTTCGGTGCTGTGGCGGTGCTGGGTCAGGCTGATCTGTCTCACCACGCGACCCCGCTAACCCACGCCGCGCGACCCGTGTGCAGCATCCCCCATTCGGTCGGGGTGACGCAGCGCAGGGCGGTCGAGTCGGTCTGGAACATCGACTTGACCTGTGCCGCGTGTTCGGGTGCCGGTGACGTTCCAATTGCGTCGGACACTTGGATCGAACCCTGTTCTGTGATCGCGTTTTCAGCGGTCATTGCAGGATCGGGTGCCGAGTCATTGGCCATCACCACCGTGGCGGTTTGTGACATGTCCACTTCAGCCGGATTGATCCAGTGCATGAAATCGTCGGCGTCAATGATGTAGATTTGATCGGTCGGCACCGATGCGCTGGACACGAACGGCACGCCAAAGATCGTGCCTTTATCCATTTCCGATCCAAAGACCCAACCCATGTTGTCGCGCCACGTGCGCAGCCGCAATTCGCGGCCAGTATCCATGATCAGAAGCGGCTTTTTGGGTCGGTCAATCGCGGTGATCAGGTACGACAGATCACTGATGATGCTGGCCAGATCGGTACCAGCCGACGCGCGGTTGGCTTCGTTGAACCACGGGCTACCCGGTCGCAGATTGGCCTGTGCGGGCAGGGTCGGATCAAGGATCACGGCGTCCAGCATTTGCGACGTGTCATCGATGATCATTTCCAGCAGGATGGTGCGCAAATCTTCCACCGCAACCTTATACAGTTCGTTACTGGCAACGGTGATCACGCCCATCTTTTTGCGGCTAAACGTCAGGCCCGCAAAGGTCGCCTGTTTGACAGGGAAGGTGCCGCTTTCCTGAACGAATGCCTGTGCGATTGCACCCGCATCAATCGGGCTGCGCTTGGCATAACTGACCGAGTGATTTCGACCCATCGGGATCGGACGACCACCAGCCGCGACGATGGCACCGAAAATCGACGTGGTTTCCAGTGCGCTGACCCAACCCAGATGATCGGATTCCACCAGATCAGCAGCCCAACCGATGGCTGTCGTGGTGGCTGGATTGGTTGCGGATTTGGTCAACAGATCACGGGCCGCTTTCCGTCGCAGTTTGCCACGTTCGTCGGGGTGCAGTTCGTGCAGCGTCTGGTCAACGTCCTTTTGCCCGACGTAGCGGCAAAACTCGGCTGTCAGGGCCGATCCGACCGCCAACACAGGGTCGATCCGTTGCACGGTCCCTTTGGCCACGTGCGGCTGCTTCAGGCGGGCTTCGACCGTGACGGGACGCGACACGGCCCGTTGCAGTTCTTCCACCTTAGCGGCAAGCTGTTTGACCTGATCCAGCCGCTGCGGGATTTGCTTTGCTTCGGCCATCGCCGCATCGAAAAGGGCCGCTTTGCGTTCGGCGTCGATCAGCTTGCGCGCTTTGCGATCTTCGGCGGTGTCGCCATCGAAATGGTCTTTCATGACAGGACTCCAATCCTCTTTAGGGTTCTGCGGGCAGCATCGGCCAATCCCGGCCCGTGCTGATCTTCGAAATCACGCAGCCATGCCTTGTACGTGCGCTTGTGTGCTGCGTCGGAAATGTGCTTGGCTTCTGCGGTGCTTTTGCCTTCAGCAATCAGTTCACCGACCATCTGCGCCTTGGTGCGTCTGACCTTGCGGGGCAGTTCATCCATGATCCGTTTGACATCGATCATCGTTTCACCCCTTCCATCATCTTCGCGTGCTTGCGGGCCATATCCAGCAACTGCTGTTCATCCAGTGGCCCGTCTTCGTCCAGAAACGCGCCAACGTCGCTGTCGATGGCGTCTGCTGACTTGCTGATTTCCACGGCAAGCGCTTTTTCCAGCGAATTTATGCGCTTTATCAATGGGTTAACCAATTTTGCCATCGCTTTTGCGACGTCATCGGCGGATAGCGTGCGCTTATCGACCTGTTTCATGATGGTCTGGATCAGCGCCACACCAGCCGGATTGACCGCATCACTTACCGGATCGTAAACGACCATGTTCGGATCGGTTGCGGATCGGGTGCCGTTCAGCGCCGGTCCACCGGGAAGATCATATGGATTCTGCTGGTCGTTACGGAATGGATTGGTCATTTGCTGATCGTCTTCCATGCTGTGTAGGTTTTCTGCGCCTTGCGCACCAACGGGTGTTCTTTCTTGAAGTCGTGCTTGGCCAGTGCCGCCAGATAGTCGGCCAATTTGGTCGTCGCCATCAGATCAGCGTCCGCTGCGTCCATCCGTGTCTGGGCCTTGTCGGCTGATGACCGGGCAGCGGTTGCGGCCATGGTCAGCCGGTCGGCTGCGGCGTCACGCTGGGCTTGGGATGCACCAAAACGGACCATGCGGCTTGCGTGCGCAACGATGCCGCTTTGACGTCGTGTTGATGTCGGGATGCTTCCGGTCCGCAATACATGGCACGCCAGTTCGTACTGGGCAGCACGGGCTTCGGTATCGGTGATGGCTTGGCGCGCGTCGTGCAGATCGGCGGTGAACTTGGCGGTCACACGGATGCGTTCTTCACGGGCACCGGTCACGTTGTCCTGTTCACTGCGGGAAGCCTGATCAAGTGATCGACGGATGAACCCGGTGGACTTCACCAGTTTTCTGGCTGCGGTCGGTGCTGTTTTCACGGTCAGGGTCATCGGTCGGTCCATTTGTAGGTTGATCCAACCATGCCACGATATGTGGGGTGCGAGTCAAGTATTTGTTATTTATGGAAAAAGTATTACCTTTTCATACCAGATGTGGTAGCCAAACTTGTTCCCTAAAAGAGCAAGTGGCCCGCTGTGCGGGTCGATCCTCTCGTAAAAAGAGAAGACCCCACATGTTACAAAACCGGCCCGATCCGGCCCAACTTTCATACTTGGTGTGAAAGTGACCCCCAGAGCGGCCCGAATTACCTGCACGGTCCGCTGATATGCCGTACCCGTGCCGCGCGGCACGGGTGGGCCGATACCGAAAAGTGTGGATGTAATTTGGCCCAAATGTGGGTGCTATCCCCAATTGGGGATGGGTGGGCCAAAGTGGCCAAATTACCTGCACGGTCCGCTGAAATGCCGACCCCTTCCCGCGCGGGAAGGGGTGCCCGATACCGGAAAGTGTGGATGTAATTTTGCTGGAAATGCCTTACCCTTCCCGCGCGGGAAGGGTAGACCGATTTTGCGAAAATTACCTGCACGGTCCGCTGAAATGCCGACCCCGGTTCGCGCGAACCGGGGTGCCTGATTGCGGAAAGTGTGGCCCAACTTTCATACTTGGTGTGAAAGTGACCCCCAGAGCGGGTCGAATTAGGCTTTAAAAAAGCCAAAGGTCACCTTCGATTTTTCTCGACGGTCGAACCCTTCTTTTTCCGAAGGGTTGGCCGGGTCGGTGGTCACGCCGCGCCGCGCTTGGTCCATGCGTGCCAGCGGCGCACGTCGTCCAGACACCGCTGACTGCAACAGGTGTTGCCGCCCCAGTTCCATCGATGGTCTTGCCGCAGGATTACCCCGCAGCCGTCGCACAGGCGGCTGGCACGTCGGGTGATCCGTCCACCGTTTTCGACGCTGACACCCTTGGTCACCTGACTGACGGTCATGCCCGCAACGCCGCGATTGTCGTGCTGGATGGCCCGCATGTCTGCGTTGCATCGGGCCGCGTCGGCCAGCATCAGGTCAAGCAACGTCGGCATGGGCCATCACCACTTTGATCGGTTCGGTGCGCCGTTTGAAAATGCACGTGCGACATCGGCAAATCAGATGGTCGGGGTCGAACCCATCAGCATCATCCAGATCACCCAGATACGAAACGCTAAGGTTTCCGATCACGCCGCAGGTTTCGCACCGGGCGGTCGTCATCATCATTTCGCGATACGTGCCCTTGGCTGCGTTGAAGTTTGCTTGGCTCATTCCGACGGGCACACTGGCTGGCATGATTGGCGATCCCTTTCATTCGAACATCACGTGGCGGGCGTCTGCGTGGCATGGTCGATCCATTGAACAAGGACACGCACCGGCTGGCGCGTGAATCGACCCAAATGGTAATACTTTCGCAAAATTTGTAAATAACCGATCATTATTCGGTCTAGTTTGATAGTGATATTGGTCTGTAATTTTTGATAATCGGGCCGGATTAACAAACTAAACCAAAAGGTCATTTTGTGTCTTTGTTGTAAAAATTAGCGACCCGTCGCGGTAAGCGTTCCCTTAACGATGTTTGCGACCACCCCCGCCCCAAATCAGACACCTTCCCAATAAAATCAATGACTTACATGATCGATCCAATCATCGTTCCGTCAGCGATCAATGATTAACCAAATAAAATCAATGGGTTGCGCTGTTGGTTGCTGGGTTGGGTGATGATGGGTAGCTGCATGATGATAACGATCCAATCACTGATCCAATCATCGATCCGTCACCGATACGATAATCATCTGCTGGTGATCCACGGGCGATCCATCGATGGAAAGACTAGGGATTTTTGGCGGCTGCTTATCTGGTGCCGTACACCCAGATACCGCCCGGTCGTACAACTTTGCAAGAAAGTGAACCCGAAAAAGTCTTCCAGCCTATATATACTATTTCAAACCCTAATTATCGCTGTATCTACCGTTTATAATTTTATAATTTACTTATTATTTATTCTGGCAACCTTACTCTTTTATTATTTATTTTCTTGTAAAAAAGAATAAGTATAAGAAAAGGCTTGTGAATTTGTGTCAAGAAAGTGTGTAGAAAGTGTAATCGTCGCAAATTAGTGTCATTACACTTTCTTGTACGCGAAAATTATCGAAATTACACTTTCTTGCGGATTTGCTACACTTTCTTGCGGAATTGTTTGTTGCCACGATTGGGGTCAGTCACTTTCATGTCACCCTTGGTGTGCTTCCAACCCAACCGTTTCAGCACAGATTCAATCCGCTTTTTCGCTGATGGTCGTTGGCGTGGGATAAGTGCATCATCACCAATCACAGATTTTATTTCTGGGATCGTCACCACATCCCGACCTTCCAGATAATTCGCAATCCGAACGTGCCATTCATCTTCTTCGACGCGTTCCTGCTGGATGATCTTGGCTTGCGCTGCGATGTCGCGATCCAGATGCCACTTTTCACCACTCGAATATGCCTGATACGCTTCGGCCCAAATCTGATCGCGGTCGCGGATCAAACCAGCCACATCCAACGGCAGCGTGCATTCCACGATCCAGAACCGACGTTCACCGGCTGCGTCCTTCAGGTAATCATCCCGGTTGGTCGATCCGGCCAGAACGCAGCGGCGTGGATACCGGGCCTGAAGTTCGGTGTGCATGGTCCGCTGTTCATCATATCGGCGCGTCATGAAGTGGCGTGCGTCTTCCAGTTCTGATTTCAAGATCGACGTCAATTCAGCCATTTCGACAATCCACTTACCGGCCATGTTCACCGCGATCCGTTCATTGTCCAAACCGGGCAGACTGTCGGTGAACCATTCATCGACCGGGACCAGCGCGCGAAGCAGTGACGACTTGCCGACACCCTGTTCGCCTTCAAGGATCAAACCATTGTCCATCTGGCATCCGGGGTCCATGGCGCGGGCCACAGCCCCGATCAACCATTTGCGGCCCACCTGCGCGACGTACGCCCCGCCAGAGGGGTCAACGCCCCCGTAGGTGACCAACCACCCATCCAGACGCCGTACGCCGTCCCAGACCAGCCCGGTCAGATATTGTTGCACCGGCTCGAAACGGTTGTCTTCAGCACGCAGCGTGATGGCGGTGTCCACATCCGATTGCTGGATGCGCGGGAACATGGGATGGCGAAGCAGTGCGGCACGGATGCGTTGCTGATCGTTCTTGGTCAGCGCGCGGCCCGGTTCCGGATCGATCATGCCGGGGAATGGAACGGTCACGATGATCCGACGGGCAAAGGAATCCCATGCAAAGCAATCGTGCCATTCAGGCGTGTTGTGCATATACGCGACGACATTGGCCATGCTGTTGATGATGACTTCCTGATTGCCATTGACCGCGTGCGGCATAAACTCCCGATTGACCGGGACCATGGGCGGCATCGCAGGCGCGTCAGGGGCCGTCACAGGGCCGTCAACGCCCGGTGGCAGCAGTATCTGCCCATCCATGGGCATACCGGCCTGCACAGCGCCTTTCAGCTTGGCTGCTAATCTGACGCGTTCGTCCAGATTACCGGGCAATACGCCCCCGGTACATTCGCGGGCCAAGGTGACCAGCGTGCCGAATCCGACGCTGTTGTCCGGTTCGATTTCCATCCATAGCCGGTCCGTTGCCAGCGGGTCATTCTTAGTGGCCAGTGCGGACCATTGCTGGAAGTAGGGCAAGCCGTTCCCACCCAATGACGCCTTCAACGCAAACGCGACCCGTCGCCAATCGTCATATGACAGTTCATCGTTCTTCAGATACGCCATCACTTCCGGCACCAGTGCGGGATCGAACGGTTCCGCCCCAAGATCGGACCCGGTGCCGTCGGCATTGTTGTGTCTGGTTTTGCGTCCGCGTTTCCAGCCGTGCTGTTCGATGATGACGCAGCATTCTTCGACCAGTTCGTGCAGCAGTTCAGCATTAATGGACGGGAACGCGTGCAACGACATCATGTCCCAATTGAACCACTGATACGGCACGCCGGTCGGATGCGTTCCGGCAATGACCACTTGGGTTTTGGTGCCGCGTATCTCTAAGCCTTGGATGTTGTCCGGATTGTCATCGATCCGGAAGTTCACCTGCATCGACTTGATCGGATCACCATCGACGCGAAACAGCCACAGCTTCTTCGGTTCCTGTCCGACGCGCACGGGCCACTGTGCCCCGCCCCGGTTCCAGATGTGCTGGTGGATCGCGTTGGCCAGAACCGGATCGGTCAGGTCCGCATCAAATGACACCCAGTCGCGGCCCTGTATCAATCCGACATTGGCGTGCAGTTGGTCAAACCGGGTCGCCATGAATTCCGACATGACAAACGATGGCCAGCGTCCCAAGCCGTTCCACTTTCCGGCATAGAAATCCCCCGGCACCTTGCCGCAGGTATCCGGATCAACCTTACTGTCTTCATGTAGTTCAGCACCGGGCGGAATGACCGGGATGGTACCCATAAACCCAAGGCGCAACGCCCACATATGCCATCCAAAAGTTTGCTGTTGCTGCGGGGTGGGTGTATTGTCATTCATATCTGACGATCCTTTGGCATTGAGGGTTGTTGTTTTGTTTGCCCCCGGCCCACTCAGGTCGGGGGTTTTTCTTTCGTCACCGATGGATCGCGTCAGTTCGGGTCAGCCACACCCGCCACCATCGGCCCTTTGGCTTTTTTAGAGCGTAAACAACGCCCGCATTTCATCCAGCATCCCGGCACGAAACGCACCGGCATAGGCTTGGGGTTCAGCGGCACGCCACTGGCTGTAAACCAGATAACCCTTGGTGCTTTCCCGCAGGCGATCCGGCGTCCAGCGGTGCTTCCGGATCATGTGTTTGGTCGCTTGTTTGAGGTATCCACCGCGTTCAGCGGCACGGTATGCGCCCCGGCTTCCCTGCTTCCATTCGCTGGGGTGCCGGTAGCGTTTCGCGTCGGCCAATACTCTGGCCTTCGTCCAATGTTTATACAGTCTAGGCATGGGGCCAGCATCGCCACAATCCGCTGGCCCAGCAAGCGATAAATTGCTAAAAGTCACATGTGATCAATGACTTACACTTGCTAACTTAAAGGAAACTAAAATGATCGATCTGGACGCAATCATCCAAGAACGCGTTGACGCCCTAATAAGTGAACATCTGGGTCAGGCATTTTGCAAATCCGTGTACACCGGTTCGATTCCGGTACTCGCCTCCACAACATCTTGTTTCCACGTTAGCATTGAGTTTTCGAAGCTTGTGAACGTAGCATTTTGCGTGATTGTCCTGGCATATGGGTTTCATTAAAACCGCAACCCAAACAAACAAGAATTGATGCCCTGAGGCATGCGATGAGGCAACGACCCAAGTATTTGAAGTGAGATGCAATGGGCGGGGGCCTAAATGCACATAGTCGCGTGAGTAACATTATGTCAAAATTTGGGTCGTAATCGAAATTTCATGACAATGAATGCGGGATGAACTAAAGGTTTATTTCAGAATAAGTAATAAGTTCTGGACGTCTAGTGGAACACATAGCCTTTACCTTCGAGATGGGGGTCGTTTGCGCCCTTCTCGCCTTCACAGTTTTCCTATTTGTGTCCGAGGTCGTCAGAATCGACCTTTCCGCCATACTGGTTTTGGTTCTTGTCGGCTTGCTAAGCTACGCACCCGGCCTAGAAAATCTGGCGGATGTGCCGCGTCTGTTTGATGGGTTTGCGTCAAACGCGGTCATTTCGATCATTGCGGTCATGATCGTTGGTGCTGGATTGGACAAAACCGGCATCATGAACAAAGTTGCGGCCGTTATTCTGAAGTACGGCGGCAAATCGGAAAGCCGCGTGCTGCCGATCATCTCGGGAACTGTTGGCGTCATTTCTTCCTTCATGCAAAACGTTGGCGCTGCGGCCTTGTTCCTGCCAGTTGTCAGCCGGATATCGACGAGATCGGGCATACCGCTGTCGCGCCTGCTTATGCCGATGGGGTTCTGCGCGATCCTGGGGGGGACGATGACGATGGTGGGGTCCTCACCGCTGATCTTGCTCAACGACCTGATCCAAACGGCCAATGACGGCTTGCCGGACAATCAGAAAATGCAGCCGTTCGGGCTGTTCTCGGTAACACCGATTGGGGCGGTGCTGATCCTGACAGGCATCGGGTACTTTCTGCTGCTGGGACGCTGGGTTCTTCCTGTGCAGGAAGGGGCCGACAATACGGGCACCGGTCAGGGCACACAAGAGTATTTGCAGCGGGTCTACGGGCTAAAGGCAGATGTGTTCGAAGTTGTTGTGCCTGCAGACAGCCCGCTGGTCGGGCAGATCCTGGCCGATATCAACCATGAGAACCACCTGTACATCATTTCAACTTTCTATCGTGGCAAAACGTCAATGGTTCAGGTTCTGACCGCTGAAATCGCAGCCCCTTGTCGGCTGGCGATTGTCGGACGGCGTGGCGAGGTAGAGGTTTTTGCGAAGAAATTCGGCTTAACAGTTCTTCCCGATCTGGATGTTTTTGTTGAGGAGTTCGCACCCACCAACGCCGGTGTCGCCGAAGTTGTCGTTACCCCCGACAGTAAATTGATCGGCAAATGCCCGCGCGAGCTTTTGTTCCGCAAGACATACGGTATGTCGCTTCTGGCTATTCACAGAGGGGAAGAAACGCTCAGCCACGTAGAGACCGATGATCATCAGTCCACTCAGATCGGGCTGGAAAAGTTTCATGCTGGTGACATGCTGGTCGCACACACGCGGTGGGACAATCTGATGCGGATCACCCGCGATCCGGATTTCGTTGTGGTCACAAGCGATTTCCCGCAGGAGGAATTGAGACCTCAGAAAGTCGGGTGGGCGCTTGCTTTTTTCGCTATTTCAATATGCCTGATCCTGTTTACCGACGTACGCCTTTCGCTTTGTCTTCTCACAGGGGCAGCTGGCATGATGCTGAGCCGCGTTCTCAGCGTGGATGAGGCTTACCGTGCCGTTGGATGGAACACTGTTTTCCTGCTTGCCTGCCTCATACCTTTGGGACAGGCGGTGCAAAATACCGGCACAGCCGCATGGATCGCACAGCAGATCATGGTCATTCTCGACGGCTGGCCGCTTTGGTCGCTTCAAGCGGGCATTGCTGTTCTGGCAACGGCGTTTTCATTGGTCATGTCGAATGTTGGCGCCACCGTTCTGCTCGTACCGCTGGCTGTGTCCATTGCAGTGGCTGCCGGAGGCAACCCTGCAGTCTTTGCGCTGACCGTTGCCATTTCCACCTCGAACAGCTTCATCATCCCGACCCATCAGGTCAATGCGCTGATCATGGGTCCGGCAGGGTACAAGGTCATGGATTTCGTCCGTTCAGGCGGCATCATGACCGCGCTGTTCCTTGTCGTTTCATTGGTGATGATCAACGTTATGTACTAGCGCGGCAATCGGGGCCGGATTTCTGGGCTGGCCCACCCCGATTGCCGATTACATTTCGTTGGAAAGGTTAGCTTGAACCTCTACGCCGAGCCCCGGCCTTGCGGGACAACCTCATACCCCGGCTCTTCCGGTTCATCATCTTCCATCTCCGGCGGGAAACCGGGGGCTGTGATGTCCAAACCAGTCGCCTCTTCCAGACGTTTGATGATATTCGGCGACAGCTCGCGATCGCCATACCGGGCAATGCCATCTTCAAAAATCTTGATCATGACCGGATTCATTTCCAGAGGCACCCCGGCGCGGTCCGCTACCTCTTGAAACAGACCAATGTCCTTTTTCACCAAGTCCATAGTGAAGGAGATGTCGCGCGAACCATTCAGTATGACCTGACTTTCCGTTTCATGCACAAAGGACGTACCGGACGAGATTTTTATCGCCTCATATGTCGTGTTGAGATCCATGCCCGCCGCCTTTGCCGTGACCAGCGCTTCGGCGCAAGTGATCAGGTTGGCTGTGGCCAGATAGTTGGTCAGCACCTTCAAAACCGAGGCAGAGCCCAATTCACCCGTGTGCAAAACACGCCGTCCCATGGTGGTCAGAAACGGCAGAATCCGCTCAAAAGTCGCACGGTCACATCCCGCGAAGATCGAGATATTGCCGGTGGCCGCCCGATGGCACCCGCCCGAAACCGGGCAGTCCACTGCCGCGCCTCCGCGTTCGATCACCTCGGCCCCCAAACGCTTGACCTCGGCCTCATCGGTTGTCGACATCTCCATCCAGATTTTGCCGGGGCCCACTTCGGGCAGCATCTTTTGCATGACCGCATCTGACGCCGCAGGCGATGGCAAGCAGGTGATGACCGCATCGCAATCGCGCATCAACTGTGCCGGGCCTTCGGCTGCCTTTGCGCCAAGGGCGACAAACGCGGCCACCAGATCCGCGTTCAGATCATGTACCGTCAGATCAATACCGTTCCGCAGCAAGGATCCCGAAAGCTTGCCGCCAACGTTTCCCAACCCGATGAATCCTACTTTCATATGTCGCCTCTCCCTGCTGGCTTGTACCTGTCATGCGATCACGGATTTATCTGACCATTCATGCCGCCCAACGACAACCACAGGTCGCTTTTCACACCCGCCTCCTGATGTTACGCGCAACGCGCTTGACAAGCGGGCCAGCGGTGCCGCATGACCCATTCGTTGGTGTCGGCAAGAGCCGATGAAAAGGGAATGCGTCAACGGATCTTCCGCCAAACGCAGCCGCCCCCGCGACCGTGACCGGAGAGGGTGCCCAATGCCACTGGCCTAGGCCGGGAAGGCGGGACATCCGACAGAGGACCCTGACGTACCGGGCCTCTGACATCCGCAAGCCGGGAGACCTGCCAACACCCGAAGTTGAAACCGGGCGGGGTGTTCCGGTATCGGGTCCATGTTGCAACACGTGGCCCGCTTGAAACCCCGTCCCCCGCGAAGAGGATTTGGGGGGATGAGAGACATGACTGAGACCACACCGGTCGAACTGCTGGTCTGCACGACCTGCCGCCGCGGGCTGCCCATCGAAGACGATGCGCAACGCCCCGGCACTTTGCTGCACCAGGCATTGGAACAAGCCGAACTGCCTGAAGGCATCACCCTGAAACCTGTCGAATGCCTTTCGAACTGCGATCAGGGCTGTTCTATCGTGCTGCGCGGTGGCCCCGATCGCTGGACCTTCGTTTACGAAAACCTGAACGAAGTGGACCATGTCGATGTAATCGTCGACGGCGCAACCAAGTATCTGGCCACCGAAGATGGCCTGGTGAAATGGCGCGAGCGCCCTGAACATTTCCGCAAAAACTGCGCTTCGCGCATTCCCCCGATTGGAGCCTGACATGTCGAATCTCGAAAAACTTCCCGTCACCGTGATCACCGGCTTTCTGGGCTCGGGCAAAACCACGCTGGTCAAACACCTGATGCAGAACCCGCAGGGCAAACGTCTGGCTGTTGTCGTCAACGAGTTTGGCGATGTGGGCGTGGATGGCGATATCCTGAAATCCTGCGCCATCCCGGATTGCCCTGCGGAAAACATCATGGAGCTGGCAAACGGCTGCATCTGCTGCACCGTCGCGGATGACTTCATCCCGACCATCGAGGCGCTGATGGCGCTGGAACCGCGCCCCGAGCACATCCTGATCGAAACCTCTGGCCTCGCCCTGCCCAAGCCGCTGCTGAAAGCGTTCGACTGGCCGGATATCCGCTCAAAGATCACTGTCGATGGCGTGATCGCTCTGGCCGATGCCGAGGCCGTCGCCGCCGGTCGCTTTGCCCCGAATGTCGAAGCTGTCGATGCCCAACGCCTCGCCGACGACTCGATCGATCACGAAACGCCCCTGTCCGAGGTGTTTGAGGATCAGATCTCTTGCGCCGACATCATCCTGTTGACCAAGCCTGATCTTGCAGGACCCGAAGGTGTGGCCAAGGCCAAGGAAGTCATCGCCTCCGAAGCACCGCGCCCCCTGCCTGTTGTCGAAGTCGCCGAGGGCGTTGTGGATGTCCGCGTTGTACTGGGTCTGGAAGCCGCAGCCGAAGACGACATGGATGCACGTCCGTCGCACCACGACGGTCATCACGATCACGAACATGACGATTTCGAAAGCATCATCGTCGAGTTGCCGGAACAAACCGATCCAGCCGATCTGGTCGCCAAGATCGAACGTCTGGCGACCGAGCTGAACATCCTGCGGGTCAAAGGTTATGCGGCAGTACAGGGCAAACCCATGCGCCTGCTGGTTCAGGCTGTGGGCACACGCGTCCGTCACCAATATGACCGCCCATGGGGACCAGAGGAAGAGCGCCGTTCGCGTCTGGTTGTTATCGCCGAGCATGACGACATCAAAGAGGCCGAAATCCACGCGATCCTCGCGGGCGTCACCGAGGCTGCCGAGTAAACCATGCACGTCGTCTTCCGCGAAAGCCACGGGCTCGAGGAAACCGAGACCCCAACCGATCTGGGCCAAAGCCCGGCGGATCTGGTTGTTTTGTCCTTCTCGGACAGCGACCTCGGCGCTTTCGCGGCGGGCTGGCATCGTGGCGGCGGAACCGAGGGTCGAATGCCAACGCTTCGACTGGCCAATTTGACCGCTCTCAAACACCCTCTGTCCGTCGACACTTATGTCGAGCAGACGTTGGACGGCGCCAAGGGCATTCTGATCCGCCTGATCGGCGGCGTGCCTTACTGGTCCTACGGCTTGCAACAGGTTCTGGCGCTGGCGCAGGCCAAGGGTATCGCGCTTGCCATTCTGCCCGCGGATGGGCGCGAAGATACGCGGCTGGATGACTATTCCACCCTGCCCGTTTCAACGCTACGCCGTTTGGCCCATCTGTGCGACACCGGTGGCGAGGTCGCGGCGCAAGCGGCATTGGCCCAGATGGCCTTGGCAGCCGGGCTTTATGCCGGGCCGGTGATGGGCGCAAAGACCCTGCCTGAATGCGGCGCATGGTGCCCGGATCGTGGTGTAATCCCAACGGATACCGCGTTCGAAGGCGACGCAAAACGTATCGTCGTCACGTTTTACCGCGCCTACCTGACGTCGGCCGACACTGCCCCAGTCGCAGCTCTGATCCGCAGCTTGCGTGCGCGCGGATTTGCGGCAGTGGGCCTGTTCGCGCCTTCGCTCAAAGCGCCAACTGCTGCCGATTGGTTGCGCGAGACGCTTGGGGCGTTGACCCCCGCTGCCATCATCAACGCAACGTCCTTTTCGGGCAAAGGCGCGTCGGGCACGTCTCCGCTGGATGCCGCCAATGTGCCGGTGTTTCAGGTCGCTCTGGCCACCTCGCGCCGCAAAGCCTGGGCTGAGGCGGAACGCGGTCTCTCACCTGCCGACCTTGCCATGCATGTTGTCTTGCCCGAGGTAGACGGGCGGATTTCGGCGGGCATCGCTTCGTTCAAAGAACCGGGCAAACGCGATCCTCATCTGGAATACTCCCGCTTTGCCCACCGGGCCGAGGCCGAACGGATCGAAGCCATTATCGACCGGGTATCAGGCTGGCTGCACCTGAACGACAAACCGAAGGCGGATCAGATCCCAGCGTTGGTGCTGTCGACCTATCCCGGCAAAGACTGGCAGATGGCCCATGCGGTAGGTCTGGACGCGCTGGCATCTGCCGAGGCGATGCTATGCGATCTACAGAACGAGGGCTATGACACCGCGCCAGCAGAGCCGATTGCTGAAACACTGTTGGACGCCCGGATTTCATGGCCGCTGGACGAGTACTTGCAAGCGCTGACCGATCTGCCCGAGCAGTTGCGAACCGACCTTCAAACAGTTTGGGGCAAATGCGAAGACGATCCGGCCTTTGCAGATGGCGCGTTCCACTTCACAGCACTGCGCCGTGGTCAAGCTCTGGTCGCGTTGCAACCCGAACGCGGTACACCGGAACTGCGCGATGACGATTATCACGACTTGTCGCGCACGCCCCGTCACAGCTATGTCGCCTTTTATCTGTGGTTGCGCAAAGGTCTTGGTGCGGACGCGCTAATCCATATCGGTGCGCATGGCACTCTGGAATGGTTGCCCGGCAAATCTGTGGCCCTGTCTGCCGATTGCTGGCCCGAAGCGCTGATCCGCGACCTGCCAGTGATCTACCCGTTTATCGTCAACGACCCCGGCGAAGCCGCGCAGGCCAAGCGTCGGATCGGGGCCGTCACGCTGGGCCACATCCCACCGCCGATGAAGGAAAGCGGGACGCCGGACCGGATGGTGCGGTTGGAGTCGCTGCTGGATGAGTTCTCGAACGCAGACGGGTTAGACCCCAAGCGCCGCGACCGTTTGCAAGAAGATATCCGGGACGAAGCGCAGGCCATCGGGCTGGAAAACGATCTTGGCCTCGATCAAGCCACCTGCACAGCCGAGGCGATCACCCGGATCGACCGCTTTGTCTGTGACATCAAGGAAAGCCAATTCGGTGACGGGCTACATATCTTTGGTCGCGTGCCCGAAGTGACAGGCAATTTTGACCCAACGGCTTCGGCCCATGCCGAACGAAGTGCTCTGATCGACGCGCTCGCGGGCAAACGGATCGAGGCTGGTCAATCCGGCTCTCCGTATCGTGGGCGGTCGGACGTGCTGCCGACCGGGCGAAACCTTTATACTACCGACCCACGCTCGGTCCCGACCCGCGCAGCATATGCGCAGGGCGTCAAACTGGCTGAAGAACTTGTGCGCCGCCATCTGCAAGAAGAAGGCGATTACCCCAAAGGGCTGATTGTAGACCTGTGGGGCTCGGCCACCATGCGCACCGCGGGTGAAGAATTTGCCATGGCGCTGCATCTGCTGGGCGTCAAACCCGTTTGGGACAAGGGTTCCGAACGGGTGTCGGGCGTCGAAGTCCTGCCGATTACCGATCTCAGCCGCCCGCGTCTGGACGTCACCCTGCGCGTGTCGGGCCTGTTCCGGGATGTGTTCCCGACCCTTTCGGCGCTATACGGCCAAGCCGTTCGTGCTCTGTCTGCGCGTGACGAAGCACCGGACTGGAACCCCTATGCAGGCTTGGCCCCTACGGCCCGCGTCTACGGCCCGGCGCCCGGGAGTTATGGCGTCAACATGACCCAATTGTCCGAAGTCTACACCGACGAAGCGCGCGCCCAGGCGGGTGAGGCTTGGCTGGAAGCCAGTTCTTTCGCGCTGGAAGGCGAACACATCGCACAGGACAAAGACGGCATCACCCAGCGCGTGGCCAATGCTGACAGCTTTGTTCACCTGCAGGATCTGACCGAAACCGATCTGCTGCTGGCCAATGACTATGCCACGCATGAGGCCGGATTTGCGGCAGCCAAGAAAATCACCGGAGGTAGCGTGCAGCTTTACCATCTGGACAACACAAACCCCGAAACCCCCCGCGCCCGAACCCTGCCGGAAGAGATCAGCCGTGTCGTTCACGCCCGCGCCGCAAATCCCAACTGGATCGCAGGGATGCAGCGGCATGGCTTCCGGGGCGCGGCTGAAATCGCGGCGACGCTTGATCACATGGCATCCTTCGCCCATCTGTCCGGGACGGTCGCACCACATCTGTTCGATCTTTACCACGATGCCACTTTGGGCAACGAAGAAGTGGACACCTTCCTGCAAGAGGCCAATCCCCTGGCCCATCAAGCAATGCAGGACCGGTTCCGCGCGTTGCTTGAGGCCGGGCTTTGGAACACCCGTCGAAACTCGATCCGGGCGGATCTGGAGGGCCTGACATGAGCGCTCCTATCGTGCAGGGTTGGTGCCCCGGTGCCCATCGTCCAATGATGTCCGGCGACGGGTTGGTCGTGCGGGTCCGGCCCCGGCTGGCGCGTCTGACAGCGGATCAGGCATTGGGTCTGTGCGACCTTGCAGATCGGTTTGGCAACGGGTCGATCGACTTGACCAACCGTGCCAATCTGCAATTGCGGGGCGTGGAGGACTATGACCATCAGCCGCTGCTTAAGGAGCTTGCAGCGCTGAACCTTCTGGATGCGGAACCCGGCATCGAGGTGCGACGCAATATTCTGGTCACACCGCTGTATCAGGCCGGTGATTTGACTGCGCGCCTCACCCAGGAACTGATCGACCGGTTGGCAGAGTTGCCTGCCCTGCCCGCCAAGTTCGGTTTTGCCATCGACACCGGACCCGCGCGGCTTTTGAACGCGGATTCAGCGGATATTCGTCTGGAAACAGGCGTTGACGGCCTAATCCTGCGCGCCGATGGCTGCGAAACCGGGCGGCCCGTGACCGAGGCCGACGCCATTGATCATGCGATCGCGTTAGCCATGTGGTTTTCAAAGACATACACGTCCGAAACTCGCCGCATGGCGCGGGTCATCGACTCGTTGCCGCAGGAATGGCAAGGGCATGCGCCGGGTCCCGTCGGCTCAAAACTGCAACCTGGCCCATGTGATCTGGGCGCGCTGTACGGCGCAGCTTTTGGATCGCTGCCTGCGCGCAAACTTTATGATCTGATTGACGACAGCGGCGCGGCTGCCCTGCGTGTCACGCCGTGGCGGCTGATCCTGCTGGAAGGCGGGGCGGCGATACCCGCAACAGAGTTTGTCACGGACGCCTCTGACCCGCTGATGACCACCGACGCCTGCCCCGGCGCACCGTTCTGCCCGCAGGCGCAGGTGGAAACCCGCGACATCGCCCGTGCCTTGGCTGCGCGCATACCCGGACGCCTGCATGTCTCGGGCTGTGCCAAGGGCTGTGCCCGGATGGGGCCTGCCGACATCACATTGGTGGGCGCAAACGGACGATTTGATCTTGTAAAACAGGGCCGCGCAGGGGATGAGCCCTGCCAGCGCGGGCTCGACCCCGAAACACTCATGACTATGGACTTCACCTGATGCCCTACACATACGAAACCGATGGCGCGGCGATCTACAAGGAAAGCTTTGCCACCATCCGGTCCGAGGCTGATCTGGCCCGTTTTGATGCCGATGAAGAGCAGGTCGCCGTCCGGATGATCCACGCCGCGGGCATGGTCGGGCTGGAAGAGTTCGTCCATTTCTCGCCTGGTTTTGTGACGGCTGCCCGCACGGCCTTGGAAAACGGTGCACCGATCCTGTGTGATGCGCGTATGGTCAGCGAAGGTGTGACCCGCTTCCGGCTGCCCGCCGATAACGAAGTGATCTGCACCCTGCACGATGAACGCGTGCGCCCTTTGGCCGCCGAGATGAGCAACACCCGCTCTGCTGCTGCGCTGGAACTGTGGCGGCCGCATCTGGAAGGCGCGCTGGTCGCCATCGGCAACGCACCGACGGCCCTGTTTCACCTTCTGAACATGTTGGAAGACCCTGATTGCCCGCGCCCCGCCGCGATCATTGGCTGCCCCGTGGGCTTTGTCGGCGCGGTAGAATCCAAGGATGCCCTGTGGGAGGCACAACCGGTGCCGTCCTGCATTGTCAAAGGTCGTCTGGGCGGCAGCGCCATCACCGTGGCAGCCGTCAACGCCATCGCAAGCCGGGCAGAATGAGCATGGGCACGATATATGGCGTGGGGCTTGGCCCCGGCGACCCGGACCTGATGAGCGTCCGGGCGGATCGCCTGTTGCGCAACGCCAAGCACGTGGCTTTCTTCCGTAAGCCAGGCCGCAGCGGTCAGGCCCGCAAGATCGTCAACGGAATGATCCCTGAAGGTGCGGTGGAATTTCCGATGGAATATCCCGTAACCACCGAGATCCCCGTCACGGACCCACGTTACAATGAATTGCTGGCCGCGTTCTACGAGGATTGCACTGCCCATCTGAAAACACTGTCCGAACAGGGCGAGGACGTTGTGGTTTTGTGCGAAGGCGATCCGTTCTTCTATGGCTCGTTCATGCATCTTTACAACCGGTTGCGCCATGAAGCTCCGGTGGAGGTTGTGCCTGCAATCACCGGCATGTCCGGTGCGTGGACCGCGACAGGTGACCCGATCACATGGGGTGATGACGTACTGACCGTGCTGGTTGGCACCTTGCCGGAAGACACTTTGGCCGAGCGTATGGCGCAGACCGATGCGCTGGTTGTGATGAAGATCGGGCGGAACATCGACAAGGTGAAGCGGGCCTTGAAAACCTCAGGTCTTTATGACCGGGCGTGGATCGTCGAATACGCGCAAATGCCGAACCAGACGGTGACAAAACTGTCGGAGGCTTGCGAAAAGATCACCCCGTATTTCTCGATCATCGTGGTGCATGGCCAGGGACGGCGGCCATGAGCGGTTGGGTCAAGATTGCAGGGTTGGGACCGGGTGATGAGGCACTGGTGACACCAGAAGTTACTGCGGCGCTGGAAGAGGCCACCGATGTGGTAGGTTACATCCCGTATGTGGCCCGTGTGGCCGAACGCCCCGGCCTGACCTTGCACGCAAGTGATAACCGGGTCGAAATCGACCGCTCTCAACATGCATTGCAAATGGCAGCTGAGGGCAAGAAAGTTGTTGTCGTATCCTCGGGCGACCCCGGTGTGTTTGCCATGGCCGCAGCCGTCTTTGAGGCGCTGGAGAGCGGCCCTGCAGAATGGCGCGATCTTCAGATCGATGTACTGCCGGGTATCACCGCGATGCTGGCCGCATCTGCGCGGGCGGGTGCGCCCATGGGGCATGATTTCTGCGCCATCAACCTCAGCGACAACTTGAAACCCTGGTCATTAATCGAAAAGCGGTTGCGTCTGGCGGCACAGGCCGATTTTTCGATGGCCTTCTACAACCCACGCTCAAAGTCTCGCCCGGAAGGGTTTGTAAAAACACTCGAAATCCTGCGCGACGAATGTGAGCCCGAGCGCCTGATTATGTTCGCTCGCGCGGTTTCGCGGGCGGACGAGGCGATCCGGATTTCGACGCTTGCCGAAGCCACACCCGAGATGGCGGATATGCAGACAGTGGTCATTGTGGGTTCGTCCCGCACCCGCGTGATCGAGCGCAAAGGCGCACCAATCGTGTACACCCCTCGCTTCACCCCTGATGAGGATCAGGGATGAGACAGCCAGTCCAAAACCTGAGCGACAGTCGTAAGCTCGGTCCGTTGTGGCAGAACCGGGCGGTCGATCATCAGCACAGGCAGGCCCAATGCGCGCGCCGCGTCCAGCTTGGCCCGCGCACCGGTGCCTCCTGCGTTCTTGGAGACAACAAGCTGCGTCCCATGGCGCTGCATCAGCTCGCGATCGTCGGCTTCGGTAAAGGGCCCTCTGGCAACGACAACTTCGGCATTCGGCAAGGGCAAGCTGTCGGTGTCATCCACCAGACGCAGCAGATAAATGTGCTGGGGCTGGGCTGCAAAATCCTCAAGATGCATACGGCCAACGGCCAGGAAAACCCGCTGTGCGTCCCCGGACAGTGCATCGACAGCCGCCGCGATGTCAGGGACGTGATGCCAGTTATCGCCGGTCTGCGGCGTCCACGCCGCGCGGGTCAGCGCGGCCAGGGGCGTCTGCGTTGCCCGACACGCCTCGATCGCATTCCGGCTCATCTGGGCCGCAAACGGATGGGTTGCGTCCACGACATGAGTGATGGCGTTGTCGCGGATGTAATCTGCCAGACCTTCCGACCCGCCGTAACCGCCAACACGTACTGGCAAAGGCTGCGGGCGTGGCGCTTCCACTCGTCCCGCGTAGGAATAGACGGCCGTAATCCGTTGTTCCGAAAAGGTTTTAGCCAAGGCGTTGGCCTCGGTCGTGCCGCCAAGGATCAGCACATCGGGGATCAGGAGGTTGGTCATGTCTGATGCTCCGTGGCTGACAGTTCTGGGGCTGGGCGAAGATGGGCTTGATGGCCTGTCGCCAACAAGCCGTCAAGTGCTGGACCGGGCCGAAGTGATCATGGGGCCACCACGCCACCTGTCACTGCTGCCCGAAACCGGGGCGGAACGCATTGAATGGCCGGTGCCCTTCTCGGATGGTTTGCCGATCCTGCAAGGGCTGCGCGGAAAGCAAACTGTAGTTCTGGCCTCGGGCGATCCGTTCTGGTTTGGCGCGGGGTCTGTCATTGCGCGCAACTTCGATGCCGGTGAATGGACCGCCCTGCCCGGCCAATCCACCTTTTCGCTGGCCGCTGCCCGGCTCGGCTGGCCCTTGGAAAGCACTTTGACCTTTGGCCTGCACGCCGCGCCGCTGACCCGGCTGCGCCCCCATCTGGCCCCGGGTCTGCGCGCGATTCTGTTGTTGCGCGACGGAAAGGCTGTGGCGGAACTGGCAACATACCTGACTGAAACCGGTTTTGCAGATTCTTCCCTGCACGTGATGCAGGCTTTGGGCGGCCCGCGCGAAAACTCTCAAACCGTCACTCTGACCGAGGCCCTTCCTGGCACGTTCGACCACCCCGTCTGCGTTGGCCTGGACGTCACCGGCGCAGGTCCTGCGCTGTCCAAAGCGTCTGGCAAACCCGATGACATCTTTGAAACCGACGGGCAGATCACCAAACGTCCCATCCGAGCGCTGACCCTCTCAGCGCTTGCCCCGCAACGGGGCGAACATCTGTGGGATATCGGTGGCGGCACAGGTTCAATAAGCATCGAATGGCTGATGTGTGATCCGACCCTTTCCGCGACGTGTATTGAGCCCCGTGCCGACCGGGCTGAGCGAATCCGCCGAAATGCAGATACGTTGGGGCAAGATCGATTGAATGTAGTACACGGAACCGCACCAAAAGCGCTGTCCGGTGTCGACCTGCCGGATGTCGTTTTCATCGGCGGAGGATTGAGCGCCAATCTGCTGGCGTGGCTGCGCGATGCGCTTCCCAAAGGCACGCGCCTTGTAGCCAACGCTGTCACATTGGAAAGCGAGGCCCTGCTGGCACGTTGGCACGAAGACTTGGGCGGTGACCTGCTTCGGATAGAACTGGCACATTCCGCCCCGCTGGGACAGAGGCGCGGCTGGAAATCCGCCTATCCGGTGGTGCAGTGGAGCGTAACGCTATGATCGTTGCTGGCCTCGGTTTCTCCTCTGCTGCAACAGAAGATAGCTTGCGTGAAGCATTTAACGCGGCGACTGCGAACCATGATGTGGCAGCCTTGGCGACTGTAACCGACAAGGAAGGCCATTCAGCACTGACATCTTTTGCAGAAGAGGTGTCTCTGCCCGTGCATTTCATTGCCGCAGCCGATTTGGCCGGGCAACGCACACTCACCTGCTCGACCCGCAGCCGTGCCACCTATGGCACCGGAAGCGTGGCCGAAGCATCCGCATTGGCCGCCGCCGAAAAGCTATTTGGCTTGGGCGCGCGGCTGCTCTCACCCAGACAGATTTCAGACGACCGGCTGGCGACCTGCGCCATAGCCATCGGAGGACAAACATGACCGTTCATTTCATCGGCGCCGGACCGGGCGCTGCCGACCTGTTGACGCTGCGCGGGCGCGATATCATCGCATCCTGCCCCGTGTGCCTTTATGCTGGTTCACTGGTGCCCGAAGAGATCCTGAGCCACTGTCCCGAGGGCGCAAAGATCATCAACACCGCGCCCATGGATCTGGATCAGATCATGGCCGAGATCGACGCGGCCCATAAAGTGGGTCAGGATGTGGCGCGCCTGCATTCGGGTGATCTGTCGGTCTGGTCGGCTATGGGTGAGCAAATCCGCCGCCTGAAAGAGATGGGCATCCCGGTCAGCGTCACACCGGGCGTGCCGTCGTTTGCCGCTGCCGCTGCTGCGCTGGGTACGGAGCTGACGTTGCCGGGTCTGGCGCAATCCGTGGTGCTGACCCGGACGCCGGGACGAGCATCCTCGATGCCCGAAGGCGAGACGCTGGAAAACTTCGCGCGCACAGGGGCGACGCTGGCCATTCACTTGTCGATCGGCAATCTGGACAAGGTGATCGCCGATCTGACACCAGCCTATGGAGCAGATTGCCCGGTAGCCGTAGTTTACCGCGCCAGCTGGCCGGACGAGCAGATCATTCGAGCCACGTTGGAAACACTCAAAGACGCGCTGGACGAGAAAATCTCACGCACTGCATTGATCATGGTCGGCCCGGCGCTGGCGGGCGAAGGCTTTGACGAAAGCTGCCTGTATTCCAAGACCTATGACCGCCGCTACCGCCCTCAAAGCGCGGATAGCCCGTGGTCCAGCTGGAGCCATGGCGATGACTAATCCCCCAGGCGTTCTGATCTCGGCCCCGTCGTCGGGCACCGGCAAGACAACGGTGATGCTGGGCCTGTTGCGGGCGCTGGCTGAGGATGGTCTGACCGTGCAACCGTTCAAAAGCGGGCCGGATTACATTGATCCTGCGTTCCATCGGGCGGCAGCGGGCCGTGCCTCGTTCAACCTGGACAGCTGGGCGATGGGCGATCCTTTGCTGAGCGCGATTTCAGCGCAGGCCGAGGGCGCGGATATCGTTGTGGCCGAAGGTTCGATGGGGCTGTTCGATGGTGTCGCCAAACCCGGAGAACTGGGCCACGGGTCAAGTGCTGAAACCGCTGCGCGCATGGGGTGGCCTGTGGTTCTGGTTCTGGACGTCGGCGGTCAAGCGCAATCGGCGGCAGCCACGGCGTTGGGGTTCAAGATGTACAACCCCGATCTGCCCTTTGCCGGAGTGATCCTGAACCGCTGCGCCAGCCCCCGGCACGAGCGTTTGACCCGACTGGGCATGGAACGCGCAGGATTGCCGGTGCTGGGCGTGTTGCCGCGCCGGGGTGACCTGACCCTACCCGAACGGCATTTGGGTCTGATCCAGGCCGTTGAGCATCCGGATCTGGAAAGCGCAATCGTTGGCTATGCGGCGTTTCTGCGCGAACATGTTGATCTTGAGGCGATCAAGCGGGCGGCTTCCACAGGCCCCGGCGGGCCATCGTCAGCCGCGCTGCCGCGCCCTCCTGCTCAGCGGATTGCTCTGGCTCGGGATGCGGCCTTTTCGTTCACCTATCCGCACCTGCTGGAAGGCTGGCGCGCGGCTGGGGCCGAAATCCTGCCTTTCTCGCCACTGGCAAATGAAGCCCCGGCGACGAATGCCGATCTGATTTGGCTGCCCGGTGGATACCCTGAGTTGCACGCCGGAACGCTGGCGGCAGCGAACACATTCCTGACGGGTCTGCGCAAACATGCCGAGACCAAGCCGGTTCATGGGGAATGCGGGGGCTATATGGCGCTTGGGACAGCGCTGATCGACAAGGATGGCGCACGGCATGAAATGGCGGGTTTGCTGGGACTGGTGACGTCGTATCAAAAGCGCAAGTTCAACCTTGGTTACCGCAAGGCTGAATTGCTGGCACAGATGCCCGGTTTTGCTGAAGGCGCTGCACTGCGCGGGCACGAATTCCACTATTCTTCGATTGTGGACCAACCTGATGCCCCGCTTGCGCGTGTGTTTGATGCCGAAGGCGCAGAAGGCCCGCAGACGGGCTCGGTGCGCGGCAACGTCACCGGCACTTTCTTTCACCTGATCGCAGAGGCCTCGGCATGAGCGGCTTTGTCTCTTTCATCGGCTCGGGCCCCGGTGATCCGGAACTGCTGACGCTGAAGGCCGTGGACCGGATGCAAAAAGCGGATGCCATTCTTTTCGACGATCTAAGCAGCGGGCCCATTTTGAGCCACGCGCGCGAGGATGCGGATCTTGTGGGTGTCGGCAAGCGGGCTGGTCGCCCCTCGCCCAAACAGGACCATGTCAGCCGGTTGTTGGTAGATTATGCCCAGACCGGCCAGCACGTTGTGCGGCTGAAGTCTGGCGATGGCGGCATGTTCGGACGTCTGGAAGAAGAGCTTGTGGCCCTGCGTGAAGCTGGAATCGCTTATGAAATCATTCCCGGCATCCCCTCTGCCATCGCAGCAGCAGCGGCGGCAGGCATTCCACTGACGCGCCGGTTGACCGCGCGGCGGGTGCAATTTGTCACCGGTCACGACGTCAGCGGTGAACTTCCGGACGATCTGAACCTGACTGCTTTGGCGGATTCTCAAGCGACCACCGTTGTGTTCATGGGCAAGCGCACCTTCCCGCTGCTGGTTGAAGCGTTGAACGCCCATGGCCTGCCACTGGACACTCCGGCGTTGATGGCTGAATCCGTGTCGACCCCGGATCAAAAGCTGCAGCGCGCTACCATCGGCGCGTTGGCGGATCAGTTGAAATCTGAGATTGGCAAAGCTCCGGCGTTGATCCTGTATGGCCCGCTGGCGGAGTTCGAAGATGATTGACTTGAGCCTGATCGGCATCGGCACGGGAAACCCCGATCATGTGACCTTTCAAGGGGCGCAGGCGATCCGGGCGGCGGATCTGATTCTGATCCCGCGAAAGGGAGAGAATAAAGCCGATCTGGCTGGGCTACGCGAGGAAATCATTGCAGAAGTCACCGATACCACGCCCCAGATCGCATATTTCGATATCCCGAAACGCCGCGCGGACGATGGCTATTTGCGCGGAGTTGACGAATGGCACGATGCCATTGCCCTGCGCTGGCAAGAGGCTATGGATACCCACCCAACGGCACAACATGTGGTCTTGCTGATTTGGGGGGACCCGTCGCTCTACGACAGCTCGCTGCGCATCGCTGCACGGCTGGACCCCAAACCCAACACGAAAGTGATCCCCGGCATTACTGCCTTGCAAGCGCTGACCGCGGCCCATGCGATCCCGATCAATGATCTGGGTGCGCCTTATGTCGTCACAACAGGCCGCCGCATTAGAGATGAAGGGTGGCCCGCAACCGGCTCAAAAGTAGCGGTTATGTTAGATGGAGAATGCTCGTTTCAATCCCTTGAGATGGCGGAATTCGACATCTGGTGGGGCGCGTATGTGGGTATGAAAGAAGAGCTGCTGATCAACGGTCCGCTGGATCTGGTCGCCCAACAGATCCTGGATACGCGTGCCAAAGCACGAGCAGATCATGGCTGGATCATGGACATCTATGTGCTGAAGAAGCGCAGTGTTTGACTGCACGCGATGAACACGCGTTTGTGACCGCGCAGCGCGCCTAAGTCTGGCACAAAAGTCTCAGCATTCTATCGGAGACGTGATCATGAAAGCCTTTATTCCCCTGCTCTGCCTGATCGCTTCGCCCGTCTGGTCGCAGGACGCGCCGGAAGGCTGGGCCGTCTACCCGACAGACAAACCCTATTCCGAGCTGGTTGACGACACCAAAGCCGCCATCAAGGAAAACGGGTTGATCGTCGTGACGCAGGCTGGCCCCACCAAGGCAGCGGCCGCGCGTGGTATCACCATTCCAGGCAACCGGGTGATCGGAGCTTTCAACAACGACTACGCGGTGCGGGTGCTTGAAACCTCAACCCATGCGATGATCGAAGCGCCCATCCGCTTTTATGTCACGGAAAACGAGGACGGCTCTGCCACTCTGTCCTACAAAACCCCCAGCTTTGTCTTTGCCCCTTACGCATCAGAAGGGGGGCAAGCATTGGCGGACATCGCCGCAGAACTTGACACAAAGTTTCAATCTGTCGCCCAAGACGCAGTCAAATAGTCACACTGGCGTGAACCGCCTTGCGTCCGGGGGCGTCCTCCGCAATCTGCTTTGAAACGGTTTTTTCGGAGCATGACTTATGCAGGACCCCTCGCCCCGCGCCGCGGATCTTCTGGCCCAACGCCTGTACGAAGCAGGGTGCCGCCACGCCTTTGGGATGCCGGGGGGCGAAGTTCTGACATTGGTCGACGCGCTGGAAAAGGCAGGTATCACCTTTCACCTGACCAAACACGAGAACTCCGCCGGTTTCATGGCTGAGGCCGTACATCACCGCGACGGCGCGCCTGCGATATTGGTGGCAACACTTGGCCCCGGCGCGATGAATGGCATCAACGTGGTGGCCAACGCATTGCAGGACCGTGTGCCGATGATCGTGCTGACAGGGTGTGTCGATGCGGATGAAGCGTTGACCTACACACATCAGGTCATGGATCACGCGCAGGTCTATCGCTCGATCACCAAGGGCACCTTCACACTGACGGCCAAAGGCGCGGATGTCATTGCGGACAAGGCGGTCTCGCTGGCGATGCAGCCGCGCCCCGGCCCGGTTCATATCGATGTTCCGATCTCAGTCGCCGACACGCCAGTGACCGGGGTGAAACGCCGCCGCTTGACCAAGATCGCGCCTGTCAGCCCCGGGGGCGAGTGTTTGGAAAAGGCCCGCCGCTGGGTGGCAGAGGCCGAACGTCCCATTGCCGTAGTCGGTCTGGATGTTCTGTATGACGACTCGCGCAGCGTCGTGCAGGCATTTTTGGAACATTTCGGCATCCCGTTTGTGACCACCTACAAAGCCAAAGGCGTGGTCCCTGAAGATCACCCCTTGTGTCTGGGCGGTGCCGGTCTGTCGCCGCTGGCGGACAAGCATCTGGTGCCTCTGATCGAACAGTCGGATCTGGTGCTGTGTTTGGGCTATGACCCAATCGAAATGCGCCCCGGCTGGCGCGAGATTTGGGACCCCGCAGACAAACGCGTTATCGATATCTCTGCCGTGGTCAATGATCACTACATGCATCAGGCGGGGCTGAATCTGGTGGCCGATACAGGCGAGACATTGGAAGCCATCGCCAAGGGCAATCCGGCGCGCGCCACGTGGCCGGACGGCGAGCCCGGGCAAGTCAAAGCCGCTTTGGCAAAGGCCTTCCCGAATGACGAAGATTGGGGACCGGCGGCGGTTATTGCTGAAACGCGGGCAGTATTGCCCCCTGAAACTCTGGCAACCGCAGATAGCGGAGCACATCGTATTTTGCTGAGTCAGATGTGGAATTGCAGCGAGGAGCGGGGACTTATCCAGTCTTCGGCGCTGTGCACCATGGGATGTGCGGTTCCAATGGCGATCGGCCTGAAACTGGCAGAGCCTCAGCGCCCGGTCATCAGCTTTTCAGGCGATGCCGGTTTTCTGATGGTGGCCGGGGAATTGTCGACCGCAGCCGAGATGGGCGGCAATCCGATCTTTTTGGTCTTTGTCGACGCAAGTCTTGCGCTGATCGAACTGAAACAGCGTCAAAGACAAATGGGAAACAAAGGCGTCGACTTTGGTCACCACGACTTCGCTGCCATGGGTCGGGCCTTTGGTGGACATAGCCATACCGTTCGAAACCGGACAGAATTGCGCGCAGCGTTGGAAGCTGCTGTAAAGGCAAACACTTTTACTGTCATCGCGGCAGAGATTGAGCGTGGAGGCTATGATGGCCGCATCTGAAGGCCCCTTGAAGGGCGTCAAAGTTCTGGATCTTAGCCGGATTCTAGCAGGACCCACATGCACGCAATTGTTGGGCGATCTGGGCGCAAGCGTTATCAAGATCGAAAACCCCGGCACAGGCGGCGACGACACAAGGCAATGGGGTCCGCCCTATGTGACAGATGCCGAGGGCAACCGCTCGGACCTGAGCGCCTATTTCATGTCCGCCAACCGCAACAAGAAATCCGTCGCGCTGGATATCGCTACCGCTGAGGGTCAGGCCGAAATCCGTCGGCTGGCCTCACACGCGGATATCCTGATCGAGAACTTCAAACCCGGCGGGTTGGCCAAATACGGCCTGGACTACGACACGTTGTCGAAAGAGTTTCCCGGATTGGTCTACTGCTCGATCTCGGGCTATGGACAAACCGGACCGAACGCCAGCAAACCCGGTTACGACCTGATGGCACAAGGCTACGGCGGGATCATGTCGCTGACTGGCGATCCAGAGGGCGCACCGATGAAGGTGGGCGTTGGTATCGCAGATGTAATGTGTGGCATGTATGCGAGTGTCGGGATTCTGGCCGCGCTGCGCCACCGAGACCTGACCGGTGAAGGTCAGCAGATCGATCTGGCGCTTGTTGACGCGCAGATTGCGTGGCTGATCAACGAAGGTGTTAACTACCTGACCTCGGGCAATGTTCCCCAGCGGCGCGGCAACGGACATCCAAATATCGTGCCCTATGAGGTTTATGAAACCGCAGACGGCCATGTGATTCTGGCCGTTGGGAATGACGGACAATTCAAAAAGTTCTGTAGCTTTTTAGGAAGATCCGAACTGGCCGAAGACCCTCGCTTTGCGACCAACCCATCGCGCCTTGAACATAGGGACGCGCTGAACGCCATCTTGCGACCCTCGATGCAGGCCCTGGACACAAAAGAGGTCATCTCGGGTCTTGAGGCTCTGAAAGTTCCGGTCGGCCCGGTGCAGACGCTTGATCAGGTTTTCAACACCGAACAAGTCGCCGCACGGCACATGAAGATCGACATGCAAGCCCAGCCGGGCCCTGTCAGTCTGATCGGAAATCCGCTCAATCTGTCACGCACGCCTGTAACATATCGCAGTGCGCCCCCGGTGTGTGGAGCGGATACTGAAGCAGTTCTGAGCGCCGAAAACCCGTTCGAGGATTGAAATACTTGCACATTTAGGCGGCAACTCGCTGAAACATGCTCTTGAATCGGCGGTTTTTTTCGCCTTTTTCGCACACGGCATTTCACCAATTCGAGAGCAGGGTCGATACTGTTACGTCCCTCTCTCACACTCTGTTACATCGAACAGAGTGAAGTACCGCAATCAGATTGGACCCAAGTATGAAACAAGATGTTTTTGGACAGATGAACACTCTGAGCCAGCCGGCTGCGGTCGACGCCTGGAATGGTGTTCTGCTTGGGTTCATGGCGCATGCTGCCGTCACGCCCCAACATCTGGGCAAAGCGCTTGAGCTTGAACCTGATTTTGCGCTGGGTCACGCAGTCAAAGGTCTGTTCATGGCGCTGCTGGGCAGACGCGAGATGATGGCTGTCGCGGTTGAAGCCCTGGCAGCGGCCAATACCGCGATGGAACGTCAGCCGATCTCAGCCCGCGAGCGCTTGTACGTGGACGCTTTGGCGCTGTTTTTGGCGGGACAACAAACGCAGGCGGTGCAGAAATTCGAAGCGGTCCTGCGTGATGATCCGCAGGACACGCTGGCGATGAAACTGAGCCATGCAACACGATTTGTTCTGGGCGATGCCGAAGGTATGCGCCGGTCGATCGAACGTGTGATGCCAGCCTACGAACCCGACCATCCGGGCCGTGGCTATCTGCTGGGCTGTCACTCTTTCGCGCTGGAGGAAACCGGCGCCTATGAAAAGGCCGAAATCGCAGGCCGTCAGGCGCTGTGGATGGTGTCGGACGACGCCTGGGGCCTGCACGCGGTGGCCCATGTTCATGAGATGACCGGCAACGCGCAGCTGGGTTTGGATTGGCTTGCAGGGCGCGAAGATGCCTGGGCGCACTGTAACAATTTCCGCTATCACGTCTGGTGGCACAAAGCCCTGATGCATCTGGATCTGGGTCAGGTTGATCAGGTGATGGAGCTGTATGACGCCCATATTCGCAAGGACAAGACCGACGATTACCGCGACATTTCGAACGCAACCTCGCTTCTGTCCCGGCTTGAGCTTGAGGGCGTGGATGTCGGCAACCGCTGGGAAGAACTGGCCGATCTGAGTGCTGCGCGCACCGAAGATGGCTGCCTGATCTTCGCGGACCTGCATTACCTGTTGGCTCTGACCGGCGACAATCGTGCCGATGCAACCTCCAAGATGCTGAGCCGCATGAACCGTGACGCAGCCCACGCAAAAGACGACACCACCCGCCGAATGGCTGATCCCGGTGTTGCCGCAGCCATGGGGTTGGAAGCCTTCGGAGACGGCCATTATGGCACCGCCTTCGATCACCTGCTGGCGGCGCGAGGATCGATGCAATTGGCCGGTGGCAGCCACGCGCAACGTGATGTATTTGAACGCATTACCATCGATTCCGGTCTGCGCGCCGGACGTCTGGACGCGGTCGAGCGTATTCTGGACGACCGTCGTGCCAAGCGTGCCGGAGGCGAAGACAATTATGCCATCGCACGCCGCGCCCTGATTGATGCGGCCCGCGATAGCGGCGACGTGCAAAGCGTCCCCGCCGAATAACAAGACGATCTAGAAGGACAGAAAACGTATGGCGACCATATCGCCCGCTTCTGATTTTGCACCAGCTGCGGCCCCTGCCGCGGCCCCTTCCCGTACGCGCGATCCGCGGTTGGACTTATACCGTGGTATTGCGATGTTCATCATCCTCATCGCCCATATCCCAAACGATCCCTGGGCCAAATGGATTCCAGCGCGGTTCGGTTATTCCGACGCGACAGAAATTTTCGTGTTCTGTTCTGGCATGGCCTCTGCCATTGCTTTTGGCGGCGCGTTTTTGCGCAAGGGCTGGTGGATGGGAACAGCACGTGTGGCGTTCCGCATCTGGCAAGTTTACTGGGCGCATATCTGTCTGTTCTTCTTTGTGGCCATGACCATGGCTGCGCTGGACCAGTCCGGTGCGTTCGAGAAAACCTATATCTCGTCCCTGAACCTGCAGCATTTTTTCAACGATCCAGCCTCGCAGATGGTTGGGATTTTCACACTGACGTACGTGCCGAACTACTTTGACATCCTGCCGATGTATCTTGTGGTTCTGGCGCTGATGCCGCTTTACATGGCGCTGTATCGTGTCAGCTTCTGGCTGATGGCAGCAGTATCGGTCAGCATCTGGTTTATTGCTCAGACCGGCGCATTGGCATTACCGGCCGAGCCATGGTCGGACCGTCAATGGTTCTTTAACCCGTTCGGTTGGCAATTGCTGTTCTTCACAGGGTTCGCCTTCATGCGCGGCTGGATTCCCGCCCCACCCGTTTCGAAAACCCTGATCTGGGTGGCAATTGCCTTTGTTGTCCTTTCGGCTCCGTTCGGGTCGTGGAAGGTCTTCACCTGGATCAACACCGCCGCGCCGGATCTTGGTGCAGTAATTCGCAAGGGCTGGCCTCTGACTGAAGACCTGCGTGGAAAAACCGAATTTGGTCTGCTGCGCTACGTCCACTTCTTGTCGCTGGCTTATCTGGGTTGGGTTGCTGCGGGCGAGCATGGCCACCGCCTGATTGCAACCGGGCACAGTGTGGGCGCGCGTGTCTGGCAACTTCTGCTGGCGGTTATCACGAAGGTCGGCCAGCAATCCCTTGCAGTCTTTGTGTTTTCCATGGCCGCAGCCCGCCTGATCGGCGTTGCTCTGGACCAATCTGGGCGAGATGTTGCCAGTGTCTTTGTCGCCAACATGATTGGCTTTGCGATGATCATCGGCGTTGCCTATTTGGCAGCTTGGTTCAAGTCACAACCCTGGAAGACCAAGAAATGAACTTTACCCGTCGCGCATTCCTCGTTTCGACGACCGCTTTGGCTTTTGCCCCGTCCGCCTATGCGACGGGCGGCGAAGTACCTTTTGATCGTAACTATGTGATCGAGATGGCGCGTGATCTGGCCAGCCGTCCCTATGCGGAACGCGATATGGTTCCCCAGGAATGGCAGGATCTGACCTATCAGCAATACCGCTCGATCCGGTTCCGGCTGGACCGCGCGCTTTGGTACGAGACCGAAACCCCGTTCAACGTGGATTTCTTCACTCCTGGCTTGTACTTCCCCCGTACCGTAAAGGTCGAAACTGTTGAAAACGGCATGACCACGCCAGTCGCTTTCGACCTTGCGATGTTCGACAAGTCCGAAGATGTCCCGCAATTGCCCATCGACGATACGCTGGGCTTTTCTGGACTGCGTCTTCGGACCGAAATGCACCGCCCCGGCAATACAGATGAATTCTGCGTCTGGCAAGGGGCAAGCTATTTCCGCGCCATTGGTCTGCATGAGGTTTACGGCCTGTCCGCCCGAGGTCTGGCCCTGAAGACCGGCGATCCCGATGGCGAGGAATTCCCCGAGTTTATCCGCTTTTGGCTGGAGCGCCCCGAACCCGGCCAGCGCAGTATGGTTGTACATGCCTTGATGGACAGCCCCAGCGTGACCGGGGCCTATCGGTTCAACGTCACAGCAGGTGCAGACTGCGTCATGGACGTTGAGGCCACGCTGTTCCCGCGCGAAGAGCTGCCCCATGTCGGAATTGCGCCGGGCACGTCGATGTTCCTGTTCGACCAAACAAACCACAGCCGGTTCGACGATTTCCGCCCCGCCGTGCATGACAGTGACGGATTGTTGATCCGCAATGGCGCGGGTGAGGTTTTGTGGCGGCCGCTGGCCAACCCGACCCGCCTGCAGATCTCGTCTTTTGTTGATACGAACCCGCGCGGTTTTGGCCTGATGCAGCGCAAGCGCGAGTTTTCGGACTATGCCGATCTGGAAGCGAATTATCACAAGCGCCCCGGTTTATGGGTCGAACCCAATCAGGATTGGGGCAAAGGCACTGTGACGCTGGTGGAAATCCCCGCTGATCAGGAAATCTATGACAATATCGTCGCCTATTGGCGCCCGGCTGAGCCTTATGCGGCGGGCAGTCAGGTCGACATGTCCTATCGTCTGATCTGGGGTGAAGAACCTCAGCGCACGCCTATGCCGCGGGTCATCAATACCGCGATGGGGGACAACACGTTCGGCGAGGGCCGTCTGGCTGTCATTGACTTTGAAGACAGTGAACTGTTCGAGGACATCGACGCGATCTCGATCTTTGTTGACTCGCCCCATGCCGAAACTTCTGAAGGTGTTTTGCAACGCAATCCCGATACCGGTGGCCTGCGTCTGGCCTTTTCGTTCCAGCCCGGAGACCGCAACCATGTCGAGCTGCGCGCGCAGCTTCTGAAAGACAAACAGCCCGCCTCTGAGGTCTGGCTTTACCGTTGGACCACATGAGCCGCGATCTGCATATCATGCCGCCAGAAGCCCCTTTGGCGATGCCCGCGCAGAACTTCGGCGCGCGGTTCCGGGACGCGGATGCGCCGTCCGGCAAGCGCGGCTCATCGGCTGGGTTTTGGCGCGCGTTGGCGTTTTCCCCGGCTATGGCGGCAACACTGGGCCTGCTTTGGGTGATGAGCGATTGGTTCAGCGCTGAAGGGATCAACCTGATCGAAGCCATCCTGTTGGCGCTGATCTCGTTCAATTTCTTCTGGATCTCGTTTACGGTTTGCACGGTTCTTTTGGGTATGTTGTCCCTGTCGCGGCAAGATCGCCCTCAGAAAAGCCACAGCGCGCAGCCATTGCGCGTGGCCTTGCTGACCCCGGTTTATAACGAGGTGCCGTGGAACGTGCTGGGCAATGCCCGCACCATGCTGGAAGATTTGCAGACCCGTGGCGGACAGCACCATTATGCCATGTTCATCCTTTCCGATACACGGGACCCCGAAATAGCGGCGCAGGAACAGGCCAGTGTCGAGGCCCTGCGTACCACTTTGGCACCGGGGCTGGAGTTGTACTATCGCCGCCGCGATCAAAACACCGATCGCAAGGTGGGTAACATCGCCGACTGGGTCAGCCGCTGGGGCGCGGATTGGGATGCGATGTTGGTGCTGGATGCCGACAGCTTGATGACCGGACGCGCGATCTATCGACTGACTGATGCGCTCGCGCGTGATCCCAGCGCGGGGCTGATCCAAAGCTATCCGCAGCTTATAGGCGCACAGTCCGTCTTTGCCCGGATGCAGCAATTCGCAAACGGCGTCTATGGCATCGCCTTTGCCGAAGGTCTGGCGCGTTGGTGCGGGCAAGAGGGTAATTATTGGGGCCACAACGCCATCATCCGCACCAAGGCTTTTGCCACCAGCGCTGGCCTGCCCAAGTTGCGGTCATTCAGCGGTCAGGACAAGCTGATCATGAGCCACGATTTTGTCGAGGCTGGATTGCTGCGCCGCGCCGGTTGGGCGGTGCGCTTTTTGCCACGCATTCGCGGATCATACGAAGAAACACCACCCACCCTCATCGATCATGCCATGCGGGACCGCCGCTGGTGTCAGGGCAATTTGCAACACCTGAAACTGCTTGGATCGACCGGGTTCCGTGCCGTATCGCGTTTTCACATGTTTCACGGTGCGGTTGGATACCTGATGTCACCTTTGTGGTTCGCCCTGCTGTTGATGTGGGCGTTGATTGGTCAGGGTCAGGACGCATCTGTCCTGCATTACTTCAGCCCTGACAATCCTTTGTTCCCGCAATGGCCCGAGATGTCGGAGACCCGGCACGTGCTGATCATTCTGGTCATGTACGCCATGTTGCTTGCGCCCAAGGTCCTTGGTGTTCTGGCCCTGCCGCTGAGCGGTGTGCGCTATTCCGACTTTGGCGGCGCGCGCAAGTTTCTGACGTCGTTCCTGGCCGAGGTTCTGCTGTCCATCCTCTATGCTCCGATCTTGATGGTGCAACAGATGATCGCAGTCTTCCGCACCGCCTTTGGCATCCAACGCGGCTGGTCTCCGCAAGCCCGTGATGGCGGCAGCTATGGGTTGGGCACTCTGGTTTTGTGCCATGCGCTGGAAACGATCAGTGGCATAGCGCTGAGCGTGGGTATCCTGTCCGGTCTGGTTTCGATCTGGCTGGCCCCGATTGCGATTAGCCTGGCACTTGCAATTCCGTTGTCGGCCCTCAGCGGTGTGTCAGCGGGCGCTGCACGCAGGATGGTCGGGATGCGTGAGGATTTCAGCGAGCCCGCTATCACGCGCTCGGCCCGCCGTTATCGCGATGAACTCAAGCGGCTGGTCGAAGGTAAAGGCAGCATGACCCCGGCGGAATGATCAACTGCCGGGTAACCCCTCGTACCAATCAACGATCATGTCTGCCCAACCGGCAGGTACATTGTGCCCCGCGGGGAACAGCGCAAACTCCAACGCGCTGCCTTCGGTGCAACCCGTCCAGCGACGGCGCATGAAGTCATCAGTCACCGTGAAACTGCTTGGTTTATGATCGACACAACCATTTGCTTCTCGCCAGATTTCAAGCCCGGCGAAAATGTCACCCTGCTGGAAACGCCCGCCACCCAACAAGCGACCTTCCAAGGGCACCACATTATCCGTCCAGCCATGGGTGTGGAACATGCGGATCGGACCCTCGCAAGCCTCGGGATGCGGACGCCAGAACCCGCCCGAGACGGGAACGTAGGCAGAAAACGTATCAGGGGCCTCACAGGCCAGATAGTTGACCATGAAGCCCCCTGCCGAAAATCCACCCAGCAGGACGCGGTCGGGATCGACGCCGAACCGGTCGGCGGCATCTTGCACAACCTCAGTCAGAAAGGCAGTTTCGTCCCGTTCGCCAAACCCGGGATAGAAATTCCAGCTTTTGGTGCCGCCCCGATCAGGTCGTTCCAGACCCTCAGGTGCCATAACCGCATAGCCACGTTCCAGCAAAGGTTCGACCATCGCGCGATTGCGCATCGTGCCCGATCCGCTGCCACCGTAGCCGTGCAGGAATAGAACCATCGGAGGATTATCCGCATCAGGCAATTCGAGGTGATAGGTGCCCATTGGCGTTTCGCATACAGCATCCTGACCGGCGCACCCGGCCAATGCCGCCTGCCCGGTTGCGGCAAGAAATGCCGTTAGACTGAGTGTTCGGATCATCCTGCATCCTCATTATATCGACGAACCGGCAGTCCGGCCCGAACCCAACCCGGCCCAGCCGCCGAGCCCAGCATGCCCTCGGGCACATCAATGATATTGGCGAAACCGGCCGCGATGAGCTGATTGCTCAATCGTGCCGAGCGTACACCACGCGCACAAATCAGCGCGACGGGTGCCGATTTGTTACCGTCAGTCAGTTGCGAGAGCGCTTCGATGAAATCTTCACGCCGCATATCAAGCGGAGTAGCACCCTCACCAACGCCCGAAGCGCGCCATTCGCGCGGCGTTCGAATATCGACAAGCAGGATGTGCCCTTCGCGGGCTTGTTCATGAGCTGCAGCTACACTGATCCGGCCACCGCCATGATCTTCCGGGATCAAGCGATATTCCCGGATCGCAAACCCGGCAGCGACCGCGGCACCACCGCCGATCAACACCCATCTGCGGGTTCGGTTCACTTGTTCGGCCACGCGATGCCTCCTGTTTGCTACCCGTTGATCTAGCACAGATGGAGGAAAACGGAGCCCACTAAACCCCTGAACAAGATCAAGATCGCGTCATTTTTTCGCAGAGCTGCAGTATAGTTGAGTGTTTCAGTAGAATTTTGTGAAGAAGTTACAATATCTGGACAGTCAAGAAAATATCCTTACAAAATTGGCTTCATCCTGACCGCTCAGACCGGAGTATCGCACTTGTCCCTATTCCTTATCGCGGCCCTTCCTTTCCTTGGTGCTGTGTTCCCTGCTCTTCTGATCCGTGCAGGCAGAAACGCGGCTGCATCCGCAGCGGCATTGACGACGTTTCTCGCCCTGATGGGGCTTTTGATCCACATCCCTTCGGTCATGCGCGGCGAAGTTGTTACTGCACGGTTCGATTGGATTCCGGGACTTGGTTTAAACGCGAACTTTATGCTGGACGGACTAGGGTTTTTGTTTGCCCTGCTGATTTTGGGCATCGGTCTGCTGATCATCCTGTACGCGCGGTTCTACCTCTCGCGCGAAGATCCGATGGGGCAGTTCTATACCTATCTGCTGCTGTTTCAGGGCGCGATGGTCGGGATCGTTCTGTCAGACAACATCCTGCTTTTGCTTATTTTCTGGGAGCTTACGTCACTCAGCTCATTCCTGCTGATCGGCTATTGGAAACACCTGCCCGAAGGTCGCCAAGGCGCGCGTATGGCGCTGGCCGTTACGGGTGGCGGCGGGTTGGCGATGATTGCCGGGATGCTGATCCTGGGAAACATCGTGGGGTCATATGATCTGAGCGTCATTCTGCAAAACAAAGAACTGATCCAGGCTTCGCCCTACTACCTGCCCGCGCTGATCCTGATCCTGTTGGGCGCCTTCACAAAATCGGCCCAGTTCCCGTTCCATTTCTGGTTGCCGCACGCGATGGCGGCACCCACGCCGGTTTCGGCCTATCTGCACTCAGCCACAATGGTTAAAGCCGGTCTGTTTCTGATGGCGCGGATGTGGCCGGTTTTGGCCGGGACGGATGCATGGTTCTATATTGTCGCCACCACTGGTCTGGTGACCATGCTGTTGGGCGCGGTGATTGCTCTGTTCAAGGATGACTTAAAGGCGCTGCTTGCGTTTTCGACCGTTTCTCATCTGGGCCTGATCACCATGCTGCTGGGTTTTGGCACCAAGTTCGCAGCTGTCGCCGCCGTGTTTCACATCATCAACCACGCGACCTTCAAAGCCGCCCTATTCATGACCGCCGGGATCGTTGACCATGAAACCGGCACCCGTGACGTCAAGCGATTGGGCGGATTGCGGCATCTGATGCCGATCACCTTTACAATCGGCACCATCGCGGCCCTGTCGATGGCGGGCCTGCCGCCGCTAAATGGGTTCCTGTCGAAAGAGATGATGCTGGAGGAGACCGTCCACACGACATGGCTGAACTCGCATTATCTGGTGCCGGGATTGGCCTTGCTGGCATCGCTGTTTTCTGCAGCCTATTCCTTCCGTTTCGTGAGCCACGTGTTCCTCGGCCCGCAGCGCGACGACTACCCTGCGCATCCGCATGATCCACCCGTCGGTCTGTGGATTGCACCAGCCTTCCTGGTCGTGCTGGTCATTCTGATCGGCCTCTATTCGGCTGCGATCGTCGGCCCCTTGGTCGTCGTGGTGTCCAGCGCGGTGATCGGCGGAGAAAAGCTGCCCTACTACTCGCTGAAGCTGTGGCACGGTTTTGTGCCGGCACTGTACATGTCGATTGTCGCGACGCTGGGTGGCCTGTTCCTGCTGTCGATGCACAAACGCGGTGAGCAGCTATGGAACGCCCTGCCCCGCCCTGAGGCGAAGGTCATTTTCGAAGCGATCATCAACGCCTTCACCCGCCTCAGCCAATGGATCACGGATGAGCTGCACAACGGTGTCCTCAGCCGCTACGCGATCATCTTCGTCGCCTTTACCGTCGGTCTGGGCTACTACGCCTATTCGACAGGAACGATTGGCGTTGAAACACGTGTTCCGCTGCCTGCGCAGATCATCCCGATCATCGGCTGGATTTGTCTGGTTGGCGCGACCTTGGGGATCATGTGGTTCCACCGCAACCGTTTGTTGTCGCTTGTCCTGATCGGCGTCGTCGGCCTGATCGTGTCGGTCGCCTTCAACTATCTGTCTGCACCGGATCTGGCTCTGACCCAGATCTCGGTCGAGGTGGTGACAATGATCCTGCTGCTTCTGTCGCTGAACTTCCTGCCCACGGAAACGCCGTGGGACAGTTCAGCCGCACGACGGTGGCGAGATGCTGCGATTTCTGTTGTCGCGGGTATCGGGACCGGAGCGCTGATTTACGCGATCATGCTGCGGGACTTTGCCTTCCCGACAATCTCGGACTTCCATCTGGCGAATTCGTACAAGGGCGGTGGTGGCACCAACGTGGTGAACGTTATTCTGGTCGACTTCCGGGGCTTTGATACCTTTGGCGAGATCATCGTTCTGGGCATCGCGGCTCTGATCATCTTTGCCTTGACCGAAGCGGTTCTGAGCACGAATGTGCGCGGCTATCTTCTGAACCGAAAACCGCATTGGCCGCAATCGGGGGATTCTCATCCGCTGATGATGGTGGTTGCGACGCGTGTGATGATGCCCATCGCCCTGATGGTTGGCGCCTACATTTTCTTCCGGGGTCACAACCAACCCGGCGGCGGTTTCATCGCTGGTCTTGTCGTCGCAATTGCCTTTCTGATGCAATACATGGCCAGCGGATATACGTGGGCCATCGAACGACAAAGGTTCTACTATCACGGCACCATCGGCTGGGGTGTTCTGATTGCAGCCGCGACCGGCCTGGGGGCCTGGTTCAACGAACGTCCCTTCCTGACCAGCGATTTCGGTTACATCAACTGGCCACCGCTGGAAGAGTTCGAATGGGCCACGGCCATGCTGTTTGACGTGGGCGTTTTCCTCGCCGTTCTTGGGGCGGTGATGCTCGCGCTGGACAGCCTGTCGCGCTTTGCGTGGCGGCCGGGTATGGCGCAGGAATTCCCAATGGATATCAACCCACTGCGGGATGCCCCTCAAGACGAAGATAAAGAGAAGGAGCAGGCCTGATGGAAGCGCTCGTAGCCTCTGCCGTAGGCATTATGACCGCCGCCGGGATTTTCCTGATCCTGCGTCGCCGGACATTCCCAGTCATTCTTGGCCTGTCCCTGATCACCTACGCGGTGAACGTCTTCTTGTTTGCCACCGGGCGCCTCGCGCTGAATGCGCCAGCCGTTCTGAACAAATACGAAGACGTGCCCTATACCGACCCGCTGCCACAGGCGCTGGTGCTGACAGCCATCGTGATCTCGTTCGGGATGACGGCCGTGATCGTGATGATTGCCCTTTCGGCCTACCTGTCTTCAAAGGATGACCATATAGACATGAGCCCGCAGGACAGCGTGGACGCCCCGGGAGAAGACGCATGAACCACTGGATCGTTGCGCCGATCGTCCTTCCCGCGATCCTGGCCCCGTTCATCATCATGGTCCTGCGGTATCATCTGGACCTGCAGCGCATCTTCTCGGTCGCCGGTGTCATTGCCCTGCTGGGCATTGCCCTGACCATCACCGCGCAAGCGTCAGGTGGTGAAATTCTGGTCTACGAGTTGGGCAATTGGCCTGCACCTTTCGGTATTGTCATGGTGTTGGATCGGCTCTCAGCCATGATGGTTCTGCTGACCGCGCTGCTGGCCTTACCCATTGTGCTTTATGCCATAGCGTCGGGCTGGGACGAGCGCGGGAAACATTTCCACGCACTGCTCCATTTCCAGCTTATGGGCGTTTGCGGAGCTTTCCTGACCGGCGACGCGTTCAACCTGTTTGTGTTCTTCGAAGTTCTGCTGATCGCCTCCTACGGGCTGATGACCCATGGCGGCGGTTCGGTTCGATTGAAATCGGGCGTGCAGTATGTGGCTTACAACCTCTTGGGCTCGACCCTGTTTCTGTTTGCCTTGGGGACAATCTATGGCGTCACCGGTACGCTGAACATGGCAGACATCGCTGTGCGCGTTGCCGAAATCCCCGCCGAGGACACCGCCCTTTTGCGGGTTGGCGCAGTGCTTCTATTGCTGGTCTTCTGCATTAAAGCTGCGGTTTTGCCGCTGCATTTCTGGCTTCCTGCCAGCTACGCCAATGCGCCATTACCCGTGGCTGCCTTGTTCGCCATCATGACCAAAGTTGGTGCTTACTCGATCATTCGCATGTATACGCTGGCCTTCGGACCCGAGGTCGAAGCGACGCAAGGTTTGGTGGGCGATTGGCTGCAACCTGCCGCGCTTTTGACCTTGGCCGTTGGGGCCGTCGGCATATTGGGATCACAGCACATAGCCCGCATGGTGGCATTTTGCGCCATCGCTTCGATGGGTACGCTGCTGATCGCAATCTCGCAATTCACGCCAGATGCGACGGCGGCTGCACTCTACTACGTGTTCCACTCGACGCTTGCGACTGCGCTGTTATTCCTGGTGGCGGATCTGGTGATGGAACGTCGCGGCGGTGCCATCGCACCCACAACACCGATGCCACAGAGCGGCCTGATCTCGGCCCTGTTCTTTGTCGGAGCCATCGCAATGGCAGGTATGCCCCCGCTTTCGGGCTTCATCGGCAAACTGCTGGTTCTGGACGCGTCCCGCGATGCATCGGATGCAACAGCGGTCTGGGCTGTTATTCTGATCGGATCTTTTGTCACCATCGTTGGGCTGGCGCGCGCGGGAACGTTGATCTTCTGGAAAAGCCACGACACGCAGGTCGTCACCATCGAAGAGCCTGTCCAGGGCGAAGAGGTCCCAGCACCGGTCGCCCCAGAACCGCAACTCGGCCTTGCGATCACAGCCGTGTTTGGACTGGTGGCGGGTTTGATCCTGCTGACCCTGTTTGCAGGTCCGGCCCTTGAATACACAAGCAAGACCGCAGCTCAGCTGTTTGCGCCCGAAAACTACATCTCTGCCGTATTGGGAAGGGAAGAATGATGAAACTGCTACACCGGATTTTTCCGCACCCTCATCTGACTTTTCTTCTGACGCTCGTCTGGGTGCTGCTGGCCAATAACGGGTCTTTGAACTCTTTGGTGTTTGGTCTGATTTTGGGGATCATCATCCCCTTTATTACGCAGCCCTACTGGCCGGATCGTCCCAAGCTGCGCAATTGGCCGATGGTGGCAGAGTACATGCTGGTCGTGCTTTGGGACATTGTGATTGCAAACATCACCGTTGCCCGAATTATCCTGTTCAAACGCGATGCCGACCGCCAACCCAACTGGGTCTGTGTCCCGTTGGAACTGCGCACGCCAGAGGCGATCACCGTTCTGGCGGGCACCATAACCATGACCCCAGGCACCGTCAGCTGCGATCTGTCGGCGCAAGGGCATAACCTTTTGGTGCATTGTCTTGACGCCCCCAACCCTGAAGAGGTGCGCGATCAGATCAAGCAGCGTTATGAGCGCAGGCTGAAGGAGATTTTCGAATGATTTTGGAATATGCCATCTTGTTTGCCTTTGCCTGCTTCGGAGCCGCCATCATGATGTGCCTTTGGCGGATCATCACCGCAGACGGCGTTGGTACCCGCGTTCTTGCGCTGGATACGATGGTGATCAACACCATCGCCCTGATGATCCTGTATGGTCTGGATCAGGGCACCGAAATCTTTTTCGAAGCTGCCATGATCATTGCCATGCTCGGCTTCGTCTCAACTGTGGCTTACGCGCGCTTCATGTTGCGCGGCAACATTATCGAGTGAGGGCGGCATGACATTACTCGTCGAAATTCTGATCGCCGTTTTCCTGATCATGTCGGGCATCTTCGGTTTTGTCGGTTCCTTCGGCATGATCAAGCTAAAAGACCCTATGTCCCGCCTGCACGCGCCGACCAAGGCGACGACGTTGGGCGTGGGCGGTGTGCTTCTGGCCTCGATCACGCATTCCGTCCTGCTGGAAGGCAAACTGTCATTGCATGAGCTTCTGATCACGCTTTTCTTGTTCCTGACGGCACCGATCACGGCCCTGTTCATTGCCAAATGGCACATTCATCGTCATGAAAAGCCCAGCGATTTGCCGGATGCGGGTGAGGATGAGCTTTGGGCCACTCACGCGGTCGAGCAGGTCGAGGACGTCCCGGACCATAGCGCGAATTAACCCAATGCACTCACCTCCGCTACCTTTAACCCGCGATCTGGTTCTTGTTGGCGGAGGTCACACCCATGCGTTGCTTTTGCGGAAATGGGGGATGAACCCCCTGCCCGGGGCACGGGTGACAGTGATCAACCCCGGTCCAACCGCGCCATATTCCGGGATGCTACCCGGATTTGTCGCCGGACATTATGATCGCCGGGAATTGGACATTGATCTGGTGAAACTCGCGCGCTTCGCAGGCGCTCGTGTCATTCTGGGTGCGGTTGAGGGGATCGATACCGACGCACATCAGGTGCATGTTCCCGGACACCCGCCGGTCGGGTTTGATGTGGCGTCGGTCAATGTCGGGATCACTTCGGACATGCCCGCTCTGCCGGGCTTTGCCGAACATGCCATTCCAGCCAAACCTCTGGGCCGATTTGCTGCGCGGTGGGCTGACTACCTTAATCACGATGGCCCTGCGTCAGTCGCGGTGATCGGCGGGGGCGTTGCCGGGGCCGAATTGGTCATGGCCATGGCCCATGCTCTCAAAGCAAAGGGGCGCGCGGCGCGGATCACGCTGATCGATAATGCCTCGATCCTGACGGCCACCAAACCCAAGGCGGCGGCCACGATCCGCCGCGCCATGCAGGATCTGGGTGTGGACGTCATCGAAAACGCAGTGATCACCCGGATCGACGCGGATCGCGTGGAACTGAAGGACGGCCGCGCAATACCTGCAGATTTCGTCACCGGAGCCGCCGGGGCGCGCCCTTATGACTGGATCGCACATACCGGGCTGGATCTGCAGGACGGGTACATCCGGGTGAACGGCCATCTTCAATCCAGCGACCCCGCTGTTTTTGCAGCCGGAGATTGCGCCCACCTGTCGGATAATCCGCGCCCCAAGGCAGGCGTTTACGCGGTGCGCGAAGCGCCCGTTCTTTTTGATAATCTGCGTGCCGCGCTGGGGGCGGGACGGATTCGCAGGTATGTCCCGCAGAAGGATTACCTCAAACTGATTTCTTTGGGCGGCAAATCCGCGCTTGGTGAACGTTTGGGGACATCCTTCAGCGGTCCGATCATGTGGAAATGGAAGAACCACATTGACCAAACCTTCATGAATAGGTTTCGAAACCTGCCGCAGATGAAGCTTCCAGCATTACCACGCGACCGGGCCTTTGGGCTGGATGAGACGCTTGGGGAAAAACTAATGTGCGGAGGATGCGGGGCCAAAGTCGGGCGCGACGCGTTGCAGACCGCTCTGAAATTGCAACCCGCGCCTGTCCGATCAGACATCACCCCCCTGCCCGGCGATGATGCGGCTTTGTTACAGGCGGGTGGCGTTCAGCAAGTCATGACCTCGGATCACCTGCGGGCTTTCACCAATGATCCCGCCCTTATGGCGCGCATTGCTGCTGTGCACGCCTTGGGGGATATCTGGGCCATGGGAGCAACGCCTCAGGCCGCAACGGCGACGATCATCCTGCCTCGTATGTCCGCCAGTCTTCAAGGCCGCACCATGGCAGAAATCATGGCAGTCGCAGGCAAGGTGATGAAAGAGGCCGGGGCCGAGATCGTGGGTGGGCACAGTTCCATGGGCGACGAGATGACCATCGGCTTTACGATAACCGGCCTTTGTGAAACGCCTCCTGTAACATTGGCGGGTGGGCAACCGGGGGACCGTCTGATCCTGACCAAGCCCTTGGGCAGCGGCGTTATGATGGCTGCGGAAATGGCCGGTCTAGCGGACGGAGCCTGGGTCGCAGCGGCCTACCAGCAGATGACCCAACCGCAGGGAGAGGCGGCACGTATTATGGCCAAAGCCCATGCGATGACGGATGTGACCGGGTTTGGATTAGCCGGACACCTGCAAGGTATCTGCGACGCCTCAGGCTGCGGTGCCGTGCTTGATCTGGACGCGATTGAGGTGATGGATGGTGCGCTGGAGCTGTCTGAACAAGGTATGCGGTCAACGATCTTTGCCGACAACCGGGCTATTGCCATGGGCCTGCCCGCCGAAGGCAAAGCCGCTTTGTTGTTCGATCCGCAAACGGCTGGGGGTTTGCTGGCGGCTGTCGATGCGGCAGCGGCCGATGCACTGATTCAGGACTTGAAGGCCGCAGGGTACCCCGCCGTAATCATTGGCGAATTGACTGATACTCCGGGCATGCGCCTTCAAAGCTGATTCAACAGGCTTTCGATTTGAGACGCTGCCGTTGCAAGGCCGTCATCGTCCAATGTCGCAATGTTGATGTTGGCCAGTACCTGTACGGACCGCGACCGCCGTGATTTGGTGTAGGCCGGATCATAGTGCTGTTCCATCAACGCCTGTGTCAGCGCGTGTTTTTCATCCGCATCGATCAGGTGCATCCACCCATCGACAACGTCATGTCCGCGATGAAAACGCAGCGGAGAAAGCCGATCCCGCAAACGATCACTGTCAGACAGGATGTCGTCATAGGCCCTCACCAGATAGGCGGCGCGCGCTTCAATCGGTGCTGTGATTTGCACCCTGGGGGCCGCGCATAGCGCGGTCCAAAGGCTGGGCGGCAGGATCAGACTGCCGATTTTCGAAGATTCCGCTTCGACCACAACAGGGCGCGCTGGATCCATTGCGCACAGCGCGCTGGACAATGCCGATTCAAACGCCTTTTGCGCGGGCTGTCCGCCTGGCCTTTCCCCCAGCAAAGATCCCCGGTGATTGGCCAATGCCTCAAGGTCCAGAACCTGAACGCCACACCTTTGCAACAGAGCCAACAGATCCGTCTTGGCCGTTCCGGTATAGCCATCCAGGGCGATCAATCGATGCGGTAGTGGATCGTCGTACAAATACGCATTCACCAACCGGCGGTACGTGCGATAGCCGCCTTCGACCACGTCAGCGCGCCAACCGATTTGCTGCAACATCCAGGTGAACGAACCAGAACGTTGACCACCGCGCCAGCAATAGACCAATGGTCTCCAACTACCCGCGTGATGGCTGAGGCGCTGTTCGATGTGATTGGCCGCATTGCGGAACACAAGCGCGGCCCCCAGTTTGCGCGCCAAAAACGGGCTTTCCTGAACATAGATGGTCCCAACCCGAGCGCGCTCTTCGTTGTTCAGAACCGGTAGATTTATAGCACCCGGCAAATGATCCTCGGCATACTCGGCCGGGCTGCGCACGTCGATAACCGTATCAAAGTTGTGCGCGTGAAGCTTGGTCAGATCAGGGAATTTCAAAGCCATACCAGTGGTCTAGCTTGCCGAGTTTCGAAAGAAAAGGTCATGCGCCCTTAGCCGTCGAAAGGTTCAATCAGTTCGGGTCCGCTGGCCCGGTTGGAATTCACCGTCGGGTCGACGCGGTGGTAGGCCAGCACGCCCTCGTCACCCGGCTGCATCAACCGTGCGGCACCTTTCCCCGACTCGCCCAGCCACAATGGCCAGTCTTCAGGCTCAAGGATCAAGGGCATCCGGTGGTGTATTGTCTTGAGATTTTCATTTGCACCTGTGGTCACGATAGCGCAGGTGCCTTGTCGGCTTTCCTGTGGTCCCCAATCCTGCCAGACGCCCGCGAAGGCAATCGGGGCTCCATCCTTGCGATGGATGTACCACGGCAGTCGGGTGCCCTGATCGGTTTTCGTCCATTCGTAGAACCCGGTGGCCGCGATCAGGCAGCGGCGCGACCGGCAGGCTTCACGAAAGGCTGGTTTTTTCGCCAAAGTCTCGGACCGCGCATTGATCAACAACGGGCCAGCCGTTTCAGATTTGTACCAGTGTGGCAGAAATCCCCAACGCAAACCGTCCAGATGGCGGCCTGTTTCACCGCTGCGCACCACATGTACCTGATTTGTCGGACAAACATTAAAGTTTGGAACTGCTGGCAGCGTATTTGCCGGCCGTGCAGAAAACAGCTGCGCCATGGCGTCATTGGGAAGAGTTATTGCAAACCGTCCACACATGGGTAATGAACCATCGATACATTCTTGATACAGGCGCAGGATCTTACGGGTCACATGAAAAACCAAACGACTCAATCCCTCAAGAGCAAAGCGATTTCCCTTCTGGAAGCAGAAAAGTTGCCACAGGCTTTGAAAAAGGCGCAGCTAGGCGTCAAGAAATTCCCCAAGGACTCGGACTTTCACGCCATCGCCGGTTTTGTTCTGACCGAGATGAAACAATACAAGAAATCCATTCCGCATTTCGTCGAAGCCTCGCGGATGAAACCGGATGATCCGCAATTCGTGGAAAACCTCGCCAACGCTCTGATGCAGATCGGCCAGTTTCCCAAAGCGCTGGAATACACCGAACAAAAATTGGAACAGTTCCCCAACAACAAGGAACTGAACCGAGTTCTGGATGAGATACACCTCAAAGGTACATCGTGGCGTTCGATCATTGAACACGCAACCAACAAGCTGGCCAATGACCCCGACAATGCTGATTTGTTGACCAAGCGGGCCCGAGCCTATTCCAAGATTGGATTTGTCGATGAAAACTCCCGTGATATTGCGCGTGCCTATGAACTGGACCCGAACAATATTAAGATCTCCTTCCAGAAATCCGTAAATCTGCACCAAAGCGGCGATAAAGAAGCATCTACCGAGATTCTACACCGTATCCTTGAGGAAAATCCTGAGCACGCCCCGACATTGCTGCAATTGTCGACAATGGTCGGCAAGGAGGATGCGGTGAACCTGATGGACGCAGTTGAGATCGCTATCGCCAGTAACGAGAACGTGCTGGTGGAGCTTGAGTTCGCCAAAGCGCATCTGATTTCCCAAACCGATGGTCTGGAAGCGGCGCTGTCGCAATTTGCTTACGCCAATGCGATTCAGCACGACGGCAATCCATATAACTTTGCTGCAGAAGAGAAAAAACTTCGCAATATCACAAGCCTGTTCCCGCTCGGCGAAGACATTCAAACCTCTGACAACAACGATTCACCGGTACCGATCTTTGTACTTGGGCAGCCGCGGTCTGGTACCACACTGATGGAAATGATGCTTAGTTCTGCGCCACATATTGCTGGGTGTGGCGAGTTAATGCTGGGCGCGGACTTATCCCAAGACTTCGAGAACGGTAAAAACGCTTTCACCGCCGCGAAGGCAACCGAATTTGCGCAGGAATTCCGTAAGCTAATGCCGCCAATCCCCGCGGATTCGGTCGCCTTTGTCGACAAGATGCCCCACAATTTTCAGCGAGTGGGGTTCCTGCTGGCCGCGTTCCCAAATGCCAAGATAATCAACATGCTGCGAGATCCCCGCGATGTCGGCTTGTCCAAGTGGATTCGCCGCTTTCCTGCAGGCGGGATGCGCTATGCGTCAAATCTGCGGTCGATTGCTCATTCGGCGAACTTGTACCGCCAGTACATGGCGCATTGGCAGTCCGTGTTTGGCGAAAACATCCTGACCATTCCTTATGAGAAGCTGGTGGCCGACCCGGAGACCTACAGCAAACAGGTCGCCGCGTTTTGCGGCATTGAATGGAGCGAGGCCATGATGCGACCCGAGCAAAACACCAAACAGGTCAGAACAGCTAGCATCGATCAGGTTCGCAATAAAATCTCAACCAAATCCATTGGTGGATGGCAGAGCGTCTCCGAACATTTGCGCCCTATGCTGGACGACTTGGACCCATCGCTTTGGCCGGAATACGATTTCAGCTGACAGGCCGTGAAACAGAAAAAGCCGCATCACCCGGATGCGGCTTTCTTGTTTCAGGTGGCAGAATTTACTTCTGCTTGATACGCCCGTCCAGATAGGGCTGATACGGCGCGTTTTCCGCTAGATATTCGGCTGTGACATCGGCCAGATCGGGGCCGAAGTCATAGGCATTCTTGTCGTCACCTTCGAACATCGAATAACCATCGCCACCGTTGCGCACATAGTTGTTGGTCACAACAAGGTAAGTCTTGTTCGGATCAATCGGAACAAATCCGTCACCTTCGGCCACCATGACTTCGCTGATGCGGCCTTCGTTCGGGGCCACGCTAGGATCCCAGGTAAAGCTCAGGCCCGCAACTTGCGGAAAGCGGCCTTTTACCTCTTCAACCTGACTGACTCCATTTTCCAACGCGTCGATGACGGTCTGGCCGGTGATCTCAAAAGTGGACAGCGTGTTCTGGAACGGCAGAACCGTCAGCACTTCGCCCATGGTTACATCACCCTCGTCGATAGACGCACGCAGGCCACCTGAGTTGGCAATTGCAATCTGCGCCCCCTGATCGGCGACACGGGCCAGCATCGCGTCGGCCACAAGGTTACCCATTTCACATTCCTGCACACGGCAGATCGACCTGTCGCCCTGAATTGCTGCGCCTGAGTTTGCAACAACGCGTTGCTTCATCTCTTCAATCGGCGCACCCATTTCGGCCACGCGGGCAGCGATGTCAGCGTCAGGCGTGACCGAGGCGTCCAGAAGAATGGGTTCGCCCTCGGCTGCAATCAGATTGCCGTCGTCGTCAAAGGTCAGGGTGATCTCGCCCAGGTATTTTGAATACGCGTAAGCCTGAACCACCGGCACGTCACCAACCATCATCGGATACGACCCGGCCGCGCCCTCCTGCGTGTTCGACAACAGAGTATGCGAATGACCACCGACCACCAGATCGAGGCCCGGAACCTGCGCTGCGATCTCAAGATCCTTGGCCAGACCCACATGGTTCAAGGCGATGATGATGTTGACGCCTTCATCCTGCAGTGCCGCCACATCCGCCTTCAGGCTTTCGATCTCGTCCTGAAACACAACGTCCTTGCCGGGGCTGGACGTCTCAACCGTATCCGTGGCGAGCGCCGAGATGATACCGACTTTCTGGCCGCCGATATCAAGCACAACATGGTTTTCAACCTTGCCGTTCAGCTCGGCCGACGATGACAGGTCCAGATTGCCTGAAATCACCGGGAAGCTGACCGTTTCAATGAACGATGCCAAACCTTCAGGGCCGTCGTCGAATTCGTGGTTCCCCACGGCCATGACGTCATAGCCGATCGCTTCCATAAACTCGGCTTCTGCTGCGCCCTTGTAAGTGGTGTAGAACAACGACCCTTGGAAAGGATCGCCTGCGTCCAGCAGCAGAACATTCTGATCCGCCAGCGCATCACGACGGGAATCAACGATCGTCTTGAGGCGCGCAACCCCGCCAAAACATTTGCCTTCCGCTTCATCCTCAGCGTCGCAAGTTGAGTCGTATTTATTGATCGACTCGATGCGGCTGTGAATGTCGTTGGTGTGCAGAATGGTTAACTTATATTCGGCCGCCGCCATACCGGCAGTTAGGCCAAGAATTGCAGCAGACGCCAAGAATCGGGTCAACATACTGAATCTCCCTGTTTATATTTTCAAAGATCGTGCGCTTATGGAGAGCGAGAGTCAAAGAGGAAATCCGGCTTGATTCCGAACGCCGCGCGGGGCATCAGATCGATATGCTGATTTACAAAATTTTCCGGGCCGATGAATGGGCCGCCCTGCAAGACAAGGGCGCAACAGATGGCGCCCCAATTGATGTCACCGATGGCTTTGTCCATTTTTCAACGGCTGAACAAGCTGCTGAGACGGCGGCGAAACACTTCGCAGGTGTGGATGATCTGACGTTACTGGCCTGTAATGCCGACGCCATGGGCGACGATCTGAAATGGGAAGTTTCTCGGGACGGTGCCCTGTTCCCGCATCTCTATCGCCAGATCCGGCTTGGCGACGTTGTCTGGTCGCGCCCTCTGCCATTTGACGGTGCTGTGCACCAGTTCCCCGAGGACATGGAATGACATCCTTTATCGACCCGGATCGGGATCAGTTCGAAGCATTCAAAGCGCTGGATCGCAATCAGCCGATCGAAATGCTCAATCTGGTTAAATTCCGGGCCGTAGCACAGTATCCCGCGTCGCATGAATTGGCAGGCGCGGGGCTGACAGGTGCAGAAGCCTATCAGAAATACGGTGCTGAAACCGCCCCGATTATTGCGCGTATCGGGGCAAGTATTTTGTGGCGTGGGGTGTTTGAAACAACTCTCATCGGACCGGTTGATGAGGTCTGGGATGCCGTCTTTATCGCCCGCTATCCGACCGCGCACGCGTTCCTTGAAATGGTGACAGACCCAGTGTACCGGGCCGCGGTCATCCACCGTCAGGCTGCAGTCGAAACCTCGCGCCTGATCCGGTGTGGATCCGGGGAAAGCGGAAAGGCCTTCGGATGAAGCTGATTGAAAAACTGGGGCTGAGCGCCCTGCACCGCATGGATCCCGAAGCTGCGCATGGCATGTCGATCATGGCGTTGAAGTCCGGGCTGACACCCGCGCCGGGACCGGTGACGACACCGCGCCTGAAAACCAAAGTGGCGGGGTTGGATCTGCCCAACCCAGTCGGTCTGGCCGCTGGTTTTGACAAAAATGGCGAGGTTCTCGCCCCCCTATCACGCGCCGGGTTTGGCTTTATCGAGGTGGGCGCCGTCACGCCCCTTCCGCAGCCGGGAAACCCCAAACCACGCCTGTTTCGTCTGACCGAGGACAAGGCAGCCATCAACCGCTTTGGTTTCAACAACGAAGGCATGGAGGTGATGGCCAAACGGCTGGCAGAGCGCCCCAAAGACGCAGTGATCGGCCTGAACCTTGGGGCCAATAAAGACAGCGAAGACCGCGCTGGTGATTTTGCGAAAGTTCTGGCCCATTGCGCGGCACATCTGGATTTTGCCACCGTAAACGTATCGTCACCGAACACGGAAAAACTGCGCGATTTGCAGGGCAAGGCCGCGCTGACCGCGCTGTTGAATGGTGTGATCGAAACACGCCATGCTCTGCCCCGCCCGCTTCCGATCTTTCTGAAAATTGCGCCTGATCTGACTGAACCGGAATTGCAGGACATTGCTGAGGTCGCTCGCGAAACCCGCGTGGATGCGGTGATTGCCACCAACACCACCCTGTCGCGCGACGGGTTGCTTAGCGCGCATAAAGGGGAAACCGGAGGATTGTCTGGCGCGCCTTTGTTCGAAAAATCCACCCGTGTGCTGGCGAAGCTGAGCCAGTTGACCGATGGAGCAATCCCGCTGATCGGCGTCGGCGGCATCAGCAATGCCGAGCAAGCTTACGCCAAGATCTGCGCCGGGGCGTCTGCTGTACAGTTCTATACCGCCATGGTTTACGGTGGGATCTCACTTGCTGCTGATATCGCGCATGGGCTAGATCAATTGCTGGCGCGTGATGGCTATGACAGCGTTGCCGAGGCCGTGGGCAGCAAACGAGAGGACTGGCTGTGATCGAATACTGGCATAACCCCCGCTGTTCCAAATCCCGCGCCGGACTGGCGCTTTTGGAAGAAAAGGGTGCGCAGATCACATTGCGAAAATACCTTGAAGATGTGCCCTCGGCCGATGCGTTGCGGGCCGCTCAGAAAGCACTGGGACTGCCTGTAATTGACATGGTGCGTACCGGCGAAAAGCGGTTCAAGGAATTGGGGCTGGCAAAAACCGCATCGGATGACGAGCTGATCCGCGCCATGGCCGAGAACCCCATTCTGATCGAACGGCCTCTGGCCATTGCCGCTGACAAAGCTGCCATCGGGCGTCCGCCGGAGAACCTGTTGGCTTTGCTTTAGGCCACTTGCGCTTCAAGCTTGGGATAGCGCCAGCCCATCGTCGCACCCCGCGCGATGTTCAGAACCATCAGTGCGGCCCAAAGGCCGTGATTGCCAAAGCTCGGTACCAGAACGAACAGAGCGACCACATAGATCGCTACGGATTGAATCATTGCGTTGCGCATGGCGCGGGTCCAAGTGGCACCAATGTAGATGCCATCAAACATCCAACTGGCCACACCGACAACTGGCGCTAACGCCGCCCAAAACAAGTAGTCACGGCTGGCCAAACGCACCTCGGGCGAGGTTGACATCAGATCAATCAGGGACGGGCCAGCCAGGAAGAACACAGCCCCCAGTAATATGGCTCCACCAAGCCCCCATTGCGATGCCATGATACTGGCGCGCCGCAGTTGATATCGGTCCCGCGCACCAACCGCACTGCCGACCAACGCCTCGGCTGAAAAGGCGAACCCGTCCAGGGCAAAGGCTGTGATCTCAAGGAATTGCAGCAGAACCTGATTGGCGGCCAGGTTCACGTCGCCCAGATCCGCGCCCACGAAAAGGAAGGTCGTAAACGAGCCCGTCAAAAGGACCGATCGGATCATGATGTCACCGTTGACCTGCATCATTCGGCGTAGGCGCGCAGCATCGAAAATCCTGGCCCGGTCGCGCCAGATTTTACCTTCGAATCCATCCCGACACAGCCAAAGGCCCAGCGCCAAACCGGTCCACTCGGCGATCAGGGTGGCCACAGCGACGCCCTCCACGCCCCACCCCAGCCCCAGAACAAACCACAGGTCCAGAACGATATTCAGCCCGTTCATCCAAATTTGCAGAACGAAAACGCCACGCGTCCGTTCAACCGCGATCAGCCATCCGGTCACGGCATACAAAGCAATGGTGGCCGGAGCACCCCAAATACGAATCTCGAGATAGGCGCGCGTCAATGCCTCAACCTCGGGGCTGGCAGGTGACAGGGCAAATGCCCCGGCAAAGACCGCTGCTTGCGCAAGAACAAAGAACACACCGGCCGCTGCACCCAACATCAAGCCCCGGATCAGCAAAGCACGGGTTTCCACCACGTCACCTGCCCCGCGCGCTTGGGCAGCCAAACCGGTCGTGCCCATGCGTAGAAAACCGAATATCCAATAGATCGAAGCCAGTATAACCGCGCCCATACCCACGGCACCGATAGGTGCGGCCTGCCCCATTTGACCGACTACGCCCGTGTCTACCGCGCCAAGAATGGGCACGGTCGCGTTCGACAGCACGATCGGGACTGCGATCTTCAGCACCCGTCTGTGCGTGATGGGCGCCGACGCGTCCTGCATCGTCAGCTCTTGTCTCTGGGGGGTTGAGGCATCAGGAAATGCCCTGATGCCTGCGCAAACAGTTTCGCATGATTGTCCTGCCAGGCTTCCACCCGGACCGAAGCATAACGCCGCCCCGACCTGCTGACAAAAGCCCTTGCGTAAGCATCACGCGGCAGGCCCGAGCGCAGGTAATCAACGGTAAAGTCGATTGTCTTGGGAAAGCGGATGTCCGGGTCGGTCACGATGGCCTCACCATCGATCTCACCACTCTCGATGCGCGGGAACATGTGTTCCCAACTGAGAGTGATGACAGCGGTCACTTCGAGAAAGGCGGCCGTGACGCCGCCGTGAATCGCAGGCAAAAACGGGTTGCCGATCAGTTTGTCGTCGAAATTCAACACACCGGTCAGTTCATCCCCACGCCGGTCGAAGTTGATATCGAGAAAGCGGATATAGGGTACGCCATCAACCAGCGCGCGCAATGCCGCATCGCGCCGTTGTTTGACCACCTGCATCGGTTCAGGCCGCGGTCTTGCCATGTTACTTCCCCTCAACCGTAAAGGACCCGGCAGCGGTTGCCACAGGCAGGTCTGTGTCATTGTCAACGGCAGTCGCCCGCACAAACGCCACGTTCCGCGTGATGTGATAGCAGGTCGCGCGTGCCGTGATTGTCTGACCCGGCGTTGCCGCGCGCATATAGTCGATCCGCAAGTCTATGGTTGCAGTCCCCCCGGGTGCCGATGGGTGGCTCATCACCGCAGCACCGCAGCACGTATCCAAAATGGTCGAGATTGCCCCGCCGTGGATCACGCCGGTGCGCGGGTCTCCGATCAGATCTTCGTTGTATGGCAGCGTGATCTCTGCTTCGCCCTCGCCAATATGGGTCAGCGTCAGGTTCAGGGCCCGCGCATGAGGGATCGCCTCGATAAATTGGCGGGCTAGTACTGTCTTGTCGACCATTGGCATTTGTCCTGTTCTCGTCCCTTCCTTTATGAGCCGCTGTTTCGGCAAAGGGCAAGCCCACCTGTTGCGCTTGGGATCGGGACCGCCTAGGTTGCTGGCAAGGAGACTAGGAATGTCCAACAACCGTTTGTCATTCAAAGAGATGTGCGCCGAGTTCGATGTAACACCGCGCACCCTGCGCTATTACGAATACATCGAACTTCTGCAACCAGATCGCGAAGGCCGGTCCCGATTTTACGGCGCGCGGGAATGCGCCCGGATGAAGTTGATCATGCGTGGCCGCAAGTTTGGATTCCCGCTGGAAGAGATTCGCCAATGGCTTTTGATCTATGAGGATCAGGGCAACGAAGCTCAAATGGCTACTTTTGTTGAGATGGCGGACCGCCAAATGAGCGAGCTTGAGCAGCAACGCGAGCAACTTGACGAAGCCATGGACGAACTGAAGCGCCTGCGCGACCAAACAGCAAAGTCCCTGAAGTAGGTCTTCCTTCGCTTCGGAATTCTTTCCTGTACACTCTGTCTTGCGACACACCTCACGCGTGTGCGCACAGCTTTTTTGCACGCAAAAGCTGGGGCTCAGGCTTGACCTTAGGGCAAGAAAATTACGCGAAAGCCCGTTTACGCGTTTGGATGTTACGTCAACTTTGAAGTGACGCAGCGTCTGAATTACGTAAACGTCACTCACGTGTTGTAAAGCTCAAAGCAACTGCGCAACTCATGTCTCATGACGCCAGTGACGAGAGTATGACGAATGACCGAAGATGTGATGACAATCCGCGAGATGTGCGAGACTTACGATGTCACGCCACGCACTTTGCGGTTCTACGAGGCCAAGGAACTTTTGTTCCCGATCCGCGAAGGCCAAAAACGTCTGTTCACCAAACGTGACCGGGCGCGGCTGAAACTGATCCTGCGCGGGAAACGCTTTGGCTTCAGCCTGGAAGAGATCCGACAACTTCTGGATCTGTACCATGTGGGCGACCAGCAGGTCACTCAGATGACCCGCACATATGAAATCGCGTTGGAACGTCTGGCGGACATGGAAGAACGCCGCCGCGAGCTGACGCAAGCCATCGACGATCTGAAAGAGCAGTTGCGCTGGGGCGAGAAAGTCATCGCCTCGATGAAACAGGAAAAGAAGGCGGCCGAGTAACCTCGCCCCGCCATCCGGACATATGAATTAAGGGAGCTTCACATGCCCGTTTACAACGCGCCAACCAAAGACACGCAGTTCATCCTGCACGACGTTCTGAAAATCTCTCAGTCGGATATTCCCGGCTATAGCGAACTGGAAGCCGAGTTTACCGGCGCGGTTCTGGAAGAGGCTGGCAAGGTAGCCACCAACGTCCTGCATCCGTTGAATGTCGTAGGGGACACCGAAGGGTGCCGGTTGGAAAACGGTATTGTGTACACTCCTACCGGTTTCAAAGACGCCTTCGAGCAGATGAAAGAAGGTGGCTGGACTGGCCTCGACATGCCGGAAGAGTATGGCGGCCAGAACATGCCCTATGTACTGGGCACCGCCGTGGGCGAGATGTTCTCGGGGTCTAACCAGGCATTTACCATGTACCAGGGTCTGACGCATGGCGCGGCCTCTGCGATTCTGGCGCACGGGACTGACGAGCAAAAGAACAAGTACCTGCCGAACATGGTCAGCTGTGAATGGACCGGGACCATGAACCTGACCGAGCCGCATTGCGGCACCGATCTGGGCCTGATGCGCACCAAAGCGGAACCGCAGGGCGATGGCAGCTATAAGATTTCTGGCCAGAAGATCTTTATCTCGTCCGGTGATCACGACATGGCCGACAACATCATCCACCTGGTGCTGGCCAAGATCCCCGGTGGCCCTGATGGCATCAAGGGCGTGTCGCTGTTCATCGTGCCGAAGTACATCGTCAACGAAGACGGCACACCGGGTGAGCGCAACGGCGTCTCGGTCGGCAAGATCGAAGAGAAAATGGGCATCCACGGCAACTCGACCTGCGTCATGAACTATGACGAGGCCACCGGTTGGCTTTTGGGCGAAGAACACAAAGGCATGCGCGCCATGTTCACCATGATGAACGAAGCGCGTCTTGGTGTGGGGATGCAAGGTCTGGCACAGGCCGAGGCCGCGTTCCAAAACGCTCTGGAATATGCCAAGGACCGCCTTCAGGGCCGCGATGTGACCGGCGTGAAGAACCCGGACGGCCCTGCCGATCCATTGATCGTACACCCTGACATCCGCCGCAACCTGATGGATCAGAAAAGTTTTACCGAGGGCGCGCGCGCGTTCATCCTTTGGGGCGCGACGATGCTCGACAAGTCGCATCGCTCGGGTGACAAAGACGCGGATGGTCTGATCTCGCTGCTGACGCCGGTCATCAAGGGTTTCCTGACGGATCAGGGCTATGACATGACCGTGCAGGCGCAACAGGTTTATGGCGGCCATGGCTACATCGAAGAATGGGGCATGTCGCAATACACCCGCGACGCCCGTATCGCGATGATCTACGAAGGCGCAAATGGCGTTCAGGCGCTTGACCTTGTTGGCCGGAAACTGGCGCAGGACGGTGGCAAGCACGTCATGGCGTTCTTTGAGATGGTCAAAACCTTCTGCAAGGAAAACGGCGGCAAGGACGAAGCGTATGACAAGGCGTTCATCGAGCCGCTGAAAGCCGCGTCAAAAGATCTGCAGGCAGCTGGCATGTACTTCATGCAGGAAGGCATGAAGAACCCGAACAACGCGCTGTCTGGTTCGTACGACTTTATGCACATGTTCGGCCATGTTTGCCTGGGCCTGATGTGGGCGCAGATGGCGAGAGCGGCACAAGATGCTCTGGACGGTGGTGCATCGGACAAAGAGTTCTACGAGACCAAGATCAACACCGGCCGCTTCTACATGGCACGCCGCTTGCCCGCGACCAGGATGCATCTGGCGCGCATCCAGACGGGTGCGGACACGGTAATGGCACTGGACGCGGCGAACTTCTGATCTCAGTGTGGGTTCGGGCAACCCTGCCCGGACCCAGACCACCGGAGGACCCAAATGCCAAAGCGTTTTCGCCTGACACGTCGCTTTCCTGTCGCCATGACTGAGGACGGGTATCGCAAGCTCAAAGCGTTCGCGCGAGAGGCTGGTCTGGACGAAGGTGAGGCTTTGTCTTTTTTGTTCGAAAATTTCAACAGTGTGATTGATGAGGAAAACCTGACCCACCGCTTGCGTATCTTCAACTCTGAGCTTGAGGCACGGAAAAGATGAGCCAATGCGATGAACTTACAATGACAACGCTAGCCTAAATGCCGGATGCCTCCGGCGGGAGTATTTGTGAAAAGATGAAGCGGCGACGCGTCCCTGCCACAGGGCGCACTCGCCACCAGGACAGGGACGACTTCACCTTTTGCGGTCATCGGCTCTCCAGCCTGTACCGCGGGACCATTGAATTCGAAGATGGTTGATCAAAGGTTACTGACAGACCTTCATCTTTTCAAAAATACTCAAATCCGGCCTAGCCAATTGCGCCTTGGGAGGGGCGATCGCATGAGCATCAAACTTCATTGCTTTGGAGAAAGCGGAAACAGCTACAAGGCTGCTTTAGCGCTGGAAATGTCCGGGTTGGATTGGGAGCCCGTCTTTGTCGATTTCTTCAACGGTCAAACGCGCACACCTGAGTTTCGTACTGAGGTCAATGAGATGGGCGAAGCGCCTGTCCTGATCGACGGTGATTTCCGCACCAGTCAGTCCGGCGCCATTCAAGCTTATGTGACTGAAAAATCGGGCAAGTTCGGAGGCAAGGATCGCGATGAAAATTACGACATTTTCCGCTGGGTCCTGTGGGACAATCACAAGCTTAGTTCGATGGCGGGCTTGACGCGTTTTCTGATCAACTTCCTCCCGGAACAGCATCGCAATCCCGATGTGATTGCTTTCAATCAAGGGCGCCTGAAGGCAGCTTACCAAGTGTTGAACGCCCATTTGGAGGGTCGCGACTGGATCGTTGGCGACGGCGTGACGAACGCCGATCTCAGTTGCTGCGGCTATCTCTATTACCCCGAACCATTCGGCTTTGACCGCGCCGACTGGCCCCATATTGACGCCTGGCTGACCCGGTTATCCGAGCAGCCCGGCTGGAAACACCCCTATGACCTGATGCCCGGCAACCCGTCGGATCGAGCTTAAGGAGAAGACCCATGACCGAAGCTTACATTTATGACGCCCTGCGCACCCCGCGCGGCAAGGGCCGCAAGGATGGCAGCCTGCACGAGGTTACCTCGGTGCGCCTGTCCGCCCTGACCCTGAACGCGATGAAAGAACGCAATAACCTTGAAGGTCACGCCGTCGAGGACGTGATCTGGGGCAACGTCACACAAGTAATGGAACAAGGCGGCTGTTTGGCACGCTCGGCGGTTCTGGCCTCGGACCTGGATCAGTCGATCCCCGGTCTGGCGATCAACCGTTTCTGTGCCTCGGGCATGGAAGCCGTGAACCTAGCGGCGAACCAAGTCAAAGGCGGCGCTGGCGAAGCTTATATCGCTGGCGGTGTTGAGATGATGGGCCGTGTGGCTATGGGCAGCGACGGCGCGGCGATTGCAGTTGATCCTTCGCTGGCGATGGAGACCTATTTCGTTCCGCAGGGTATTTCAGCGGATATTATCGCTACGGAGTATGGCTTTAGCCGCGACGACGCAGACGCGCTGGCCGTTGAATCTCAACGACGCGCGGCAGAGGCCTGGGAAGACAACCGGTTCGAGAAATCGGTCATCACCATCAAGGACCAGAACGGTCTGACCATTCTGGATCGCGACGAATATATGCGCCCTGGCACTGACATGCAAAGCCTCGGCGCGTTGAACCCATCCTTTCAGATGATGGGCGAGCAGATGCCGGGCTTCGACAAGGTGGCGATGATCAAGTACCCGCATCTGGAACGGATCAACCACATCCACCACGCGGGCAACAGTTCGGGCATCGTGGACGGTGCGGCAGCTGTTCTGATCGGCAACAAGGAATTCGGTGAAAAATACGGTCTCAAGCCGCGCGCCCGTATCAAGGCAACCGCCAAGATCGGCACCGACCCGACCATCATGCTGACCGGCCCGGTTCCGGTGACCGAAAAGATCCTGGCCGACAACGGCATGAAGATCAGTGATCTGGACCTGTTCGAAGTGAACGAAGCCTTCGCGTCGGTTGTGCTGCGGTTCCAGCAGGCGTTTGATGTTGATCCGGCCCTTGTGAACGTAAACGGCGGCTCGATCGCGATGGGGCACCCTCTGGGCGCAACTGGCGCGATGATCATCGGCACTCTGCTGGATGAGCTTGAGCGTCAGGACAAGGAAACCGGTCTGGCCACGCTCTGCATCGCGTCCGGCATGGGTGCGGCAACGATTATCGAGCGGGTCTGATGCCCAAGCTGGATCTCTCTCAGATCCCGTTCAAGGGTGGCTCGTCCTATCCCGGCAAGCTGGCTGAGGCGGTCGGAGGCCGTTTCAACCAAGGCGTTGGAGATGCGGGTGGGCTGACCCAATTCGGGGTCAACATCGTGCGGCTTGAGCCGCAGGCTCTGTCCTCGCTGCGTCATTATCATATGGAGCAGGACGAGTTTGCCATCATGCTCAGCGGTACATGCGTGCTGATCGACGACGATGGAGAGCATGAGATGCAGCCCGGTGATTGCGCCGCGTGGCCCGCTGGTGAAACCAACGGCCATCACCTTGTGAACAAGACCGATGCGCCTGCGACCTTTCTGGTGGTGGGCACTCGGACCCCGACAGAGACCTGTTTTTACAGCGACTTAGACATGATGGTGAAGGATGATGAGAACGGATTCTCTTTCACCCGGAAAGACGGCAGCCCGCTGACGGCTGACCAGATTGGAGATGACAATGACTGATTTCACTCTGAGCAAAGACGCGGACGGCGTCGCCTTTGTAACCTGGGACGCCCAGGGCAAATCCATGAACGTGCTGACCCGCGAGGCGTTTCAGGAGGTCAGCCATCTGATCAATCAGGCCCTGAACGATGATGAGATCAAGGGGATCGTCATCACCTCGGGCAAAGAAGGTTCGTTTGCAGGCGGCATGGACCTGAATACGCTGGCCACCATTCGCCAGGAGGCGGGTGAAGAACCGGCGCAAGCGCTGTTCGATTTCGTCATGGGTGGCCATCACATTCTGCGCAAGCTGGAATTGGCAGGTATGGACCCCAAGACCAAGAAGGGCGGCAAGCCGATTGCCTGCGCAATCAACGGCACATGCGCCGGGATCGGGACCGAGATCGCCCTTGCCTGCCATCACCGCGTGATGACCGACAACCCGAAATCCAAGATCGGTCTGCCCGAAATTCTGCTGGGTATCTTCCCGGGTGGCGGCGGCACAATGCGCTACAGCCGCATGGTTGGCGCGATGGCCGCCGCTCCAGTGCTGTTGGAAGGCAAAATGATGGACCCGAAGAAGGCTAAGGGTGCACAGCTGATCGACGCAGTTTCAGATGACCCGGTTGCGGCGGCGAAGGAATGGGTTCTGAACGCCAAGGATGCCGATCTGGTCAAGCCTTGGGACGCGAAAGGCTATAAGATGCCCGGCGGCGCGCCCTATCATCCTGCAGGCTTCATGACCTTCGTGGGTGCAAGCGCGATGGTCAACGGCAAGACACAAGGTGCATTCCCGGCGGCCAAGGCTCTGCTGAGTTCGATCTATGAAGGCGCGCTGGTTGACTTCGACACCGCCCTAAAAATCGAGGCGCGTTGGTTCACCAATGTCCTGATGAACCCGTCCTCATCGGCCATGATCCGTTCGCTGTTCCTGAACAAAGAAGCGTTGGAGAAAGGTGCTGTGCGTCCCAAGGATGTACCAGATCAGCGCGTTAAAAAGGTCGGCGTACTGGGCGCGGGCATGATGGGTGCCGGTATCGCTCTTGTCTCGGCTCAGGCCGGGATGGAGGTTGTTCTGATCGACCGTGATCAGGAAGCCGCCGACAAGGGCAAGGCGTACAGCGAAAGCTATATGGACAAGGGCATCAAGCGTGGCAAAGCCACAACTGAGAAGAAAGAAGCCCTGCTGGCACGCATCACTGCCACCCCCGATCTGGAACAATTGAAAGGTTGCGACCTGATCATCGAAGCCGTGTTCGAAGATCCGGGCGTGAAGGCCGAGATGACCAAGAAGGTAGAGGCGATCATCCCCGAGGATTGCATTTTTGCTTCGAACACCTCGACCCTGCCGATCACCGATCTGGCAAAAGCCTCGGTCCGGCCCGAGCAGTTCATCGGTATCCACTTCTTCTCGCCAGTTGAGAAGATGTTCCTGGTCGAAATCATCAAGGGCAAGGAAACCGGGGATCGCGCAGTGGCGAAGGCGCTGGATTATGTCCGTCAGATCCGCAAAACGCCGATCGTGGTCAACGATGCGCGCTTCTTCTATGCCAACCGCTGCATCATCCCCTATATCAACGAAGGTGCGCGCATGATCACCGAGGGCGTCAGCCCTATCCTGATCGACAACGCCGCGCGTCAGCTTGGCTTCCCGGTCGGCCCGATCCAGCTGACCGATGAAACTTCGATTGATCTCGGGGCCAAGATCGCCCGCGCCACCAAGGCGGCCATAGGCGACGCCTATCCCGAAAGCCCCTCAGACGATCTGATCTTCTGGATGGAGGAACAGGGCCGTCTGGGTCGCAAGGCCAATGCGGGCTTCTTCGACTATGACGACAAGGGCAAGCGCGTCGAGTACTGGAAGGGTCTGCAAGACAAGTACCCGCACGCCAAAGACCAACCGGACCTGATCGAAGTGCAGGAACGTCTGATGTTTGCACAAGTTCTGGAAGCGGTACGCGCATTGGAAGAAGGCGTTCTGGAAGACATCCGCGAAGGCGACGTCGGCGCGATTCTGGGCTGGGGCTTTGCCCCATGGTCGGGTGGTCCGCTGAGCTGGCTGGATATCATCGGCACGCCCTATGCGGCCGAACGCTGCGATCAATTGACCGAAGCTTATGGCGAGCGCTTTGCCTGCCCATCGCTGCTGCGTGAAATGGCCGAAAAAGGTCAGAGCTTCTATGGCCGCTTCAATCCTGAAGCAAAAGCCGCCTGAAACAATGATGCAGGCGCGTGAAACCACGCGCCTGCATCGTTCTTGTCAGTGTTTGGTTAGATCTGCCATTCGGGCCGCAGGAACAGAACCGGAGCGTTCGGACGCCCCGGTCGACCCGGCCGCCTGACCCCAGATGGCGGGCGGATCGGGAATATCGGATCCTGTGGAATGGGTGCAGGCAGTGCACCCAATGGGTTTGCAAGGGCTGACATATCACCCTTGATTGCAATGGAGTTGGCCAAGTCCGCAGCGGCCACGTCGTCTGCCACCTCGTAGCTTTGCCTATGCAGCGACCCGCGCATCGAAAAACGACCCGAGGGGCAATAGGCTTGTAAGCCGCCTTCGACAAAGATCACCTGATCCTCGTCGAAAAACAGCGAACAGACTTCAAAAGAAGATCCCGGTGCTTGTGACATCAGACGACCTGCGCCACTCAGCACACGCGCGGGCACCACTGACACCCCGTCTCTTTCGGCATCGATTTTGGACAGGGTCAACGCCATGCCCTGTTCGGGCATCAGCCAGACAGGCCGTCCGTTAAACGCGGCGCGGGCCGGTACAAAAACAGGCAGATATTCGTCCCGCCGCTCGTCTGCAGGGATAACCACAACGTTGGTTGAAATGCGGCGCACCTCTTTGAAGCCGTGATCCAACGTGCGGATAAGATCGCCAACAGCGATCCGTTCGACGGGTTTCCAACCACTGGTGGTTGCAACTTTCGTGCCTTTCAGAAATCCTCCGCGGCGTGCATTCACCGCTTGGTTCAGGTTGGTTGGATCACCGTCAGGCGTTTGATTCAGATAAACAGAAATACTCGTAACTTCAGACACGTGCCGAACCCCCTTTGGCACCAATTGATATGTCTCAGTGGTAGCACCAAAGATGAAGGTCGTCTTATTTCCGACATAATTACGCCCAATTTGGGCTAATTTTGCCTTATGTTCCGGTTTTTTCGTAAACACTCTCACCGAATAAACGGGCTTTATCGCGAAATCTGAAACGAAAAGCGGGCAATCTTTGTTCGAATCCCGGCCCTTCAGTGCGTTGGAAGCGTCAGGCCACCTTTTGCAACGACGAAGAGCGTCTGGCCCGCCATCCAAGCAATGCCCCTGCCGCCGCTATCAAGACTATTCCCGAAACTTGCAGGGCACCGATGGTCTGCCCAAGCGCGACAAAGGCAAAGAGCGGACCAAAAATCATGACTGAATATTCGAAGACCGCAACATACGACGGCTCGCCAACCTGATACGCCTTGATCAGCATATAGACAGCGATTGTTGAACCCACAGCCTGGATGCCTATCCAAAGCATCGCGGGTCCGAACGCCCAAACCCAGCCACGCGTGACAAATCCATCCGGTCCGTCAGGGGTTTCAACGGGAACAACCGTGAAGGCGATAACACCAATCGCTCCGGCAATGGCCAGCGTGGTAACCATTGCCGCCAACATTGCCACTGTGCTTTCTTCAGAGCACATCGAACGTGTCAGGATCGAACTCAGCGCATAGAAAAACCCTGCCGCAACCGGCAGAAGCGTGCGCGCGTCAAAGTCAGTCGGGTTTGGCTGAAGCACCAAGAGAATACCGGTAAAACCCATCAGAACAGCCAGAATGCGCCAGGGGCCAATCGTCTGCTTGAGCGCAAGCGCCGAGATCAGCAACACGAAGATCGGCGACGTGAACAATCCCGCCAACGCTTCTGCAATTGGCATCATTGACAACGAGGCGAAGTAACACAGCATGGCCGTCGTGATCAGAAGGCTGCGCAAAATGACAGCCCCCCAACGACGCGGGCGCAGCCCACCCAATCCCAGAACAGACAGGCCAACAATGAGCGGAAACATCAGCAGAGCGCGAGTCAGGTGGAACTGCCACAAGCCAACCGTTTCAGCCAACAGAACCACCACATTGTCGATCACACCAATGATCGCCATGGCACCGACCATCAAGCCAGAGGCCAACACCGGTGAAGTTGTTGGATGATCCTGCATGTAAACGCCCCAATTGCGATCAAAGATCGGCGGTTCCAATCCTGTTCGGTATCCAGCACATTTCGGAATGACTGCGCAACAGGTTTGCGCCTAACGAATGCCCCATGCTAAGCTGTGGCAAAACAAATCTGAGCAGACCCCATCAAGATGACGGCCCTGAAAAAGTACCAGCGGATCGAAGCCACCGGTCTGTGGCGCCCCTCGCCCGATGAACAACGGCGAGAGGTCGTGGTGTCGATCGGCGAAGCCACTCTGACGATTTCTGACTTTAATGACAGGGCATTGACCCATTGGTCTTTGGCAGCCTTGGAACGACAGAATCCGGGCTCTTTTCCGGCCATCTTCCACCCCGACGGCGACCCGGACGAAACGCTGGAACTGGCCGAAACCGAGACCACGATGCTGGACGCCATCGACCGTTTGCAGCGCGCCATTGATCGCGCACGCCCGCATCCCGGTCGTCTGCGGTGGTTGAGTGTTGGGGGCGTCGTTGCCGCTGTTCTGGCCCTGTTGCTGTTTTGGCTGCCTGCTGCGCTGCAAGGCCACGTCGTCTCGGTTGTACCTCAGGTCAAGCGACAAGAGATCGGGGAAACCATTCTGCACAGAATTGAACGTGTTTCCGGGCGCGCCTGTTCTTCGGTCGATGCGCAGGCTTCGCTGGATCGGCTGGCCAAGCGGACTGGTGTACGCCAGATCATTATCCTACCCGCGGGCGTTCAGGATAGTCTGAGCCTTCCCGGCGGCACGGTTGTGTTGAACAAATCGTTGGTGGAAGACTATGAGGACCCTGCCGTCGCCGCGGGTTATGTCATTGCGGAACGTGCCCGCATGGAACAGACGGACCCGCTTGATGATCTTCTGGATCGAACCGGTGCATCGTCGGCCTTCCGTTTGCTGACAACCGGCGGACTGACGCCTGCCATCATCGACAGCTACACAGAACAGGTTGTGTCAGACCCTCGGCCTTCGCTTTTGGATGACCAGCTTTTGGCGGTCTTTGCACAAGCCGCGCTGCCCTCGACGCCTTATGCATATGCCCGAGATATAACAGGTGAAACTGTCTTGGGACTGATCGAGGCGGACCCGATGGCAGGTCGCACCCTGGAACAGGTTTTGCCGGACCGCGACTGGGTCCGGCTTCAGAACATTTGTGGCGAATAATCGGACTTACTTGGTGCCAAACATACGGTCACCCGCATCGCCCAGACCCGGCATAATATAGCCTTTCGAGTTAAGCTCACGGTCCAAAGCGGCGGTGACAATATGCACGTCAGGGTGCGCTTCTTTCATGCGCGCCACACCTTCGGGTGCCGCCAGCAGGCAAAGGAAGCGGATATCCGTCGCGCCCGCCTCTTTCAGCAGATCAATGGCGGCGGCAGAGCTGTTGCCGGTGGCCAGCATCGGGTCAACAGCAATGACCAGTCGGTCTTTCAGCCCTTCGGGTGCCTTGAAATAGTACTGAACGGGTTTCAGCGTTTCTTCGTCTCGGTATAGACCCACGAAACCGACACGTGCTGAAGGCACCAGTTCTAGAACGCCATCCAACATCCCGTTGCCGGCACGCAAGATAGACACCAAGGCCATCTTCTTACCCGCCAGAATGGGGGCGTCCATCTCTTCCATCGGCGTTTCGATATGGCGCGTGGTCAACGGGATTTCGCGCGTGACCTCGTAGGCCAACAAAAGCGTAATTTCGCGCAGCAACTGCCGAAACTCAGCCGTTGAAGTGCCCTTGTCCCGCATGAGCGTCAGTTTGTGTTGAACCAACGGGTGATCGACGACGGTCAGATGTTCGCTCATGATGTCTCCAGTCTTTTCTTGACCCGCGCGCGGGTGTCTTCATCGCAGAAAGCCGCATTTAGGGCCGTCTCATTCAGTGCCGCAAAATCCTCGGCCTCCCAGCCGAAAGCTGCGTTCAACATCTCATATTCCCGCCGCATGGTCGTGTGAAAAAATGGCGGGTCGTCTGTGGATACCGTGACCTTCACGCCCGCGTCGCGCAAGCGCGCTATCGGGTGGGCCGCGAAATCAGGGAAAAGGCCAAGAACCACGTTCGATCCCGGGCAGACCTCGAGGGTTATGTCGCGGTCGACAAGCTCGCGAACAAGGTCCGGGTCTTCAACGGCGCGGACGCCGTGACCAATGCGCTCGACCCCCAGATCGCGGATGGCATCACGTACGCTGTCAGGGCCGCCGAACTCACCCGCATGAGTGGTCAAACGCAGACCGGCTTCGCGCGCGCAATCGAAGGCCCATTTGAAATCGCCTTGCGCACCAATGGATTCGTTCCCACCCATGCCAAATCCGGTGATCCAGTCGCCCGCGGTCTCAGCTGCACAATGGGCGCTGCGCTTGGCCTGTTCGGGACCGAAATGGCGCACACAGGTGATGACGCCACGCAGAGTGATACCGAATTTGCGCTCGGCCTCATCTGCGGCATCCTGAATGGCGTTCAGATAATCGCGCCACGCGTTCAGATCGCCGCCGCCACAGAAATCAGGGCTCAGAAAAGTCTCAGAATAGACCACACCATTCTCAGCGCTTTCTTCCAGAATGGCCAAAGTGAGCCGCCGGAAGTCTTCGGGCGTTTTCAGGACTTCGCAAGCAGCTTCATACACGCTCAGGAAATGCGCGAAGTCGCGGAAATCATACGATCCGTCCGGCTTGAAGATGCCGCTCAGGTCCACGCGTTTTTCATGCGCGAGCTGGCGGATGAAGGCGGGGGGCGCTGCGCCTTCGTGATGCAGGTGCAGTTCGATTTTTGGAAGGTCGGCGACGCTCATAAAAAATTCCTACCCGGCCCTTGCGCCGGAATGTTCAGGTGATGGGCAATGCTGGCGGCTATGTCGGCAAAGTCCACTTGCCCGATTTGCCCCGCACTTTGCCCTGCTATCAAAACCGGCACCTGTTCACGCGTGTGATCCGTTCCGGTCCAGCTGGGGTCATTGCCATGATCAGCAGTCAGCAACAATAGGTCGCCGGGGCGGAGCTTTGCCAGAATCTTTCCGATCTCGCGGTCGAACCATTCCAAAGCGCGGGCATAACCGCTGATGTCGCGGCGATGGCCGTAAAGGCTGTCGAATTCGACAAAATTAGCAAAGTTTAAACTGCCTTCTTCCGCCTCATCCACAAGATCAGACAGGTGCTGCATTAATTCGGCGTCCGATCCTTTGCACAGCGTGTCGATGCCCTGCATCGAAAAGATGTCGCCGATCTTGCCCACGGCGTGCACCTTCCGTCCCGCATTCTGCGCCCAATTGGTCAGCACTGGTGCGGGCGGCAAAATGGCGAAATCCTTGCGATTGGTCGTGCGTTCAAAGCCCGTCTCTGGCGTGCCGATAAAGGGGCGCGCAATAACACGACCCACTTTCATCTCATGCAATCGCGGCGCAAGCGTGCGGCACATGTCCAGCAGCCGGTCTAGTCCGAAGCTTTCTTCGTGGGCAGCGATTTGAAACACGCTGTCGGCAGAGGTGTAGCAGATCGGCCAACCGGTCCGCATGTGCTCGGCACCCAACTCGGCGATGATCGCAGTGCCCGACGCATGACAATCCCCAAGGACGCCGTCGGTCCCCGCTGCCTCAGCCGCAGCACGGCTCAGGTCCGCTGGAAAGGCTGGAACCGTGTCTGGAAAGTAATGCCAATCCCATGGCACCGGTAGGCCCGCCAATTCCCAATGGCCCGAAGGTGTGTCCTTGCCGGGCGAATGCTCTCGCGCGCAGCCCCAAAGGCCCGTGGGTTCTGCGTTCAATCCCGGGGTTGTGTCCCCGGACGCCAAGCGCACAGCCGCACCCAGACCCAATGCGTCGAGATGCGGCAGGTTCAAAGCACCTGAACGACCCTCTTCCGCGCGCCCCTCGGCACAAGCCTGCGCGATGTGGCCCACTGTATTCGCGCCGGTATCCGGAACGTTGCTGTTGAAAAAACGGTTGGCATCCGGCGCTCCGCCAATCCCGACGGAATCCATCACCACGAGAAAGGCACGGCTCATAAGCTGATCCTTTCGTGGATCAGAGCAGGCAATGTCGGAGCAGTATCGCTGATCGTGATCGCGTCAAGCACGCTTTCAGCGGCGCGCCGCGCAGCGTCCTCCCGCGCCGAATGGATTACAGCGATGGGTGCCCCTTTGGACACACGATCCCCCAGCCGGAGAATGCCGGAAATCCCAACAGCCGGGTCGATCTGGTCGCTTTCGACCTGACGACCACCGCCCAGCGCCACCACGGCAAGACCCAGCGCCTCACCGTTGATAGCCGCAATATAGCCGTCCTTCGGGGCAGAGACTTCTTGGATGACACTTGCTTCTGGCAGGAACCGGGCCCAGGTCTCGACGAACTGTACGGGGCCGCCGACCGCAGCCATCATGCGACCAAACCGCTCCGCAGCGCGCCCGTCACGAATGATTTCGGCGATTTTTTCTCGCCCCTCCTCAACCGACGCGCACATTGCTGCATCCTTCAGCAATACCCCGCCCAACTCGGCAGAGATGTCTGCCAACGGTGAAGATTGCGATCCCGTCAGGACCTTCATGACTTCGGCAATTTCCAACGCATTGCCAAGCGCCGGTGCCAATGGCTGATTCATGTCCGTTATGACGGCTGATGTCCGGCACCCGGCCGCGTTCGCGGTCTGAGTCAATGCAAAGGCCAGCTTGTTCGCTTCCTCCATCGTTTTCATGAAGGCACCGCTGCCGACCTTGACGTCCAAAACCAACGCATCCGGGCTGGCAGCCAGCTTTTTGGACAGGATTGATGCGGTGATCAGATCCAGGCTTTCGACCGTCGCGGTCACGTCGCGCACCGCATAAAGTCGCTTGTCCGCCGGAGCGATCTGACCTGTTGCGCCCACGATGGCCGCACCGGTTTCGCGCAAGATCTGCGCAAGGCGATCCTGCCCGATCTGTGTGCTGACACCCGGTATCGCCTCAAGCTTGTCCAACGTGCCACCAGTGTGCCCCAAGCCACGGCCCGAGATCATCGGAACATAAGCCCCGCATTCCGCAAGCGCCGGGGCAAGTACCAGACTGACGCTATCCCCGACCCCGCCGGTCGAGTGTTTATCAATCACAGGCCCGTCCACGTCCCAAGTGAGAACCTCACCGCTATCGCGCATCGCAACCGTCAGATCCGCACGCCCCTGCGAGCCCAATCCCCCCATGCAGACAGCCATGGCAAAGGCCCCGGCCTGCGCGTCACTGACGCTGCCATCGGCTAGACCTTGCGCGAACCAGATCAGTTCCTCGCGCCCCGGCACCTGCTGCTTGCGCAGTTTTGCAATGATCGAACGGGCGTCCATGCGTTCAGACATCCTCCATGTGGGACGCATCGAACGCGCCCGGCAGCAATTCTCCGATGGTGGTTTCGAACTCGGCACCTTCCACGGTCGCCAAAGTGACTTTCACATCGCGCTTGCCGAACTCGGCCAGTTTCTGTCGGCACCCACCGCAAGGCGGCACGGGTTGCGGGCTAGAGGCGACCACATAAACTTCGGTCAGTTCCTGCTCGCCCGCGGCGACCATCGCAGCAATCGCGCCAGCCTCAGCGCACGTGCCTTCGGGGTATGCGACGTTCTCGACGTTGCAACCGGAATAAACCTGACCCGAGGAAGACCGCAGCGCCGCGCCGACCTTGAAGTTCGAATAAGGCGCATAGGCGTTTTCCCGGACGGACAAAGCAGCGTCTTTCAGCGACATGGCGATTCCCTATTTTTGATCATCTGGTCAGAAAATTGGACCCTACCGGAAAAAGGTGGGGGAATAGAAGCCCCCCTTCCCTTGTTTTTCAGTCACCCAAGCGCAGTGGTGAAGGTACCGGGCAAGGTGACTTCCAGCAATTCGACATCGTCCGACGGCGTGGACAGGCGCGTACGCATGCCCGGTGGAATGACGAATGCGTCGCCTTGCTCCAGCCGGTATGGCTCGCGGTCTTCGCCTTCCAGCGTCACTTGGCCGTCCATCACAAAGGTAAAATGGATATCGGTGTCATGACTGGCCCATTCCGGATCACCCTGCCCTTTGCGCACGACCTGAACCCCGGCGACACCCTTGGTGTTTTCGGCAATCGTTGTGTCGCGGCAGATGTAACCTGGCAAACGGAAAGGCGCCCATTCGGCATCCTTCGCCTGATTGTAGACAAAGCGTTGTCCCTGCCATTCCCGATCGGGACGAAAATGCGGGGTTGGGAGCTGCATGTCATGGTCGATTTCCGTGACATGTTCTGCCGGCACACCGATCTCAATGACCTGAACGTTATCGGATGCTTCCAGCACGCGATGACGAATTTCCGGCGGCTGGATAAAGCAATCGCCAGCGGTCAGGCGCATTTTCTCACCTTGATCTTCATAGACGACATCAACCCATCCGTGGATGCAGAAGATCAGCTGAAACCCAACCTTGTGAAAATGTACCATGTCAGGCACCGGGCCACCGTCGGGGATACGAATATGGCTGGCGATGATCGATCCACCCAAGCGGTCTGGCACCAGATCGCGGTAGTGCATCCCGGCGCGGCCAATGATCCAAGGTGCCTGATCCTTGAGCCTGCGCACCACAAAGGAATGAACCGTTACAGGCATTACTAACGGGGGGTTACGCTCTTCGATTTCAACACGGGTGCCGTTGGGCGCAACAAGAACGCGTTCACCATTGGCGAAACCTTCGGGGTCATCGGTCAGGATACGCAGCGTTCCGGCGCTTTCGGGTGCATCCTTTTCGATGCGCAAGCGCAACCCATGACCTGAGAACACCGCTATTCGCGGATCGTCTGCAGGATAGATCATGTCCATCTTCATCCCTAATGTCTTTGTGTAAAAGGGGATGTCGTCACGCAACTCCTGCGTGGGCTGGCGAAATTCAGCGTATGTCTGCGATGGCCCGGCTGTCTTGGTCATTGGGTGTTCCGTTGGATTGTGCTTTGGGCCATCCGATCAGAACAGCGACCAAAATGCCAATCGAAAAGAACATCTCGAGCGTTTCTTCCAGCACAAAAAGGCGCACCATCATGAGGTCTGACAAAGCACCAGCATATAATCCCGAAAACTCTTCCAGAAGTTGGGCGATGACAGCAGCAGACCCCGCCGCGATAAACACCATTAAGGAAAGGTTGCGTTGTTTGAACGCGCGCCAACCTGTCGGAATGCCGTGCCAGACGGCACCACCGAGCACAAGGATGACCAAAGCAACCCTGACCCAGGTGACATCTAAAAAAACGTCTAAACCGTGAAGGATCGTGAACGGTAGACTACCCTCGGAATAGATGTCAGCCTCTAATTCGCGCTCGGCCAGCAAAAGGCAGGTCAGGCCAATATATGCACGCGAGATACCACGATAGCGCCACAGCGCAGCAAGACCTGCGACAAACAAACCAGCGGCAGAGAGTGTTTCGATCGGGCCACCTTCCTGATTAAACGTCGCTGCGAACTCGGGCCAGACGAGAACAACGCCAACGAGAGCGCACGCCAATGCCACCACGCCCCTCAACGCCAGCCGAGAATAGCCAGCATGTGCAGAAAAGCCGGACGAGAAGCCCTCGGCTTGATCACTTAGCTTGATTGTCATTACTGCTGCTTCTTGCCTGTGTGGTCATTGAATCGCAAAGTTGCCCGTATGTAAATGTTTTGCGACAAAATTCAATCCGCAGACGCCTCACAGTTGCGACAACTCGCCGAAGTGACGCAACGTAGCCAAGCCTGAAGAAATAGTTTAAGGTTAAATTATATTTTTTAGGGAGAAGAAAAACCGATGCCTGACACCCCCAGTTTGAGACAGGCTGCGCTTGAATATCACGCACATCCGAAGCCCGGAAAGCTTGAGATCAAGGCCACAAAGCCAATGGCCAACGGGCGCGATCTGGCTCGGGCCTATTCGCCCGGCGTGGCTGAGGCCTGTCTTGAAATCAAAGCCGATGCCGCAAATGCCGAGCGTTACACCGCACGTGGAAATCTTGTTGCGGTGGTGTCCAACGGCACTGCTGTTCTCGGGCTGGGGAATATCGGAGCGCTTGCCTCGAAACCGGTGATGGAGGGCAAGGCCGTCCTGTTCAAAAAGTTCGCAGGCATCGATTGCTTTGATATCGAAGTCGACCAACCCGACCCCGAAAAACTGGCGGACATCGTTTGCGCGCTGGAACCGACATTTGGCGCGATCAATCTTGAGGATATTAAGGCCCCCGACTGCTTCATAGTCGAGAAATTGTGCCGCGAACGCATGAACATTCCGGTGTTCCATGATGACCAGCATGGCACCGCCATTGTCGTGGGGGCGGCCGCAAAGAACGCCTTGCATGTCGCAGGGAAATCATTTGACGACATCAAGGTCGTTTCAACCGGCGGCGGGGCCGCAGGAATTGCCTGCCTGAACATGCTGGTGAAACTGGGCGTCAAGCGCGAGAACATCTGGTTGTGTGATATCCACGGGCTTGTCTATGAAGGTCGTGCCGAGGACATGAACCCGCAGAAATCCCGGTTCGCTCAGAACTCGGATCTGCGGACCTTGGACGACGTGATCGGAGAAGCAGACCTGTTTCTGGGCCTCAGCGGCCCGAATGTCCTGAAACCCGAAATGGTTGCGAAAATGGCCAGCCGCCCGATTATTTTTGCGCTGGCCAACCCAACGCCGGAAATCCTGCCTCAGGCCGCGCGCGAGGTTGCGCCGGATGCGATCATCGCCACAGGGCGCAGCGATTTTCCCAATCAGGTCAATAACGTACTGTGTTTCCCCTTTATTTTTCGGGGCGCGCTGGATGTAGGTGCAACCGAGATCAATGATGAGATGCAGATTGCCTGTGTCGACGGTATCGCCGAAATGGCGCGCGCGACAACCAGCGCTGAGGCTGCCGCAGCTTACAAAGGCGAACAGCTGACATTTGGTCCAGATTACCTGATCCCCAAACCTTTCGACCCTCGTCTGGTTGGTGTGGTCTCTTCGTCTGTGGCAAAGGCGGCCATGGATAGCGGCGTCGCCAAGAGGCCAATCGAGGATCTGGAAGCCTATAAGGAAAAGCTGAACCAAACCGTCTTCAAGTCTGCCCTTCTGATGCGCCCCGTGTTCGAGGCTGCAGCAGCTGCCTCCCGCCGGATCGTCTTTGCCGAGGGTGAGGACGAACGCGTGCTCCGGGCCGCTCAAGCCATCTTGGAAGAGACAACTGAAACACCAATCCTGATCGGGCGCCCAGAAGTGATCGAAGCACGCTGTGAACGGCTCGGCCTAACCATCCGCCCTGGAACGGATTGCCAGATCGTGAACCCGGAAAACGATCCGCGGTATTATGATTACTGGAACTCGTATCATCAGATCATGCAACGCCGTGGTGTCACACCGGATTTGGCCAAGGCGATCATGCGCACCAACACCACAGCGATTGGCGCAATCATGGTCCATCGCGGTGAGGCTGACAGCATGATCTGTGGCACATTCGGCGAATATCGCTGGCATCTGAACTACGTGGAACAGGTGTTGGACGAAGGCGACCTACGTCCGCATGGCGCTTTGTCTCTGATGATTTTGGAGGACGGGCCCTTGTTCATCGCCGACACCCATGTTCGTCAACTGCCCACGCCCGAGGAATTGGCCGAAACCACAATTGGTGCCGCGCGGCATGTGCGCCGGTTCGGGATCGAACCAAAGATTGCCTTCTGCTCGCAGTCACAATTCGGAAACCAAGCCGAAGGGTCCGGCAAACGGCTGCGCGCGGCTCTGAGCATTCTGGATCAACAGCCGCGTGATTTCGTTTACGAGGGCGAAATGAATCTGGATGCCGCATTGGATGCGGACCTAAGGGCCCGCATCTTTCCAGGATCACGACTGCAGGGCGCGGCAAATGTATTGATTTTTGCTCATGCGGATGCCGCCAGCGGGGTGCGCAATATCCTCAAGATGAAGGCGGACGGGATCGAAGTTGGCCCCATTCTTATGGGCATGGGCAACAAGGCTCATATTGTCACGCCTTCGATCACAGCGCGCGGGTTGCTGAATATGGCTGCCATAGCAGGCACCCCGGTTGCGCATTACGGCTGAGCAAACTCAGCAAGAAAACCAAAACCGCTCCCCAGTGTTGGGTGCGGTTTACCAAAAGTTTACCGCCGCTCTGCTATTGCAGTTCACGCATAGCCCGATTTTCTGAAGGCCGCGCACCGACCAGACCTTGCGCGTTAAGGTGAGTCGTGACCCGGTGTTTTTTGCAGCAAGTAGTTTGCAGTTTTGCAAAATGGGCTGAAAAATATCGAATTCCCGATATTGAAAAAGGGGTTTGCAAAACTTTGCAGCCCCCTCAGCGGGTTCCTGCAAATATTTTGCGATAAACTGACGCGTCGTCATTTGATACGCTTGCCCGAAAGTTTTCTGGGTCCTAACACAATGTCCAAGTCGTTGTGAGGAGGACGAGATGGCGTATCAGGACGTTTATGACAGCTGGAAAACTGACCCCGAAGCGTTCTGGATGGACGCTGCCAAGGGGATCGACTGGGTAAAAGAGCCCAGCAAAGCGTTGTTCGACGAAAATGCGCCACTGTATGAATGGTTCAGTGATGCGCGGGTCAACACATGCTGGAACGCTGTGGACCGCCACGTTGAAAACGGTCGCGGCGAACAAACCGCCATCATCTATGACAGCCCCATTACACACACCAAACGCGAAATTTCATATGTTGAACTGCGCAACCGCGTGGCCAACCTTGCCGGTGCGCTGCGAGCCAAAGGCGTCGAGAAAGGTGATCGCGTCATCATCTATATGCCGATGATCCCCGAAGCGCTTGAGGCGATGCTGGCCTGCGCCCGTTTGGGTGCAGTGCATTCGGTCGTGTTCGGCGGGTTTGCCAGCAACGAATTGGCCGTTCGGATTGATGACGCCAAACCAAAGGCGATCATCGCCGCATCTTGCGGGATGGAACCGGGTCGTGTCGTGCATTACAAACCATTGTTGGACGGTGCGATCGACCTGGCCGAACACAAACCTGAATTCTGCGTCATTTTCCAGCGTGAACAAGAGGTTGCCCAGCTGGTCGAAGGGCGCGATTTCAACTGGCACGGCTTCCAATATGGTGTTGAACCGGCCGAGTGTGTGCCGGTAGATGGCAATGATCCGGCCTATATCCTTTACACCTCTGGCACTACGGGCGCGCCCAAGGGTGTCGTGCGCCCCACTGCCGGACATCTGGTGGCGCTGAACTGGTCAATGAAGAACATCTATAACGTCGATCCGGGCGACGTGTTCTGGGCCGCATCCGATGTGGGCTGGGTCGTGGGCCATTCATACATCTGCTACGCACCGCTCATCCATGGCAACACAACCATTGTGTTCGAAGGCAAACCGGTTGGCACCCCCGACGCTGGCACCTTCTGGCGCGTGATCTCAGAGCATAAGGTCAAGAGCTTTTTCACAGCCCCGACAGCGATCCGGGCCGTAAAACGAGAAGACCCAAAAGGGGAGATGATCGCCAAATACGACCTGTCCCATCTGCGCGCCCTTTACCTTGCCGGTGAACGCGCTGATCCCGACACCATCATCTGGGCGCAAGACGCACTGAAGGTTCCGGTGATCGACCACTGGTGGCAAACCGAAACGGGTTGGGCCATCGCTGGCAATCCGCTGGGCATCGAAGAGCTACCGGTCAAGCTGGGCTCACCCGCCAAACCAATGCCGGGCTATGACGTGCAAATTCTGGACGAAGGCGGTCATCCAATGAAAGCGGGGGAGCTGGGCGCCATTGCAGTCAAGCTGCCGCTTCCTCCAGGCACGTTGCCCACCCTTTGGAACGCAGAGGCACGGTTCAAGAAATCCTATTTGGAGCACTTCCCCGGATATTATGAAACCGGCGACGCAGGCATGATCGATGAGGACGGTTACCTTTATATCATGGCGCGTACGGATGACGTCATCAACGTGGCAGGCCACCGCCTGTCGACCGGCGGGATGGAAGAGGTGCTGGCCGCCCACCCCGACGTGGCCGAATGTGCGGTGATCGGCGTATCGGATCAGTTGAAGGGTCAGATGCCGGTCGGGTTCCTGTGCCTGAACGCAGGCGCAGACCGGGATCACGGCGATGTGGTTCAGGAAGTGGTCAAGATGGTGCGCGAAAAGATCGGCCCTGTTGCAGCGTTCAAGCTGGCCGTTGTAGTAGACAGGCTGCCCAAGACACGCTCGGGTAAGATCCTGCGCGGCACCATGGTCTCTATTGCTGACAACCAGGACTATAAAATGCCCGCCACGATCGACGATCCGGTCATCCTTGATGAAATCAAGGACGCCTTACAAACAATCGGTTACGCCAAGTAATCTAGGGGGCGGCGTAGGCCGCCCTTTTCGCGTCTGCACTTGCATCCTGGATCAGGCCCCCTACTCTCGCTGTAAACAGTGAGGGCCCATGACACACTCTGACATCTGGCGTCTCAGCGCTACAGATTTGACCAACCTGACACGTCGCGGTGATCTGAGTGCCACTGAGGCTGCTCAAGCTTCGATTGACCGGATGGATGCAGTCAACCCGGACCTGAACGCTGTTGTAGAAGATCTACGCACCGAAGCCTTGGAACGCGCGCAATCTCTGGATCACGCCCGTGCAAACGATCAACCGACCGGGCCCCTGCATGGTGTACCGGTTACGATCAAAGTGAATGTCGACCAAAAAGGGCACGCCACCACCAATGGCGTTGTGGCATTGAAAGATGTGATCGCCCCGGATGACGCGCCGGTCGTCAGCAATTTGCTAAAAGCTGGGGCCGTTGTCATCGGGCGGACCAATACGCCAGAGTTTTCGTTTCGGGCCGACACAGACAACCCGCTATATGGGCGCACGCATAACCCTTGGGGACGGCATATCTCACCCGGCGGGTCTTCGGGCGGGGCGGGCGCTGCAGTGATGGCAGGTGTCGGAGCGTTGGCTCATGGCAATGATATCGGCGGCAGTCTGCGCTTTCCCGCAGCGGCCAACGGAGCAGTCACTGTGAAACCTGGGCTGGGGCGTGTCCCGGCCTGGAACCCCAGTCAAAAAGTTGAACGAGGTCTGTTGGCACAGTCGATGTCCGTTCAGGGCCTGATCACACGCTCAGCTGCGGATTTGCACCTGTCGATGCCCAGCGTGATCGCGGCCGACGCGCGTGACCCTTTCCATGTGCCAATGCCTTGGCGCGGTGAAGCCCCCGACGGCCCCATCAAGGTGGCGTTCACGAAAAATACCTTTGGATATGCCCTGCATCCCGAGGTCGAAAAGGCGCTTGATACGGCACGGGACGCTCTGGTCGATGCTGGCTATGCCGTGGATGAGGTTGATCCACCAGACGTGTTTGAATGTGGCAGGATCGGCTATCGGACCTTGATGGGCGAAGTTCTGACCTTGATGAAATTGGATATCGAAGCAGCGGGATCGCAAACCATTCGAGAGATTTTCGACGTCTACTTTCAGGAATTTCCGCCCATCGTCGAAACCGATCTGGTAAAAATGTTGGCCAAACGCAGCCACTATGCGCGTGAATGGTCGCTGTTCTTGCAAGATTATCCGCTGGTTCTGTCGCCGTTCCTGCCGCAGCCTTTTTTCAAGCCCGACCGCGATACTGAAGGGGCTGAAGGTGTTCATGAGGTTTTGGGCTGCGCTGTATATTCATATGCGATGAACTTTTTGGGGCTACCAGCAGCCTGCGTGCCCGCGCGGCTGGCAGATTTGCCCAAGGGACCTCAGCCAATCAACGTTCAGATTGCCGCCAATCGTTGGCGCGAAGATCTGGCGGTAGATGCCGCCGCAGCAATCGAAGCCCGCGTGGGTCAAATGTGCACCGCGCTTTGGGAACAAATGGACACGACGTAGGCGAATGCAAAAAAAATAGACCCTGGGTCATTGTGCCCAGGGTCCGACTGCTTAAATAAGCCCGGAAATCTGATGACGAGCGTAGCACCACCCACCCTCGCCAGCGCAAAATTTGCACAATCATTCGAAAACGCCGTTCAGGTGGCCACTCACTCCCACCTTGGCGTGTTCTCCGGGTGAATTCACCCTAGCCAATTCGCGATAAATTCCCTGTGAACTGGTTCACATAAGCCAGAAAAAAATGCGCGGCGGCTCAAATTCATGTGAATTGTTCAGAAATTAGGCGTTCTTCAAGGCCGTGGCCGGGGTCAAACAGAATACGGTGGGCGATGGCCGGTTCAGACCTGATTTCGACCCAATCGATTTCAGGGAATGAAATGGAATCGGCATCCGCCATAACCGGGCGTTTATCCGCATCCAGAACATCGAACCGAACCTTTGCGATCTTGGGCAACAGCGCACCGCGCCAACGGCGGGGGCGAAAAGCGGCAATCGCCGTCAACGCCAAAACATCCGATCCGATGGGCAGGATCGGTCCGTGCGCGGAATAGTTATAGGCTGTCGATCCGGCTGGTGTTGACAACAGAGCCCCATCGCAGACCAGTTCCGGCATCCGCACGCGGCCATCGACGCTGATCTTCAGCCTTGCCGCCTGTGGCCCTGCCCGCAACAGCGACACTTCGTTAATGGCAAGCGCCTCGTGCAGCGTGCCGGATTGATCCATTGCCCGCATCAAAAGCGGGTTGATTACTTCTTCCTCGGCATCCTCGAGACGTGCCATAAGGTCGTCTTCGTGATATTCGTTCATCAGGAATCCGATCGTGCCCCGGTTCATGCCGTAAACCGGTGTATCAAGATGCTGCATGTTGTGCAGGGTGCGCAACATGAAGCCGTCCCCGCCCAAAGCGACAACAACATCAGCATCCCGCGGTGCCGCGTTTCCGTGTTTGGCAACCAGAATATCCCGGGCCGTCTGCGCCACTTTGACATCACTGGCAAGAAAGGCGATTCTCTTTTTCATGTTTTCCGGTTTCCGGTGCTACACATTTGGTTCCGAAACAAACATACCTTTCCCCAATAGGCCAGTCTTGACGCCCCAGCGGACCAAATCGTCGCTTTACAGCTTTTGAAGATGCAGCGTTTCCGATAGGAAATCCGCAAGTTTTTACCCAGCCATGTGGAGCGCCCATGAACGCCAACCTTCGTGACACCGGATTTTTCACCCAGTCCCTGTCGGATCGTGACCCTGAGCTTTTTGGCTCGATCACGTCCGAGCTGGGCCGTCAGCGCGACGAGATCGAGCTGATCGCATCCGAGAACATCGTCTCTGCCGCCGTGATGGAAGCGCAGGGCTCGGTGATGACCAACAAATACGCCGAAGGTTATCCCGGTCGGCGCTACTATGGCGGTTGCCAGTTTGTCGATATTGCCGAGAACCTGGCCATCGACCGGGCCAAGGAACTGTTTGGCTGCGGCTTTGCCAACGTGCAGCCGAACTCGGGCTCTCAGGCCAACCAGGGTGTGTTCCAGGCGCTGATCCAGCCCGGTGACACCATTCTGGGCATGAGCCTGGATGCCGGTGGTCACCTGACCCACGGCGCGCGCCCGAACCAGTCGGGCAAGTGGTTCAACGCGGTGCAATACGGCGTCCGCAAAGAAGACAACATGCTGGACTATGATCAGGTCGAGGCGCTGGCGAAAGAGCACCAGCCCAAGCTGATCATCGCCGGCGGCTCGGCTATCCCGCGCCAGATCGACTTTGCCCGCATGCGCCAGATCGCCGACATGGTGGGTGCCTATCTGCACGTAGACATGGCGCATTTCGCCGGTCTGGTTGCGGCGGGTGAGCACCCCAGCCCCTTCCCGCATGCGCATGTGGCGACCACGACGACCCACAAGACCTTGCGTGGACCGCGTGGGGGTATGATCCTGACCAATGATGAAGATATCGCTAAGAAAGTGAATTCGGCGATCTTCCCCGGCATTCAGGGTGGCCCGCTGATGCATGTGATCGCCGGTAAGGCCGTGGCCTTTGGCGAAGCCCTGCGGCCCGAGTTCAAAACCTATATCCAGCAGGTCATTACCAACGCGCAAGCGCTGTCGGACCAGCTGATCAAGGGCGGTCTGGACACGGTGACCCACGGCACCGACACCCATGTGGTGCTGGTCGACCTGCGCCCTAAGGGCGTGAAGGGCAATGCAACCGAGAAGGCTCTGGGGCGGGCGCATATCACCTGCAACAAGAACGGCGTACCGTTTGACCCCGAAAAGCCGACCGTTACCTCGGGCATTCGTCTGGGTTCGCCCGCAGGCACCACCCGCGGCTTTGGCGAGGTCGAGTTCCGCCAGATCGCCGATTGGATCATCGAAGTGGTCGACGGCCTGGCGGCCAACGGCGAAGACGGCAACGGCGCTGTCGAAGCCAAGGTCAAAGCCGAGGTCGCAGACCTCTGCGCCCGCTTCCCAATCTATCCGAACTTGTAATCTATAAAACACAAATGATAACGGCGCCTCTGAGGCGCCGTTTTTCTTACTAAGGCTCGGGCCAAACGCAACGGCCGGAACGGGTGGGATCAGACCTCGCCCTCGGCCTCTTTCAAAGCATCTTCAAGCAGCTTCTCGTTTCGCGCCTCTTCGATCCTGTTGATGCGATCCTCAGCCGAGCGGCTGTCAAAGCGGTATTTCACAACATTGATCAGGCTGAGTGTCAGCAAAACAATGCCCATACCCCAGTAACCCTTGGTCGCCAGCGGCACGTCGGTAGACAAGTACAAAGAGATGCCCAGCAACAGGTAAGCCACAGCCACGCCAGCACCGTTCAGCATCAGGATCAAGTTGTTTTCACCACGATTGGTCATTTGAAGTCTCCTTAGTCAAAATACGGGTTCGTCAGTTTCAGGATTGAGCCTTAAGGCGGCTCAGAACTTCCGCTGCGCTAGAGCGGGTTTTGGGGCCATACCCGGCCTCTTCCATCCGTTGGGCCACGGTGCTGTGATCCAAGCCCGCATCGATCTCGCGCAGGATTTCGGATTGTTCGAACGGGTCATCCTGAGACATCACTCGGGCGATCAGCTCTTCTGCTTCTTCCGCCGGGCTGGTGCCACCCAAGTGACGGTTCAGCCGCTTTTGCAGCCCCTGCTCTCGTTTCACCGCTCGCGCCGAGATCGCGCCTTGTTTGAGATCCAGAATGCGGCGGTTGGCCGTCTGCACCGAGTGGCGCAGTTGCAAGATACGCGCCTCAAGCCGGTCGACGGTTTGCTGGCGCAACGCCAATTCGTTTTCCAAATCCGCAACCGCCTGCGCCGCGCTTTGAACAAGGTCCTGCTGATCATCTGCCAGCGCCTGACGGGTCCTATCCATCAAGTCCTGGATGCGGGCCTGCAAGGTTTCGATTTGGCGGGTTTCACCGCGTTGCTTCTGGATCAGGCTGGCAAGCGTCAACTTGGCGGCCTTAAGGTTTTGGTCGGCCTCCCGGATTTTCTGGTCAATCAGCTCAATTGAAAAACTATCGCGCAGCCTGTCTTCGGCCCGGGCATTTGCACCATTCATCAGGGTCTTCAATGTATTGAACATGTGATCCTCCAAATTCATGAACATCGTTCATAACTCGGAAATAGCAATTTCATGAACAGCGTTCAAGTATTTTTATGAACGGTGTTCAAGAACACTATTTGTTTCCAATTCGTGAAAGAACCTGCGCGATCATGCGTTCAATCTGTTCAGGCGGCACGCGCGAGATACGGTTCTCTAAACCAAGGGTGACGATTCCGTGCACCGATGAGAACAGCGCCCGTGTCATCAAATCCATCTCGCTCCGATCCAATTCGGGGAACAACTCGCTGACAGGTTCGGCAATAAAGGAAAACAGGTCTTTCAACGCGCTGCGATACCAATCGGGTACCGAGCCATCATTCGGCATCTGCAGATCAAACAAAGCCCGCCACAGGTTGGCGTTATCGTCGGCGAAATGCAGGTAAGCCGTGCTCATGACAATCAGGCGTTGCACCGGTGGCTCACTGCCGTCAAAAGACGTTCCGACAGCTTGCCCAAGACGTTTGAACGTACGCCCGTTTACAGCCATGACAATCGCGTTCAGATCTTCAAACACGTTGTATATGGCACCCAATGCGCATCCAGCATCTTTGGCCAAATCGCGTGCACGAAGGTCGCTTAGACTGTTTTGATCGATGCGTATCTCGGCCGCCTCAACCAGTTTTTCGCGCAACTGTTCTCGCCGGATTTGTGCTTTGGTTGCCATTGCGCCCTCAGAGCTTGAACCACGTTCAGATCCCTGCGCATAATCCGGAACCCAAGGTCAGATCAAGCCACGCCACCACAGAAAAACCAGCAGCAGTGTCGTCAGTGCCAGCAAGTTAAAGGCCAACCCACCCAGCATTCCCAAAAACCAGCCCCATCTGCGGTCGGCCAGATTGATCGCGCTGAGATGTCCTTGCACAACATCAGACGCGCGGATCAGCTTGGGTGTGTCCAGTACCTGCCTCAGCTTGGGATGCGCAGCCATCGCCTCGGACCGTGCCAACACCATGGCTTGTTTGTAAACACGTCGCGGCAGGCGTCGCTTGGCTTTTCGGATCGACGCCTCAAGCGTTTTGTCCCGCACGCCAAGCTTGGCGCGCAGCAAGGCTACGGTCTCGGCAATCCGGGTTTGAATGTCTGTGTCCTGCGACATGGGACCTCCTAACGCGGCAATCTAGCCTTTGGCTCAAAGACCTACAATGGGGCTAGTCGTCCGCAGCGCGTGCGGGTATCACTCGGGACATGTTGAATACAATAATACATGGCGAACCAACCGCCCTTCCGCCGCTTATCATTGCACATGGCCTTTATGGATCCGCCCGCAACTGGGGTGTGATTGCCAAACGGCTTTCGGACGAACGGCAGGTCGTGGCGGTGGATATGCGCAATCACGCGCGCAGCATGTGGGACCCGCAGCATGACTATCCGCATCTGGCGCAGGATATCGCCGAAGTCGTCGAACAGTACGGCGGCAAGGCCGATGTGCTGGGGCATTCGATGGGCGGCAAGGCTGCGATGACGCTGGCGCTGCAACACGGGTCATTGGTGAACAAGCTGGTGGTCGCAGACATTGCGCCAGTGAAATACACGCATAGTCAGATCCAGTTCATCGAGGCCATGCGGGCAGTGGATTTTTCACGCATCGAACGCCGGTCAGACGCAGAGCAGCAACTGGCTGAACTGGGTGTTGAAAAAGCACTGCAGAGCTTCTTTACGCAATCCCTGGACATCAATGGCAAACGTTGGCTGTTGAATCTGGATGTATTGGCGGACCAGATGCCCAACATCATGGGCTTTCCCAACTTGGATGCCTCATGGAACGGGTCCGCTCTGTTTTTGTCAGGTGGTGCATCAGAATATGTTCTGCCAGAGCATCGTGACAAAATCCGCGCGCTGTTTCCCAACGCAAGGTTCGCCAAAATTCCCGGAGCCGGTCATTGGCTGCACGCCGAGAAACCGCGCGAGTTTGAAGCGGCCGTCAGAACGTTTCTGAACGCTTGATCATGCGCCCTGATACAACCGCTTGGCAAGCATCCAGGATGCTGGCGCAGCAAGCACGGCCCCTGCTGCTGCGCCACCAACAATCGCGCTGACTGAAACCATACCGGCAGACAAAACGGCGATCACAGCCGAGCCCGACAGGGCAGTTGCGATCAGTGAATACAGCATAGCGGCAAGGCGAAACATGGCCGGAATTCCTTTTGGTGACTTCCAGCTAAATATCACACGATTCTAATGTGTTTTGCTTTGATTTGGGTCAGATGAGAAACGCCCATATGTCAGGCGCTGACAAGTTCGCCGCCCCCGTTCACCCAATCCACCAAACCGCCAAGGTTGTAGACCTGCTGATATCCCATGTCTTTCAGCAGCTTGCCAGCCAACGCTGCACGCCCACCCGAAGCACAATGTAAAATGATGGGACGGTCTTTGCGTAATTCCGGGTCGTGGGATTGCAGCGTGTCGTCTGCCCGGAACTCCAGCATTCCGCGCGGGATATGATGTGCCCCGGCGGCACGGCCGGTGGCTTGTAATTCCGCCGCATCCCGAATGTCCAGAAGCAGACCGCCCTGTTCCAGGATGGTCTTCGCCTGCGCTGTATCAATCCGCGCAACCACCGCATTGGCGGCCGCCATCATGTCTTTGACCGTTACCGGCATGTGTGTACTCCTTCACCTGTTCCGGAAAAGGGTAACATGCAAAAATTGGAAGGTGTAGCCGTGACCTCAATGCTCACGAAACGCACGAGACATGCTGTCTGACACTGGTTTCGCGATATAGGCGGCAAAGGTCCTCTCTTCAGTCTGGATCATGATTTCTGCGGGCATCCCGGGCGTTGGGATAAAGCCGCTGACACGTTGCAGTTCATCCGGAGTAAGGGAAATACGTGCCAGATACACTTCTTGAGGGCTGCCTGTGGTCTGTTCAGGCAAAGCGTCAGCAGAAATATAGAAAACCTCTCCATACAAAACAGGGGTCGTGCGTTGGTTCAACGCGATCAGACGCACCGAGGCTGTCTGCCCTGTGATCACGCTGTCAATTTCCGTGCGGGGAATCTGCGCTTCGATGATCAGGGGGGCATCGGCAGGCAGGATCTCGGCAATGGGTTCGCCAGTTTCAATAACACCGCCCGGCGTGTGGTAGTGCAGCCGCACGACTGTACCGGTAACTGGGGCCCGGACAACCGCCCGGTCCAGAACGCTGCGGGCCTGACGGGATTTTTCACGCACGCTTTCCAGATCGGCTTCGATCACGCCCAACTCATCCAGCGCAGCTTCACGATAGGCAGATCGGGTGCGCATGATCTGCTCTTCGTATTTCAACAGCATCTGGTTGATCTCGGCGGCTTCGGCCTGCAAGCGCGCCTGTTGTCCTTCGGCCTCGGCCTGAACGCGACGGATCGTGTTGAGCTCACCCTTGCGGACCAACCCCTTTTCGTAAAGTTGGCTCTTGGCCTCGTATTCTTCCTGCAAAATCTCGGCGCGCCGCATCATGCTGTCCAACTGAGCCTCAAAGCCGCTGGACCTGATTTTCAACGCTTCCATGTTCCGCTCAAGCAATGCGACATCATTCAGCAACGTCTTGCGCGACACGTCAAAACTGAGCTTTTGTCCATCGAGAATTGCCATGACTTCGACGTCATCGGATGCCTCGACAAGATCAGGTGAAAAGACAAGTCGGTCTTGTTCACCATATTCGGCCAGCAGCCGTTGGGTCATGGCTTGCAGGCGCAGTTTGCGGATGAACAACTCGCGCTCATTAGCTTGTGCCGAGGTTTGGTCCAACGTCATCAGCACTTGCCCGGCCTGAACCGACTGACCTTCGACCACCTTGATATCTTCAATGATGCCGCCTTCAAGATGCTGAACGATCTTGTTGCGACCGGTGGCTACAAAGCTGCCCTGTGCAATTACCGCAGCCGCCAGAGGGGCGCTGAACGACCAGACCCCAAAACCGCCAAAGCACACCAGAAGCATGATCAGCCCGATGGCAATCAGCCGGTTGATCGAGCGCGGAACCTCGGCATACCAAAGTTGAGATTCATCGGCAGAATTCTTCACAGGTACGAGGTCATTCATGGTCAGCCCCCCTGCTGGCCTTCAATTCCGGTTTGTTTGCGCGGCGCGTTGATCTGTTGCAGAACCTGATCGCGCTGCCCGAACAGGGCCACACGCCCATCGGTTAGCAGCATGATCTTGTCGACCACGTTCAACAGTGTCGGTTTCTGCGTGATAACGACCACGGTGATCTTGCTTTCGCGCGCCTGTTCAATCGCCCGGGCCAGCGCTTTGTCACCAGCCACATCGAGGTTCGAGTTTGGCTCATCCAGCACAACCATTCTCGGGTTGCCGAAGAACGCCCGCGCCAGCGCTATACGTTGCTTTTGCCCACCGGACAAAGGCGCGCCATCTGCGGCGACCACCGTCTCATACCCTTGCGGCAGGGTCGCGATCATGTTGTGAACATCGGCCAAAACGGCAGCATCGTGGATCTGTTCGTCGGTCGCATCGGCCCGCATCCGACCAATGTTGTCCTTGATCGTGCCGGGGAACAGTTGGACATCCTGCGGCAGGTAGCCGATGCTTTCCCCAAACTGGCGTGGATCCCAGTTGCGAATATCCATCAGGTCCAGCCGCACACTGCCCGAAGTCGGCAGGATAGACCCCACCAGTGTTTTCCCCAGCGTCGTCTTCCCCGCACCGGAGTTGCCGATAATGGCCAACGTTTCACCGGGTGTCAGCGAGAATGTGATCCCGTTCAAAACCACCCGTTTGGTCCCACCGGGCACATACAGCAGGCGTTCAACATCCAAACGGCCCTCGGGGCGCGGCAGGCGCAGTTTTTCGTATTGCAAGGCCGAGGTCGACAGCAGCGCTTTGATCCGGCTGTAGGCCCCACGTGTCAGCAAATAGCTGTTCCAGCCTTCAATCGAACCTTCGATGGGCGCAAAGGCACGACCTGCAATGATCGAGGCGGCAATCACCATTCCGCCGGTGATCTCTCCTTGCAAGGCCAGATAGGCGCCCCAGCCCAGAATACCGATTTGGGTCAGCAGCCTGACAGCGCGCGAAACCGCGGCGAAGATCACATTGCGGTCCTGTGCGCGCACCTGCCAAGTCAAAGACTGAGCGGTGTCCCTGCCCCAGATCCGCACGGCTTCGGGGATCATGGCCAGCGCGTTGATGATCTGACTGTTGCGCGACATCGAATCCAGATGCTGGTTCGCCAGCGACTGCGCCTTGTTGGCCTCGGCAAAGGGTTTGGCTGTCATTTTCTGGTTGATCAAGGCAATCGTCATCAACAGTAGCGCGGTCACGACGACGATCATGCCCAACTGCGGATGCACCAGGAAAATCATCAGGATAAACAAAGGCGCGAAAGGGACATCCAAGAATGAGATCAGAGTACCCGACACCAGAAAACCACGCAGTTGCTGCAAATCGCCTAATGTCTGGTATTCGCGCCCGTTGCCATGCAGAGACGCATGGGCCGCCGCGCTGAGCACAGGTGCGCCCAAGCGGGCTGCCACTTCAACCCCGGTGCGCATCAGCATGAACCGGCGCACCGCGTCAAAGGCCGATTGAAAGATCACCGCGCCTGCAACGATTGCGGTCAGCATGATCAATGTGTCCAATGACCGGCTGGTCAGAACGCGATCACTGATCTGAAACAGGTAAATCGGGATCGCCAGGATCAGGATGTTGGTGGCGCAAGTCAGAACCAGCACAAAAGCAAGGTTGCGCCAGATCGCGCGGATCGACACCTGCAAGGTACGCTGAAAATCCTCGGGCGGGGTGCGCTTGTGAAAAGTTTGGGGTGGCCCCTTGCCATCACCGCCGCCGGTCTGATTTTGCGGCAGTGGCTGGTTCGCCTTGGCCTCGATCGTGGTGCCCATGCGGTTTTCGCCGGCTGCGCGCGCAGAGGGGGTCTTACGCGCAGTCGTTTCCTCGGCGGTTACCTGATCGGGGCCGTCAGCATCGGCCACCCCATTGCCGCCACCCGTTGGGTCTTTGTCTTGTGCGGGCTGCGGCTGCACGCGCCGATGGGGAGGATCAGCGCGCCGTTGTTCCTGTGAGTGGTGTTGGTCCTCGGCGTGTTTCAGTTTCTCAGGTTTCTCTGACTGTTTTTCATCTGGGTTTGGTACGCGCATCTGCTCTGTCAGATGCAGACGCGGTGCGATTTTGGGCCTTTCGGGCGCGGGTTTCACCCTTGCACCCAGACTTTGGCTTTGCGGCCTTCCTCCGCCCTGTCTGTCCAGGGGGCTGGATAAGTAAGGGCGGCGCGACGTGAATACGATCGACATCTACTAACCTTTTGGTCACTCGGTAAAAAAACAGGAAAATCAGGCCAGCACGGATTGCAGGCCGTCGTCGTTGGTCGTGGTATCTGTTGCCGGAGTGGTCAAGGCCAACGCAGCATCCGGCTGCGCGACACTCATATCGCTCATTATGGCGGCGATGGCTTCATTGGTCATTGCCGTTATGTCTTCATTCGTGGGCATATCCAGCAGACTGGCCTGATGCAAAAGCAGATCCGAATATGCTCCGTTTGCGGCCATGATTGTCGAATCCACACCCATCTTGGTCACACTTGCGCTGTTCAACAGGGCGTTGCTGCCAGCGACCACTTCGGTCTGCGGCGCTTCGGGGCCGGATAGCTCAATGTCATCCTGATCCTGCATCACGGTGGTCTGTTCAACGACGTTCACCTGCACCAGATCTCCGTCGATCTTGAGAACACGGATCTGCTCCATCCCGGCGAAATTGGGATCATTCAACAAAGCGTCTTCAAGCGCGGCAATGTCGTCATCGGCCAGCGCCATAGTGTCGGACATCTCCTGGGACATGTCCTGATAGGTATCGTCCCCAACCGTTTTGACAGTGGCTTCGTTCATGACCAGGTTTTCGTCGCCCCCGGCTTCGCCTTCATCCATTGACGGGTCCATGCCGCCGCTGATCACATCGTCATCCACCAAAACGAGCGTCTGGTTCACAACGTCCACAGAAACCATGTTTCCGTCGATGATGATCACATCATAGTAATTGCCCAACTGAATAAGGTCCGAGACGTTGTACATCTCGTTGTCGCCCATCGCATACACGGTCGACGAAGCCGAAATTTCGGTCTCGATTTGGTCGATATCTGTGGCATCGATATCCTGCTTGATGAAATTCGCGACGACCAGATCACCCTGAACATGGTCTACGATAACAATCGGCGCCGCTGCCGCAGCGCCTGATGTTGCACCAAGCCAAGGTGCTGTTTTGGACTCGACCTCGATTTGCGAAGTCTGCACGATATTCGTACCACTTCCCGTTCCCGGAGCACCTTGATCCCAGTCGGAAACAACAGCGACCTGACTAATGGCCGTCAGGCTGACCGCCTGCCCTCCTACAGCTATGATCGGGGCATCCACCCAAGCCACAGTGGCCGACATGGCGTTGATCGCAACGTTGCCACCGGTCACAACCAGGTGCCCGTCATCAAATTCCGGGTCCTTTGACTGATCCCATTCATCGGGATACGGCAGCTCAGCCGTGTTTTCAGTGTCATCAGGCTGATGATATTCGGGAAGCAGATCCTTCCATTCCGGAGCCTCCGTGACGTATTCGCCGTTTACGATCACACCCAACGCATCGTCGCCATGGAACTGGTGCACAATCACGCCTTCAATGTCCGCGATCACCGGGTTTGCCATCTGTTCGGCCAGCGCCTCGAGCATTTCTGTCGATTGGTAGTCCGTGAGTGAAAATGATGGCGCAGCAATGGCGTGAAGCGACAGAGCCATGTCCATCATCTGCTCGCCCTGGGCCATCAGAACCTCAGGATCCCGGAAGTCGCCGTCGCCGACGACATCGTTATCGCGCATGTAGACGCTTTGTACCGTAACGGTCACAGCCGAACCCAAAGGCACTGTTTCAGGCGGCAGAATGATCAGTTGGACAAACGAAGACGGGCCTGAATCGCTTATTTCATTTTCCGGCACATACCGCACAGGTTCTGCGGAACCATCGATAACAATCATCGCTTCGGACACCGGCACGGTAGGCGCGTTCGGCAGCGGCAATTCGGGGTCAGAGGGTTGGAAAGTATAGGGCAAAGCTTTGTACTCGCCCGCAGGAATATCAAGGTCTGCCTTGATGTGGATCGAGGCCGGATCTTCCAGCCCTTCGATTTCGGCTTTGCGCCTCAGAGCAGTGAATTCTTCGTATTGATCCCGCAACCGGGACTGTTCGATCGTAAGCTCAAAAGTTCCAACAAAATGCGCTATCGTTTCAGAAATACTGTCTAGGGCCATGTCGGTTTTCCTTTTCACCCCTGCCAGCACAAATTTCCGGTCTGGGTTCTGTTGGGCCGGGGCCGCGTTTTACGGCCCCGGCAGTTTTGTAGAATGAGACGAGGCCCGAAAATGCGGGCCCCGCTTGTTTGACTTAGGTGTCGGTGTCGTCGCTTGCGTACGAGGACGTCATCGAGCCGCCAACCATGGTCGTATCGACCGAGTTACCAAGCACGTTGGCACCCATGACGATCGATTGGTTGAAGGCCGAAGTATCGACAACCGCCGCAGCCGAGGCGTAGGATTCGCCGGTCACGATGCCATCGCCACCATTGTTTGCGCCCCAGTTGCCGCCCGTGCCACCTGCGCCACCGTCACCCGAATAGGCTCCGGCTGCGCTGCCGCCCGTGATGGTGCCACCCATGGTGTCACCCGAGGTTGCGCTGCCCATCGAGGCTCCGCTGGTTCCGCCGTTTGCAGCAGACGCGCCACCGGCACCACCGTTACCCGAGTCAGCCGAACCCGTCGCATCACCGGAACCGGTCGAGGTCGAGTCGTTGTCGGAACTACCCGCACCGCCGTAACCGGCAATCGCTTCGGCCAGGCTGTCCGCTGCACCGTTTGTGTCCGCGTCTCCGAAGACATCCGCTGCACCGCCGCCGCCTGCGGTATTGGCTGCATCGGCAGATCCGGCACCGTTGCCGCTGGATGTAGACGTCGGAGTGGTGCTGCCACCTGCGCCGCCGTCACCGTCAGCTGCAGATGTGCCAGAGCCCATCGCATCTGCCGCGCCGTCGGCTGTATTCGAACCGCCATCACCGCCGCTGCCATCTGTGGCTTGCGAGTTGCTGGCTGAACCGTTCACATCGCCTGGGCTTTGGTCGATATCAGGGCCACTTGCCGACTGGTCACCAACGCCCTGGGCGTCAGACGTTGCGTCTGCGGTTCCGCCGGAACCATCGCCGCCCGAGCCGTCGCCAGCCGTTCCGTCACCGCCGTCACCATCTCCGCCAGTTCCGTCGCCGCCGGTTCCGTCACCACCTTCACCGGGTTCGGCATCAATCATGCCAAGCTCTTCCTGCAGCTCCATGATTGCAGCTTCAAGCAACGCAGCAAAACCACCTTCGCCGTCACCGCCGGTTCCGTCACCACCGGTTCCGTCGCCGCCGGTTCCGTCACCGCCCGTGCCGTCGCCGCCAGTTCCGTCACCGCCGTCACCATCAGCCGAACTGTCCGCACCGCTGTCTGCAGTGCCATCCGCTGTGTTGTCGCCTGCAGAGGCGTCATTGGCTTCGGTGTCGCTATCGCTGCTGTTCGAAGCTGAACCTTCGGTCGCAGCATTACCGTCACCGCCGTCCGATCCGGACGCATCCGTTGCGTTGTCTGCAGTACCGGTACCGGTTCCGGTCGAGTCGGAATCGCTGTCTCCGCCGTCGGCGTTACCCGACGAGCTTGCACCGGACAGACCCAGACCAAGACCCAAGCCGAACGAATCCGCGCTGCCACCGGCGCCGCCGGTTCCATCACCGTCCACGCTTGTGGTGCCATCGTTGTCCGAAGAGGCCGAACCATCTGCATCGCCCCCGTTGCCACCCGAGCTGTCGCCGGTCGAGCTGGCATCGGAAGTGCCCATGCCCATACTTGCGTTGGACGCGTCACCCGAAGACCCACCGTCTCCGCCTGCCGAGTCCGCATCGGCGCTGCCGGTGTCACCACCTGCCGCCCACGCGTGGCTGCCAAGCGTTGATGAGTTTGCCGAACCACCTACTGTGGTTCCGCCGTCACCCGAGGTTCCGCCATCTGCATTCGCGCGAATACCTTCAGCAGCCGTGGCTGTCCCACCATTTGCATCGCCGTTCTGGTAGAAGCCTGAATTGTTGGCAACGCTCGCTGATTCCAGCGTGTCGTCATCACTCAGGCTGGCAACCTGATTGTTGACTGATGACATCGCCGTACCGGCACCATCCATTGAGATGTCCAGGTTCATGTCATCGCCGGGATCATAGGTCAGATCACGACCTGCGGTGATCACGTCGCCAACCGTCGCGGAATCCCCAAGATCCAAATCAACCTGATCATCGTCGCGCGGTATCCACTCACCACCACCAAAGTCGATATTAATGGCGTTGTTGTTCGAGTTGTCGTTGCTGTCGTCACCGGCATCCAGTGTCTGCGACTGGTCTTGTCCCTGACCTTGATCCTGACCTTGACCTTGGTCTTGACCCTGATCCTGGCCTTGGTCTTGACCCTGATCCTGTCCTTGGCCTTGGTCTTGGCCCTGACCCTGATCGTTCGAGTTGTCGACATTCTGGTCTTGCTGCTGCTGTTGCGCTGTCAGATCAGCCTCGACAAAGGCTTCTTCTACAGGAATTTCAACATTGACCGGAGCATCCAGATTTTCGACGTTAATTTCATCGACGGTCGTCACGTTGGTATTATTTACATTACGTCTCATAACAAAATCCCATTTCTGGAACGCCAGACCGCCATTCATCTACAAAGCGGTATCAGGCGCGGTTGAAACAAAAAGCCACACGCAGCGAAACAAGCGCTGAATGCGGTGTACATTTACTTATTCGAGGCCACCTCCTTTCCCGGCTAAGCCGAAAACGTGACCCTCCAAATTAATGCTGAAATACGCTGAGGGCGATCACGTCAGGGATAGTCGCTTCTGAAATTGAAGCTTGGCCATGTTCGCAGCGACATCAGCTCGCGCCTAGCTGATTGAAAGTATAACTTTCCTCAAGTATTTGACTATTAACGTTATTTTAGCAAAGCGCCCAAGACAGCGCTGACTCATAGTCGAAGTTCTAGACTTGGATATAGTCAAAAAATAAACACAATTGTTTCCGCTGCTTACACAAAAGAAGGCATTAAAACCTAATCAATAGTTCTATATCTTAACGATCGGTCGCGCATCGTCAGGTTGTAGAGATTCAAGACTTGAGGTATAATAAAAAGAGTATAATTCCTTGATTAGTTAACGTTTTTTACCCTGGTTCTAATTTAATTAAGCACCAATTTCCGGTTACGCCTGTTTTGTAGGGGGCAATAATGAGTAAGTCTTTGCAGAATGAAACTGCCAGTCTGGATAGTTGTTCAGAAGATTTATCGATAATCTTTGTTGGGAAAGAACTGTTCTATTCCAATCAAACACTCAGAAGCGTGCAGACCGAATTTGGCGTGCATGCAGAACGCTTCGAGACCCTTGATGCGATGCGTGCGCACACGCCGACCGATAACAAGATTATTGTTGTCGACCAAATGATGCTTGAAGATCTCCTGTCTCGCCCCAATGCCTATACCAGCTCAATCGGGGCTGGTTGTTTGGCGTTTGCTTATCGCAAAGAAGACTTGGCCCGCCGCTTGTTTCAGGGGTGGGACCGAGCGCAATTGGGTGAGATCGGCTTTCTGCCAATGAATGTTGCACCTGATGCATGGCGCGCGATCTTAAGGTTGCTGATGCATGAAGAGTTGTATTTACCAAGTTTTCTGGCTGACTGCGTTCACACCCCATCTCAAAGCCCCGCCCCGGCTGCTATCCAAGCGCCGCCGGCTGCTCCAAATGGTGTCGACAGACATGCACGCTATTCGAAACTGACCCGTCGTGAAAAACAGGTGCTGCAACTTGTTTCGCAAGGCAAAAGCAACAAGCTTATTGCAGCCACGTTGGGGATCACGGAACATACAGTCAAACTGCACATGCACAATGTGGTGGGCAAAATTGGCGTCAGCAACCGAACCGCTGCGGCGCATTTCTATTTTGAGGTCGCGCCTCACGCGGCGCAACAGTCTGCCCTTGACTGACACATTCGAAACCCGGTTCGACCGCCTGATTTTATTGGTTGGCAGGTTGAACTACATGTGGACCAATACGGAAAGCCTGTTGATCCACCTGATAGCAGGTCTGACGGGGGCATCCAAAGACGTCTCGGTCATAATCTTTCTGACTCTGAACACCACCCGCGCCCGAATTGATCTGGTCGAACGGCTGGCCAAGATGGATGGGCGGTCGCCTCAAATCCGCGACCCGATCCTTGCACATACACAGCGGCTGACCAAACTGTCAGGCATCCGCAACAAATACAATCACTGTATCTATTCCTTCGACCCCGAAAGCGGCAATCCAAAGACCATTCTGATGCGGATCGCGGATCGGAAAACCGACATCAAACTTGGACGCGAAGATACAGTGGACGACGATGCCTTACGTGAAATTGAACGGGTCGTTGATCAGCTGTCCGTGGCAAACAAGGACATTTGGAAGTTGATTCAAGATCTCGGGTATCCAGTTTAGGTCCAGCCAGAGTAACCGGTTCAAATGCACCTGCAATAAAACGGATGGTTGCATAGGATTAGAGCGGTGCGGGCGGTGAGCACCATGCTGATGTTGCAGCATGGAATAAGTCTGGTGTAAATCGTTGAATCTAATTCATTTTGAAAACGTGGATTGTAGCAAGTTGTGTCAATATTTTGCAAACAACCCCACATTAGACGGGGATCTAGCTGGCGAAGTTGTCGGCGGTAAAGTTAAAGAGCGCGCCAGAAGACGTGGAGGGGCCCGTCACACGTTGGGGTACGTCGAACGGGTCCAAAGCCCCCGGCCGCAACGCCGTGACAGGAGGTCCCTGATAGATATGCGCGGCTGGACACAGAACACGCTAACTCTTACCTGGCGCTACTTTTCACGATCCTGAAGGCGGCGAACGGAGTAAAGTGCAGGACTTTCGAATCCCGCTCTCGAGCGAAGCGTTTCGGGCTTTCGAGCAATGCCCTGACCTTTTTTCTACTTTCCGACAAGAATTGCGTGTTCCCGTTCGATCACCTTTTCCCAATCGCCTTGCGCTTTCAGACCGGTCGAAGAGTCTCCCATTAGCGAAGTGACCATCAGTCTTCCACGCGCCTTCGCTTCTTCTTTCGAGAACCCGGCCTGTTCAAACATCCAGGCAGCGAACTGAAAGCGTTTGCCGATTGTTCTTTGGTACGCTTCTTGCACTTTTTCATCAGTTTTTGCCCAGACTGATACGGCGTGATCCGGCAAGGCGGCGTCCTCTTCAATGACCTTTTTCATAAGAAGCAGAATGCGGTCTTCCGGGGGGCCACCAAAAACCTTTGCCTTTGCGATCACTTTGTCAGTCAGTTCCTGCTCCCAATATCTAAGAACCTCATCCAAAAGCTCACGGACGTTCTTGAAATGCCAGTAAAAGCTGCCGCTTGTCAGGTTCAGCCGCTTTGCCATTGGCACGACCTTTATCGCGGAAACGCCGCCCTCATTGAGGACTTTGTAGGCCAGCAATATCCAGTCTTCCTTGGTTGCGGCGTTTTTGGGTGAGGTTTGAGTAACAGTTTCTGACATTCAGATTATAGCATTCATTGTTTGACATAGAGCAGTCTATGGTCGTACCGTAGAGAAGTCTATGGGCAACTAAGAGTTCACGACATCGTGCTCTTCGAAACGCCATGCAGAAATGGGGGGGATCAATGAAAAGCATTATGAATTCCACGACTGGCGCACTATTGGCATTGGGTTTTTCGTTGGCTGGCATTGCTTCAGCACAAAACGCGCTGCCGACTGGTCGCACTGCGTCTGCAATTGAAGATGATGTTTATCCCGCGTCTTACTTTCCCAACACCGAAATCCTCGGCGAGGATGAGATGCGTATCACTGCACTGGGTACGGGGATGCCAAACCAGACCAAGGCGGCCGTTTCTATTTCGTTTTATGTAGAACTTGGAAATGGGGACGTCTTTCTGTTTGACGTAGGAACCGGCGCAACTGGAAACTTGTTTTCGTTGCGACCGGATTTTGCAAAGATCGATAAAGTCTTTTTCAGCCATTTGCATGTTGACCACGTTGGAGACTTCATGGGCCTCCACGTTGGAGGTTGGCTATCGGGAAGATATACCCCGCTCCGCATCTTTGGCCCGTCCGGATCAGAAGATGAACTGGGCACCAAAGCCTATGTTGAAGGCATGTCAAAAGCCTATGCTTGGGATCTAGCCACACGTACGGGGGCGCTGCCGGATGATGGGGCCAAGCTTGAAGTTACCGAATTCGACTACATGCAGGAAAACGAGATCGTTTATCAGGAAAACGACGTAACTATCCGGTCCTGGCCTGCGATCCACAGTCTAGATGGCTCGGTAAGCTACTCTCTGGAATGGAATGGACTGAAATACGTCTTTGGCGGAGATACTTACCCAAACAAATGGTATGTAGAATATGCTAAGGGGGCGGACATCGCTTCTCACGAGGCGTTTCTACCACCGAATGCGCTAGCCCCTTATTTTGGTTGGGACATGAAACAGGCGACTTATGTAGCTACGCGCGTTCATACGGAACCTGCGGCTTTCGGCAAAGTTATGTCCGCTGTCGAGCCACGCATGGCCCTAGGGTATCACTCTGTTCTTTCGCCCGAAAACTATCAGGCAATCCTGGAAGGTGTTCGTTCGACATACGATGGACCGCTTACGCTGGCGCGAGATCTACAGGTGATAAACGTAACCAAGGATCAGATCGTTGTTCGGGAAGCGAGTGTTGACGACTATGCGCTGCCACCAGCTGTGAGCGACGAATACATCAATGCACCGCGTTCAAAAGAAAAAGAGCCTTCTGAAAAGGTTCAAGCCGGCAAATGGGATGGTTACACGCCACCGCCAATGCCGGATAATTAACGTTCAGGGGTGAACAAAATTCCAATTTGGCGGTATCTGTGCCGACTATTCTTGATGCTGAGCGTGATGGCCTCGGGTGCACAGGCCGTTTCAGCAGATGTTGTTTTGACAAACGGTTCGGAAGTCGCACCCAATATTGCTGTCCTTCATGTCAAAGATGATGGGGTTTACGTCGACCTTGAGGTCTATGTCGAAGATATTCCTTTGTTTGCGGATATGCTGCCAATCGGATTGTCATCCGATTTCGTCGAGGGTGAGCCGGAGGTTGAACAAGAGTCCGATCAAGGTTCTGCCCAAGCCAAAAGTCGGGCGCTGTCTATTGTTGCAAGGGACGAACAGCCCCTACACGCTGAAATCAGAAAGCTAGAATACCGAACGCGCATCGACCGGGCCTCGCCGCTTGCAGGTCAGCGCGATCCTTTCTCGGGTCAAATTGTTCCCAGCCCGCCAAAAGATCCGCGTGTTCTGTTCGTCGAAGTGTTCTTTCCGTTTCAGAACTCAGTTCCCAACGAGCTGACCATAATGCCTCCATCGCAGGATGGCGAACCACTGGTGACAATCGGGATGCAGGTTTTTGACCGAGAGGTTCCGGTCACGGATTTCAGTTTCTTGGCAAAGCCGGCAGAGTTAAAGATTCACTGGCCTGATCCGTGGGACAGCCGCTTTTCTGCTGAAAGCCTGAATCGAAAAGCTCAGGATGGGACATCCACCTTTCTCTACATCGAACCTCGTGAAGTTCGGCATGAAACACTGATCCGCTTGCGTGAATTGGCGCCTTGGATTGGTGAAGCTTTCGAAGTGGGGCAAACGCTTTCGCCACAACATAGCGCCTTGATCGTAAACCAGGCGGCGTCCTTTTTGGCTTCTCGTAACCCGGTGACCATTGATGGCAAGTCAGTGCAACCATCAAACGCTACTGCAACACTCCTAGAGCTGACATCTCAGGGTTTTCAGGTTGTCGAGCCGGGAAAGGAAGTGTCTGTGAACAATACGTTTATTGGAGCTATCCTGTCTTTCTCATCGGCAGACCTTCCCGATCAGGTGGCGGTCACTTGGGATATGTTTGACGAGGAAATTTCCCGCGTTGCGACCATTTCAAACGATATCGCCGGGCCGTTCTTTGGAGCTGTTACACCTGCGGACCCTCAGTTTCACTGGCAGAACCACCTACTCCAATACCAAAGAGCATCCGTTACTCAGATTCCAGTTGAGCAGCAGAAACGGCAGAACCCTGCCGTGGCTTTGATCGCCGGGATTATCAGCGCCGTCTCACTCTGTTTTCTCCTGCTAACCAGAGGCAAAGTCGCAAAGCGTGCCAGTTGCGTGACTATGATTGCCGTTGCTTCGGCAACGTTTGTATTTTCGGGATATTTGCCGGAATTACCCTGGAGTAAGCCCGCGCCCCCTGAGCAGCAGGTTGCGGAAGATATACTGCGCTCGATGGTCGAAAACTTGAACACGGTGACCCTGGAAACTTCGTCGGCAGCAAGAAAGGCAGAGCTGGCCCACATTGTAACGGCAGCGTCTCTGGGCGACATCGCAACAGAGGTAGAACGTGGCCTCGTAATCCGAACGCCGGGAGGCAGTCTTGCTACAGTTACAGATATTAGTGCCCTGAAAGTAGAGCGCGTTGACCCGACCCTTAAACCGGGTGGATTTAGCACTCTGGCAAAATGGACAGTGAAGGTCCAAGGCGGTCATTGGGGACACGCCCATATACGCGCGGTTACGTTCCGGGTACTCGCCGAGGTCGTACCTGAGTCAGGGCAATGGAAGCTGGATGGATTAACTGTAATCGAGGCCCGAGATCCAAATGCATGAGCGTTTAAGACCAAAGGTTTTTGCTTTCGGCGCTCTGTTTGTCGGAGTGCTTTTGTCACTGACTCTGTCAGCCTCGGCGCATTTTTTGCTAAACCTCAACGTTCGAATTTCGCATGTCGAGCATTCCGAAGGCGGTCTGCGCGTCTACATCCGTACGCCCATGCCTTATCTGGTTGCAGACAAGGTCGGTGATCAGGATGGTGATGCCTTGCCGAAAGCTGCACCATTCACGACTAATGCATTGAGCGACGGTCAGTTGGTGCACTTTGTCGACTTGCAGGCTGTCATGAGCGATCCTAATGGGCTGGGACAATTCGCCGAAGGTGGGTTGCATCTGTTGGTCGACAATCAGCGCTTAAGAGGAACAGTTAAGTCGGTTCGCTTGCATCAAGTTGGAAATGAGCCCGGATTTGCAACTTTGGCCGAAGCTCAACAGGCCGTGGACACCGAAACGGCCTTAACGCCACCGCTTTTTGTTGGTGACACAATTGTCGATCTCGTCCTGCATTATGACACTGACGGCCCGGTCCAATCTTACAGCATTACCAACGTGCTGGACCCCGGCTTGCCCGATCAGGACCAAACGGCCAACCTCATACTCGACTACGCGTCGGACACACCGCAGATATTCCGATCTCGGGGCCTGATGACTGAACCATTGGTGGTTCAGCACGAGGGGTATGGAGGATTCCTGAGTTTTGTCTGGGAAGGTATACGACATATCCTCGAAGGATTGGATCATGTTCTTTTTGTTGTGTGTTTGGTCATTGGAGCGCAGACCCTCAGGGCGCTATTGCTGCGTGCAACCGGTTTTACCGTTGGGCATAGCGTAACGCTGTCGCTGGGGTTTTTCGGGTTTGTACCATCGGGCGCGTGGTTTGTTCCTGCCGTTGAAACCGGAATCGCGCTTTCTATCATATTTGCAGCTGTCGCAGCGTTTATGAGTTTTAAGGACAGCGCGCGCTCTGAGGTCACGATGGTGCTTCTGACGACGCTGATTGGCCTCTTGCACGGGCTTGGGTTTAGCTTTGTGTTGCACAAGATTTTGCAGGTTACATCCCCAAACATCTGGCAAAGCCTGCTTGCATTCAATCTTGGCGTCGAGCTTGGCCAGGTTGCCATTATTCTTGTGCTCTGGCCTGCCTTAATGATGTGTCGGCGCGTGAACTCCAGTTTGTGGATGTCCCTACGAGTGGGCTTAGCCGTTGGATGTGCGGCTATCGCCTGCCTTTGGACCTTTCAGCGAATTGCCGAAGTTTATTCCACGTTGGCTTAAGGTCATTGCGATGGTGCGTGCCGTGATGGTCGCCTGACAGAAAAGCGGACATTTGGCTGACCCGCAGCAGAAGACAGATTGGGGCTCGCACCAGGCTTTCTATGCGACAGATCCGAACTGGTCGAATAGAACCCTGAGCTGCCGTTTAGCCGGTCTCGCGTGATTGCGACCCCAGCATGATGGTTCGATCCTTTCGTGCCGTTCCACCTTGGTCACCGTCGCCACGGTACAGCCCATCTGAGGAGACATATTCGCTACTTCAGCGTAACCGGGACGCGGTCGAGCCAGTAGATCGCTGGACATGGCTTTGATCGCCTGCCGCATCTTGTGAGGGCTGCTCAGGCAACCATAACCTCTGAATCAACATCATTCCGAAGGCCTTATGGAACCGAGTTCATCGGAATGGGCACCCATTGTTCAGGCGGCCTCTAAGCAAAAACGGAGGAGATACAGGTACTCAGGTCAATTCGCACCTTCTACGCCGAACGATTCTTTGACCGCAAGATTCTTGCCACAACCCAAAGCTTTGTTACTCTACTAAAGTATATTTGAGTGATCACTTTTGGGGGAAGCAATTGAAACTAACTTGTTGGAACGCCGAATGGCTGGATAGCGCTTGGGGAGTTGTCTCGGGAAAATATGCTCCGGAGGAATACAAATTCCCGCACAAAGTCCCCAAAATGGGTGACGCGAAAAAGCGAGTGAAATCCGTCTCGCAATACATTGATATGTTGGACGCCTCAATCTTGTTCCTTTGCGAAGCGCCTGAGGGTGAAGACGAAATGGCGGACTTCGTAAAAAAACACGCAAAGGAGTATGATCTCATCAAGCGTGGCAGCGGCGATGGATATGCGACAGACGGTCGGCAATGGCAGTGGTTTTTGGTCAAGAAGGATGTCGCAGACCGCATTTCACCAAGCCTTGTTCCGATATCAACCTGGCGTCAGTTTGCAGCAGTCGAAGACCCCTCCGTCAGCATAGACGGAGAATGGAAAGTCGCGTTACCGCGCCTCAAAACTGTTGGTGGTGTCAAGGATGTTCCTGTCTCGTCACGTGTTTCGCATTCCTTTTATCGAGAGCCGCAAATTCTTCGTTTCAACTTCGGAGGCGCGCAACACGAGGTCATTGGAGCCCATCTCAAGAGCAAGTTCACAGGTGGTAAGCCGCGTGCACGCAAAGTTGGCGAGAGCTTCGACGACTATCTGGCTTCATCAAAGAAAGTGCGTGAGTACATCGCGGCTTCACATGGAGCCCGCGTTAAACTGAGTTCTGAGGCGCTGGTGATCCGGGCCTATATCGACCGGCGTTTCGCTCAAGAGGCTGATCCTTCGATCTTTGTAGTGGGCGATCTTAATGACGGGCCCGGCAAAGAACTGATGGAGCGGGAATATCTCTTGCACGATTTGATCTCAAACCTGCAAGGCGAAGTGTTTTTTGCACGAAAATTTTTGAACCACGCATTGTTCGATCAACCGACAGAACTTCGATGGACAGCGAAATTTAAAGACTCCTTAGACCCGGAGCGTGAAGAGCATATCCTTCTCGATCATATTCTGTTCTCTCAGGCTCTAACCCGTTCTGGCACAAGCCCGCTTCAAGTCCAATCCGGTGCGGGACGTGTCGAACATCTTCTACACGAGGAAGCGGAAGCGAAATTTGGTCGTGACGTACTAAGTGACCACAGGCCCGTAAGCGTAGACATGATACCCAGAGTCTCTTGATGAGACTGTTCGCCAAAACGCTCTACGGCACCTTTGCACTTTGTTTGATGACCGGTACCGGTCACAATCGCGAATCCAACCGTGCCGGTTTTTTGAGAAAATTGCATGCTCTGGGATTACGGGAGACGATCCTTTGCGCAGGGAACATTCCGGGCTACAGTTTTTCTGACAAGTAGTGAGCAAATTAATTCTTAAGAACAGTATATTGGAACAAGCCCAATCGGAGGGATCCCTGTGAGCAAATGCCCAACAAAATCGCGCAAGACCCAGAAGTCAGCATCCAAAAAAATTGCCGACCCCTCCAAAACGCTGGATAATGCTCCAAGACTTGGGAACAGGGTTCTCAACGCCTTGACAGACGGACCGGATCTCAGAGACCGGATCTATGAGCCGGCTCTGCTTGATCTCAAGATGACGATGGACCCTCCAAGTGAGGACGAAAGCCCGATCCTTGATCAAGGTTTAGAAGGTGCATGCACTGGGTTCGCCCTGTCTAGCGCTATTAATTTGATGAACTATCAGCGGCACCAGAAGCTCGAAACCCCGCGAATACCTCCTCTTTCAAGCCCTCGAATGCTCTATGAAATGGCCAAGATTAATGACCCTTGGCCAGGTGAAGAATATGAAGGCTCAACGATCCGAGCAGCCTTGAAGGGCTTCTATCACAATGGCGTTTGCAGCGAAGAAGAAGCCCCCTACAAGGATGGCGATAACAATTGGTACCTCAAAGTTAGCCACGCAAAAGATGCACGCAAACTGGGTCTTGGCGCTTACTTTCGATTGAAACCAGAAATTATCGACTATCATGCCGCATTGAACGAAACCGGCGTCATATATGTTTCCGCCCGCATTCACCGCGGCTGGCAGAAACCAAGCACAGATCGGGTAAAAGGCGATATCAAACCATCCTATATAAATATGGGCGGGCACGCCTTCATCATCGTCGGTTACGATGAAAAAGGTTTCCTCATTCAAAACTCATGGGGTGAAGATTGGGGTGGCTTTAACGGCAGGCCCGGCATTGCACGATGGCGGTACGAGGACTGGGCTGAGACAGTCATGGACGCATGGGTCCTGCGTCTTTCGGTGCCAACTCCCGATGCTTTTGACCTTACCGTAACGAAACCGACCAAAGAAGCTGAAGCCCTCTTTGGTTCAGAGAACGTAGCCGCTCCCCGGCAGGAAGAAATCATTGGACACATCATCCATCTGGACGATGGGAAACTGAAAGGAACTGGTAAATACCCCACCCCGATCACAACGATCCGGGAAACAGCCAAATTCCTGGCTGATGAAACTGCAACTGCTGAGCGTGATTACAAACACCTGATGTTCTATGCCCATGGCGGCCTCAACAGTGCTGCCGCGTCAGCAACGCGGGTGCGTAAAATGAAGGAGATCTTCAAGCGCAACGGCATCTACCCGATCCACTTTATGTGGGAGACCGGCTTCTTTGAATCGCTAAAGGACGTAATCTTTTCATCGAACAAAAGAACTGAGGGTCGCGTCGGAGCCGCAACGGATTTCTCAGATCGTGTCATCGAGTTCTTTGCGCGCGGTCCCGGCACCGCCATCTGGAAGGACATGAAATGGGACGCGGAACAAAGTTTTAAGGCCTCTGGTGGGGGGCGCCAGGCACTCAAAACACTATTGGCTGGCAATGCAAGCCGTTCGAAACCCCTTCAAATCCATCTCGTTGGCCACAGTGCCGGCTCTATTCTGATCGCACATCTTTTAGAAGCCATGGAGGCAATGAACCCGCTTTCAAGCCCGATCAAGTCTGTGTCTCTCATGGCCCCGGCCTGCACGGTCGATCTCTACAACAAAAGCTACGAGCCAAGAATTGCAAAAACATCATCAGCTAGCGGCATCACAAAGCTATGGCAGTACAATTTGATTGATCAACGCGAAAAGGATGACAGCGTTGGTCCTTATCGAAAATCGCTGCTCTACTTCGTTTCAAACGCATTCGAAGACAAAAAGAAGATGCCTCTGTTGGGCATGGAAAAATTCGAAGAGAAGCTACCGTCAAAGGCGGGGTACAAAGTTCACTACGCAGGCCGGTCTTCAAATATCACAAACAGCAAAACTCATGGCGGCTTCGATAATGATCAGGCAACCATGAACGACGTCCTAGAGAACATTCTCGGCGAGAAGCCGGATACGGGCAAAGGGTTTTCTGAAGAGGATGTGAGGGGATATTAACAAGAATGGATGCGCCCCAAAGTTTCTGGATTTTCCAATATACAAACGGTGATCGAACCGAACGCCTTCTTGATGAAAGTCAAAATCAGAAATCAGAGGGCATCGTCAATTGGCTGTGGAACAGCAAAAGAAAACAACAACCAGCTCCTGGAGACTCTGTGTTCTTCCTGCGAGCCGGCCCTCGACCGAAAGACTACCCAAAGGATCAGGCGTGGCGGGGTTTTGTTGGGTTCGGTGTTGTAGCTGGCCAACCCGTTACACTTCGAAATGCGCAATCAGCTGAAGGCATTCCCGTTGAAACGCAAGGCTATTTCCCAGACAAAGCCCTGCCTGATTACCTCGTTTGGCACGATCATCGCGTTGCGTCGGCGGCCTCGATCTATGGTCAACAGGGCACGAACTTTCCGATCGATCGCGATGTCGCCGTCGGGCTGGTTGATGAACTCGAAACACCCGAGGACGGAATTCGTCGCGCAAATGTTCACGACCTTCCATCTTTGCGCGCGCTGTTGGAAGACAGAGATCGAATTGATGTTGTCACCCGACATGTTGACAAAATTCACGCCTGGCTCGACCGGGATGCGGCTCTCTCTCTTCAACTAGCCCGAGCTTGTAGCGGTGTATCAAGTCGTCGTTCAGGGGAGCTGACTTGGACACATTTGTTTTTTGGGATTCTTTTGCGAGGCAAAGGTCTGCAAAAGAACTCCAGAAAGAACGTTGCTGCCTTGTGCCTCTATCAACTGGCCTCGCCCAATGGTGACGATGCGGAACTCGACGTTCATTGGGCAGACTCCCTCACTCCGATCACAGCACTCAAACGCAGTGACGCGGTTCCAATGGAAAAAATGAGTCCAAGCGCCGCACGTGCGATTGCACAAGCCAAGGTAATTTCAGGTGACGGGTTGATCTCGGCTGACGCTTTATTGGCTGCGCTGTTGAACGCTCATCCCAACGACAACATCTATGAAGACGTTTTCAATACCGATCTAGAAGGTCTCATTGAACGCATCTACGAACAGGCTGTCCAAAATTCACGAACCGAGGAGCTGCGGCAATTCCTTGGATGGGTCGATCAAAATGGCCTTGCTGACGGTCCAGCGACACAATCGCGCGAGGCACCGACAGAAAGTGAAGATGCGGAAACAGATGAGTCTGATCGCGAGTTTCAGGTCCTGCACGTCCCCAATACCCAAAACGATTTAACAGATCAAAAAAAGGACTTGCTCGACGTTAAAGAGGAAGCTCGGGCGTTTGCCCGTTTGATTGCGTCAACCAAATTCAAGCCGCCGCTTGCAATCGGTGTGTTCGGACCATGGGGAAGCGGCAAGACCTTCTTCATGAACCAAATTGAAGAAGCGATCGGCAAACTCGAAGATCAGAAAGTCAGGGGTGTCGACGGTCAGCCAACGCAAGCTGAGCCTTCTTTCCATGATAAGATTGTGCGCATTCCATTCAATGCCTGGCATTATATGGAATCCAATGTTTGGGCGAGCCTAGTTGATGTGATCTTCAAAGATCTCGACGCATGGCTGCGCCGCGAGAATGGCGGCACCACAAAAGGTGACGAAATCGATGCCTTGTTTGATAGCCTGACCACGGCGCAGGAAGAACGGCTGAACGCCATCGAAGCTTTGGCAGAAAGGGTGAAAGCTCTCGAAAGCGCACGTCAAGACCTGACCGATGCGGAGGTACAAACCAGGGAATATTGGGAAGCTGTTCTCGCCGAGTTGGAAAGCGCCGCGTTCTCTGACGGCAAGATAGAAGGTGCTCTCAACACACTAGGCCTCCAACAACTCAACGACGAAGCAACAAATCTGCAAAACGTGATTACTGAAGCACGAAAAACAGCTTCAGATGCAGATTTGTTATTCAGGTCCTTGCGATCCCGCGTTGCTTCACCGTTCAATTTGGCCGGTTTGGCAGTAGCCGTTTTGCTAGGTCCCTTTATTGTCGGTTGGCTCATAAACTATGCGGAGACAAATCAGTTTTTCGGGCTCTCCTCTGAATTTAAGCTCAATGAGGCTGTTACGACGATTTCTGGCTTAGCAGCCAGTGTCACTGCATGGCTTGGTGTCGTTACTGGCTTCGCAAAGAGGGGCGTAACCGCTTTGCGTAAGTTGGAGACTAAATTCAATGAAATCGACGCAAAACGTACAACCCCGCTGGCAGAGCTGGAAACCGACATTGATGATGCAAAATCAGTGTTAATTCAGTCGGAAGAGGCTGTTGCTGAAGCTCAAAGCCGACTGATGGAGAATACGAGTGCGGGTCGGGTCGCAGCATTTATTCGCGAGCGTGCAGAGAGTGATATCTACACCAAACATCTCGGTATCATTGATACGATCCGTCGAGATTTCGAACAGCTTTCAGCTCTTGTTCAGAACTCCAAGGATGGTCGCAAAGAGGAAGATATCCTGAAGGATCACCAAAACCATGTTGCGGCTCAGATTGATGCCATAAAGTCGCGATACACCCTGAACAAGAAAGCCTATGCGCCGGTCAATGAAGCGCTGAACCAGCTTATCGAGACCAATAAATCTGGGGTTCAGTTGGGAACGACCTTCGACAGGATCGTACTCTATATCGACGATTTGGATCGGTGTCCTCCAAATAAGGTCTATGGAGTTCTCCAAGCTGTTCATCTGTTCCTGACTTTCCCTCTCTTCGTGGTCGTGGTCGGAGTCGATACCAGGTGGATGGAAACATCTCTGAAAGAAGAGCTTGGAAGCCTGGTGGATGGAACAAGTGGGGCAAACCCAAAGGACTATTTGGAGAAGATCTTTCAGATTCCCTATTGGACACGGCGAATGGAAGGCAACATTGCTAAGAACTTCGTCAAAGGCATAGTTCCGACAACAGTGGCCCTGCCCGACCAAAACGATAATGATGACCAGAGCGAAGGTGACAAGGATCCATCTGAAACAAGGAATGAGTCAGCTACATCGCTCGAAGCGAACTCTGAAACCAAAAGTAAGGACCCTTCACAGGGGCAAGCAAAGACAGGTGATCAGTCTCTGGACGATGATGAGACCTATGACGACGTTGACGAACCAGGTGGGGAGGAGAACGACAACGACCGTGATTCTGAGGTTCTAACCCGTCCAGTAGACATAACTGAAACTGAGCAAAGAATTCTGGAGGAATTCGCCCCCTTTGCGGGACGCTCTCCAAGAAAACTTCTACGGTTTGTGAATGTCTATGGACTGATAAAATCAGTCGACAAAAAAGATGGTACCCCGCTTGTCAACCATGACGAGGACGAACTTGCCTGCCGGGCGCTCATAGCTCAGCTGGCTCTCGCAACGGGCTCTCCTGAAGCGGCCGTTCATCATTTCGATTTGATCGAAGCGAGTGGAGATTATTCAGGCTATTTTGATGTCAGCGGATCGGATGATCTTGAGCAAGAACCTGAACTTCGCCTTCCGTCTGATCTATCTGACTTGATATGGGAACCCTTGCGTCTGGTTCTGCCTTCCGATGGGAGTCCTAAATCTGCTCATTTGGATCTCTATGAACGATTGAAGCAAACGGCACCTATCGCACGCCGCTATACATTCGCATCCTCTGATGCAGTTCAGACCATTAGAAACGACGACAAAGCGCAGCCGCCAAGTTCGAAAGAGTAAGAGGATGAACAAGCTCTGGGTGAGCAGGCTGGAAAGAGAAGAGAGAGTTTTCCACGGCCCGGAGTTACCAAAGTAACATGGTTACGGCTACAGTGAAAAATCTCAAGTTACCAAGAAATCATTCCCGACCCATTTCAAATTTTGAGTGTCCCGGTTGATGCTGCGTTGCAGTTTCCCGAAAGGCCGCCTTTCCAACGCCGATTGGGGCCTGCTTCGGTGGGGTAATTTTTTCTACTGTTTTTTCAGTGACTTTGGTGAGAATTTTGGTGCGGGCGGTGGGACTCGAACCCACACGGGCATACGCCCTTCAGATTTTAAGTCTGATATGTCTACCATTCCATCACGCCCGCACGGCGCGGCCCATTTGGGCTATGCAGTTTCCTTACAATCACTACAGGACGAGAACAATGCGCTTTGATGCAGATGAGGTCGGAAATATGGTCGGCGGTCCAATCCCAAGCCATACTCGCCCTTTGGCCTGACAAGGGAGAGGCACCGCCCCTCCTTGCCGGAAGGTCTCACATACCAAGTGCTTCTTTGTACATCTCCAACACGGCCTCTTCTTCGGCAATGTCGTCCTTGTCACGCTTGCGCAGCGCGATCACTTTGCGCATGACCTTGGTGTCGTAGCCCCGGGCTTTGGCTTCGGCCATGACTTCTTTCTGCTGTTCGGCCAGGTCCTTTTTCTCGGCATCCAGACGTTCGAACCGTTCGATGAACTGGCGCAGCTCGCCTGCGGTCACGCGGTAATTGGCGGCGGCCTGATCTTCGGTGATGTCTTCCATATGCGTCTCTCCCAAAGGCTGAAAATCTGATGCAAGATGCCGGATACAGTGCTGTAGCCCGGGTCGCAAGCACCCAATCCTCAGACGCACTTGTGCCACCTGATCCGATCCGTTAAGCGCGGGGTCAGTTCACGATGAGATGTGGGGAACCATGTTTGAATTCATCACCTGGGGCGGAGCAGCCCTGTCCCTTGCCGGGCTTTGCGGTCTTGTCTGGTGTATTCTTCGCGTGATGAAAGCGCGCAAGGCCGGTTTGTCGGATGACGAATTGCGTGCGGTTGTTCAGGGCGTACTGCCCTGGAACCTGGCCTCTTTGTTCTTGTCGGTTATTGGATTGATGATGGTCATCCTCGGGATATCCTTCGGATGACCGCCTAGGTCAGATCGGCAGGTTATCGAACTGCGCTTCCATCGCGTCTTCGCACAAAGCCGCATCCAGTCGCCGCAATCGCGACGGCACGTGCATACCCTGCTGTCGCATTCGATCAACAACCTTGCTCACACTCGGTTGCAGCGCCAATCGCGTGTCCAGACACGCGCCTTGAAGCTTTTGTTCAAGCTGTTCTGCTTCGGAATACAGATTAGTTGCTGTCATAACCATCCTCCCAAGTGTTGCCAGTATCCCTCATATAGGTAACGGGAATAAGACCCGCAGATGTTAACCTGAATATGTGCGGGTTTTTGCCTGACGTAATCGTAATTTCGGCAATTCGGCGCAGATGGGTTAAAGTTTAAGCCATTTTAATCGAACCTGCCTTGACGGGCATCAAATTCAGATTGGCAGTTGTGTCACATTCCGAAATACATATATGAATTAAGCAACCGAAATGGAGGACAATATGACGCCCGCAGTGAAAGCGTTTTTCGACGATCAAACCTTTACGGTGTCTTACGTCGTCTACGAACCACAAGGGCGCGCCTGCGCCATTATCGACAGCGTTTTGGATTTTGATCACGCCTCGGGTCGAACAACGACCGCTTCGGCTGATCAGATCATCGACTATGTGCGCAGTCACGACCTTAGGGTTGAATGGATTCTGGAAAGCCACGTTCACGCCGATCATCTGTCTGCGGCCCCCTATCTGCAACAGGAACTGGGCGGCAAAATCGGGATTGGTGCTCAGATCGTCACCGTTCAGGACACGTTCGGCAAGGTTTTCAACGAAGGAACCGAGTTCCAGCGCGATGGCAGCCAGTTCGACGCGTTGTTTTCGGAAGGCGACAGTTTCCACATCGGCCAGATGCGCGGAGACGTGCTGCACACCCCAGGTCACACACCTGCCTGCCTGACCTATGTGATCGGCGACGCAGCTTTTGTTGGAGACACGCTGTTCATGCCCGATTTCGGAACGGCACGATGCGATTTCCCCGGCGGCTCCTCGGCGACCCTCTACGCGTCGATCCAGAAAATTCTGACCCTGCCAGATGAGACGCGAATCTACGTGGGCCACGACTACAAGGCCCCAGGCCGCGACGAATACGCGTGGGAAACGACGGTGGGCGAGCAAAAGGCCCTGAACGTCCATATCGGACAAGGCCGCAGCATCGAAGAGTTTGTGGAAATGCGCGACGCACGCGATGCGACACTGGCTATGCCGCGCCTGATTTTGCCGTCCTTGCAGGTCAATATGCGCGCAGGACAGATGCCGCCTGCAGATGAGGAAGGTGATGTCTTTCTGAAACTGCCGATCAACAAACTCTGACACGGGTAAACAAAGGGATAAACCTCATGAATATAGAGTGGGTCATGGGCCTGTTCGGCGGTTTACAGATTGGTCTGGGCGGGGCTGTTTATCTGCTTGGCAACGGTCGGATCATGGGCGCAAGCGGCATCCTGGGCGGCCTTGTTGATGGCAGCGCCCGCGATACGATGGCCGAGAAGTTGGCCTTTGTTGCTGGCCTGATCGGTACGCCGTTTCTATTGCGCCCGCTGATTGCGCCCGAAGTTCAGACACATCTTACCAGCAACTTGATCCTTGTCGTCATCGCCGGGTTGCTGGTTGGCGTTGGCACACGTATCGCCAATGGCTGCACGTCTGGTCACGGGGTTTGCGGCATTTCCCGGTTTTCACTGCGCGGGATCGTGGCCACCGTCTTTTATATTCTAGCCGGGGGCGTGACCCTGGTTTTCTTGCGTCACTTGTGGGGCCTGATCTGATGCGCCATTTCATTGCTTTACTTGCCGGATCACTTTTCGGTGCCGGATTGTTGATTTCGGGCATGACCGATACGACAAAGGTTCAAGGGTGGCTGGATGTTTTCGGCAACTGGGACCCGACTTTGGCCTTCGTGATGGGTGGAGCGATTTTGCCTATGCTGATCGCATGGCGTTTGACAGCAGGACGCAAGTCTTTGACCGGGAACGCATTTCCGCCAGCTGCAAAACCCGAAGTAGACCGAAAGTTGGTCGTAGGATCAGTACTGTTTGGAATGGGTTGGGGGCTGGTTGGTCTTTGCCCCGGACCAGCGATGGCGTCGTTGAGTTACGGAGGGCTTGGCGGTGTGGTCTTTCTGATTTCGATGGCGGCAGGCATGTTCGTTGCCCCAACATTTGGCGCGCAACTGGACAGAGCGGCAAACGCGGCCTAAGGAATTGGCATGGAGATTCGACCCATCACCCCCCGCTATGCCGTATCGCCGCAGATCACAGTTGAGGATGTGCCTGCAATAGCCGCTGCCGGCTTTGTGAAGGTGATCTGCAACCGCCCCAATGTCGAGGTCCCGCCCGTGATGCAATCCGATGCAATCGGCGATGCCGTGCGTGCTGCGGGCATGGAATATGAGGTGCTGGAGCTGACGCATCAGACGATGACACCCGAGAACGTGAAACTGCAACGTGAGATGGCAGAGAGATGCGGCGGACCGGTCTTGGCCTACTGTGCGTCGGGCACGCGATGTTCCGTTGTTTGGGCTTTAGGGCAATGCGACCAAATGAGTACAGATGAAATCCTGAACGCAACGACAAATGCAGGATATCAGTTGGAAAATTTGCGCCCTGCTTTGGACAGTCTTCGCACCAAAATGGGTTAAACACTCTGCGTTACGAGCTGCCGTTCTCTGGTTCGGGTGTATTCAGCCCGGCCAGTTGAGAGATTTCGGCCACCATCCGATCAGAGTCGTCCAGGATCAGATCTTCTGAAAGGCTCCCCTCAAAGTCCGTCATGGGCACCGGGGGTGTGATTTCTACCACGTTGGCCATTGGTTCGTCCAAACTGTCCTGCGGGTGAATCCCTCCGCGGCTTTCAATAAACTCCTGGGCTTCAGTTCCGCTTAGCGCTGGTAGCGCAGCATGTTCGTTCAAGCGTACAGCGCGCAACCCTCCGCACTGGCCCAAGCGACCAACACCTGCCCGCGTGCGTTCGATCGTCAGGATCTCGGTTCGGTCCAAACGCGCCCCACGCAGGGGCAGGATGTCGCCAATTTGCATAGCGGTCAGCATAGACAACGGCACGGTCATCCGACACAAAGCCGCGTTCAAATCGGCCTTCACCACACCCGAGGAATGCTCAAGTCGCGGACCTGAATGATCCGATGCCTCATCAGCTATGTCAGACACGATTGGGGATTCTGGCACAAAGACCGAGATATGCCCTTGCTTTATCCCATTGGCCAAATCGACGGTCAGATCAAAGACCCGATATGCTTCATCTGTCAGAGCCAGCGACAGTTCCCGAAGGTTCGCAGCGCGCGATGCATACTCATGACCAACAAGGCAAACCTGTTCTGCTGTCGGGTCAATCAGACCGGCGGATCGGGTCAGAGCAGCTTCGATCAGAAGCGCAGACATGGCGGCGTCCGTGTCTGTAAATGCACGAGGAGCCGGATCGTCCTGCAAGACCTCTCCAATCGTTTGGGTTTGAACGATGGCAGACACCAGATGCGGGTCAAGGCAAGCCGCCAAACGCCCCCCAGGCCCGTCAAATACCAGCAACAGCCAATCCGGACCAATCGCTTCGACCAGATCCTCGGCAGAGCGGCTGGATTGCTTAGCCCCAATTATTGCAAGCGATAGATTCACGCGGTCGTTTGCGGCCCGCGCAAACCCCAGACGCAGCGCCCGCAGAACCGAGCGCGGACGGTCACCCAGATCTTTCTGACCAACGGTCAGTTTCCGCGCCAAGGCGGCATTGACGGTTTCTGACATGACGCCGATCACCAATTGTTCCAGCAACTGGTAATAGGTTTACATCGCCGAACGTTACAAAGTTCTTTATGACCGCATCACTGAGCAGCTTGCCGATGAGCCAAAGGCAAGCTCACTCGAAACGCCGCTCCGCCCTGTCCCGGCAGATAGGTGATCTCACCCCCAAGTCGCTGCATGATCTCGCGGCAGATGGCCAGACCCAGCCCTGCCCCGCCGGCCTTGTCGACGCCAACGCGCGCAAATTTCTCGAACACCATCGAGCGCGCGCCGGGCGGAATACCACTGCCGTTGTCTATGAAATCAATGATAACCCGCCCGCCAACGTCATATGCTGAAATTGTCAGCACTGGCTCGACCGCATCGCAGTATTTCTGTGCGTTTGAGATCAGGTTTATGAACACCTGCCCCAGCCTGTCCAAATCCGTGTGCAAAACAATCCGCTCAGCAGCTCGTGCGCGCCGTACAGTTATCTTGCGGCCTGCTCCGGCCAATGCGCTGGACACGGCACGATCCAGAACCGAACGCAAACTGTCATCACTGATGTTGAGGTTGACCTGACCGTTTTCCAGAACACTCAGATCCAGCAGATCGTCCAGCAGGCGAGTCAATCGCAGCGCCTCATCGTGGATGATTGTGGCGTATCGGGTTTGTTCCTCACGGCTCAGACCTTCAGTGTCACGCATGATTTCAGAAAACGCCCGGATCGAGGTCATGGGCGTCCGCAATTCATGACTGACCTGACTAAGGAAGTTGTCCTTTTGCGCCGACACCTGTGTAAGTTTGGAATTAGCCTCGCGCAGTTGCCGCGCCGTTCGGCTAAGCTCGGATGACTTCACCTCAAGCTGGCTGGAGTATTCCAGCAATTGCGCGGATTCATCCGCCACAGCCAGCAGATCTTCGACCGAAACTGACGAGCCGCCCACGATCTGGCCGATCATGGCATGGGCCGTGGCCGTCCCAACGGACCCGCTCAATTCGCGTTCCAAACGGCTGAGAAATCCGGGGGTAGGTTCCGGTAGTTGCGACCGCCCGCCCTGCTTCTCGGCTTCGGCCTGAAAGAACTCCTGCGCGGGACCGGTGCCCAAAATACGCTGGGTCATGATCATCAGGTCTTCGCTTTGCGCGACCGAGCCCGACCAGCCGCGCGGAGCGACCGAATGATCGAACACGTTGACAAATTGCGCCCCCTGCAACCGCTCAAGCGGGCTGGGAAAACTGAGCAAAGAGGCCACGCAGAACGCGATTGTGTTCAGCAACAGCGACCACATCACGGAATGGACGATCGGATCTATCCCCTCAATCCCAAACAGGGCCTGTGGACGCAGCCAGCCGATTCCGAACAACCCGTTCTGCAGCACGCCATCGGGCATTGATGCGCCGCCCATTCCAGGCAGCAGCAAGGTGTAAATCCACAGAAGAAACCCAACCGTCAGCCCGACAAGTGCACCGGTTCGTGTGGCCCCGCGCCAAAACAGACCACCAACCAAAGCAGGCAAGATCTGAGAAATTCCGGCAAAGGCGATCAAACCGATCGAGGCCAGCGCTGCTCCACCGCCCGACGCCCGATAATAGAAATAGCCCAGCGCCATAACAACGGCGATAGACACGCGGCGGGCCATCAGAACGATATTGCGAACATCGCCCGAGACTGAGCCCGTGCCTTCCTGTGTGTTCAGCCAGATGGGCATGACGACATGGTTTGAAACCATGGTCGATAGCGCCATAGCGGTCACGATTACCATTGATGTCGCAGATGAAAATCCACCGATAAAGGACAGCATCGCCAGCCAATCGTTACCCTGTGACAGGGGCACAGTCAGAACGAACAAATCTGGATTGGCGCCTTCGGGCAGCAGGTCCAGGCCCACGACGGCAATCGGGACGACAAACAGGCTCATCAATAGAAGATAGAGCGGGAAAGCCCAGGCTGCGGTTCTCAGATGGCTTTCGTCGTCATTCTCGACCACCATCACCTGGAACATGCGCGGCAAGCAGATAAAGGCTGCAGCAGACAAGAAAATGAAGGTCGTCCAACGCCCGGCGTCGACGTTCCACTGCCCAATTTCCGACGCATCGATCCGCTCCATCATGGGTGCGATACCACCGGCGATGCCCCAGACGACAAAAACGCCGACTGCGATGAGTGCAAACAGCTTAACAACGGCTTCGACCGCAATCGCCGTGACCACCCCGTGATGGCGCTCATTTACGTCCAGATTGCGTGTGCCAAAGAGAATGGCAAACACGGCCAAGCCAGCCGCAACCCAAAACACACTCGAGCCTTCGCGATACAGGCCCGACGGGTCGGCCTCGGCAAAGATCGAGAAAGACAGCGTAATCGATTGTAATTGCAGCGCGATATATGGCGTTCCGCCCAACACCGCCAGAATGGTGACGCAGACCGCCAGTGTGTTTGACTTGCCATAGCGCGACGACAGCAGGTCCGCGATCGAAGTCACCCTTTGACTGCGCCCCACACGCACAAGTTTACGCAGCCCCCACCACCAGCTGACCATAACCAGCGTGGGACCAAGGTAGATGGTGACAAACTCTAACCCCGATCGCGCGGCGTTGCCCACAGCACCGTAGAACGTCCAAGCAGTGCAATAGATCGACAAAGACAGCGTATAGATCAGTGGAGAGCGCAGCCATTTCCCACGCCCAGCCGCAGCCATGCGATCTGCTGCGAAGGCTACAGCAAACAGAAATACGACGTAGCCCAAACAAACGAGAATCAGAACGTTCACAGTGGTCATCATTCAACCCCTGTGTCTTGATCCTCGGGCGTGGGTATGCGGCGGGCAGCAAAGCCAAAGATCAGACCGATCACGATCAGTGCGCCCCAGCAAACGAAGACGTAGAAGATTGCCGATGACAGTGGCACTGCGGCATCCCCGTTGGAGCGATCTGGCCACAGAAGCGGTAGTGCGAACAAGAGAGCCCCAAGAAATGGCAGCAGTCGGGCAGCGTCTGTCAACCTGCGACGGCGATAGCTTTGACGTTCCAGGAAAACCGAAGGTCGTGCGCCCGGCGGCTGATTTTTGTTACTCTCGCCTGACATTATAGTCGCGTCGCCTGCGCATGAAGGTCACGCACAGCCGTCAGCACTTCGGCGTTGGAAAACGGTTTCGTCATAAATCGGCTGACACCTGCATTTTCCGCCATTTCCCGGTCGCGCGACTGTCCGCGCGCCGTCAGCATAAGTACAGGAAGACCAGACAGCTCTTCCATCTCTCTCAGATCACGCAGAACATCCATGCCGCTTTTGCCCGGCAGCATGACATCCAGAATGACCAGATCAGGCTGTGCGCCCTGAATTACCTGAAGCGCGTCGGCACCGTCGCCGTGAATCTCGACCTGCCAACCCTCGCGGGTCAGCAGGAACCGGATTGCCTCGGCGATATTCGGCTCGTCCTCGATCAACAGAACCTTACGGCTCATATTTTCAGTTCCTCCCAAGACCGGTCGCCCATCCCTTGGCCGGTCGTAGCCAGATTAAGCGTTCTGTCAGGAAAGTGTCAAAAACCTTCGCTCAAAATCGACGGCTCGCGGCGTGCTGTGCAATCATTGCGGGGGCAGACCCGACAATTAGGTCCAACCTCGGTAACTGCTGGTTCGAAAGCTGTTTCCGGCTCGGGGCGCACCAACATGACAGATCGATAGGCTGGATCTTGATCGTACCCGGCCACAGAATGCGGCCAGGCATACGCGAAACACTCAAACGTGGCCGAGGCCCGTCCAGTCTGCACAACGCGCTTGCGCACCGGCACCAGGGGGCGGTTCAAAGCAGTAAAAACTGGCCAAAGGGGGCAAGCCTCGCCATGTCTTGGCATGGCAAATCCCGGAACCGGCTTGAGGAACAAGATGCTGCCGGACGCATCGCACAGCACCAAGCCGATCGGGCCAGACACAACACTTTCGGGCAAACATGCCAAGCGTCTCAGGACCGTTGCCATGTCCACAGAAAAGTGGCGCGCAAGGTTAATCGGATCCGGGCCAGCGTCCTGAACAAACGAAGCAACCGCATCCATTGGCATGGCTTGTGCGTCAGCGCTCAGTGTTTCCAACATATCACGTGCGACGGCTCGGGCCGCCGCAGTGTTAAGGTCACTCAGGTCAACGATATCAGCCTCACCTCGACCCTCCAATTCCGGGAAAGTGTAATCACGCGCCTGAAAGAACGCTTCGACCTCTTCCAAAGGTACACCGCGCGGGTCGACTGCCGTATCGCTTTCGTCCAGAAACGTCACCAGCGCCTTGGAACTGCCTGCCAATCGTTCGGCATCCTGGTGCAGGTTCTTATGAAACCGTTCACGCCATTCAGCCTCGATATCCTCGGTGTCTGCAAGAATCGCGGCCGTAGATCGAATCGCTGCTGCTGTTGACAAGACCTCGTGCATCGAGGCCGCCAGCTGAGGATCATGGGTCAGCCGGTCAGACAGCATCTCGACATTGCGTTCCAACGAGACGACACGGCGATGCATCTGTGCCAGCACCCCGGCCCAGCCTGGAAAGCGTCCGGCGAACTCTTCCAGAGCGTCCAATTCGGCGGTCTGACCAACCGCATCATCCGCTGCTTCGCGCAGGGCCGACACCAATGTGGCTTCGATCCCCTTTGTCAGCACCGAAGGCTCTACCGACAAGGCCGCTGCGATGTCCACCAGCAGCTTGCCCCCGATCCGACGCCGATTATGTTCGATCAAGTTCAGGTAAGAGGCCGAAATCCCAGCCAACCGCGCCAATTCAGCTTGCCTGAGCCCGGCAATCTGCCGCCTCTCTCGGATACGGCTTCCCGTCAAAGTATCTCGCATGCTTGCATCCTCCTGGCTAAGGTTAAGCCGAGATTGCGAAAATTATTATCGAAACATGTTATATATTTCTGAGGTTTAGTTCAAAGTTTTCAATCCTGATTTACAATTTTAACAAAGCCAGCGTGGTCACCACACAGGGATGACTTGTCGTTATCACACGATAAAGCCCTTCCCCCCTTCTCTTCTGCGCAGTTTCCCGGCACGATACCCGTATGAGCGACCCAGCCTTCGAATATGCGCCCATCGGCCTTGTAGAGCTTGAAAACCGGATTATCCGGCGCTGCAATCTGCAATTCGCGCGCACGTTCGGTGGCGAAGAAGCCGACTATCGCAACATGCCACTGCTGCACCTTTATCCTTCAGTCGCCGATTGGGAACGGATCGGAGAGCGCAGCCTGCAGGTCATGCGCGACACCGGCTATTACACTGACGAACGCGTCATGAGACGGCGCGATGGCGATCTGTTCTGGTGTCGCGCGCGCGGTCGATCACTGACCCCCGATGATCCGTTTCGGCACGGCATCTGGAGTTTTTCGGATATCTCAGAAGAACGACCTCTGGTTGAATTGACAGTGCGTGAACGCGAAGTGGCCATCTTGTCCTGCCGCGGTTTGTCGGCCAAGGAAATCGGCGCAGAATTGGGGCTGAGCTATCGCACGATCGAAGCCTATCGCGCCCGGTTGCTTGAAAAATTTGGCGCACGAAAGCTGTCTGAACTGGTCGCGAAGCTGTCGGGGATGCCCCTGTAAGTCAATCGGCCCTTTAAATTAAGCGGCAAACCAGTTCGTGATGGTGCGAGTCGGCGCTTTTCATGCACCGCTGCTTGGCCTATAACGCTGCGTAATTTGATCAGAGCCCGCAAAAACAGACGGGCCAAAGGGGAACCGTCGAGGACACTCATGACAGATACCAAACACGAAGCGGATGTGGCATTCATCAAGGCTCTGGCTGAATTGCTGCGCGAAAACGACCTGACCGAGTTGCAGGTCAAACGCGAATACGGCGAAGAAGACAGCCTGAACGTACGCGTCAGCCGTATGACACAGGCCGCTGCCGCTCCGGTTCAGGTCGCGGTGCCCGCCGCAGCCCCTGCTCCAGTTGTCGCCCCTGCGGCCGCCCCTGCCGCTGCCGAAGCTCCAGCGGCGCAGGAAGACCCTGCCAGCCATCCCGGTGCTGTGACCTCACCCATGGTTGGAACGGTCTATATGCAGCCTGAACCCGGTGCGCCTGCATTTATCTCCGTTGGCGCTGCGGTCTCGGAAGGCGACACGCTGCTGATCGTCGAAGCGATGAAAACCATGAACCACATCCACGCCCCAAAATCGGGCACGATCAAACGCATTCTGGTCGGTGATGGCGACGCTGTGGAATTCGGCACTCCTTTGGTCATCATCGAGTAAGGCGGGCCCATGTTCGACAAGATCCTGATTGCCAACCGAGGCGAGATCGCCCTGCGCGTCATCCGCGCTGCCCGCGAGATGGGGATAAAGACGGTCGCCGTCCATTCCACCGCCGACAGCGACGCGATGCATGTACGCATGGCGGACGAATCGGTCTGCATTGGTCCTCCGCCCAGCCCGCAAAGTTATCTGTCCGTGCCTGCCATCATTTCGGCATGCGAGATCACTGGTGCACAGGCCATACACCCCGGCTATGGCTTCTTGTCCGAGAATGCCGAATTCGTGCAGATTGTCGAAGATCACGACATCACGTTTATCGGCCCCACCGCCGAGCATATCCGCGTGATGGGCGACAAGATCACCGCTAAAGACACGATGAAAGCACTGGGCGTGCCTTGCGTGCCCGGATCTGACGGTGGCGTACCCACATTGGAAGACGCCAAGCGCATCGGTGAGGAATTCGGCTATCCGGTCATCATCAAAGCCACCGCCGGTGGCGGCGGTCGCGGCATGAAGGTCGCGATGAATGCGGATGAAATGGAAAGCGCCTTTATGACCGCGCGTGCAGAAGGCAAGGCCGCCTTTGGCAATGACGAGGTCTATATCGAGAAATACCTGACCACGCCGCGCCATATCGAAATTCAGGTCTTCGGCGACGGCAAGGGTAAAGCGGTGCATTTGGGTGAACGCGACTGCTCGTTGCAGCGCCGGCACCAGAAAGTGTTTGAAGAGGCCCCCGGCCCCTGCATCACCCCCAAAGAACGGGCTAGGATCGGCAAGATCTGTGCCGACGCCGTGGCCAAGATCAACTATATCGGCGCGGGCACCATCGAGTTCCTCTATGAGAATGGCGAGTTCTATTTCATCGAAATGAACACCCGCCTTCAGGTGGAGCATCCGGTAACAGAAGGCATCTTTGGCGTCGATCTGGTGCGCGAGCAAATCCGCGTGGCCGCAGGCGAGCCGATGTCATTTGGGCAAGATGATCTGGAAATCAACGGCCACGCCATTGAGGTGCGGATCAACGCGGAAAAGCTGCCGAATTTCTCGCCTTGTCCGGGTAAAATTACCGCATATCACGCGCCGGGTGGTCTGGGCGTGCGGATGGATTCAGCGCTTTATGACGGATATTCAATCCCGCCCTACTATGACTCGCTGATCGCTAAGCTGATCGTTCAAGGCCGCGACCGGGCCGAAGCGCTGGCGCGGCTGGAACGCGCATTGGGAGAGTTGATCGTGGACGGAATCGATACCACAGTGCCTCTGTTCCATGCCCTGCTGCAGGAACCCGACCTGCACAGCGGCGACTACAACATCCACTGGCTGGAGCGCTGGCTTGCGGAGAATATGGAATAGTAACCTCCAAGAACCGGAGGGCGCACGCCTTCCGGTTCCCTCTTACCCAAAATGAGCCTATCCGCTGAACTTTTGCTGCACGGGTACTCCATCGGCATTTTCCCGATGGCCGAACACCGCGATGACCCCGAGCTGTTCTGGGTCGATCCAAAATTTCGCGGCGTCTTTCCGTTGGACGGGTTCCATGTCTCCCGTAGTCTTTCACGCCGCATCCGCAATTGCGGGTTCGAAATCACGATAGATCAGGACTTTTCCGGCGTCGTGGATGGCTGTGCCGACCGGGCCGACACCTGGATCAACGCAGAGCTGCACGATCTGTACCGCCAATTGCATCAAACAGGCTATGCCCATTCTCTCGAAGTCTGGGACGGAGCCGCACTTGTGGGCGGTGTCTATGGTGTAACCTTGGGGGCTGCATTCTTCGGGGAAAGCATGTTCTCACGCCGCACCGATGCGTCGAAAATCGCCCTTGCCTATCTTGTGGACCGCCTGCGACAAACCGGATTCCACCTGTTCGATACGCAGTTTCTGACTGCGCATCTGGCGTCCCTTGGCGCTATCGAAATCCCGCGCAGCGCTTACAAAAGAGAACTTGAAGAGGCTCTGAATCTCGGCGCCGATTTCAAGGCGTCAATCGATCAGTCCGCAGCGGGTGTGATACAGCGGATCACCCAGACATCATAACGCGCATGGTCCAGCGCGTTCAGGGCTGGGGATGTCGCAATCATCCAGCCGTCAAACAACTGATCAGCTTTCCCCGTTTCCCAAATCGTAAGATAGGCAAACGCGTCACCCGTCGGGTTATCAACTGGATAGCGGCAATCCCCCAACGCAACATCCAAGCCGAAAACAGCTTCGGTCTCACCGATTTGCATTTCAACATCAACGGTCTGACCGCTGACTTTGTCCAGCCCGCGCAGCATGGCCCCCGGACCGGACTGGACCTTTTGCTGAGCAACAACACTGGTTCCGACCAAAAGAAGGGCAATCAAAGCAGCACGGATCATTCGCTGCCATCTCCGGCCACAAACTTGACCAGCAGAGAGATCAGGCTGACCGCGCCTTGTGTATCTTCGATCTCGTCTCCGGGTTCGAAATAGAATGGCGACCCGCCGGGCATAACTTCGACGAAATTGCCACCCAGCAGCCCCTCGGACGAGATCACAATAGCGCTGTCATCCGGCACTAGGATGCCATCGGCAATGGTGAAGGTCGTGTCTGCACGATAGGTATCCGCGTTCAGCGTCACACCGGTTACCGTTCCAATCTTGACGCCTGCAAGACGGACATCCGTGCCAACACCAACCCCTTCCAGCGACCTGAAAGACGCACCAAGTTCGTACCCGGCCGCGCCTTGCGACAAGCCCGTCGATTGGCTGGCGTAAACGCCAAATGCCAGAGCGCCGGCCAACACGACGCCACCGACAAATACTTCGGTCCAATTATGGCTCGACATGTTCGCCTCGCTTATTCTGGGCTCCAGGCCTCATAATCCTTGCGTTCTACCGGCTCGGCCCGACGCAGCGAACCTGCTGGCGCATAAGCCATAGCAGTACCGGTCAGGTTTTCCTGATGCGGCTTTTCCCAGGATTTATGCGGCAAAGGCTTATCCGTCGGAGGCTCATCCCAGGTGCGATGCAACCAACCGTGCCATTCGGGATCAACTCGGCTGGCTTCAGCCTCACCGTTGAAGATCACCCAGCGTTTGCTGTCGTCCGCTGTGCGATAAAAAACATTGCCTTCATTGTCTTCGCCGACTTTGACGCCTTTTCGCGAAGTGTAAATCTGCGTGTTCAGAGTGGACCCATTCCACCAGGTTACGGCTCGCAAAAGACTGTTCAGGATTCCCATCGGGTGCCTCCGGCATTTCGGTCGAGAAAAGGTATGGACCAAAGGCTCGCCAAGGTCCAGTGCCCCTGGTGCCGCAAGCGTCACTCCGGCAGAAACGCGGTCACTTCGATCTCGATCCTGTATTTCGGATAGATCAATCCACATTCAATCATGGTCGCAGCCGGAGGATTTGCGCCGAAGGTGTCCGCCAGAATGGGCCAGCAAGGCTCAAACTCTGTGCGATCCGGCAACATGTATGTCACCCGAACCACATCCTCGAATCCTGCACCTGCCTTTTGCAGAGCAGTTTCAATGATGCTCAGCGCGGAGCGACACTGCGCCACAATATCTTCACCCTGCCCCACTGTTCCGGCCACGTGAACCCAGCCGCCCGCGACAACCGCACGGCAGTATCCAACTTTTGCTTCGAATTCACCGCCGGATGAGATCCGCTGAATCGCCATGCCGCTTCCTCTTCGTTGATCGCAAGCCCAAGACCACTGCAACAAACGAAAAAAGGCAATCGCCAGTTCTCAGGCCGCAACTGTCTCGGGGACACTGGTAAAACGACAGCGGGGGCAGAGCCCCCTACTGTCTTGTCAAATCCAACACCCGTGAATTGCTATTAACCTGCGGATGCAGATTCCGGCGCTGCGTCTGCATAGATGAACAGTGGTTGTGACTCGGACGATACCGCCTCTTCGTTCACGACAACTTCACTGACGTTCTTCATGCCCGGCAGTTCGAACATGGTATCCAGCAGAATGTCTTCCAGGATCGACCGCAAGCCTCGTGCACCGGTTTTGCGCTCAATCGCCTTCTTGGCTATAGATTTCAGCGCATCATCCGTGAAGTCGAGTTCGACATCTTCCAATTCGAACAAGCGCTGATACTGCTTGACCAAAGCGTTCTTGGGCTTGGTCAGGATCGTGACCAATGCGTCTTCGTCCAGATCTTCCAAAGTTGCCAGAACCGGCAAACGTCCCACAAACTCGGGGATCAAGCCGAATTTCAGCAAATCTTCTGGCTCAAGATCCTTGAAAATCTCGCCTACGCCGCGGTCGTCATTGTCACGCACATCGGCACCAAAACCCATGGCCGAGCCTTTGCCGCGCTGCGCGATGATCTTGTCCAGACCAGCAAAGGCACCACCGCAGATGAACAGAATGTTGGTGGTATCCACCTGCAGAAATTCCTGCTGCGGATGTTTGCGTCCGCCTTGCGGAGGAACGCTGGCCACGGTGCCTTCCATCAGTTTCAGCAAGGCTTGCTGCACGCCCTCGCCCGAAACGTCCCGTGTGATCGACGGGTTTTCAGACTTGCGCGTGATCTTGTCGACCTCGTCGATATAGACGATGCCGCGTTGCGCGCGTTCGACGTTGTATTCGCTGGCCTGAAGCAGCTTGAGGATGATGTTTTCGACATCTTCGCCCACATAGCCCGCTTCAGTCAGCGTCGTTGCATCAGCCATGGTGAATGGCACGTCCAGAATACGGGCCAGTGTCTGCGCCAGAAGGGTCTTACCGCACCCTGTTGGGCCAATCAGCAGGATATTGGATTTCGCCAGTTCAATGTCGCTGCCGGCTTTCTGAGCATGGTTCAGACGTTTGTAATGGTTGTGAACCGCAACGGACAGAACGCGCTTAGCGGTTGCCTGCCCGATCACGTAGTCGTCCAGAACCTCGCAGATGTCTTTGGGCGTGGGCACACCATCAGACGACTTCAGCCCGCTGGCCTTGGTCTCTTCACGGATGATGTCCATGCATAGTTCGACGCATTCATCGCAGATGAACACGGTCGGGCCCGCGATCAGTTTTCGCACCTCATGCTGGCTTTTCCCGCAGAAACTGCAGTAGAGCGTGTTCTTCCCGTCGCCGCCTGAATTCGTCGCCATGATATACCTTTCGGGCCTCGTCCCTGCACCCCGGCAGGGATGCGCTTACGCCTGTTTGTGCAGCTTAGGCCAGCACTCTGGCGGCTACAATCTCAAAATGACCCCCGCGCCGATGGCGCGGAGCACTGGCCTTAGGCCTCTTCCGTGTCCATTTTTGCACGGTTTTCGACGATTTCATCGATGTGGCCCCAGTCTTTCGCTTCTTCCGGGCTCATGAAGTTGTCACGGTCCAGCGCCTTTTCAACCGCCTTTTTAGTCTGCCCGGTATGACGCACGTAAATGTCATACAGGCGATCCTTCAGCTTTTGTGTTTCGGCCGCATGGATCATGATATCGCTTGCCTGACCCTGATAGCCACCACTGGGCTGGTGAACCATGATCCGGCTGTTGGGCAGCGAAAAGCGCATCCCTTTCTCACCACCAGCCAATAGAACCGACCCCATCGATGCCGCCTGACCGATCACCAATGTGGAACATTTCGGCTTAATGTACTGCATTGTATCGTAAATCGATAAACCGCTTGTCACCACACCACCAGGGGAATTGATGTAGATCGAAATTTCCTTATTCGGATTCTCGGCCTCAAGGTGCAACAGCTGCGCAACGACCAAATGGCTCATACCATCGTGAATTGGGCCGTTGATGAAGATGATCCGCTCTTTCAAAAGACGCGAGAAAATATCGTAAGCGCGTTCGCCCCGGCTGGTCTGCTCGACGACCATGGGAACGAGCGTATTCATGTAAGTATCTACGGGATCGAACATTCTGAACCTGCCTGCTTTGCTATGGATCGGGACACTACCCCAACAAGTATTACCCGAGTCTTAGTATCGGCTCGGGGGGGCTGCAAGGGGGGCAGGTGAGAACGACGCAGGAATGTGTGCTGTGATCAAATACGCGCAAGGCAGCACCCGATGTTCACATTCAAAAACGGCTGATGGAACGCAACCGACGCCCTTTGGTTGCGGTAGGGGGGAAAGGTGGCTTCTGTTTCCCTTTCACGCATCACGGTATTTTGATTTATACATATAGAGCAAAATGACCGAAACATGTATGTGGATGCAACGCGGCAAAGGTTCGTTGTAATGTAATAACGTGACCCACTTGATGGGTTAGCAAGGAAAAAGAACAATGGCACTTCCCCAACTGTCACAAGACATGTCCCAAGAAGACTTTGACCGCATGGTCGGCAACGCGACACGTGCGTCGAATTTTCTAAAGGCGATCAGCCATGAAGGGCGCTTGATGATCTTGTGCCACCTGGTATCGGGTGAGAAATCTGTGACAGAATTGGAAGAGCTTTTGTCCGCAAGGCAAGCCGCGGTGTCTCAGCAATTGTCGCGCCTTCGATTGGAAGGTTTGGTCATCCCAAGACGGGAAGGTAAAGCAATCTACTACCGTTTGGCGGACGATCGTCCAAAACGGATGTTAGAAGTGATATATGAGTTGTTTTGCGGCGATGGTGCCTCTTAACGGCTGGTTTCATTAGCGGAAAGCTGCTACCGAACCTCCATCGAGCACCAAGGAGACGACAATGATCCGTGTTATTCTGATTGGCCTGAGCCTGTTTGCCCTGACAGCCTGCGAAACTGCAAAAGGCGCTGGGAAAGACATTGAAAAGGCCGGGGACGCCATCCAGGACGCTGCAACAGACGTGCAGGAAAACCTGTAAGGTTTTCTGAACTTGCTCAGTGCGTTCGTCTTCAAACCAAGTAGACGGATTGCTGCGCCCGATCTCAATACCCACATTGCCGGGGCGCGGCCTCTTGGCTTTATTTTCCAGAACCACATTGGGGCTCTTTTGCACGCGCGAAAGAGCCCCGTTCCCGTTCAGCTGGGGGTGAGTGGTAGCCTGTATAAAACCGTAAACCGGCAAAGGAAAAGGCGTCAGGTGCGCCGACGTTGTCTTTGCGAGTACCCTTTCGGATACGCCTGACGCCTTACCGGGTCGATGCGCCCCAAGGGGTGCCCCGATCCTTTTGCCTCAGCCCACTGAGGGGCCGTGACAACTGCTTTGACCCCAAAGGGTCGCGCAGCCTGCATCGGCCATCAAAGAGGATAGTCAACTGAAACAAGCGCGATGCTTGCCCGCAACTGACCTTAACGGTAAGTCTTTGAAGCTCTAAGAAAATCCCAAGACCCTCTCAAACCCTCAAACCCCTGGACCTTTGCTTACCACCGTCGGTTCCGAGGACCCTAGGCAGTGATCAGACTGTTACATTCCGGTCCTCGCCCGGCAAGAAAATAGCACTGCAGCATGAAAAATAGACGGGGATAAAATGTTGATATCCGGCGGGACATTTCTGTGGATAATCCGAGAAAGCACGACACCGCGCTGAGTTGATCGGATGTTCAGGTAGCCGTCGATTATGTGCCACTTTTCCATGAAATGCTGCGGGTGCAAAGGCGGAAACTCGGCCGTTTCAGTGAGAACCACTGGGTTTGATCAACTCTCAGGCACCAAATCCGTCGAATCGACGACCTGAACAGCTCTTTATTAGGTCACCTCGTTACCCACGGCAGTGCTTGGCCCCCAGCTGAAATAGGGCGTGAAAAACTCTTGTCGGTAATTCATCAAGAACCGGATGGCGAAGATTCACTACGTGCGAGACCCAACTGGCCCCGATCGTGGGACAGCGCATTCCAACCGGAACGCTTTGAATCCTGTAGCACACAGTGACATCGCCACCCGGTCTCCTCCCCCTGGCAAAGACAATGGCTACAATACTGAGAAGCGGTCCGACCCGGACGACGACCGGCCACTCTGCCGCATAGGCGGCGTGCGGCGGTCTATACCCCCTACGGTCCGACCGGGCCGGAACCGCTTCAGTTCACCTGACGTTCCAGAACGGTGCTGTAAGTCGTTCCGTTTCGCAGGCTACGGAAATCCGCATAGATCTTGCCGTCTTCATACCGCGCATCGATCAACGCATTGGCGCCAATCACCAGCGGTGAGGTTTCAACAATGCCGATGGCGCCAGAGCCATCCAGACTGATGGTTCCGGTTGCCTCGTACTCATTCCATTCGGTGTCGCCATCGCGCCGCCATTTGCTGGGACCCCAAAAGACATTGTCCTCCTGAATCTGCACATCCAGCATCCATTCGGCCTGGTTGAACCGAGGCTCGTCGCCTTTGTAGTAATGGCTGGGCTGGACGGTCGTGTAAGACCCCAACCACGTACCGCGAAGGTCGGGCGTTGTTTCAGCCATCGCGGCTGTTCCAAGGGTGAGTGTCGTGGCCAAAGCAGCTGCTCCGGCAGTCATGTATCTGGTCATGGGCTCTCTCCTTCTGTGTGCCCAACAGATTGGGAGAGCGCATAGCGGTTACAACTTACCTAAAGTAAACTTCACACACCGTTCAGGTTGCCGGGCGCATGAAGCGATCGGAACCTGCTGATGGTGCGCCTTTTTCCTTCCCACAGCAGTCAACGCAACTTAAAGACTGGGTGCGATACACCCGCCCGACGGACAGAAACGCGAAAAGGTACAAATGCACTTTCCCAAAAGACACCATCGCGCCTTCAAAAGCGCTGTCCGACGCTTCCGAAGCGAGTTTTCGCAATTTGTACTGGAACAAAGCGGCTCTGAAGTGCTGTGCGGGCCGATGAAAGGCTTTCGCTTTACCGAAAACGCCTTTTGGGGCGGGCACTCTGATACCGCCACAAAGATCTTTGGCCTGTATGAGCAGCAGAATCTTGGCATCCTGAGCAACTCGGACAAGCCCGTGCTGGTGGATATCGGCGCGGCCGATGGCTTTTGGGGCGTTGGCCTTGTCTCGACCGGTAACTTCGAGAAAAGCGTGTGTTTTGAAGTATCGGCAAAGGGCCGCGAGGTCATCCGCGAGACGGCCGAGCACAACGGTGTCGGTGACCGCGTGACCGTATTTGGCGACGCGTTGGATAACACCGCCGAGAATATCGCAAGTGTTGCCCCCGACCCCGGTGACATTTTCTTTCTGATCGACATCGAGGGCGTGGAATTCAGCCTGCTGACCGAAGAATTTCTGACGCAGTATCGCCAGTCGGAATTCCTGATCGAACTGCATCCTCAGATGGTCGAGAACGGCGCTGCCAAATTGAGGGCCATCGAAGATTTTTGCGGTCAGTATTTCCAGATCACCTATGTGGACGGCAGCGTCCGCGACACGTCAGAGATGGATAAAATCCTTAAGCTGGGGGATGATTTCAAATGGCCGATCATCTCGGAAGGGCGCGGGTTTCCGATGCAATGGCTGCATCTGGTGCCGCGCGGATAAGGCATTTGGCCTGAGCGAAAAGAGAAAGCGTCAGGCCCAGGCCAGCGCTGTGCCGATCAGAACCAGAACGATCCCCGCAACTTCCCGGCATGAGAAGTTCTCGCCAAACAGAAAGAATGAGGCGATGGCGATCAGCACGACCTCGGCCCCCAGAATACCGGTGTAGATGATGCCCAACCGCTCTTCACGCAGCGCGGCGAGTTCCAGCGTTGCGGCGGCCAGCAATGTGGCGACGATCAGTAGGGTCAGGCCAACACCGGGGATCTTCCACCAGAACTTCATCGAGATCATGGCCACGGAATAGAGACCCGCCGACCCAAGGGCGATGAGGGGGATCATGGATGTAGACATCTGGGCCTCCTGCCGAGGTTGCCGTTGGGTCAAGTGTAGCAGGTGGGCGGCTTTGAGGCTGTGAGGTTGGTCACAGTGGGGTTATGGATTATAGACCCATCCTAAGTAGGGTGGGTCAGTCCAACCCTCGTGGAGGGCTTCGGCCCGCCCTACGAGGCTAATCGTCTAAAGGTGCCGCTGAGTTTTTTATGTCCGCAACCAGAATAAGATTACCGGCCGCAGCAAGACCTGCGAGCAATGAATAGGTAAACAGCCAGAAGCCAACACCAGAAAGAAGCAGAGTGTCATAGGCCTCAACTGCCAGAGCAAATATTATTGCTAGTATTTGCAGCAGAACAAAATGAAAGAAAACTGCCACCAACTGCATGAACATTGAGTCTTCGGCACCGTCTTTGTGCAGTAGTTTGACGTACGCGCCGGACGTCATCGCAAAAACGATCGCCATTGCTCCCAGAGAGAAAGAAACCATTGAGGGCAGGATTGAAAGGGCAAGGCTCGCCCATTCCCGCTGGCCGTCGCAATTCACTGGCAACCAGAGCCCATGCAACAGCCAGGTCAAGGCGAACGAAAGATACAAATAAGGAGACTTCCGGAGAGCTTGGAAACCTCCATAACCTCGCCAATAGATTTTGAATGGCTTAGGAATTATCCTACTCAAGGACGTTAAACTCATCTGGATTATCGCCATTAAATCGATAGAGCTCTCTGCCTTCAAAAGCCACACGCCTTATGGCACCGTAACTGCTTTCGTCTTGCTCGAGTTCAATCTCGATTTCGGCGGGTACCTCCTTCGTCGATCTGGTGACACGCTTTTCATCGGTGTCAAACCCGGATACTTCCACTTGTCCATTGTCTTTTGCAAGGCTTGTGTAGATTCGCATGCGAGGTGTTAACACTAGTGTGTCCTGACCGGAGGCCTTTGTCGCAGTTGTTTGAAGCCTCTTGATTTTCATTGCTTCTATTTCTTCGAGAACTTCGCGATGTTCGTCACTCAAGTCATCAGGATTTGGCACGAAAAGATCTATGTCAATCTTGGTGATAGAGTCGACATCAAGGACATACTCCAGAGCGTCAGATTTTGATGCAACATGAACGAAAACGTCATCACAAATTGATCCTTTCGCATTTCGCAATATGTCCTCGAACGCCTTGCGAGCTACGTTTGGCGAGATCGTACTGCCTTCGTCATTGTTCAACTCCACATACAACGCATGCTTGTCTTCGCGAAATGAAAAATAGAAAATTCTAGAGTTAAACCCAATGTCGTCTGGAAACTGAATTCCGGCTTCTTCCAAAGATTTTTCCTCCAAAGAGGACTTGCTAACCGCTGGCGCCGTTGGGTCAATTTCTGACCAAGTAGCAATACGGCCCCGGAAAATACCGTCTTCTGAGGCTGTTATTGGTGAAATCCGTGCATAGCGTTCACCCCGGTGTTTAATCGGATTCGACTTAGATGCCGCTTCAAACAAATCTCTATAGGCATTTTCAGGATGGGGTTGAGCAACTACGTTCAGCAGTACGTAGGATTTTCTCATTCAATTTTTCCTATAATCTTATAAGTTGTAGAATCCGCGCGCCAACGGCTAGGTCGCACAACCTTGATCATCAGTCAACGCGCTAAAATAATTGCGAACTGTCTATAATCTCCCGTGGGAACGCAGTTGACTGCGCCACCCGCTTTAACCCACCCGTCGTAATAATGCTCAGCCTGCAGCTGTCTAACAGCACTATTACTGCATCGGGTGCCGCACGCGTTTGGCTTTGCCAAACGCTTCCGCGCACTCGCACTTAAAATGGACTAAGAATCCATTTTAAGTGCGGAAATAAACGCCTCCTGCGGGATATCAACCTTCCCGAACTGGCGCATCTTCTTTTTACCCGCCTTCTGCTTGTCCAACAGTTTGCGTTTCCGCGTGGCATCGCCTCCGTAACATTTCGCAGTCACGTCCTTGCGCAGGGCGCTCAGGGTCTCGCGGGCGATGACCTTGCCTCCGATGGCGGCCTGGATCGGGATTTTGAACATGTGGCGCGGGATCAGGTCCTTGAGCTTTTCGCACATCGCCCGGCCCCGCATCTCGGCCCGGTCGCGGTGAACCATGGTCGACAGCGCGTCGACCGGCTCGTCATTCACCAGCACCGACATCTTGACCAGATTGTCCTCGGTATAGCCAGTCATCTGGTAGTCGAATGAGGCATAGCCCTTGGTCACCGATTTCAGGCGGTCATAGAAGTCAAAGACAACCTCGTTCAGCGGCAGGTCATAAACGACCATGGCACGGCTGCCCGCATAGGTCAGGTCCAGCTGGATGCCGCGGCGGTCCTGGCAGAGTTTCAGCACATCGCCGAGGTATTCGTCTGGCACAAGGATAGTCGCCTTGATGCGCGGCTCCTCGATATGGTCGACCTTGGACGGGTCGGGCATGTCCGCGGGGTTGTGCAGCTCGATCATCTCGCCGTCCTTCATGTAGACGTGATAGATCACCGAGGGCGCGGTGGTGATAAGCTCGATATCGTATTCGCGTTCGATGCGGTCGCGGATGACCTCAAGGTGCAACAGGCCAAGGAAGCCGCAGCGGAAGCCAAAGCCCAGCGCGGCTGAGGTTTCCATTTCAAAGCTGAAGCTGGCGTCGTTTAGGGCCAGCTTGTCGATCGCATCCCGCAGGTCTTCAAATTCGGCCGAGTCCACGGGGAAGAGGCCACAGAACACCACCGGCTGCGCGGGTTTGAAGCCGTCCAGTGCGTCTTCGGTCCCGTTGCGGTCATTGGTGATGGTGTCACCGACGCGGGTGTCGCGGACCTGTTTGATCGAAGCGGTCAGGAAGCCGATTTCACCGGGGCCGAGGCTGTCGACCATCTCCATCTCGGGCCGGAAAACGCCGACGCGGTCGACGTGGTGCAGGGTGTTGTTCGACATGAACTTGACCCGCATCCCCTTTTTCAGCGTGCCGTCCATGATGCGGACCAGAACGATGACGCCCAGATACGCGTCGTACCAAGAATCCACCAGCATTGCCTTGAGCGGCGCGTCCAGATTGCCCTGCGGAGCGGGCAGTTGCTGCACAATGGCTTCCAGCGTTTCGTGGATGCCCTGCCCCGTTTTGGCGCTGACCTGAATGGCATCAGTCGCGTCGATGCCGATCACATCCTCGATCTGTTCGGCCACGCGGTCGCAGTCGGACGCGGGTAGGTCGATTTTGTTCAGCACCGGCACGATTTCGTGGTCGGCATCAATGGCCTGATACACGTTGGCCAGCGTCTGCGCTTCGACCCCTTGGGTCGAGTCCACAACCAGCAGCGAGCCTTCGACCGCGCGCATCGACCGGCTGACCTCATAGGCAAAGTCCACGTGGCCGGGGGTGTCGATCAGGTTCAGCACATAGTGCTCGCCGTCATCCGCCGTATAGTCGATGCGGACCGTGTTGGCCTTGATGGTGATGCCGCGTTCGCGCTCGATATCCATGCTGTCGAGCAGCTGTTCTTTCATGTCGCGGTCCTTGACGGTTCCGGTCTCTTGGATGAGCCGGTCAGCAAGGGTGGATTTGCCATGGTCGATATGCGCGACGATGGAGAAATTGCGGATATGAGCGAGGTCTGTCATGGGTTGGGGATATGCGTCGGAAATGGGCTGCGGTCAAGGTGGCAAGACGCGCTGCTAAATCCCCTATTTGCGATGCCTCAGTCCGGTCAGACCAGTCCGTTTTTGACCAGTTGCGCGTTCATCCAGTGTATCTCACTTTGCACATGACCCTCACGCACATATTTCGCGAGATGAGTGGGCATGTCTTCTTCATTGAATGCCGCTGTTGTTCGGACGACAAACCCCTCTTGTGCGTCGAGATTCAGGTCAGCAATCACATCTGTCAGGACCTGCGTGTTGAACCGCCCGCGATACAGTATAGGAACAGGTGTGATCCCAAGCTCGGTAAAGCGCGAAAGCGTCGCATTCCAAGATTGGATCACATCCCCTTTGACCCAAGCAAAACCCAGAAAGTAAGTCGTTAACGCTGAATACGCGATGGAGTGACGCGCAAACAAGTACTCGCCAACAATGCGTTCATCCTCGGCAAGGTGAGGTGCGATACCGGCGGCAAACGCCTTCATCCAATCACGCGACGGGTGGTATCTGGCGTCGATACTACGAGGGTGACAGCCTTGGCTATGAATGGTCGTGTTCTCGCCGTCCATCTTTTCGGTGAAAACCACTTCGTCAGCCGATGCCAGTTCATCGACACAGGACATAATTTTGTCATCGCTGGTAGCGCCGGGAGATTGAGGCAGGTGAAAAGTGCGCCCGTATTTCTTAAGCATCTCGGTCTAACTTAACTTTCTACCCTAATGTTTTGCCAGAAAACGCGACATGCCAGCCGCGTGCAATCACTTTTTCGCAACGTATGATTGATCCGTTAACCACTTTGATTCATACTCCCGCGCAGACTGAGAGGGGCACAAGATCCCTCAGGGCAGGCAAAAACGAGGCATGAGCATGAAACAGTTCCTCTTAATCGCATTCTGTGCCGCATCGATGACGGCCATCGCTCCGCAGGTTGAGGCCGCGCAGATCAAGCGCGCCTGCTTGGCGTCGGATCGGGCGGCGGCCACACGGGATCGGTGCAGTTGCATTCAGCGCGTGGCAGATCAGGCACTGACGCGCAGTGACCAGAAGACCGTCTCGAAATGGTTCGAAGACCCCCATCAGGCGCAAGAATTGAAGATGTCGAAGACCGCACGTGATGATGCGTTGTGGGATCGGTATCAGAACTTTGGCCAGATGGCGCAGGCGATCTGCAGTTAACGCACCGCAAATCCTTGACCTGATGCAAGCTGCGCCCCAGAAAAGGCGCAGCGAAAGGTGTGTTCGATGGTGATGAAAGGGCTGACCCTGCGGGGCCTTGAGGTGTTCGAGGCTTTGGCGCGGACGGGATCGGTAGCGCAGGCCGCCGAGATCACCGGGCTTAGCCAGCCATCCGTTTCTCAGCAATTGCGCAATCTGGAAAAGGCGCTGGGCACCGATCTGGTCGATCACGGACGACGCCCGATGCGATTGACGCAAGCCGGGCGCAGTTTTCTGGAACGGGCCGAGGCTGTTTTGGCCGAGTTGCAGATGGCACAAAGCGAGCTGTCGGTCATGGAACTGGGACACCTGACCACGCTTTCCATCGGGTTGATCGACGATTTCGACAACGATCTGACCCCACGGCTGGCCACGCTGCTGGCGGACAGCCTGACACGGTCGAATTTCAAACTGATCACCCTGTCCAGCTTGGATCTGTTCGAGGCGTTGGCCGAACAACGGCTACATATGGCGGTCACCGCCCATAGCGGCGAGGTGTTAGAGGGAGTGGTCGAATATCCTCTGGTGCGCGATCCATTCATTCTGGTGGCCCCGAAGGGGTCTGGCGGCGTGGCGGCGGTGCAAGACGGTTTACCGTTTCTACGCTATGCCCGCGAGCAACTGATCAGTCGCCAGATCGAAGTGCATATGGCGCGTGAGGCGCAGGAGTTCGAGGAACGGTTTGAGATCGGGTCGCATATGGCGCTGATGGCCATGGTCGCGCGTGGCCTGGGCTGGGCGATCACGACGCCGTTGGGTTTCATGCGTGCAACACGGTTCCATGATGGCTTAGAGGCCCACCCTGCCCCGTTCGGAGATTTCTCTCGCACGATCTCTCTTTTGGCCCGCACCGATTGGTCGGATCAGGTGCCGCAGGAGGTCGCGGGAATGACACGTCGGCTGATGCAAAACCAGATCATCGAACCGGCCCTCAACAAACTGCCTTGGCTGAACGGTCAGTTGAAGGTGATCGGCGGCTAGCGCTCCAGATGAGCGGCCAAGCCGGCTACTGCTGTTTCGATCAGATCCAGCGCACTATCGAAATCCCGCGTATAATAGGGGTCAGGCACATGATCAGACTGGGTTTCATGGGCAAAGTCGGTCAGCAGGCGCACAGGCGTGTTATTGCCTGCAGGGCGCAGATCTTCGATATCCGCCATGTTGTTTGCATCCATGCCGATGATCAGATCGAAACGTTCGAAATCGGCCGCCGTGAACTGACGGGCACGCAGGTCGCTGAGGTCATAGCCCCTGGCTTTTGCGGCGGCCTGCATCGGTCCGTAGGGTGGTTTACCCGCGTGCCAACCCATTGTTCCGGCACTGTCGATTGAATGATGCGGCGCGCGAGAGCGAAAGACGCCCTCGGCCGCGGGGGATCGGCAAATGTTGCCGAGACAGACAAAGAGGATACGGTGTGACATGGCAAAGCTGTAGCGTGTGGAGGGGACATGGAAAAGATCGTCATTTTGACCGGAGCCGGAATTTCCGCCGAAAGCGGGCTCAGCACCTTTCGCGATGAGGACGGGCTATGGGCGCAACACAGGATTGAGGATGTGGCCACACCCGAAGGCTTCGCCCGCAACCCGGCCTTGGTGCAGGGATTTTACAATGCGCGTCGCACTCAGGCGGCGGGCGTAGAACCGAATGCCGCTCACAAAGCACTGGCACGTCTGCAACGGGACTGGCCCGGAGAAGTGGTGATCGTCACTCAGAACGTCGACAGCCTGCACGAAGCTGGTGGCGCGCGAAATGTCATTCACATGCACGGGACACTGGCAGGTGCGTTGTGTTCGGCCTGTGGGCATCGCTGGATCGCTCCACCTGAGATGGCCGTGGGTGAGCCCTGCCCATCCTGCAACCAGCCAACGGCCCGTCCCGATGTGGTCTGGTTCGGAGAGATGCCGTACCACATGGATGAGATTTACGACCATCTGGCCAGCGCGTCGCTTTTCGCCGCCATCGGCACCTCAGGTCAGGTCTATCCGGCTGCAGCGTTTGTGCACGAGGCACAAGCCGCGGGCGCACAAACCGTAGAGATTAATCTGGAGCCGACGCTTGGGGCCTCGGGATTTGACACATATATCCTCGGCAAAGCGTCAGAAACTGTGCCGCACTGGGTTGAGCAATTGCTGGCGCGACCCTCATAAGGTGCAGACAACGCTTGATTTATTTGCTTAGATTGCATCCGAAACTACCGGAGGATCTGCCATGACCGACCAAGAACCCAAAACCGGCGAAATCCTTGAGGATGGCAGCATGGCCCAACGCGACCTGCTGGGCGCGCAATTGTCCAATCTCTGGTGGACCTTCTTGCTGCGCGGCGTTCTTGCGGGAATTGTGGGCATCGCTGCGCTGTTCTGGCCGTCTGGCAGCATCGCCATGCTGTTGCAACTGGTCGGTGTACTGTTGATTTTAGATGGCGGCCTGACACTTTTGGGGATCGGACGTCGCGGGGTGTTGGGAGGCGCTGCAATCGGCGCACTTCTGATCGGTTTGATCCTGTTGATTTGGCCCGAAGGCACGGTCAAGCTTGCCTTTTTCCTTTTGGGCGCATGGGCATTGATTATCGGAATCGGTTCACTGGCAGCGGCTCAACAGATGCATGAGCGGGACCCACAGCGTGGCTCCATGAGGGTCTCGGGCTTTGTGGCTTTGGTTATCGGGTTGGTTCTTATGATCTGGCCAGCAGTAGCGCTGGTGGCGTTGGGCTGGGGTATCGCCTTCTCAGCGCTTGCAATTTCTGCCGTCATGTTCTGGCTGGCTTCCCGATTCCGCAAAGCGGGTGACAGGGTCGGATTGAAGACCGTCAATAAGTAGAGCGGCCATTGACCAAAAGCGTTTCAGGCCGGGCAGTGCCCGGCCTGACGTTATTCAAAGGTCGTCGGACTGTCCGAAGACTCGCGCTTTAATCTGAATGCGATCCGTGATCGTGTGACCCGTGTCCGCCTTTGTCCTGACGTTCAAGGTCGACGGGGATCTCGATCTCAACCTCACCAGCATTCTCGAAAATCAGTGTCACCGGGACCGTAGCATCTTGCTCAAACGGTGCAGTCAGACCCATGAACATAACGTGGTCACCACCGCGTTTCAGCATGTGGGTTTCGCCTGCAGGAATCACAAAGCCTTCTTCGACATGCACCATCTTGGCCACACCATTGTCATCAACCTTGTGCGTGTGCAGCTCAACGCGCGCCGCAGCATCTGACGTTGCGCCAATCAGGCGGTCGTCCGTGTCACCCTGGTTCTGGATCATCATGAACGCGGCACCAGCCTTGGCGGTTTTACCCGAGGATCTGGCATAAGCGTCATCCACAGAAATGGTACCATCAGCCAATGCAGGAACGGCCAGGGTCATCGCGGCCAGGGTTGCGAGCAGATTTGATTTGAAAGACATCGCGTGTCTCCTTGTTGTTTGATTTCTCGAAAAAAGATGGAGTTTCAAACAACAACTGGCGGTGCACGGGCCGGGGTGTGGGGAACTGGCAATGCAATCTGATTACCGACATCCCGTAACGGCGCGGGCTGCGACAGTTCCGGCGGTGCGGGCATCGGGGGATAGGCCGCAGCAATCGCACCCATAAGGGACAACGCGTAATCCGGGCAATAATGCGGTGGCGCCGTGGGCCGACCACTTTCGTCCATATAGACAACAACCGGGCCAGTACCGGTGCACAGCACCATCTGACCCACAGCAGTGTCCATACCACGTGACATGGCAACGCCCTGCCCGGTCAGCATCAGCAGCAGGGAAACGACGAAAGGTAGGAATCTGGTAGTCTTAGGTCTCATCCTGACCTTGGTATAGGTCAGCGCCCGAAGGCGCTTCAAGCGCAAAAGGGTCGCGCTTGAAGCAGGTCTTAGTAGTCCAGTCCGGTCCGTTTCACCTGGCTTGCGGTGAAGCTGGTATGGGTCCGGTTCACCCTGCGCTGCATCTGTGAACAGGCTGCAATTGCCTTACGAAACACAGCGGCCAGAAACAAAAAAATGTAGAAACTTTTTAACGACATTATAGGGCCCCCGCCTGATGAATGCCCTGACGTTAGGTTAGATTCGAACCTCTGTATGTGAAGAAATTCACCAATCGAGAAAAATAATTTCGAAATTGGGAACAATGCCAGCCACTCATCGGAGGCCGCGACAAAAAAAGCCCCGCACTTAAAGGTGCAGGACTTTGAATTTCATAAGGAAAAAGGCTTAGGCCGATGCTTGCGCCTTGGCAATTTCCTTTTTCACTTTCAGTGCGTTTGCCGACAGCTCTTCGTCCTTGGCTTTGGCCAGGAACGCGTCCAGACCACCGCGGTGGTCGACCGAGCGCAGTGCAGCTGCCGAGATGCGCAGCTTGACGCCACGGCCCAGAGTCTCGGACTGCAGGGTGACGTCGTTCAGGTTCGGCAGGAAACGACGTTTGGTTTTGTTGTTGGCGTGGCTGACATTGTTGCCAGTCATCGGGCCTTTTCCGGTCAGTTCGCAACGGCGCGACATGGTTTCTTCCTTTGTTTCTGGAGGCCGGGCTTCAGACCCTTGGCCAAATCACAAGGGGCGCAACCCGAAGTCGCGCCCGAAAACTGGTTGGATGCGTGTAGTGGGAATCGCCGGGAGGGTCAAGACAGGCCGCGCGAAATCTTTCATTTTGCTCGGCCATCACGATCCTCGCCCGCGCCCAACCATCAGGTCAGCGTGCTGAGCAGTTCTTCCGCCGCTTTGGCCGGGTTCAAATGGCCCGCTGAGACTTCGGCGTTCAAACGCTCCATCTCGGCCCTGGCTTGCGGCGTGTCAAGGCGCGCAAGCAGAGCATGACGAACCTCTTGATCGAACCAGTAGCGCGCCTGTGCGGAACGGTTTGCGTCCCATATGCCATTGTCACGACGCCATCGGGTCAAGGATTGGATTTCGTCCCATGCCTGCTCCAGGCCCTGCTCTTCAACCGCTGAAACAGTCATGGCCTTGGGAAAGCCTTCCGGGTCTTGTGGACGCTTGCGCAGCAGCCGCAATGCGCCTGCATAGTCAGCGCAGGTACGCGTTGCGGTCGCCTTCAAGTCACCATCGGCTTTATTGATCAGGATGATGTCGGCCATTTCCATGATGCCGCGCTTCACACCCTGCAATTCGTCTCCGCCCGCAGGGGCCAACAACAGCAGGAACAGATCCGACAGCTCGGACACAACCGTTTCCGACTGACCGACCCCCACGGTTTCGGTCAGCACCACATCATAGCCCGCAGCCTCGCACAGGGCGATGGCCTCACGGGTGCGGCGTGCAACGCCACCGAGGTGGCTTTGACTGGGAGAAGGACGGATAAAGGCGTTTTTTTCACGGCTCAAGCGCTCCATCCGGGTCTTGTCACCCAGAATCGAGCCACCCGAACGGGCCGAGCTGGGATCAACCGCCAATACCGCCACGCGCAGCCCCTGCCCTGTCAGCATCATGCCAAAGCTTTCGATGAAAGTGGACTTACCCACACCGGGCGTCCCCGACAGACCAATCCGCAACGCCTGACGTCCGGATCCTGCCAGTTGGGCCAAAAGATCGCTGGCCTGTGCCCGGTGATCAGCACGGTTACTTTCGACCAGAGTAATCGCACGCGCCAGCGCCCGACGCTCACCATTCAAAATCCTGTCGCTTAAACTGTCTGTCTGCATTCTTGTCCCGATCCATGAGGCAGGAATAGTTGCCGTGGTCAGGGGGCGTTTGTCCAGACCAGAGAACGCGTGAAATGCATTCCAAACAAAACCTGCGTCATTTCGTTCTGGGAAAGGTGCCGATGGGCGTGCGGGAACTAGACGGCATCGAAACGATGGCGGATAAGGTCCGCATGATAACAAGCCTGCCGATAGATGACGCCGTTCCCGACTTGCTGGAAGCCCTAAGCAAACATGGGCGAGCAGTTTTGCAAGCACCACCGGGCGCAGGCAAAACCACGCGGGTGCCATTGGCGATGCTGGAAGCAGGCCTGCGCGACGGTAAGATCGTGATGTTGGAGCCCCGCCGCCTGGCGGCGCGGGCGGCAGCCGAGCGGATGGCCGAAACTCTGGGCGAACGCGCGGGGCAAACCGTGGGTTACCGCGTGCGCGGCGACACGAAAGTGTCTAAAGTCACGCGGATCGAGGTCGTTACCGAAGGCATCCTGACCCGGATGCTGCAATCCGACCCTGATCTGCCTGGCATTGGCGCGGTGATTTTTGACGAGTTCCACGAACGCTCTCTGAACGCCGATCTCGGACTGGCGCTGTGTCTTGAGGTGGCGGGTGCGCTGCGGGATGATCTGATCCTGCTGGCCATGTCCGCCACATTGGACGCTGAACCCGTGGGCCGGTTGATGAACGCCCCGCTGATCACGTCCGAAGGGCGCAGCTTTCCGGTCGAGACCCGCTGGCTGGATCGCCCTCTTGCGCCTCAGGCTCGGCGTCTGGATGCACTGGTTGAACTGGTGGTACAGGCCGAGCGTGAAACGCGCGCAACAGGGGGTGGCCTTTTGGTTTTTCTGCCCGGCGAGGGCGAGATCCGTCGGGCTGAAGGCGCGTTGAAGTCCCGGCTGCCCGAAGCCTGCGCCGTGCATCCGCTGTTCGGAGCAATGCCCTTTGCCGCCCAGCGCGCGGCAATTGCCCCCGCTAAAAGCGGGCGCAAAGTGGTTCTGGCGACGTCGATTGCCGAAACGTCGCTGACCATCCCAGATATCCGGGTGGTCGTGGACATGGGCCAAGCACGGCGGGCGCGGTTTGATCCGGGCTCGGGCATGTCGCGGCTGGTCACAGACCGCGTGACACGCGCCGAAGCGACGCAACGCGCAGGCCGCGCAGGCCGTGTGGCCGAAGGCGTTTGTTATCGGCTCTGGTCAAAAGGTGAGGAAGGCGCGCTGGCTGCCTACCCGCCAGCCGAGATTGAGGCAGCCGATTTGACCGGGTTGGCGTTAGAGCTGGCTCTTTGGGGCGCGGATGCCAGCGACCTGGCTTTCCTAACCCCACCACCGGACGGAACCATGTCCGAGGCGCGGGCTTTGCTAAGAATGCTGGGCGCATTGGACAGCAACGGCCGGATCACGGATCACGGGCGCGCCTTGGCGGCGCTGCCTCTGCACCCCAGGCTGGGTCACATGTTAGACCGCGCAGGCGTGCAGGCCGCATCACTGGCAGCACTGATGGCCGAACGCGATCCTCTGCGCGGTGCTCCGGTCGATATCGCGCTGCGGCAAGAGGCGCTGCGGGATGTGCGGGCGTTTCAACGCAACCGCGTCTGGCAGGTGAATATGGGTGCCCTGGACCGAATAAAGGCCGAGGCCAAACGGTTGCGGGCGCAAGTCACAGACGGATCCGAGCCGCAAAGCACGGCTGCCATGGCCGCCCTCGCCTATCCAGATCGCATAGGACAAAGGCGCAAGGGGGAAGCACCACGCTATGTGTTGTCGGGCGGCAAGGGCGTTGTTCTGGACAACGGCGACACGCTGGCAGGCGCGCCTTACTTGGTTGTGACCGATACGGATGGCAACCCGCGCGAAGCAAAGGTGCGACTGGCCACGCAGATCTCGGAACAAGAGATCCGGGATTTGTTCTCGGATCAAATCGCATGGATAGACAGCTGTACATGGTCGAAACGCGAACGCCGGGTTGTGTCCCGACGGCAGGAGCGGTTCGGCTCGATCACGCTGGATGATCGTATCTGGAAGGATGTCCCGGATGATGTTGTCGCCAGGACAATGTTGGACGGGGTACGTGATCTGGGCTTACGATTGGATGGGGCTGCCGCCCGCCTGGCGGCTCGGGTCGAACTGGTTCGCGCGGACGGGGTCGACTTGCCCGATTTCTCGGTCGAGGGTCTGATGGCCAGTTTGGAGGGCTGGCTCCTGCCGATGCTCTCAGGTGTCAAAAGTGCAGAAGATTGGAAGCGGTTCGATCTATTGCCCGCCTTGCGCGCCAGATTGGATTGGTCCCAAACGCAAGAGCTGGACCGGCGCGCGCCGGGGTCGTTTGAAACACCGCTGGGGCGCAAGGTGCCGATTGATTACAGTGCTGCGGTCCCAGAAATCTCGGTCCGGTTGCAGGAGTTGTTTGGCGTGTCCCGTCATCCGGTTGTCGGGGGCACGCCGCTGAAGATCACCCTTCTGTCCCCTGCGCAGCGCCCAATCCAGATCACACGCGATCTGCCTGGATTTTGGGCTGGCTCTTACGCGGACGTCCGTAAGGACATGAGGGCGCAATACCCCAAACATCCCTGGCCCGAGGACCCAACCCAAGCCGACCCCACGCTAAGAGCCAAACGCAGGCGCGATTAGACTCGCCCCAAAAGCTCAAAACACACAGTACTTCCGCAATCCGCCCCTAAAACCGCTCGCGAACTGAGAATTCCTGAAGATTTAATTGAAATTCAACATTTCCACTGTTACGTCCCTTCAATTCCGATGACAGCATATGGGTAAACCGCTTCTAATGGGCTCAAAACTGGGAAATCTATGGGAAGAGGTCGGCAGACCTCTGATCCTGCGCCCTCGGCGGGTGCAGTTCGCGGCCCTATGCACCCGAAAGAAGAAAGGCCAGGACGAAGTTCTGTTGATCACAAGCCGTGACACAGGTCGCTGGATCATTCCGAAAGGTTGGCCCATCGACGGTCTGGACGGGGCTGAAACAGCACTGCAGGAAGCTTGGGAAGAGGCCGGAGTGCGCGCGGAAACCGTTGATAAGACGCCGGTAGGCCACTTTACCTATGACAAAATCCTCAAGGACGGGTCTGCTCAGCCGGTGCTGACCAGTGTCTACCGGATTGCTGTCAGCAAGCTGGTCGAAGATTTCCCCGAAGCTCATCAGCGAACACGCAAATGGTTTTCCCCGGCTGAGGCGGCTTCGCACGTGCAGGAACCTGAGTTGCGGGCGTTGTTGCGCAAAATGTAACGTTTACACAACAATTTCATGACACGTGGCTTGCTCTTGCAATAGCGAACCGTTAGCTGCGGGCGGTCTTTGAAAAACTGATCAAGCCCATGTCTGATACAAACCCAAAACCACGCTGGCAGGCGCTAGATACCGATCTGCATCGCATTTCTCGCGTTGAAAACGCCAGCATACACGTGTCGCGCCCCATGCTAGCACCCGGCATCGCGTTGGCGTTCATGGTCGTTGCAGGACTGCTGGCAGCCGTTCTGTTTGGCCAAGCAGAGGGCAGCTATATCGTGGTGGCTGCTGCCGCTTTCGGGGCCTATATGGCGATCAATATCGGCGCCAATGATGTGGCCAACAACATGGGCCCGGCAGTTGGTGCAAACGCGCTGACCATGGGCGGGGCCATTGTGATTGCCGCCATTGCCGAAAGCGCGGGCGCGTTGCTGGCAGGTGGCGATGTGGTCTCGACCATCTCGAAGGGCATTATCGACCCTACTTCGGTTCAGAACAGCAATGTGTTCATCTGGGCCATGATGGCGGCTCTGATTTCTTCAGCCATGTGGGTCAATCTGGCGACCTGGGTCGGTGCGCCGGTATCGACCACGCACTCGGTTGTCGGCGGGGTTATGGGGGCCGGAGTCGCAGCTGCGGGGCTGAGCGCAGTCAGCTGGGGCACGATGAGCGCGATTGCAGCCAGTTGGGTGATCTCGCCCGTGCTGGGCGGTGTGATTGCCGCGTGTTTTCTGGCGCTCATCAAGGCCAAGATCCAGTATCAGGACGACAAGATTGCAGCTGCCCGAAAATGGGTGCCTATTCTTGTGGCGATGATGGCAGGGGCTTTTGCAACCTACCTCGCGGTCAAAGGTCTGAAACGCATCGTGAAAATCGAACTTGAGATGGCTCTTGTGATCGGCTTCGGCGCGGGTCTGCTGGCCTGGTCCGCCGCCGTACCTTGGGTGCGGCGCAAGTCCGAAGGTCTTGAAAACCGGACACGATCGCTGAAAACCCTCTTTGGCCTGCCTCTGATCATTTCGGCCACGTTCCTGAGTTTCGCCCATGGTGCCAATGACGTGGCCAACGCGGTCGGTCCTTTGGCTGCGATTGTGCACGCGGCGGAATTCGGAGATTTCGCTTCAAAAGTTACAATCCCGCTTTGGGTGATGATCATCGGCGCGTTTGGCATTTCGTTCGGCCTGTTCCTGTTCGGCCCCAAGCTCATCCGTATGGTCGGCAGCCAGATCACCAAGCTGAACCCCATGCGAGCCTTCTGCGTTGCCCTTTCGGCAGCGATTACCGTGATCGTAGCCAGCTGGCTTGGCCTTCCGGTCAGCTCAACACATATTGCAGTGGGTGCGGTCTTTGGCGTCGGCTTTTACCGTGAATGGCACTCTGAACGGCGGCGCAAGCAAGTCAGTTTTCAACGTGCAGCGACCCAAAGTCTGGCCCCAGAGGAGTACCGTCGTCGCAAGCTGGTACGACGCTCACACTTCATGACCATTGTGGCGGCATGGGTGATCACCGTACCTGCTGCTGCAACCATGTCGGCCGTTATCTATTGGATGTTGACTGCCTTCGTGTAACCGGAGTGGTTACAGCCTGATCTGATCCGGCGTCAACGGATGATCGGGCGCGTGTTTGATCAGATCAGACACTTGCGTGCAGATGGGTGTCGGCACGCCGGTTTCTCGACCCAGTCGTATGATATGACCTTGCAAGCTATCGATTTCCGTTTGCCGTTCAGCCATCAAATCGTAGGCCATCGAGGTTCGGGCGCTGGGATCAATGGTCAGCATCCTGGCCGCAATGCGGGTGAATAAGGGCGTCGGCAGCCGCAGGATATGCGGGGTCATCCAGGCGGGAAGCGGCGTGGTAGAGGCCACAGGGTGCCCCGCTGCTTTTAGAACGGAAAGCGCTTCTGCCATCTGATCTGCAACGAGGATGCGCCAGTCGCGGTTTGTCAGTTGATCCACAATCGTAAGGCCTGACAACGCATTCAGCGCGTTGTTCAGGTTGATCAGCAACTTGCCCCATTGCACGGCTTCGATCTGGTCGCTCGCCAAAACAGGCAGATCCGGGCTGCTGAGGCGGGACGCCAGATCGCCCGGACCGCTTTCAATAACAATCTCGCCCGATGTCGCCCGGTGATAGGTGCCAGGGCCATTTGGCACAACGTTGAAAGGCACCATTCCGGCGCGCACATCACGCCCGGGCAGGGTTGCGCGCAAGGTCGCTGCGTTTTCGATCCCGTTCTGCCAGGACAGAACCGGCACGTCTGGCAAAGCCTCGGTGCTGATCTGGTCGGCGATATCCGCCGTAGCCCCCGATTTCACGGTAACGATGATCAGTTCCGCATGCCCCAGACAGGTTGGATCCTGGCTGAGAGCCAACGACCCTGCTGGTGCGGTATAATCGAGCCCGCCAAAATCCGTGACCGTCAACCCGTTTTCGCGGATCGGATCCAGCACATACGCACGGCCCAGTAAGGTGACGGAACGGCCCGCTCGGGCCAACAGTGCTCCGCAATAACAGCCAATACTGCCTGCACCCGCAATAACAACTTTCATAATACCCCCTCAGAAATACCTGAAAGGATCACCGCAAACCGTCGGTTACACAACCCCGCCCCACTAGGGACGGCCCGTTATCGCGCCAGACGTGGCTTGGTTCGCTCAAGTTCCTCAGAAATCGGAATAAATTCCTGGTCGTCACCGGGCGGAAGATGAAAGGCACCATTGGCCCAATCGGCGCTTTTCCACTCACGCGTTGCGGTTTCGATCTTTTCTTTCGAAGACGAAACGAAGTTCCACCAGATATAACGGTCTTCGTTCAGTGTCGCGCCGCCCAGCAGCATCAGCCGCGCCCCCAAAGGGCCCGCCTTGACCGACAGTTTGTCTCCGGGGCGGAACACCATCATGCGGCCTTCGTCAAACGTGTCGCCCGCGATCTCGACTGAACCCTGCGTCACATAGACACCGCGATCCTCGTGATCGTCTGGCAGCGGGAAGGACGCGCCGGGCTCAAGCTGTACATCCAGATAGAACGTCTCAGACAGCATGGTGACCGGGCTGGACTCACCATAGGCTGAGCCCAGGATTAGCCGCGCGCTGACACCCGCATCCTGAATGTGCGGCAGCGCGCCTTGTTTGTGGTGCTCAAAGTCGGGCGCCATGTCCTCATGCGCTTCGGGCAAGGCGATCCAGGTCTGGATGCCAAACAGACTGTGTTTCTTACTACGAGTTTCATCGCTGGTGCGTTCGGAATGGGTCACGCCGCGCCCTGCTACCATCCAGTTGACCTCACCCGGATAGATCATCTGGTGGGTGCCAAGGCTATCGCGGTGCTCAAACTCGCCCTGATAGAGGTACGTGACCGTGCCCAACCCGATATGCGGGTGGGGCCGCACGTCTATGCCACCTTCGGTGATGAATTCAGCCGGACCCATTTGATCGAAGAAGATGAACGGGCCCACCAATTGCCGTTGGACCGAAGGCAAAGCGCGGCGCACCTCGAAACCTCCCAGATCTCGGGCGCGCGGAATAATCAACGTATCCAGCGCCGGATTTTCCGAGACGCAATCTGGATTGTGGGTCGGGTTCCAACTCATTCCTTTTCTCCCTAAATCTCAGATGGCCGGGCTGGCACATCGTTCGCTGATAACAGAGATAACCCTAACCACGTCCTGATAAAGTGCATCTTCGCACATACTGGGTGCGAAACGAGCGTCCTTATCTTGGCCAAAGTTGAGGGAAGAATGCGCCGTCGATCCGATCCCCTTCGCCATATCCAGCGGCCTCGAACTGCGCACGCTCGCCCTTGGCCCAGTCGCCGCGGTATCGAATGACGCCATCCGGAGCGGTCATGCGGAGGGTAAAACGGCGAACCGTTTCCGTCGGGGTCGTTGCCGATAGCCCGCCATGCAAGGTTCGCATATCGAAAAAGATGCAGTCCCCAAGCTCCAGATCCCATTGCAACAGGTCATACGCATCGGGGTCCGCGTTTACATCAGGTGGCGGGTGATAGGTTTGCCCGGCAACCTCAGTCGGTTCATAACTTGGATGCCCATCAGCAAAGCGCACCCGCATGAACAGCTTGTTCCACAGGTGCGAACCTTTGACGAATGCGATGCCGTTTTCCTTCGTCACCGGCTCCAGCGGCAACCACAGCACGCACATAGTGCCTTCGAAATCGAAATAGGACAAATCCTGATGAAACGGCGGGCGCGATGTTGATCCGGCTTCACGAAGGAACCAGTTGTCCATAACAAGGTTGATGGACGGTGCGCCGAGCAACCCGGCAGCAAGTGACGCGCAAGGTGAGTTGCGCACGAACTCGGTGAATTGGGGGATCTTGTTCCAGGCCCAGTAATCCTCGAAATAGCCGGGGGCATTGGGGTCCTTGGTATGGCGCGTGAAATTGTTAGTCGGATTTTCAAGGTCGGCGTCGATGCCTTCACGCAACAACGACAGCCAGTCGCGCGAGAATTTGGACCTCAGAATAACTGCACCGTCGTGTCGGAATGCAGCTATATCCTCGGCTGAGACCTGATCCGCTTGTGTCATGGCACGACCTTTCGTTTCAAACACAATGTCCGTAAGCATCGCACCTTGTAAAACGAAACGTCAAAAAGATTCGGTGCCGCCTCCCCTGTCCGCCTCACAGAACCGTGAGAGTAAGATTTTGTGATCCGGTGTGCCTCGGAATCCACCGGAACCATGCTATCTTGAGTATCGATATCGGACCGTAAGGGGTCGCGGATTGGAGGTTTCTCAATGGCTGACGCGTTGCTCTCCCGTCGTTTACTGATCACCCAAGGTGCCGCTGTTGTGGCAACTGGGGCCTCGGGGCTTTTGTTACCGGCACGTGCGAGCGGGCTTGCACCAACGCCGTCGATGCGGGGTGGATCGAACAATTACCGTCCCGGAGCACCTATTGTGAACCGGATCGGTGGCGGTGGGTTCTGGATGACCGGCACGGTGCGGCGTGCAGGCGACGGAGCTCCCCTGCCCGGCCAGCGCATTCAGATCTGGGCGCACACGACCGAGGGGCACGAACGCGATCCGCACAGCCATGGCGCGACGTTGACGGATGCGAAGGGTGAGTTTCGGCTGGAGATGCCGCAAATCGTGCCCGCCTTCGGTCAACCTCACGGGCATTTGGCCTATGACAGCGGGGAGTTCGAGACCGTTTTCCTGCGCCCTGTGATGTCGAGCGCAAAGGACAAGACGCTCGCCGCGCATTTTGTATTGCAGCCTCTCTGAGTGGTGCTGAGGCGCAGCCTGATCTGGGTGCTGTTGAGTGCAGCCCTAGCAATCCCGGTCATCGCAGCGGCCCACAGCCCCTATCTGGCGTGGCGTGATCCGATCTACATTCTCTCCGGATTTGCGGGCATTATCGGAATGTGCCTTTTGCTGCTGCAACCGCTGCTGGCCGGGCGCTGGTTGCCTGGACTTTCCCCTGTGTCCAGCCGCCATTGGCACAGGCGGTGTGGATTGGCCCTGATCGTGGCCATATTGATCCATGTGGGAGGTCTATGGATTACCAGCCCGCCAGACGTAGTCGACGCCTTGCTTTTTGTTTCAGCCACCCCGTTTTCGAATTGGGGTGTCATCGCGTTGTGGTCAGCTTTTGCAGCGGCTCTTTTGGGTGTCATGCGCCAACGTTTGAACCTGCGGTTTCGCCTTTGGCGACTTAGCCATACCGGTCTAGCAATGGTGACAATTATCGGCAGCGTTGTTCACGCGATGCTGATCGAGGGAACAATGGAAATCATGACCAAGACCACGTTATGCGTTCTGGTTCTCTTGGCGAGCGTACGGACGCTCGCCAAGCTAAAGGTTTGGGATATCCGTCGACGAGCCTAAACGCCGAGGCACCAGCGCATGACCGCTTTTTGCGCGTGAAGACGATTTTCTGCTTCATCGAAAATGACGGAGTTCGGGCCGTCCATCACCTCGGACGTAGCTTCTTCTTCACGGTGCGCGGGCAGGCAGTGCATGAACAACGCATCCGGTTTGGCGTGGGACATAAGTTCCGTGTTGACCTGATAGGGGCGCAGCAGGTTGTGGCGACGTTCTTTGGCCGATTGGGAATCATGCATGGAAACCCAGGTGTCTGCGACCACAAGATCAGCCCCTTCAACGGCTTTGAACGGGTCGCGTTCCACCACGATTTGCGAGCCCTTCTGGCGGGCAAAACCCATGAATTCTTCTTCGGGATCAAATTGCGCCGGACCTGTGAACGTCAGATCGAACCCGAACTGGCCCGCTGCGTGCAGGAACGAGGCGCAGACGTTATTCCCATCTCCGGTCCAGACCACTTTTTTACCTGCGATGGGGCCGCGATGTTCTTCGAACGTCAGCACGTCGGCCATGATCTGGCAGGGATGCGTGCGGTCGGTCAGGCCATTGATCACCGGCACGTCCGAGTATTCTGCCATCTCGGTCAGGATCGTTTCATCAAAGGTCCTGATCATGATCATGTCGACATAACGGGACAGCACGCGGGCTGTGTCGGCAATCGTCTCGCCATGGCCCAGTTGCATGTCCTTGCCCGAAAGCACCATGGTCTGCCCACCCATCTGGCGCACGCCAACGTCAAAGGATACGCGCGTCCGGGTCGAAGGCTTTTCAAAGATCAACGCGACCATCCGGTCTTTCAGAGGTTGTTCCTGATCAAGTGCTGCCTTGGGTCGACCCAGACGCGCCTGCTTCATTGCACCTGCCTGATCAATCATGGCCCTCAGGTCGGCGGCGTCGGTTTTATGGATGTCGAGGAAATGGTTCATTTTACTTCGCTTTTTGGCTGATGACGTGTGGGGGCAAGCCCCCACACCCCCGGAGTATTTGGGAAAAGATGAAGCTTAGGCCGTTGCAAGCTGGGTTTCGATTTGTATTGCGGCCTTGTCGAGGCGGATCATGGCCTGTGCGATGTCATCCTCGGTCAATGTCAGTGGTGGCAGGAGACGGATTACGTTGTCGGCGGCAGGGACAGTAATGACTTCGTGGTCATACCCCGCATTCACTACATCGATATTGAGTGCCTTGCACTTGAGGCCAAGCATCAGGCCAGAGCCGCGAACTTCTTCGAACACATCAGGGTGGTCGGCGATCAGGCCTTCGAGCTTTTGCCGCAGAAGACCAGCCTTGCGGTTTACGCCTTCGAGGAACGCAGGCGTTGCGACCTGATCGATCACAGCGCAGCCCACAGCGCAGCCCAACGGGTTGCCGCCATAGGTCGAGCCATGGGTGCCAGCCGTCATGCCCGAGGCGGCATCTTCGGTTGCCAGCACCGCGCCAAGAGGGAAACCGCCGCCAATGCCTTTGGCGACCATCATGATATCTGGAGTGATCCCGGCCCATTCATGCGCAAAGAGCTTGCCGGTACGGCCAACACCACATTGGACCTCATCAAGGATCAACAGTAGACCGTTGTCGTCGCAAATTTGACGCAGAGCTTTGAGTTCAGCATCAGGCACCGGGCGGATGCCGCCTTCGCCCTGAACCGGCTCGATCAGGATCGCTGCGGTTTTATCGGTTATAGCGTTGGTGACGCCGTCAAGATCGCCGAAGGCAAGATGAACGAAGCCGGGCAGCAACGGGCCGAAGCCTTTGGTCATCTTTTCAGAACCAGCGGCGGCGATACCAGCCGAGGACCGGCCATGAAATGAGCCGTCAAAGGTTATGATCTCGACCCGCTCGGGCTGACCTTTGTCGTAGAAATACTTACGAGCCATTTTCACGGCCAACTCGCAGGATTCAGTGCCCGAGTTCGTAAAGAACACCGTATCGGCAAAGGTGTGTTCCACCAGTTTGTCGGCCAGCGCCTGCTGCTGTGGGATGTTGTACAAGTTCGAGACATGCCAAACGGCGTGCGCCTGTTCGGTCAGTGCGGCCACCAGTGCCGGATGCGCGTGGCCCAGCGCATTCACTGCGATCCCCGCCCCGAGGTCCAAGAAACGTCGGCCATCCGCCTCGGTCAGCCAGGCGCCTTCGCCCTTCACAAATGTCAGGGGCGCACGGTTATAGGTCGGCAGAACGGACGGGATCATCGGATCATCCTTTTCGAATAGCTTGAGCCCTGTGAGTGATACACGAGAGCCTTGGTCGTCAACAGATTTGGTGGGGTTTGCGCAGATTTTGAACGCGCAATAGATCAAACGGGCCGGTTACGCGGTCAGGCGTCGGCGTCGGAGTCGCAGGATATGTGCGGTTTTGATCATGGCGGCCCGTATAACGAGGCTGGTTCGATCTGGAAACCCTTTATTTGCGATGCTTCGAAAATTCGCTCGGAAGTAATAACGGCGAGATTTCCTACTTGTCATTCGCGTCCGCGTGTCGCACCGCTGCGGCATGACACCCGCACGCCAGAATCCAGCCCTCGCGGCCTTGTTTATCTTTGCCGCCAGCGCTCTTCTGGCTGGCACGACCTTGCTGGCCAAGGCGCTTGGCACGGATACGCTGGGCCCGCCGCTGCATCCGATGCAGATCAGCCATGGTCGATTTTTGTTTGCGTTTCTTGTGATTGTCTCAGCCGTTGCTGTAATGCGCCCGACCCTTAGACGCCCGCATTGGAGGCTGCATATCGGGCGTACCAGTTTTGGGTGGCTGGGTATCACACTGATGTTTGCTTCGGTCGCTTACATTCCGATGGCAGATGCTACTGCGATTTCATTCCTAAACCCGGTTTTTGCCATGGTTCTGGCGATCCCGCTATTGAAAGAAGGGGTTGGGCCCTGGCGCTGGCTGGCGGCGGCCGTTGCCCTTATCGGCGCATTGATTCTGTTGCGCCCGACCCCGGCCAGTTTTCAAGCTGCGGCTTTGCTGGCTTTGACCGCAGCCGCGGTCATTGGAATGGAGTTAATTTTCATCAAAAAGCTGTCTGGCCGCGAAATTCCGATTCAGATCTTATTGGTGAACAACTCCATGGGATTGGCAATCGCCACTGTTGCAGTGATTGCGGTGTGGCAGACGCCAACTTCGGCGCAATGGGCAGCGTTGGCTGGAATCGGCGTTTTGATGGCCTGCGCGCAAGCCTGTTTCGTCAATGGCATGGCGCGGGCGGATGCTTCTTTTGTAGCACCGATCAGCTATGCGACACTGATCTTTGCTGCGTTTTACGATTTCGTCGTGTTCGATGTGATCCCGGATCGGACAAGCCTGATCGGGTCCGCCATTATTCTGGCGGGAGGGCTGATTTTGGTCTGGCGTGAAGCGCGGGTGGTTAAACGCCCTTCAGTGCGCAGTGATCGATAAGTTCCGAATCTGTGTCTCGCCTGACCGTAACCACTCTGAAATCCTGTGCGGGTGAATGGGGGACACGGGATTTACGACATAGTGCCCAAGTTCGGCATCCGACTGCGTGTTTCTAAGATCGGTGAGCGCGACTTCACGGTACTCATTCACCATCAAATCGACGACTTTAAGAACCTGAGCCAATTCAATTGACCCGTCTTTCTTGAGCTTGGCCCAGAATTCGTACTCGGCCCCATACTCCGCCTCGGCAGCCCGGACATAGGCCGCTTCGATTTCCCGCGATGCGGTTTCCTGTGGGATCTGCTGCTGACGGATCAGGACGTTTGCCAGGACGAGCAGGTTTCGCTCGCCTTTCAGATTCAGCTCTTCAGGAAGGTCCAGAAATATATCATCTGTCATGCAGACGCTTCCACCACGGGTTTTTTGTTCTGAATCAGGCGTTGGCACAATCGGTTGATGTGCTTTCCGTGGGCATGAAAAGGTCGCGCGGGTGTGGGACTGGTTGTTTCATCGAGAAGGTCGGGAAACAGACATTCCAGTTCTTCGATTGCATCGGCGCTCAGCATTTTCATGGCTTCGGGGCCGATGTAGAGAGATTCGGCATAGGCACCATCCGCGACCACAATTGAGTGGTCTTCGAGTGCAAAATGGAAATACTCGACCTCTTCACAGGCTTCGACTCTCTCAATCCCCTGCAACCCGGTAAGTTTCTTGGCGGGAACTAGTATTTCAGCCTCTCCCAGAACCCGTTGCGCTACTTTTGAGCGCACCAACAGACGGTGCTGAGGGGAAACAGTCAGATCGGTTGCTGGCATGCCCAGACCAAGCGCGCCTTTCCGAATGCGTATCGGCCGTATTTTGGGATTGGCGATCAAGTCCAGACGGCTGAGTTTCTTGGACCCGATCCAACGGATAGCCTGCGGCTCACCGTCCAGAGTTGAAACCAAGTCGCCCGCTGAAAGGTCATCGATGTCCACTTCACCATCCGGTGTCTTAATCCGGGTGCCAGATGTGAAACAAACCATCAACGAGACATTATCGAGTATCGTCCCAAGACTGTTGTTTGGACCCTGCTCGGTAAAGCGAAGCGTGTACGTCCCTTCGGCACCGAAATTGAAGTTCAGGGAAACGTTCGTGAAACTTCCCACAGTGGTCGGTGTCACGACTTGCTGAAAAATCACGGTGTTGCTGGAATCCACAACCTCAACAAGAACCGGGTCTGCAAACACCCCGCCCGTGTTTCGGGCACCGATGTCGAAACTCAGCGTGGCACCTCGGTTGTCACCGGCCACCACAAAACTCTGCTGAACAACCGAAGTCGGGCCGGCGTTGCCATCAAGTTCAAGGACAAGATCTGACGGATCTCCGCCGGTGAAGAAGAGTGATTCCTGGCCAATCTCGATTTCGTTGCCGAACCACGCACCATAGGTGCTGAAGATCTGAAACGGACCCGTGATGCCGGGTGATTGAAAATCCCCACCGACAATAAGTTCTGTAAGAGCCATAAGAATATCGCCTGTCGTTCTTCGGTGTCCAAATACCCTACTCGGCCCTCGCCGCCAACATAACAGTCGGAAAACGCATCAACTTTACGTGACGTCGCCTGCGCAGCACTACGCCTTGAGGCGATACCCTGTGCGCAACATCTGCCAGGTGATGAGGCCGATCAATACCGTAGCAAAGGAACAGACAGCCATACCCACCCAAGGCGAACTGTCCGAGACACCGATCATCCCGTAGCGCAAACCGTCGATCAGATAGAACACCGGATTCAGATGGGTCAGACGGTTCAAAACCGGGGGGAGCGCCTGAACCGAATAGAACGTGCCCGACAGGAAGGCCAGCGGTGTGACGATGAAATTGGTAATGGCTGCCATTTGGTCAAACTTATTGGCAAAAATTCCGGCAAACAGACCAAGTGCTCCCATAAAAGCGCCGCCCAAAACGACGAAGATCGTCGCGATAATGAAGTTTTGAGGCACGATGCCAAGTACCAGGGCCAGCGCAACAGCGACAACACACGCAATCAGGATGCCTCGGGCGATTCCCCCCGCCAGATAGCCAAGCAGGATTTCAAGCGGCGACAGCGGCGGCATCAGGGTATCCACGATATTGCCCTGTACTTTGGAAATGACCATGGAAGACGATGTGTTGGCAAAAGCATTCTGGATCACCGTCATCATCATGATCCCCGGTGCCAGAAAGACCAGGAACGGCACCCCCATGACATCCGGGCGGCTGGGCCCTATGGCAATGTTAAAGATCAGCAGAAACAGCCCCGCCGTTACCAACGGCGCTAAAAGGGTTTGCGTCCAAACCGCCAGAAAGCGCAGAGTTTCGCGCTGCGCCAGCGTGTAAAGGCCCATCCAGTTGACTGCTCCGAAGCGGTGCGCGGTCTGTTCTGCGGAATTCTGCATGGTTTACCCTCAACCTGATTCGAAGACAGCTTGTAACTCGGGCTGCAGTGTTTAGAATAGGGGGCTGAGACGATTTCCCAAGGCGGCCCGAATCCGGGGCCGCTTTCCGCTTTTGAAAGGCTAACGATGTCCTGGACAGACGAGCGCGTAGAACTGCTGAAGAAGATGTGGGGCGAAGGCCAGTCGGCCAGCCAGATTGCCAAGGAACTGGGCGGCGTGACCCGCAACGCGGTGATCGGTAAAGTGCATCGCCTGGGCCTGTCCAACCGGGCAGCGGGCGCTTCTCCGGCCAAGTCAGATCCAAAGGAAAAACCAGCTCCGGCACCCAAAGCCGAGGCCAAGCCAAAGCCTGCGCCCAAGACCGAACCCGCACGTCCGGCCCCTGCCCCTGCGGCCGAGGCCAAACCGGCCGTGCCTGCCCGCCGTCAGATCATCCCTGCCGGTCAACCGTTGCCTCCACAGCCGTCGGCCAACGAGATCAGCCCCGAGGCGTTGGCAAAGGTCAACGAGGTCGAAAAGAAGGCTAAGAAGCTGACGCTTATGGAACTGACCGAGAAAACCTGCAAGTGGCCGGTCGGCGATCCAGCGACAGAAGATTTCTGGTTCTGCGGTTTGCCCGTTGAAGCCGGCAAACCCTATTGCGAGGCGCATGTGGGCGTGGCCTTCCAACCCATGAGCGCGCGTCGCGACCGACGCCGGTGACACAGATGCGCCAGGATCCGACAGCAATGGAGGATACCTGGCTAGCCCGTGCAAAGCGCCTGCTGGCCCTGTCTGAAACCGGCCAGCATTTCACCAAAGACCCTTTTGACCGGGAACGTTACGACGAGATCGCCGCCATGGCCCGCGCCATGCTGGCTGATCTCGGTCAGGTACCGATTTCGCGGATTGAAGGGTTGATCACAGATCACGCGGGTGGCTACGCCACGCCCAGTATCGATATTCGCGGTGCGGTGATCCGGGACGACCGCATCCTTCTGGTGCGCGAACGTAGTGACGGGTGTTGGTCGATGCCCGGCGGCTTTGCCGATATCGGCAGCTCTCCGGCAGAAAATATCGAGCGTGAGGTCTGGGAAGAGGCCGGGCTGCGCGTTCGGGCGCAGCGTTTGTACGCCCTACGCCACAAAGCGCGGCATCCCTACCCGGCAGATGCACGGGATTTCTATAAGTTCTTCTTCTTGTGTGACGAAGTTGGGCAGGCTGACCCCAAAGCGGGAAGCGAAACCAGCGATGTTGGTTTCTTCCCAATGGCAAATCTGCCAGACTTGTCCCTTGCCCGAAATATTGAGAGGGACATTGCAGAAGCGTTTGAAGCGCAATCTACCTCGACGGCAACAGCGCTGTTTGACTGATCTCTACTGCGCGGGATGTGACGGCAGGTTCGGCATCGCCACCCAACCGGGCAATTCGTCAGGTGAAACCGAGACGTGCAGACGCTCGGATTGATCGCGGCCTACTTTGCGGTGTTTGCGCAGCAGGAAAATCTTGCCCCAGCCGCGCCACGTCCCAACCGAACGCGCGTGCGGATCGGTGGGGAAGCGGTCACGCCAGCCTTCAGGTAACGGCAATCCGTGCATCTCGGCCTTGTCCAGCATCCAAATCAAGGAAATGTTGCTGAGCGGCCGTGCCTCTTCATACCCGTTCAACTGCCCGCCGATGTCACCATGTGTGCCCCGGAACCAGACTTGTTCCACATGCCCTTTGAATTCGGGCGTGCATTTCCACAGAACCGGATCGAACACCTCGCGCGTCTCGTCCAATGCCATCGCGTGATAGCCGTGGCGGGTCGAGGGGCCCAACTGATGGTTGTGGAAGGCGTGGCGTTCTTCGGCCCAGCGCCACAACAGCGGCAGTCGCAGGCCCAACGCCTTGACGGTGTCCCAGACCCCGATCATCTCGATCTCAACCTCGTCGTGACAAAACTTGCGGCGGAAATCGCGCGCGGCGGTGCCGCTGGGATTGCATTCATAGTGGCGATAGGCTTGCTGGATGTTGCGCTCGGTCGCGTGTTCGGCCTTGAGCAAGCCGATCATGTCGATCACTCCGGCCAGACTGCGCACGCCGTACGCCCCACGCGAATAGCCAATGAAATAAATCCGATCCCCGGGTTTGTAGCGTGAGGCAAGATAGCCATAGGCACGGCGGATCTGGCGATTGATACCCCGCCCCATCATCACATCCAGCGAGGACTTCCAGCTCTCCCACTGCACGCCCGCCTCATAAAACACCGAAACCTTGCTGCCCATCTCGCAACACAGGCGCAAGGTTTGCCCTGCATGGGTCTCGAACCCCGGTTCGAGCGTCGACATGGTACCGTCAAGGATGATGACATGGCTGAGCGGTTCGCGGTGAAGAACCTCGGCAGAATGTTCGGACCGCAAAGGCCGTCCGAGCCATCCAAGAACCTTTCTACTCAGCCGCGACAGATTCATGCGTCAGCAATTCCCATACTCTTTGAGGTGTGAAAGGCATATCCGCCTGCCGCACCCCGTGATCCCAGAGCGCATCCTGAACCGCGTTTGCCACTGCGGCCAGCGCGCCCACTGTACCGGCCTCGCCGCACCCTTTCATGCCCATCGGGTTCGAGGTTGACGGAACCGGCACCGAGGTAAACTTAATCATGGGTATGTCGGCTGCACGGGGCAAGGCGTAATCCATAAACGAAGCCGTGAGCAGTTGCCCGTGTGCATCGTGCACAACATGCTCGCTCAGCGCCTGTCCGATGCCTTGCACCACCCCGCCGTGCACCTGCCCTTCGGCCAGCATCGGGTTGATAAGGTTGCCAAAATCATCAACAACCGTATAGCGATCAACCCACGTTTCCCCGGTGTAAGAATCGATCACGACTTCGGCAACATGCGCGCCGTTGGGATAGCTGCGGGCATCCAGGTTGGCACGCGCTTCATGCTGTAGCAAATCCATACGTCCATCGATGCGCGCCATCTCGGCCGCTTCGGTCAGGGTCGGCGTCAGGTTGGACCCCGGCGCGCGGAATGTCTCGTGGTCAAAACTCACATCGTTTTCCTCGACCCCCATCTTATCGGCCAGATAAGGCGTGAATGCGGCGATCATCTTGTCAATCGTGGCGAGCGTTGCCGTGCTTTGCACCGTGACCGAGCGTGATCCGCCCGTGCCGCCGCCATGGCCAAGCCTATCAGTGTCGCCTTGAATGACAGTGATCTTGTCCATGGGAATACCGGTCTGGTCTGACAAGAAATGGGCGTAAACCGTCTCATGCCCTTGCCCGTTCGACTGCGTGCCCACGTAAAGGTTCACTCTGCCATCCTCGCAAAACTCGACCTTTGAGTTCTCGGAAGGATCACCCAAAATACTTTCGATATAGTAACAAAGGCCCCGCCCCCGGATCAGGCCGCGCTCGGCATCTGCCGTTTTGCGGGCCTCAAAGCCGATGGTCTGGCTGGCTGCGCGACTGAGGATCATGTCGAAATCGCCAACATCATAGGTTTCGCCAGTGGCCGAGGTGTAAGGAAAATCGTTGGGGCGGATAAAGTTCTTGCGCCGCAGCTCCCACGGATCAACCCCCAGCTCGCGTGCTGCACGGTCCATCGCGCGTTCCAGCACATAGATCGCTTCGGGGCGGCCTGCACCGCGGTACGCATCGACTTGCGTCGTGTTTGTGTAAAACCCCTCGACCCGCAGATAGGTGGTTTGCACGTCATAAACACCCATCAGCACCTTGCTGAACAGGCTTGTCTGAATTGCCTGCCCGAAATGGCTGTTATAGGCACCAAGATTGACCTCGCTGTGGACACGGTAGGCCGTGATCTTGTGATCAGCATCAAAGGCCAGTTCAGCCAACGAGTGCAGATCGCGGCCATGGTGATCGGACAGCATCGCCTCGGACCGGTCCGACATCCAGTGCACCGGTTGGCCCAGCTTTATCGCAGCGACAGCGACGCAGAAATATTCGGGATATGGCATCACTTTCATGCCGAAGCCGCCGCCCACATCCGGCGTGGTGACCCGGATATCCTCAGCATCAAGCTTCAGCTTTTGAACCAGTTGCGCCTTCATCGCCCAGACGCCCTGCCCGCCATAAGAAAAATGCAGACGACCTTCGAACCAGTCGGCCTGACATCCGCGCGGTTCCAGCGAGCTGATGATGACCCGGTTGTCCTGCACGTTCAGCGACACGGTATGAGCTGCGTCCTGAAAAGCGGCCTCGGTGGCGGCTTCGTCACCCAGCCCCCAATCAAAGGCCCGATTGTCGGGGGCTTCTGGGTGCAGAATCTCACCGCCTGCCTTCACGTCCAGCTTGGCAGGGCGTTCTTCCGTGTCCATCCAGATCAACTCGACCGCGTCCTGCGCCTGTGCCAGCGTGTCCGCGATAACAACCGCCACCGGCTCGCCGACAAAGCGCACGCGGTCCTTGGCCAGCATGTGCCGCTCCGGAGCCGCAGCCTTCGATCCATCGCGGTTTTGTAAAACGGCGGCGTTTAGCACCGTGTCGATGCCCGAAGCTGCCAGATCATCCAACGTCATCACCAGTCGCACACCTTCGGCAGAGCGCGCATCCTCAAGATCTAAACTTGTAATTTCCCCATGGGCAACCTGGCTGCGGAAGAAGGCAGCAAACAGCGCATTTTCAGGCACGGCATCATCCATGTAACGCCCCTGCCCAGTCAGGAACCGCTGATCTTCGGTCCGTTTGACGGGCTGGCTCTTGCCGAATTTTTCCATGGGCGGTCCTCCTTATGGATCTTGCGGCCGAGCCTAGCCCGTGCCCCGACGATGTCCAGCGGGGCTCACGGAAATTCGTTTGTGCCTGCCAGATGTTGGAGTAGGTTTGGTCATGACCTGGACCCACGACATCGTTTTTCCTTTTTCCGCTCCGCTAACTGGCGGTCAGAGCGTGACACATGACGTCTATGTCGGCGGAGAGGGGCCACCGATCCTGATCCTTCAGGAATTGCCCAGAATCGGACCAGAGACTTTGGCGCTGGCAGTAAAGCTGAACGCATCCGGTTTTCGTGTCTACCTGCCACATCTTTTCGGCACTTACGGCAAGGTCGAGATGGCCAAAAACACCGCCCGTCTATTTTGCGTTCGGAAAGAGTTCAACATCTTCGCCAGAGGCAAACAAAGCCCTATCGCAGGGTGGATGCGCGCCCTGACCCACGAGATCAAGCAGCGCGAAAGTAGCGCCGGTGTAGGTGTCATCGGCATGTGCCTGACAGGCAGTTTTGCCCTGACTTTGATGGCCGAAGACGCCGTTGTCGGCGGGGTCGCCAGCCAACCTGCATTGCCAGTTTTAGGTGGCAAGCATCTGCACATGAGCGCGCAGGATATCGGCGCAGCATCGGCAGGAATGGCCGCGAAGGGGCCCGGGCTGGCAATGCGGTATTCCGAAGACAAACTGGCACCTAACAAACTGATGCAAGCGTTGGAGCGGGCTTTCGGCGATCTGTTGGAGACAGTGGAATATCCCGGCAAGGATCACTCGCTGCTGACGCTGGATTTCCACGAACCTGCCTATCAACGCGTGGACGCCTATTTCAAAGCCCGCTTTGGCATGAGCTAAGCGCGCAAGGCCTTCCCCTTCCTGCCTCCATTCGCTATTGCAGGCGCTGACCCGAATTTGTTGACGCAGGACGCACCCCATGGCGATGGAAAAGACATTCAACGCGGCCGAGGCCGAGGCCCGCATCTATGAAGCCTGGGAACAGGCCGGAGCCTTCAAGGCAGGCGCGAACAAATCGCGCGACGAAAGCTTTACCATCATGATCCCGCCGCCCAACGTCACGGGCGCGTTGCATGTGGGCCACGCTTTCAACAACACGTTGCAGGACATCCAGATCCGCTGGCACCGAATGCGCGGGTTCGACACGCTCTGGCAGCCCGGTCAGGACCACGCGGGCATCGCCACGCAGATGCAGGTCGAGAAGATGCTGGCCGCCACGCAACAGCCGGGTCGGAGCGAGTTGGGCCGTGAGAAGTTCCTGGAGAAAGTCTGGGAATGGAAAGGCGAGTATGGCGGTACAATCATCGAACAACTGAAACGCCTGGGCTCCTCCTGCGACTGGTCGCGCAACGCCTTCACCATGGCCGGTGCAGCTGGTGATCCTCGCACGGGGCATGAGAACTCGGCCAATTTCCATGACGCCGTGATCAAGGTCTTCGTCGATATGTACGAAAAAGGTCTGATCTATCGTGGCAAGCGTCTGGTCAACTGGGACCCGCATTTCGAGACCGCGATCTCGGACCTTGAGGTCGAGAATATCGAGGTCGCCGGGCATATGTGGCACTTCAAGTACCCCTTGGCCGGCGGTGAGACATATGAGTATTTGGAAAAAGATGAAGATGGGAATGTGATCTTCCGCGAGGAGCGGGATTATATTTCCATTGCCACGACTCGCCCCGAAACCATGCTGGGCGACGGCGCAGTTGCGGTCCATCCCTCGGACGAGCGTTACGCGCCAATCATTGGGAAACTTTGCGAAATCCCGGTTGGTCCGAAAGAGCATCGCCGTCAAATCCCGATCATCACCGATGACTACCCGGATCCCGATTTCGGCTCAGGCGCAGTGAAGATCACAGGCGCGCATGACTTCAACGACAATATGGTCGCCAAGCGTGGCGGCATTCCAATGTACCGCCTGATGGACACCAAAGGCGCGATGCGGGCCGATGGTGCCCCTTACGCCGACGAGGCCGACAAGGCGCAGGAATACGCACGTGGCAAAGAGTTCACCGAAAACGAGATCGATGCGATCAACCTGATCCCCGATCACCTGCGTGGACTCGACCGATTCGAGGCGCGCGCGAAAGTGGTTGAAGAGATCACCGCCGACGGTCTGGCCGTGATGACCCGCGCCGATGACGCGCGTCTGGGCTCAACCGCTTTGAAGCCCGATCACGAAGGTGCCGACAAGATGGTGCCGCTGGTCGAGAGCAAGCCAATCATGCAACCCTTCGGTGACCGCTCGAAGGTTGTCATTGAGCCGATGTTCACCGACCAGTGGTTCGTCGACGCCGAAAAGGTCGTCGGCCCCGCGCTGGATGTGGTCAAGGACGGCACGGTCAAGATCATTCCCGAGTCGGGCGAGAAGACCTATTACCACTGGCTGGAAAACATCGAGCCCTGGTGCATCTCGCGCCAGCTGTGGTGGGGGCATCAGATTCCGGTTTGGTATGGCCTTGATCTCTCGGCTGAGAACTTCAAGGACGACGAAAATGACGGCGACCTTGATCTGGTCGAACTGGGCCGTTTGTTGAACGAAGGTGGAATGCTGCACCGTGGCAACGTCATGGAATGCGCTGCGAGCCTTGAGGCTGTGACGGAGAAATTCCTCGACGACAACGCAAACATTCCAAGTCCACTGAGCCACGCGACGGTTATCGAAGTCGCTGACAAGCAGGAAGCCATCCATCAGTTTGCGGAAAGCCTGGCTCAATATGCCGTCGAACAGGATCCAACCAAGCTGGTCTACCCTGTTTGGCGCGACCCCGACGTCCTCGACACATGGTTCTCCTCCGGCCTCTGGCCCATCGGCACGCTGGGCTGGCCCGAACAGACCGAGGAGCTGGAGCGTTACTTCCCCACGGACGTTCTGATCACCGGCTTCGACATCCTGTTCTTCTGGGTCGCCCGGATGATGATGATGCAACTGGCCGTGGTCGATCAGATCCCGTTCCACACCGTTTACCTGCACCAGCTCGTCCGCGACGAGAAGGGCAAGAAGATGTCTAAGACCACCGGCAACGTAATCGACCCGCTGGAGATCGTGGACGAATTCGGCGCCGACGCGCTGCGATTCACCAACGCCTCGATGGCGGCGATTGGCGGCGTGCTGAAACTGTCCCGCGAGCGCATCACCGGCTACCGCAACTTCGGCACCAAACTATGGAACGCCGTCCGCTTTGCCGAGATGAACGAGGTCTTCACCGACACCGTTCCGCAACTGGACGTGGCCGACCTGAAACCCAATGCTGCAGTGAACCGCTGGATCATCGGCGAAACCGCCCGCGTTCGCGAAGAGGTGGACGCGGCATTGGAAAGCTATCGCTTCAATGACGCAGCCAACGGGCTTTACGCCTTTGTCTGGGGCAAGGTCTGCGATTGGTACGTGGAACTGTCCAAACCACTGCTGCAAGGCGACGATGCCGAAGCGCAAGCCGAGACCCGCGCCACCATGCGCTGGGTTTTGGATCAATGCATGGTCTTGCTTCACCCAATCATGCCCTTCATCACCGAAGAGCTATGGGGCCTGACCGGCACGCGACCCAAGATGGTCGTCCACGCCGACTGGCCCACCTACGCCGCTGCCGACCTGATCGACGCTGACGCGGATCGTGAAATGAACTGGGTAATCTCGGTGATCGAAAACACCCGTTCGGCCCGTGCGCAGATGCGGGTGCCGGCTGGCCTCTACGTACCAATGCTGGTGACCGAGATCGACACCAACGGCCAAGCCGCCTGGGACCGCAACGAGGCGCTGATCAAGCGCCTGGCGAGGATCGACAGTCTGACATCGGCGGATGAGCTGCCCAAAGGCACCATCTCCATCGCCGCCCCCGGAGCCTCCTTTGGCCTGCCGCTCGCCGACATCATCGACATCGGCGCTGAAAAGGAACGGCTTGAGAAAGCCAAGGGCAAATTGGCCAAAGAGTTGGGCGGCCTGCGCGGGCGCTTGAACAACCCCAAATTCGTGGCCTCGGCCCCGGAAGAGGTGGTCGAAGAAGCCAAAGCCAACCTCGCCGCCCGCGAAGAAGAAGAGGCGAAGCTGAACGAGGCGCTCGCCCGCCTCGCTGAGATTGCCTGACTTTCATCTTTTCAAAAATACTCAAGTCCCAACCCCTGCGCCCATACCGACGCAGGGGTTTTTCTTTACCCTCAAAGCTTTCCCCTTGTTCGCCCCACCTGCCAGTTGTTAGCAATCAAGCAAAACAACGCCCGAGGCTCTGATGGCGCAGCCCTTTCCCCCGATGCAAACCGTCTCGACCGGACTGGTCGTGGCTGTCGTTGGGTTCTTCAGCTCGTTCCCCATTGTCCTGCAAGGGCTCGCCGCCATGGGCGCATCCAAGGCCGAAGCCGCCTCGGGTCTAATGAGCGCCGCCATCGCCATGGGGCTGGCCGCGATCTTTCTCAGCTTGCGTTACAGGCAGCCGATCAGCGTGGCCTGGTCCACCCCCGGCGCGGCGCTGCTGGCCGTTTCCGCCACCCCGGTCGAGGGCTTCTCGGGCGCGATCGGAGCATTCCTCTGCGCCGGCGCGTTGACGGTTTTGGCCGGACTCTGGAAACCGCTCGGCCGTTTGGCTGCTGCAATCCCGACGACGCTGGCCCAAGCCATGTTGGGGGGCGTTCTACTACCGCTGTGTATCGTCCCCTTCAAGGCCGCGGTCGAACTGCCTTGGCAAGCTCTGCCTGTCATCCTGACATGGTTTTTTGCCGGGCGCTTCAACAAGCTATTCGCCGTGCCCGCTGCCGTTGTGGCCGCCGCACTGGTCGTCGTATTCAGCGCCGACGGTACATCAGTACGACCCGAGAGTTACCTGGCTGCTCCGGTCTGGACAATGCCCACATTCTCGCTGGCCTCTGCCATCGGCATTGGCTTGCCCTTATTTGTCGTGACAATGGCCACCCAGAATATACCGGGCATCGCGGTCATGCGCAGTTTTGGCTACACGCCCGAACCGGGCAAGCTGTTCTCGTCAGTGGGTGGCGCAAGCCTGTTGTCCGCCCCATTCGGGGCACCCGCCACCTGTCTTGCAGCCATTACGGCCGCCATGTGCTCCAACGAAGACAGCCACCCGGATCGCACCTTACGCTATTGGTCAGCGATCATGGCGGGGGTGTTTTATTGCCTGTTTGGTATTTTCGCCGTAGCGATTACCGGATTTGCCGCCCATGCCGACCCGTTGTTGATGGGGACGCTGACCGGTGTCGCTTTGATCGGCGTGATGGCCAACGCCACCTTCGCCGCGCTGGAAGTTCCTGCAGAGCGCGAAGCAGCCATCCTGACCTTTGCAATCACAGCTTCGGGCATCACTGCGTTTGGTTTCGGCGCGGCTGTTTGGGGTCTGCTGGCGGGCGGGGTCGCCTACCTGATCTCGCAACGGATCAGATAGATGGTTTTTCTGACACTCCAGATCGCCTAAACTGAACCCATGTTTGGAGCATTGGCAAAACTGGTCGAACGCCAGATCAAGAAGGCTCAGTCCGAAGGCCAATTACAGGGGTTGGAGGGTGAAGGCGAACCGCTGCCTGACAGGTCATCAGAAGCGATGACTGATCCGGCCATCGCCGCAGGTCACCGGATCATGGCGCAAGCCGGTGTTTTACCGGAAGAGTTCCACATCAAGAAACAGCTCGAAACAGCGCGGCAGACCTATGCCGACCTGAATGACCCGACCAAGCGCAAAGCCGCGATGGCCCGCATTGCCGATTTGGAGATGCGCTACAATATGGCCCGCGACGCACGCCGGGCCTTTATGCGTTAGCACTTGTTCAGGAAAGCGCGGCTCGAGACGGAAACAGAGTTTTTGGAGGGGTCTTTGGTATTTGCAAACTGATACCCGTCGGCCTGATGAATCGGCCCAAATACCAAGCCGCGCTCAGCTGCCTGAGCGCAGAACTCTGCAACATCCGGTACGTCAAAAACCAGCTTCACAGCGGCTTGCCCCTCCCGGGTACCTTTGACCGCCGGATGCAGAAGAAGATGCACGCCATTTGATTTTGGAACCAGTTCAACAATTCGATCACCCGGGTTCCGCTGAACAACATAGCCAAAGTGGGTTTCGTAGAAGGTCACCATTTGGTCCATTCGTTTGGTGTACAGCACCAACCGGCTGATCGCGGGAAAAGCGGTCATTTGAACTCGGGCTTGCGGCCCTGCATCTGCGCCATCACAACCTCCATCTGGTCGGGCTTGCCGATCAGTTCCACCTGCTCGGCGGATTCCGCCATCAGAACATCAGTGCGCCCCTGCGTTTCGGCGACTTCGATTAAACGCTTCGCAGCGCGGATGGCCGAGGGGCTTTGACCGGCGATATTCTCGGCAAGGGCCAGTGCTTCGGTCAACGGATCATCGGAAAGCTGCGTGACCAGACCCCAATCCGCCGCTTGCTGCGCACCAATTGGACGCGCGGTGTAGGTCAACAACCGAAGCACATCCGAACGGACCAAGCGCGGCAACAAAACCATGCCGCCCATATCCGGAATGATACCCCATTTCATCTCCATCACAGCCAGTTTGGTCTCGGGATGCGCAATCCGAATGTCCGCGCCCAGCGCAATTTGAAGCCCGCCCCCGTAAGCCACACCTTGCAAGGCGCAAATCACCGGCACCGGGACACGGCGCCAGATAAGGGCCAGTTCCTGCATCTCGTTGGCGTCTTCGTGGCTGCGGGTCATCAGCCATTCAGTTGGGTCCATGTGGGCCATCTTCGCAAAGCTGGCCATGTCCAGCCCTGCGCAAAAGCTTTTTCCTTCCCCGGACAAGACCACGGCGCGCGCATCCGAGGCCGCAACCTCTTTCCCGGCTGACAACAGCGCTTTGATCATCGCGTCATCCAGCGCGTTCATCTTGTCGCCTCGTGTCAGCGTGACATGGGCAACATGATCTTGGTAAGTGACGGATACACGTGACATAGGCGGCCTCTCGAAGTTCCAGTGTTGCAAACATGCCCGCCCCGGCGGCCGAATACCACCACGACGTCAGGGCAGATCGCTGATAGGCATCCGCCCAAACCATGGGGAATCGAGGGTCATGACATAGAACTGATCGTCCACGATCTTGCCCCCGGTTGTGATACCCAAGCGGCCCTGCGGGTCCTGTAACGTGCGTAGAATTGCGCCCTCGCCATCGAATTGCACGACCATACCTCGATGAATTGGTGCCGGTCGAACCGCCGGACCCAACCGCCAGATCACCTTCCGCAGGAACGGGTAAGGCATCAGCGCTTCGGACGGTACGCGCGGGCTGGCAAAGGCCAACCAATAAGTGCCATCTCCCTGCGCCTCGATATTGTCGGGATACCCAGGCAGGTTTTCCATCAGAATCTCTTGTTGTCCGGCCTTGGAACCGGTCAGCCAAAGCTTATGCACCCGTGCGCGACCCGTTTCTGCGATCAACAGAAAGTCCTCATCAGGTGAAAGGGCGACACCGTTGGTATAGACGAACCCCTCGGCGATCTTCTCGGTCGTGCCATCCGGTGCGCGACGCGCGACATAGCCTGTGTCGGACTGTTCCCAGATGGTCAGGACCGAGGTGGGTTTGGTCCCCCCCATGGTTTCCGGGTCGAAGCGGTCTGTTGAATTGGAAAAATAGATCGTGCCATCCTGCGCCACGTCCAGTTGGTTGGCATAGATCACTGGCGCACCGTCGACGTCAGCAACGACAGTTTCCAAGGTGCCCTGCCCGGTCCATCGCATCACACCGCGAAAACTGTCAGCAATATAAAGTGCGCCATCCGGCCCGGCCTTAAGGCCAAGAGGTCGCCCACCCAGACGATCAACCTCGACAGGCTCAGCTCCATCAACGCGGTAAAGTATGCCTGACAGGCTTGTCGTATACACCGTACCATCAGACATAACGGCGATGTCTTCGGGGCCAACCTCTTCTCCGGGCAAGCGGACAAGCTGCGCGGCGTCCAGCGCTGTATTTTCCGCGAAATCCCCAGAGAATCCAGCGTCCTCCGGAAACTCGACGGCGACGGGTGCAACCGGTACAGGCCAGAACAGAAGATAAGCGACACCCAGAAGAAAAACCGCGAAAAGAATGCGCATTTGCGTTCCCTTGTTAAAGCCCGCCACAGCGCGACTAACCGCGTTGTGAGCTTGCTCAATAAGCGGGCTTGAGGTTATCTGCCCACATGACCGGACCTCGATACACACCGCTTGCCCAATCCCTGCCCGCCACCGTGCCCTTTGTCGGCCCCGAAACGCAAGAGCGGCAACGGGGTGCGCCGTTCGCGGCACGTCTTGGGGCAAATGAAAGCGTGTTTGGCCCTTCACCACAGGCTATCGAGGCCATGGCGCAGGCCGCATCTGAAATCTGGATGTATGGCGACCCCGAAAACCATGACCTGCGCAATGCATTGGCAGATCATCATGGTGTGATGCCAGAGAATATCGTTGTGGGCGAAGGGATTGACGGGCTTTTGGGGTATCTGGTGCGTCTGATCATAGGTCCCGGAGACGCGGTGGTGACCTCAGACGGGGCCTATCCGACCTTTAACTATCACGTGGCCGGGTTCGGCGGCGATCTGCACAAAGTATCTTACACCGGGGATCACGAGGATCCAGGTGCCCTGTTTGCCAAAGCAACCGAGGTCGGCGCCAGGCTGGTTTATTTGGCCAACCCAGACAACCCAATGGGCAGTTGGCACTCGGGCGCAGAGATCGTGACAGCATTGGATGCCATGCCAGAAGACTGCCTGTTGGTTCTGGATGAGGCCTACGTGGAATGCGCCCCTGATGGGACCGCTGCGCCTGTTGATATAGATGACCCCCGAGTGATCAGGATGCGAACCTTTTCAAAAGTTTACGGTTTGGCAGGCGCACGGGTTGGCTATGCGTTGGGAGCGCCGGATCTGATCGCCGCCTTCAACAAGGTGCGTAACCATTTCGGCATGAACCGCGCCGCGCAAGCCGGTGCCTTGGCGGCGCTGCAGGATCAAGCCTGGTTGTCGCACATTCAGGCCCGGATCACGGAAGCACGAGATCGTATCGCTGCAATAGCGCGCGAGAACGGGTTGGAGCCCCTGCCTTCAGCGACCAACTTTGTCGCGATTGACTGCGGGCGGGATGGAGACTTTGCGAAAGCGGTTTTGGACTCTTTGGTTGCGCAGGGGATTTTTGTGCGGATGCCGTTTGCTGCACCTCAGAACAGGTGCATACGGGTCAGTTGTGGAGAGGCCGCGGATTTGGATGCATTTGCCGCAGCCCTGCCAAAAGCGCTTGCCGAAGCGCAGGAACGCGTCGGCTGAAATTTAATCGCTTGGCTCAGTTTGTGTCGCAAGCGTCGTTGCGGCGGCCTCAAGCGCTCCTGCGCCTCGGGGGATGTCCAGCGCAGCCATTGCGGTTTCCATGCCCCCCAGCATCGCCATGATCATTTGCCCGTTCACATGCCCCATGTGGCCGAGACGGAAACAGCCGTCGTAGTCCTCCATCCCCAAACCGATACCAAGCGTCAAACCCAATTGGTTTTCGGTGTAGGCGCGCAAAGGGGTACCCCTGCCGTCACTCAGGCGCAAAGACGTGACGGCACGGCTGCGGTGGGCACGGTCGGTAACGTTGAGATGCAAAGCCCCGCCTTGCGCCCAAGTTTCGCACGCGGCCCAGATCGCTTTGGCCAGATGTTCATGCCGGGCCCAAACGTGTTCGATCCCCTCGGCATGGATCAGATCCAGCGCGGCGCGCAATCCATAAAGATGATGCGTCGGCGCTGTGCCATTGAAATACTGGTAGAAAAGGTCTGGGTTTGCGCGCGGCTGCCAGTCCCAATACTGCGACACGCGCGGCATTGTGGCCCGCTTGGCCTGAGCTTTTTCGTTAAAGAAAACAAACCCCAAACCGGCTGGAGTCATCAGACCCTTTTGGCAGGCACTGACCGTTACGTCTACGCCCCAGTCATCCATCTCAAACCGGTCGCATCCCAAAGAGGCAATACAATCAGCCATCAGCAATGCCGGGTGACCGAGATCATCCAGAAGTCGGCGAAGCGTGGGGATGTCGTTGCGGATCGAGCTGGACGTGTCCACATGAACCGCTAGCACGGCTTTGATCTGATGGTCTTTATCCGAGCGCAACGCGTCGTCGATTTGATCGAAATCCCACGCTGAGGCGGTTCCAAAGTCGAGCAGTTGAACCTTGGCCCCCACCCCTTCAGCCATTTCAGCCCATCCGTGGGTGAATCGACCAGATGCCGGGGCAAGCACCGTTTCACCCGGCGCGATCACATTGGAAAGTGCTGCTTCCCAAGTACCGTGACCGTTGGCAATGTAGATTGCCACATTATGTCGTGTCCGTGCGATGCGCTTTAGATCAGTGATCAGCGCGGGCATCATCTCGACCAGTTCACCGTCATAAATATTTGGCGACGGGCGGTGCATGGCTTGTAATACGGCGTCGGGCATGACCGACGGGCCGGGAATGGCCAAATACTCGCGCCCTTGCACGAGCGAAATTTGGTTTGTCATAAGATCAACCTGTCTGAATTGATGCACACCCTAGCAAGGGTTTTGGCGGCGTCAATCCATCAGCTTCGAGGCTTCGCTCGCCAGCGCTTCGATACCCGCCCAATCCCCGGCTTTGACCAGATCCTTTGGCGCGACCCAGCTGCCGCCAGCACAGACCACGTTGGACAATGTCAGGTAATCGCGGGCGTTAGAAGGGGACACACCACCTGTAGGGCAGAAACTGATCTGCGGCAGAGGCGCACCGATTGCTTTCAATGCCGGTGCCCCGCCCGAAGCCTCGGCCGGGAAGAATTTCAGCATGTCGTAGCCTTTTCCCAACAACTCCATCGCTTCGGTTGCTGTGGCAGCGCCGGGCAACAGCGGCAGGCCCTCTGCCTCGCACGCTGCGATCAGCGCGTCAGTTGCGCCCGGAGAGACACCAAACTGAGCACCCGCTTCTTTGGCCGCACGTACATCCTCGGGTGTGACCAGCGTACCTGCGCCTACAACACCGCCGGGCACTTCAGCCATGGCCCGGATTGCATCCAAGGCAGCCGGTGTGCGCAATGTGACTTCAAGCGCGGGTAAGCCTCCAGCGACCAGCGCTTCAGCCAAAGGGCGCGCATGCGCTGCGTCGTCGACGACCAGGACAGGCACAATAGGCGCAAGAGCGCAGATTTCGCGGGTGCGTTGGGATTTCGTCATCACTTATGCTCCGAATATGCTTGCGCCTGTGTCGGCAGATCCGACATTCAGCCGGAACGCACCAAAAAGGTCACGCCCGACACCGTGTTGATTTGCTGACAGGTCGACGGTGGCAACGGGGCGGTCCAGCACGCCTTCGGTCAGGATTTCCAACTGACCCTGCACCGCATCAACACGCAGAATGTCGCCATCCTGCAGGCGCGCAATGGCACCACCGTCCAGCGCCTCAGGACAGACATGGATGGCTGCGGGAACTTTGCCCGACGCACCGGACATACGGCCATCAGTGACAAGCGCCACCTTTTGACCCCGGCCTTGCAGGATCGACAGAATAGGAGTCAGCGAATGAAGCTCGGGCATCCCGTTCGCCTTTGGGCCTTGGAAACGCACGACAACGATTACGTCATCCGTGAATTCTCCGGCCTTGAAGGCCGCTTTGACGTCATCCTGATCATGGAACACACGTACAGGTGCTTCGACCACCTGATGTTCGGGGGCAACGGCTGAAACCTTCATAACACCGGTGCCCAAGTTGCCCGTCAGGCGCGACAGACCTCCGGTTGGTTGGAACGGATCATTGGCCGGGCGCAAAATCTTTTCGTTCAGGCTGTGGTCGGTCCCGTCGTGCCAGACAAGGTCTCCGTCCATCAGTTTGGGTTCCTTGGTGTAATTGTGCAGGCCCTGTCCTGCCACGGTCAGAGTATCGGGGTGTAGTAGACCGTTCTCAAGCAGAGTGCCGATGGTATACCCAAGCCCTCCAGCGGCATGGTAGTGGTTCACGTCAGCCAGACCGTTGGGATAAACCCGCGCAACCAAAGGCACCACGGCAGAGATTTCGGAAAAATCTTCCCAATCCAAAACGATACCGCCTGCCCGCGCCATAGCGATCAGGTGGATCAGCAGGTTGGTCGATCCACCTGTTGCCATCAGACCCACGATGCCGTTCACAAAGGCACGTTCGTCAAGGATCTGGCACACAGGTGTGTAGTGGTTGCCTAGCGCGCTGAGAGACAGGGCGCGGCGCGCACCTTCCTCGGTCAGGGCATCACGCAAGGGCGTGTTTGGGTTGACAAAGCTAGAGCCCGGCAGGTGCAGGCCCATGAACTCCATCAGCATCTGGTTCGTGTTGGCCGTGCCATAAAAGGTGCAGGTGCCGGGGCCATGATACGCGGCCATTTCCGCCTTCATGAGCGCATCGCGACCCACCTCTCCGGCCGCGAATTGTTGGCGGACCTTGGCTTTTTCGTCGTTCGGCAACCCGCTGGTCATCGGACCTGCGGGCAGGAAAACGGCTGGCAGGTGGCCAAAAGCCTGCGCGCCGATGATCAGTCCGGGGACGATCTTGTCGCAGACCCCAAGGAAGACCGCGGCGTCATACGTGTTGTGACTAAGGGCAACCCCGGTCGCCAATGCGATCACGTCGCGTGAGAACAGCGACAGCTCCATCCCCGCCTCACCTTGCGTGACGCCATCGCACATCGCCGGAACCCCACCTGCGACCTGCGCGGTGCCGCCTGCGGCGCGGATCGCCTGACGGATCAGTTCGGGATAACGCTCAAACGGCTGATGCGCCGACAGCATGTCGTTATAGGCGGTGACAATTCCCAGATTGCCTGCCATACTGGTTGCCATGGACTGCTGGTCGTCCCCGGCGCCTGCGTAAGCATGAGCCTGACCGCTGCAAGACAAATGCGCGCGGGCCGGGCCCTTGGATTTGGCCTGTTCCATACGTTCCAGATGCGGACCGCGCAGATCGGCGCTGCGGTCTATGATCCGTTTTGTGACGTCGGCAATAACTGAATGTACCATGATTACCCTCCGATCTGACGCCAGCGGCGTCCATCGCGATGCATCAGCATCAGTGCTTCTTCGGGGCCGGAACTGCCCTGATCGTAGCGAGACGGGCGGTCTCCGCGCTGTTCCCAGCCCTGAATGATGGGATCGACCCAGGCCCAAGCGGCCTCGGCCTCGTCGCCACGCATGAACAGCGTCTGATCGCCTCGGATGACATCCATGATCAGCCGCTCATAGGCATCTGGGGCTTGCGCTTCGGCGCCAAGCGCATCGGCAAAGCTCATGTCCAGTGCCACGTCCGACAGGCGGAACCCACCGGGACCCGGATCCTTGATCGTGGTGCGCAGGGTAATGCCTTCGTCGGGTTGCAGACGGATTACAAGCACGTTTCCGTGCAGGGGGCCGACATTGGGGAAAATGGTATGTGGCGGATCCCGGAAGAACACCGCAATCTCGGATTCGCGCGCGCGCAGACGTTTGCCGGTGCGCAGATAGAAAGGCACACCCGCCCAACGCCAGTTACCAATATGAACCTTTAGGGCAATGAAGCTTTCGGTTCGACTGGCGGGGTTGCCGACATGATCGACATAGCCGCCTTCACCCTTGTCCGCCCGGTATTGGCCACGTGCGATATCCTTGGGCTCGACCGGCTCCAGCGCTTCGATGACTTTGACCTTTTCGTCACGCACGGCGTTTGGTGCGTATTTCGAAGGCGGCTCCATCGCTGTAAGGCACAGCAATTGCACCAGATGGTTCTGGATCATGTCCCGCATTGCACCGGATTGATCGTAATAGGCCCCGCGCCCTTCGACGCCCACGGTCTCGGCCACGGTGATCTGAACGTGATCGACATGGGTGGAATTCCAAAGCGGCTCGAACAGCGAGTTCGCAAAGCGCAGCGCCATCAGGTTCTGCACGGTTTCCTTGCCCAGATAATGGTCGATCCGATAAATCTGATGCTCTTCGAAACAGGCGCGCAAACCCTCGTTAAGTGCCTTAGCCGAGGCCAGATCATGACCAAACGGCTTTTCGACGACGATGCGACTGTCGGGTGTCGCCAAGCCAGTGTCATGCAAGCGCTGCGCAATGCCAGCAAACAGACTTGGCCCAACGGAAAGATAAAAGGCCCGCACAACATCATCACGCACCAGCTTTTTTAGATCGGGCCACCCGGCTTCACCCAAAGCGTCCACAGGCACATATTCGACATGTGCCAGAAACCGATCCAGCGTCTCGGACGAAAAGTCTGGTGCAAATTTCTGCATCGAGGCGCGGACCTGATCGCGGAACCCGTCGCTGTCGATCTCTGACCGCGCCGTGCCGATGATACGCGCGCCCTCGGGCATTTGACCAATCGCAAAACGATGGCACAGGCCCGGCAGGATCTTGCGTTGCGCCAGATCGCCGGTCGCCCCAAACAGCACCAGATCAAATGGTTCTACCGGAATTACGCGTGAAACCATCACGGGCTCCTTCTGAGTGTGCCGATATCAACCTCGCATGGCACGAAACCGCACAATACAAAGACTGTTATCGCTAACATTGCCAGTCAAATAGAAAGCTCCAGCAAAAAAATCAAGCAGAGTTTCCCAAACTGGATCGTTTTGCGCCCTACCCCTGATTGCGCAACCATTCCATCACAGCCGGGCGCACGCTTTGCTCGCCGCGATGGCGGGCGTCGGCAATGATTTTACGCACCTCCGACAGGTCACAGCGCAACAACAGGCTTTTAACCGGGCCAATTGAGGCTGGACGCATCGACAATGTCCGTATGCCAATCGCCGCCAGACACAGAGCCTCTACCGGGCGGCCTGCGTCTTCGCCACAGAAGCTGAGGGGGGTGTCCGATATATCGCAGCGCTCGACAATCCGCTCCATCAAACTCAGGAAACTGACATTTAGCGTGTCATATCGCCGGCGGACCAGCTCGTTTTCACGGTCGGCCGCGAAGAAAAACTGTTTGAGGTCATTGCCGCCGATCGAGATGAAATCCACCTCGTCAAAGAACTTCTGGGGGGCAAAAGCCAGCGATGGCGTTTCCAGCATCGCGCCGACCTCAAGCATTTCCGGCAGGACGTGGCCCAACCGTTTCTCACGCTCGATGGTTTTGTTCACCTCCCACCGGGCTTCGCGGAACTCGTCGGCCTGCGCGACAAAGGGGAACATGATGGTCAGCGGACGACCATTTGCAGCCCGCAGAAGCGCTTGCAACTGCATCCGCATAACGCCGCGTTTGTCCAGGCCCACGCGAATGGCGCGCCAGCCCAGCGCAGGGTTTGGTTCGGCCACGTGTTTCATGTAGGGCAACACTTTGTCCGACCCGATATCGAGGGTGCGGAACACCACCCGTTTGTCGCCTGCCGCGTCCAGAACACGTTGATATTGCGTGACAAGCTCGGAACGCTTTGGCATCTTGTTACGGATCAGGAATTGCAGTTCCGTGCGGAACAGGCCCACGCCTTCTGCGCCCGACGTACCCAGCGACGGCAGGTCAGCCATCAGACCCGCATTCATCACCAGATTGATGCGCGCGCCATCACGGGAAACACACGGGGTTTCTCGGATCGAGGCATAGCGTTCCTGCGCCTTGGCCTGCATGGCGATCTTGTCACGAAAGGCACTGACCACGGTATCTTCGGGGCGCAAATGCACAACGCCCTGATCCCCATCGACCAGAATATGATCACCGTTCAACGCTTCGGTCGTAATCCGACCCACATGCACCACAAGCGGAATCGCCAGTGCCCGCGCCACGATGGTTGCATGACTGCCGACCGAGCCTTCCTCGAGCACGATCCCTTTCAGCGCCCGTCCGTATTCCAACAGGTCTCCGGGGCCGATATTGCGGGCGATCAGGATCGGATCAGGTGGCAAATCGGCACTGTCGGTCTTGCCCTGCCCGGTCAGAATGCGCAGCAGGCGGTTGCTGAGGTCATCCAGATCCGCCAGTCGTTCGCGCAGATAGGGGTCCGTGACCTGCCCCATGCGCGCCCGCGCTTGCGATTGCTCTTTCTCGACTGCAGCTTCGGCGCTGAGGCCAAGTGCAATGTCCTCTTCCATCCGGCGCATCCAGCCCTTGGAATTGGCAAACATGCGATAGGCTTCCAGCACTTTAAGCTGTTCGGTGTCGCCGTTCTGAGAAATCTCGAGCATCTTGTCGACACCGACACGCAGTTCGTCGACCGCTTCGACCAGCCGCTCACGCTCTCGGTGGGGGTCTTCGGCAATCGGGTTTGTGACAACGACGCGGGGCTCATGAAGCCAGACATGTCCTTCCGCAGACCCTTCCTGTGCTTGACCACCACGCAGCAGAACCGATTGCTGGTGCAACGGTGACAGTGCCGCGCCCTCGCCCACAAAAGCACCAAGCTCGGCCATTTCGGCCAGAACCATAGCAACCACTTCCAAAGCATACACTTCGTCGGCGGAAAATTCGCGCGCTTCACGAGACTGGACCACCAAAACGCCCAGCTTTTCCCCTAGGCGCTGAACCGGGACGCCCAGGAAGGACGAATACCGTTCCTCGCCGGTTTCCGGCATGTACCGGAATCCCTTTTCGGACGGTGCATCCGCCGTATTCACGATTTTTCCGAACTTGGCGACGCGCCCCACAAGACCTTCGCCCATGCGCATCCGCGTTTTATGAACCGATTCAGGTGAGAGACCTTCGGTCGCGCACAGCTCCAGCGTCTCTTCATCGCGGAACAGGTAGACCGAGCACACCTCGGCCCGGATGCTGTCAGCAATCAGGTGGGTAATCCGGTCAAGGCGTTCCTGACCGGCGGCTTCGCTCGCCATTTCTTCGCGCAACCGCCGCAGCAGCTTACGGGATTCTGTTTCGGTGCCGTCCGCCATGGCCCACCCAGTTTAGTGTGTCAGGCGAGACCCTTGGCTGAAAAGCTCAGGCCGCCTTGTCCAGTTCAAAGGCATCATGCAGCGCCTGAACAGCAAGTTCCATGTATTTCCTGTCGACCAGAACGGAAATTTTGATCTCAGAGGTTGTAATGACCTTGATATTGATCCCCTCATCCGAGAGCACCTTGAACATTTTGGCCGCAACACCCGACTGCGAGCGCATGCCGATTCCCACAACCGAGACCTTGCAGACGTCATTGTCGGCGACCAGCTCAGCATAGTTCAACTCGCCCGCATCTTTGATCGCAAGCAACGCTTTTTCTGCGCGTGCCACCTGATCGGTCGGGCAGGAGAATGTCATATCCGTGCGGCCCTCGTCCGAGATGTTCTGAACGATCATGTCCACATTCACACCCTCGTCGCTGAGCGCAGTGAAGATGATCGAGGCGATACCAGGGCGGTCGGCCACGGATACAACGGTCATCTTGGCTTCGTCACGGGAATAGGCCACACCGGCCACAACATTGGATTCCATGATATCCTCCTCGTCGCAGACCAAAGTACCGGCCTCGTCGGATTGTTCTTCGAAACTTGAGAGAACGCGCAGTTTCACTTTATAGCGCATCGCCAGCTCGACCGAGCGGGTTTGCAGCACTTTCGCACCCAGCGATGCCAGTTCAAGCATTTCTTCGAACGAAATGCGGTCCAGCTTGCGCGCCTTTTCGCAGATGCGTGGATCGGTGGTGTAGACCCCATCCACATCTGTGTAGATGTCACAGCGCTCGGCACCGAACGCCGCTGCGAAAGCCACGGCTGTGGTGTCCGAGCCGCCGCGACCCAACGTGGTGATACGACCCTCGGGACTAAGACCCTGGAAGCCCGCAACAACAGCAACTTTCATGCCTTCCCCGAACTTCTGGTTCAGGTTCTCGGTCGGGATCTCTTCGATCCGGGCCTGGCTGTGGGCGCTGGTGGTCAGCAGCGGCACCTGCCAGCCCTGCCAACTGCGGGCGGGAATATCCATTTCCTGCAAGGTCAGCGCCATCAGACCAGCAGTGACGTTTTCACCCGAAGACACAACAGCATCGTATTCACGCGCGTCAAACAGGGGCGATGTCTCATTCACCCAGCCCACCAGCTCGTTGGTTTTGCCGGACATGGCCGAGACGATGACGATTACGTCATAACCTTTGGCAACTTCAACACCAATGCGCTTGGCGGCACGGCGGATGCGGTCCAGATTGGCGACAGATGTGCCACCGAATTTCATAACGAGTAAGGGCATGGGGGCAAAAGTCTCCGCGCCGTGGATTAGAGGTTCCGTGCCTCATATGCGAGGGACATCCCAAGAGCAAGGGCGCAAAAGGCGTCTGCCTGCGGCGCAGGGCCGCTTTACTTTGTAAGGGCGTGGTGTCAGCCTAAGGACAACAACCAAATCAAGAGGTTCTACATGTTTCGCCTAGTCCTTGCAGTTGCTCTCCTTTCATCGCCTGCCCTGGCCCAAGTCGCAAGCGTCGCGGGGACTGATGGCCAGAACGCATTGGGGACTGTGCCCTGCGCAGCCAATGCAGGTGATCCGCTGCAAAGCTGTAATGCAGAGCTGCGCCGCCACGATGACGGCACAATAACGCTTGCAGTCGGTTTGGGCGGCGGACAAGTGCGCAATATTTATTTCAAAGATGGCGTACCTGAATCCAGCAGCTCAACCTCGAAAATGTCTTATGAAACGCGTGGCGATCTGATGGTGATCTATATCGATCCAGGCGAGGTCTACGAGATCCCCAAGGCCGCACTGGCTGCTCAGTAAGCGTGCGGCTGCCCGTCATAGGTTTCAAAACAACCTGAGGTGGACAGTGACAAGTCATCAAAACGGTCCATCAGGCCGGACACGGCCTGGTCGACATGAATGTCAGCCGCGACACCGCCCATATCGGTTTGAACCCAGCCCGGGTGATAGATACCAACGGCAATACCGTCTTGCTTGAGGTCTGTCGCCAGGTTGCGACCCAAGTTCAACACCGCCGCCTTGGACGCGCGGTAAATATAGCTGCCACCCGGCGCGCGGGTATGCGAGGCCATTTGCGACGACAGGATCGCCACCTTGCCGCCTGACGCGCGAAGATTGGGCAATAGGGCCTGAATGGTCAGGAACACTCCGGTAACGTTGGTCGCAAAGCTTTGCGCCCACATGTCGACCGGGTAGTCGTTGATCGTGTGGCCCTTGTCCAGATACACGCCTGCATTGCAGATCAAAAGGTCAATGGGCTGATCCTTCAACCGTTCAGCCATTGCCGCTTGCTGCACCGGATCCGTTACGTCCAGACGCAATTGCGCGCTGTCGTCGCGCGACGTTCCGGTAACAGCTTCGCCCCTGTCGCTGTAGCGCTGAGACAGAGCGCGTCCGATGCCGCGATTGGCGCCGGTGATCACGACGTGCATGTGTCAGTTCGTCTTTCTGCTGGGGACAAAGGGCAACGGAGCGACCGGCACGCCATCTTCGATAAGCGATTTGGCCTCGTCTGGCTTGGCCTCTCCGTATATGGCGCGATCCGGGGCCTCGCCCAGATGGATCTTGCGCGCCTCGCTGGCAAAATCCTTGCCTACGTAATCCGAGTTTTCTTCGACATGCCGCCGCATCTCGGCCAAAACCTTCTCAATTTCCGGCGACGGGGTGGCAACATCGATTTTCTCTTCCGCAGCAGGCGCTGGCTGAAGTTTCGGTTGCGCGTTTCGCGCCGGACGAACGCGTGGCGTCATGATCGCCTTTTCAACCCGCTCACATCCGCAGACCGCGCAGGTTACCATCCCTGCCGCAGCCAGTTTGTCGTAGGCTTCGGCGGATTGGAACCAACTGTCGAACGTGTGGCCTTCACTGCATTTCAACGCGTATTGAATCATGTTCAGTCCAAAAAATCGATTGGCGAATAGATACCGACCAAAATGACAATAGCAAGCCTCTCGGGCCTGATCTTAATGTGCGTATGGCTTAAAGTCTCGTAACAGATTGGACAGTCCGGGTGAATGCACCTTAAGAGCTGCCTTTTTGAGCGGGTACCACTTGCGCTTGCGCATCCCTTGTTCCGGGAATTCCTGCGAAATGGACCGCACGTGAACCGGGAACACATCCACCAGAATCAACACGGGCGGTCGATTCGGCTGGTGTTTGTGATGAAGAAACTGCCCCTGTCGAACCCCGCTGCTTTGACCGGAGACTCCTGCTTCTTCCCACGCCTCCTGCAAGGCCGTTTCAGCCGGGGACAAACCCGGGATGAACCAGCCTTTGGGAATAATCCAATGCTGCGCCTTGCGTGTTGTGATCAGCAACACCTCGGGCCGGTTGTTCTTGATCCGGTAACACAGTGCAGCGGCCTGCTGCAAAACGGGCTGTTCCGCAGCGTTAAGATCTTCAAGACGCAGCAGCGTTTGTTTCATGACCTGGCGGTTCCTTAGGTCAAAATTCAGCCCTTTCGCACATAGGATCAAAACGAACCCATTTGGTGTAAGGCATGCTACAAGATACCATATAATGTGTTCATCGCCAAGTCAGGCGCGGGTTTGACGGGAAAATTACATTCGGGCCGAAAGCTGCCGCACCAGTTCGTCGTGGGGAATATCAGCGTCGATTGCCAGACGTCTCAATCCAAAATGTACGCGTGCAATCTGCTGGTAGTACCGCGTGTAGACATAGTTCGTCCCACCGCCGGCTAAGGCTCCGAGTACGGGTACGGACTGGGCCGCCAGCTTTTGGCCCAACACAATCGAAAAGCGCGGTGCAACTGCTGCAATCAGGCGCTGCATAGCGGGCCCCGTCAGGGTCAAGCGAACCGAGAAAAAGCCAAGATCCGCACCATCGTCATGGGAAAGCGGCCCCGAGGCGGACAGAACCCGCACACAGTCGAATTTCACGTTCTCTGCTGTAGGGTCAAAGCCTTCGCGCGCCGCAGCCCCTTGAATGGCGCGTAGCAGCATAGCGGTTGTTGCGGGTAATTCCATCAAAGCTGTCGAAACCCCACCCAGCCCGCCAGCCGCACCCATGGCCGTCGTGACAGCGGTATTCACCCAGGGTTTCTGATCGGGAACGGCGCGCCGTGAACCTTGCGCGGCGTGCATCGCCAGCCACAAAGCCTGCTCGGTTGCTCCGGTCAAGCCATGCCGCACCGGTTCCGGCAACTGCTCCAGCAAAGACTCGGCTGATCCGCCCAGCTTGTTCAAGAGTTTCACACCAGCACCACCGGCAGATCGGTAGTGATCCGCCAGACGATCCAGTTCGGCCTCGGCATCCACGTTTTCAACAAGAACCACGTTCTGCATCTACGCCCTCCTGCCCATAAACATCGGCGTTGCGCGGCGTGGATTCAATAGGTCAGCGGCTCCAACGGGTAACTGCACCCACTACCCCGGACCAGACGCCGGGTTTCAATTCCAATCCCAAAACCCTGTCAGGATTGGTGGGCGGCGGCATCTCGACCCCACTCAAACGCGCGAATCCGAACCGTTTGTAATAGGGTTCATCACCCACCAGCATGACACGCTGCCACCCGCGCGTGCGCCCCGCCTCAACACCTGCGTGGATCAGATACCCGCCCAGCCCCTCGCCCTGATGAGTAGGGTGTACGGCGACGGGCCCCAACAGTAACGCATCGTGATCGCCGACATGAACGGGCCAGAACCGGATTGCACCGGCCAGAATGCCCTGACCATCCCGCGCGACCAAAGACAGCCCCGTGACCGGCGGCACGTCATCGCGCAATCGATAAGACGACAAAGCCTCACGACCCGGCGCAAAGCACAGGTCATAGAGGGCCTCAACCTCCCACCAATCGTCCGGCTCTTCCGGCCTGATCCCGAATTGCTGCACCCTGCCCTCTTTTCCTTGCTGGAATTCGCCCTAGCACTTCGGTACGCCTTGGGCAAACGCTTGGAGATCAGATGTTCTATCGCCCCGAAGACGGCCACGGCCTGCCGCACAACCCGTTCAACGCCATTATCACACCGCGCCCGATCGGCTGGATTTCAACCCGGGATGCAAATGGGATCAACAATCTGGCACCTTATTCCTTTTTCAATGGCGTCGCCTACACGCCACCGCAAGTGATGTTCGCCACAACCGGCACCAAGCACGATCAGAACGGAGGCAAGGACAGCATCGCCAATATCGAAGCGACCGGCGTTTTCTGTGTAAACGTGGTGGCCCATGCTCATCGGGACGCGATGAACGCCAGTTCGGCCGGTCTGCCGAAAGACGTTGATGAGTTTGAACATGCCGGGTTGTCACCCGTCGAATGCGAAACGATTCCATGTTCCCGGATTGCAGGGGCACCCGCTGCACTGGAATGCAAGCTCACCCAGATCGTCACTCTACCCGGTGAAGCCAATCGGGTTGTATTTGGCGAAGTAATCGGCGTGCATCTGCACGATGATCACATCCGGGACGGTAAGTTTGATGTGACATCGTTTCAACCGCTGGCACGGCTTGGATACCGGGACTATGCCGTTGTGTCCGAGTTGTTCAGCCTATCAAGGCCAGATGATTGATGCCCCTACCCAAAGCCTCTCACCGCTACCCGGTGACCCTGCCTGACGGAACCGAACACCTGGGGACGGTGCTCCTCAATCAAGCCATCGATCACCCTCGCTTTCAGGCGGGCGATTACAGCTATGCGTCTGATTTCGAAGCGCCAACGGATTGGGCCTCTCGCTTGGCCCCATATCTTTATCCGTCTTCGCGCGAACGTCTTGTGATTGGTAAGTTCTGTCAAATCGCCCACGGCGTTCGGTTCATCACGTCATCGGCCAACCACGCCATGGATGGAGCGACGTGCTTCCCGTTCCCGGTTTTCGATCCTGCAAAGCTGTTGGAATATCAGCCGGACACGCGTGACACTGTGATCGGAAACGACGTTTGGATCGCCTATGGTGCTTTGATCATGCCGGGGGCAAAAATTGGCGACGGCACAATAGTCGGAGCAGGCTCTGTCGTACGTGGTACGATCCCACCTTATGCGGTCGTTACAGGTAATCCAGCCGAGGTGCGTCGATTCAGGTTTGACCAAGACACCATTGATCGATTGCTTGCCTTAAAATGGTGGGATTGGCCTGCCGATAGGATATCTGAGGCCGAGGAAGCACTACTGTCGGGCAATATCGAACTGCTGGAACAAATGGCTTCGTGAAAAAAGGCGGCCTGTAAAGCCGCTTTTCGAACTTAGTGCCCGCCAAGAATACCGGTGCGGACGGAATAGTCGACCGCCAGTTCGTAATCCGGGTCGTCATCGCTGTCGACCATCAGGTGTCCTGCCTTGTTCAACAGCTTATGACAATCGCGGCTCAGGTGGCGCAGCATGACACGTTTTCCCGCAGCTTCGTATTTAGCAGCGATGTTTTCGATGGCCTGCAAAGCAGACTGATCCACGACCCGGCTTTCTGCAAAATCGACGATCACGGTTTCAGGGTCGTTCGGGACGTCGAACAGTTCGATGAAACCATCAGAAGACCCAAAGAACAGCGGTCCTTGAATTTCGTAGACCTTTGCGCCCTTTTCGGTCTCAGAGTCGCGCGTGACCGCGTGAATGCGTTTGGCGTTGTTCCAGGCATAAGCCAGGGCCGAGACGATGACGCCGACCACAACGGCAACCGCAAGGTCCTCCATCACGGTCACGACGGTCACCAGAACGATGACAAAAGCATCTGTCATGGGGACCTTGCGCATGATCTTGAACGAGTTCCACGCAAAGGTGCCGATCACCACCATGAACATCACACCGACCAAAGCGGCCAGCGGGATTTGTTCGATCAGGGGCGAGGCAAACAGGATAAAGACCAGCAGGAACAGCGCTGCCGCGATACCGGCGATACGAGTTCGGCCGCCGGATTTCACGTTGATCATCGACTGACCAATCATTGCGCAGCCGCCCATGCCGCCAAAGAACCCGGTCACGATATTCGATGCGCCCTGCGCGATGCATTCCTGAGACGCGCCACCGCGTTTTCCGGTGATCTCGCCCACAAGGTTCAGGGTCAACAGGGATTCGATCAGACCAATGGCCGCCAGAATGACAGCATAAGGCAGAATGATTTCGAACGTTTCCCAGTTCAGCGGCACCATCGGGATGTGGAACGCAGGGAGACCGCCTTCGATCGAGGCAAGATCGCCAACGCGTGGCACGTCCAGTCCCAGGCCGATAACCAGAGCCGCGACCACCAGAATTCCGGCCAGAGGCGCAGGAATGATGCGCGTGACACGTGGCATGACCCAGATCACCGCCATTGTCAGCGCCACAAGACCCAACATGGTGTAAAGCTGCATTCCCGACAGCCATTCCCCTCCGCTCATGCCATGGCCGGTGTTTTCCATGGTTCCGGGCACTTTGAACTGCCCCATCTGGGCCAGAAAGATCACGATGGCCAAACCGTTCACAAAGCCCAGCATCACCGGGTGCGGCACCAGACGGATAAAGCGCCCCCAATGCATCGCCCCGGCTATGACTTGGAGAATTCCCATAAGAACAACGGTCGCGAAAAGGTATTCGACCCCGTGTTCGGCCACCAGCGCCACCATGACAACCGCCAGAGCGCCGGTCGCGCCCGAGATCATACCGGGCCGCCCGCCGATCAGTGCCGTGATCAGGCCAACCAGGAACGCCGCATAGAGACCAACCAGCGGGTGCACGCCTGCGACAAAGGCAAAAGCCACAGCCTCGGGCACCAACGCAAGGGCCACGGTCAGGCCGGACAAGAGTTCGATCCGCAGGCGAGAGAAGGTCAACCCCTCATCAGGCACCCAGCGCAGATCGGGCATGGCAACGCGGTTGGCAAAACTTGCCAGCAAGGCTCGGGGCATTGGTCAGTCCTATAGGGTTTTATGTTCGCGCGAAGGCGCCTATGTAGCGGACACAAGGGTGTTGAGCTACCGCATCAAGCGGGATGCAGCCATGTGCTTGATGCATACCTCGGCCTCGCGGCAACGTGACTTGCAGGTCTACGGTTCACCAACCAACAGTGTGGTCATGCGTTGGATCATGCTCTTTCTCGTTTCAGCCCTGCCCGCTTTGGCCCAGGATCTGGAAGGTAACGACACGGCCGGGAATTGGCGGGTCACCCACCATGAGATTTTCGGGATATGGAATTCGATCTGCGACGAACGCGAAGAACACGGGGCGTTGAAGCAGCGGTGTTACATCCGACGGGCAGAGGTGTTTTCGCAAAGACCGAAATTTGCGGCACAGTTCGTTTTCATCACGCCAGAGGCCCAAGGCTTCAAGGTGGAATTCGGGATGGAACCCGGCACCCTTTTCAATCCGTCCGGGTTTCGCATCGACAAGGGTAATGAAACCATCTGGCGCACGCGGCGTCCCGGTTGCCTGATCGGGCTTGGCTGCACCTTCGAAGATCAGCGTGCCGAAGACCTGTTAGATGCCATGCTGGCCGGGGACGAGTATCGCTTTGTATTTCGTGACAGGCATGGGCAACCGCAGAACTTAACCTGGCCACTGGACACGTTCGGCACAGCCTGGGCTGATTTCAAGACACAGTCTCATCTGCGTAACCTGCTGCCGAAACAGGATTAGACCCCTTGTCAAAAGCACCCCCAGCCCGCACAAATCCGACAGCAATTCAATACGTGGAGCAGGACTGTGACCCAAACCAAGATTGCCGTTATTGGCGGATCAGGCATCTATGAGATCGACGGGCTGGAAAATGCGGAATTGGTCGAGGTTGAGAGTCCATGGGGAACGCCATCGGACCAGATCCTGACCGGTTCATTAGACGGTGTCGATATGGCCTTTCTGCCGCGTCATGGGCGCGGCCACGTGCATTCGCCAACCGATGTGCCCTATCGCGCCAATATCGACGCGTTAAAGCGGCTGGGCGTGACGGACGTGATCTCGGTTTCAGCCTGTGGATCGTTTCGCGAGCATATGGCACCCGGCGACTTCGTGATTGTCGATCAGTTCATCGACCGGACTTTTGCACGGGATAAGAGCTTTTTCGGAAGTGGCTGTGTGGCTCATGTCAGCGTGGCGCATCCGACTTGTCCGCGCCTGTCAGACGCCTGCGAAACAGCAGGGAAAGCCGCGGGCATCAATATCCTTCGTGGCGGCACCTATCTGGCGATGGAGGGGCCTCAGTTCTCATCCCTCGCAGAATCCAAGATGTATCGCGAGCAATGGGGCTGTGATGTGATTGGCATGACCAACATGCCCGAAGCCAAACTCGCCCGCGAAGCCGAGCTTTGTTACGCCTCGGTCGCGATGGTCACGGATTATGACAGCTGGCACCCGGACCATGGTGAGGTTGACGTGACCGCCATCATCGCAACGCTGACCGGCAACGCTGACAAGGGTCGCGCATTGGTCAAGGGGCTGCCCGCGTTACTGGGGGCTGAACGTGAACCTTGCCCGCATGGCTGTGACAGGGCCTTGGAATACGCGATCCTGACTGCCCCTGAAAAACGCAACCCTGCGCTGTTGGCCAAGCTGGACGCAGTGGCAGGACGCATTCTCTGACGTTACCTTTGTGGCAAACGGTCCTGAACAGTTTGCCACAGACCATGTGACCACAAGTCATTGTGGGTTCCGTCTTGAACCGAGAAGAACTCCACCCCTTCGCCGCCCATGTCGGCAAGGCGTTCTCCGTGATGTACGGGAACGGTCTGATCGTCGGTACCGTGGAAGATCAATGTCGGCACCTCGATAGCGTCTATGATGTCTCGGGTGGCGAACTGGTCGCGCATCAGGGCCGATACGGGCAACCAAGGGTAACGTTCAGCTGCCACATCCACGGTCGCTGTAAACGGCGCTTCCAGCACCAGCATCTCGGCCTCGGGCCGTTGCGCTGCAACCGCCGCAGCCACTCCTGTACCAAGGCTTTGGCCGTGTAGAACAACTTGCTCTCCGGCGCTGCGCAATTGGTCAAACAACTCTAATCCGTCCGAGATCAAACCCGCTTGGGACGGCGCGCCTGCACTGCCTGGAAAGCCGCGATAGCTGGGCGCTAGTAGCCCGTAGCCGCTGTTCAGTATCTCTCGGAACCGATCCGCGCGATCGCTCAGATTGCCGCTCTGGCCATGAAAAAACAATACGGTCGGGGCACCTTCGACGGCTGCCGGCGCGGCCCAAGCCGTCAGAACCGTACCATCGGACATAGGCATTGAACGCACATCGATATCCGCCAAAGAAACCGAGGCTGGATCAGGCAATTCACCGTCTGGCTTGTAAAGCAGCGATTGCTGGTTGAAGTACATGTATCCGACGATGACCCCATACACGACGCCCCCGGCCAGCAAGAGGCCAAGCAGCAACCGTTTGATGCGATTGATCCGCCTCAACGTATTAGTATCTGCACTTTGGATCTGCACCTTTGCCTCCTGCGAAGTTATTTCCTTTAGTCTGGGGAGGTTCAGGACCGTTTCAAGATGAATGAGCAAAGCTTCATCTAAACTTCAAGCCGTTGCCACACTGCTTAAATCCATCAGCTTTGCGATTCAGATGCGAGAAACGCACAGGTGCTTGATCTTGCCGCCTCAAAAACAGCCAAACGATCAAGGCAGAGACTTGACGTTGGCATCATACAAGGGCTTGGTGTGACGACACCTTTACAGGAGACCCCATGTCGCTTGAACTCTGGCTGGCTTTTGTCGCCGCGTCCACCGCTTTGCTGCTGATCCCCGGCCCGACCGTGTTGCTTGTGCTTAGCTATGCGCTGTCCAAGGGCCGCAGCGTTGCTGTGGCCTCGGCAACCGGAGTCGCGGTGGGGGATCTTATCGCGATGACCGCCTCACTGTTGGGGTTGGGCGCGCTGGTGCTGGCATCCGCCACCTTGTTTTCAGTGCTAAAGTGGATCGGGGCAGCCTATCTGGTCTGGCTTGGGATCAAACTGCTGCGAAGCGCACCGTCCGGCGGGCTGAACGCGGTCGATACCGACAACGATGTAACGGCGCGCAACGTGTTTGGGCACGCCGCTGCGGTGACCGCACTGAACCCGAAATCCATCGCCTTTTTCATCGCCTTTGTTCCGCAGTTCCTGCGTCCAGCCGATCCGCTGGGCCCCCAATTCGTCATCCTGATCGCGACATTTGTGGGTCTGGCTTGGCTGAACGCGTTGGCTTATGCGCTGCTGGCCGACCGGCTGCGGCGCGTAATTGGCCGTGCCAGCGTTATTACAGCAATGACGCGATTTGGTGGGCTGACTTTGATCGGAATGGGGGTCGCGACGGCTGTTCTGCGCCGCCCGGCCTGAGGCGCGCTTAGTCCTCGGCGTGTTCTTTCATGAAACCGCGAATAAACCGGCGGATTTCGCGCGCGGCTGACGTGTCCAGCTCTTTGCACAGTTCGACAAAAGCGTCGCGCTCATCCTTGTCCAAGCGCAGGACCAGTTGACTGTTTTTCTTGGTCGATCCCTTGCCGTCTTTCTTAGCCACGCGCACTGTCCCCAACATCATCTTGCAATTTTAGGCGATGCATTGTATATACATAGCATAGTGATTGTCGTTATCGGGCACTTAACAACAATAAAAGGAATATGGCAATGAACCTTCATACTGCTCAGGCATTTCTATTGCGAGATCAACGCAATTGGCGCAAACCGCACCTGTCTTGGTTGCCCGCCACGCTGTACCGCTACAAAAGCCTGCCGAAAGCTATTGTGACCCGCCGCTCCTGACAGTGCGCCGGAATGGCACCTTGCATGGTGCCCTATGATGGGCCAAACAGCCTTGCGTGTTTTGACGCTAAAAGGGTTGGCCCATGTCCAGAAATAAAACTGTCAAAGATTACATCCGAACCATCGTCGATTTCCCCCACGAAGGGATCATGTTTCGCGATGTAACAACCCTTTTTGCCGACCCGCGCGGGTTTCGGATGGCTATCGACCAGATGCTGCACCCATACGCCGGTGAGCGGATCGACAAGGTGGTCGGGCTTGAAGCGCGGGGATTTATCCTGGGCGGTGCGATTGCACATCAGCTAAGCGTTGGCTTTGTGCCGATCCGCAAAAAAGGCAAACTGCCCGGAACCACAATCAGCCAAGACTACAAGCTTGAATACGGTGAGGCGATTGTCGAACTCCACGACGATGCCATCCAACCCGGCGAAAAGATACTGGTGGTCGATGATCTGCTGGCCACAGGCGGCACGGCGGCGGCCGGTATCAAGCTGATCGAGCGGCTTGGCGGCGAAATAATCTCATGCGCCTTCATCATCGACCTTCCAGAGTTGGGAGGCCGTAAAGTTCTTGAAGACATGGGCATGGATGTGCACGTTCTGTGCGAATTTGAAGGGCTCTGATCGAAAGAACTTCACAAAAACGTGACTGGAAACCAAAAGCCGCGCTGGCTTAGCGCGGCTTGTTTGTTGATCAAGTCGCAAGTTGGAACAAAACAAGTGATCTTGCTGTGAGGCTACCGCGTAACTCGGGTGATGCTGCTTGAAGCATTCCAACCTAGGGAGATTAGCATATGTTCCGCAAATTCGCCGCCGCTGGTGTCGCCTCAATCCTGTTCAGCACAACTGCTTTGGCCGATGGTCACGGCAAAGACATCGTTGACACAGCTGTTGCCGCTGGCAGCTTTGAAACACTTGTTGCCGCTGTGCAGGCCGCCGAACTGGTGGACACGCTGAAAGGCGAAGGCCCGTTCACAGTGTTTGCCCCAACCGACGACGCGTTCGCGGCTTTGCCTGAAGGCACTGTTGAAAACCTGCTGAAGCCTGAAAACAAGGATCAACTGGTTGCCATCCTGACCTATCATGTTGTGCCAGGTAAGGTCATGTCAGGTGATCTAAGCGACGACATGACCGCCGCAACCGTACAGGGCGGCGATATCACAATCGATCTGGACTCTGGTGTTATGGTCAATGACGCGAACGTCGTTCAGGCCGACATCGAAACCAAGAACGGCGTGATCCATGTGATCGACAAGGTGATCCTGCCTGCGTCGTAAAGAAATCGTCGGGCACGGCCCCTGATGTGGGCCGTGTTCACACTTTCAGAACCGCACCGGGGTTCATGATACCCTGCGGATCCAAAGCTGCCTTGATGGCCCGCATCGCACTCAGCTTGACCGGATCGCCATAACGCTCCAGATCGTCGGTCTTCAGACGCCCCACCCCATGTTCCGCACTGACCGAGCCGTCATAGGCGTCAACCAGATCATGCACCGCTTGTTTGATGACACTGCGTTGATCTTCAAATTCTGATCGGCTGTGCCCATTGGGTGGAAATACATTGTAATGCAGGTTGCCATCCCCAAGGTGCCCAAAGCAATTGATCCGGTACGGGCCAAGTTCAGCGATCATCTTTCCACCTTCGCGAATGAAGTCAGGAATTCTGGAAATCGGAACCGAAATATCGTGGCTCGAAACCGAACCAATCAGCCGATTGGCCTCGGGGATGCGTTCGCGTACCGCCCAAAGATCGGCACGTTGGGCTTCGCTTTGCGCAATCACTCCGTCCAGAACTTGCCCACGATCTTCGGCGGCAACATAGAGAGTCTCCAAAGCATCTGAAGATGATTGACCAGCGGCCAGACCCAGCTCGATCAATACGCACCACTCTGGCCGTGTACTGAACGGTCGGCGGACGTCTGGAAGAACCTCTGACAGGAAATCAAACCCTTGCCGGTGGATCAGTTCAAAAGTGCTGACAGTCTCGCCCACCTGATCCCGTGCCAGCGCCAGCAGGTCAATGGCCGCTTCAGGTGAAGCCACCTGAAACATGGCCGTGCCCTGAACTGCAGGCTTTGGAAACAGCTTGAGGGACGCGGCCGTGATGATGCCCAATGTGCCCTCGGCCCCGATTAGAAGATCGCGCAGGTCGTAGCCGGTGTTGTCCTTCCGCAAGCGGCTGAGCCCATGCCAAATCTCGCCATTGGGCAGCACCGCCTCAAGCCCCAGACACAGATCGCGCGCGTTGCCGTAGCGGAGTACGTTGACGCCCCCGGCATTGGTCGACAGATTGCCCCCGATCCGGCAGGACCCCTGCGCCGCCAATGACAGTGGAAACAGCCGATCCACTTCCTCAGCCGCCACTTGAACGTCTTGCAGAATGGCACCGGCTTCGGCGATCAGAATGTTTTCAGTCGGAAACACAGACCGAATAGCTGTCATGCGCTCCAAAGAGATCAGCAAAGGTGGCGGGCCGTCTGAGATCACCTGCCCGCCTACCAGACCTGTGCCGCCGCCATAAGGGACAACCGGCACCCGCTCCTCTGCAGCCAACCGCACCAACGCGGCAACCTCTTCGGTGTTTCGGGGAACAGCCAACACACCGATCTGGCCAGCGAACCGCCCGCGCGGTTCTTCCAGATACCGATCTTCTACGGGGCGCAGGATATCTTCGCCCAATGTCGAACGGATCAGCGCAGCAAAACGGGCATCGGCGGGGTTCAAACTCATACGTTTTCAATGCCCAAGTAACGCGGCTGCGGCAAGCCCTATTCCAGATCAATCAGATATTGCGGCTCCAGAACAATTACCGTCGGCCTGTCTGGCAGATCCCTGAGGGAAACGGTGAGTTCTGACACCCCCTGGCGGTCAACTGGAAATGTATCACGAATATCGACCAGAAACCGATCCAGCGAGAACCCCGAGAACCAATGCATCGGAATAATCACCGAACTCTTCAGCCGCTTCAAAACCGAGATCATATCCGGCAAGGGCATCGTGGTCCCCCCATCAACCGCAGCCATGACCACATCCAGCCGCCCCAAAGCGGCAAACTGTTCGTCTGATGGCACATGATGCAGATGACCCAGATGACCAATACACAAACCCTCAACCTCGAATACAAAGATCGAGTTCCCGCGCTCCTCGACCCCGCCATAGGCTGACCGGATATCGGTCGAAACATTCCTCACAAGCATCTCACCCAGATCAAGATGATGCTCAATGCCCTGCCCGAACTCTCCCCATCCCGGCAGAACATTCGGGATCGCCGGGTCGGGGTGGGCGGTCCAATGGGTGCTGTGGGCATGGTTCATCGTCACAACATCGGGGATCAAATCTGCGCTGCCGATGAACCCTGTAAAATCCGTGACGGCATTCAACCCACCCCGCGTCTGGATCAGAAACGACGCGTGCGCGATGTAGCTGATCCGCACGGAAAATTCCGGCACTGGATCCTGCCAAGCCGCTTTGTGAAGGTATTCAATACCCGGCGCTGCATCTGCGATAGCAATGCAATGGCTCGGCCGCCGCTCCTGCGCTAAAGCCCCGCCCGAAATCACCATCAATGCCGCAACCAACCAGCGCATAATCCAAGTGTAGCGCAGAACGCGCCCGAGTCATGCCCCCTTGTTCATCTGGCCAAAAATACCTCGGGGGAGGCGCGGCGAGCCGCGACGGGGGCAGCGCCCCCTAACCCGCGTCGGTTTTCCCGCGCCTGTCGGATCGTAGGCTGGCATACAAAACGTGTGTCCGCCACCGCCCGTTGATCTGCAGGTAAGATTGCGCCACACCTTCGTATTTGAAGCCCGAGCTTTCCAACAACCCGCGCGAAGCCCGGTTTTCCGGTAAGCAGGCCGCTTCGATCCGGCTCAGATCCAGTCGGGTAAAGGCGTGATGAACCATCGCACCAATTGCTTCACGCATGTATCCCTGCCGGGCAAAAGCCTGACCGGTCCAATATCCCAGAGTACCCGCCTGCGCGGGACCACGCCTTATATTGTCAAGCGTGATGGCCCCCACCAGAACGTCATCCTCGCGGCGAAACAGGAACAGCGGTATCGCAGTACCACTGGCGACTGAACGCTGTGCCCAATACACCCGATTGGTAAAGGATTTGCGGCTTAGATGATCGCTGGCCCAGACAGGCTCCCACGGCGTCAGATAGTCTTTTGAAGACCGCCGCAACGCGGACCAGTTATTGAAATCGGAATGTACAGGCGGGCGCATGCTAAGCCGCGCTGTTTCGAGTTTCAGCTTGCGTCTGCCCAACAGCATCACGCCGCCCGCCTCTCCTGCAGTTCGGTCAAGCTCGGCGCACCGGACACAGGCCCATAAAGCGCCAGAGCTGCCGGAGCCTGTACAGCCATGGTTTCTGCAAAGGCTCTCACATCTTCAGTGCCAACCGCATCGATCTTGGCAACAGTATCCTCAAGCGAGGGCACCCTACCCCAAATCTGCACCAGCCGCGCCAAACGTTCGGCCCGGTTCGATGGGCTTTCCAGTCCCATCAACATCCCAGCCTTCATCTGGGCGCGGGCCCGGGCGACCTCCTCTGCGCTCATGTCCTCGGCCGCGCGTTTCATCTCATCAATGGTGATCGTCGCCAACTCACCAACCTGATCCGCCGAGGTTCCCGCATAAATCGTGGTTGTACCAGTATCAGCGTAAGCACCGGTCTGAGCAAAGATTGTGTAGCACAGCCCGCGCGTTTCCCTCACCTCCTGGAACAAGCGTGAGGACATGCCGCCGCCCAAAGCCGTCGAATAAATCTGCGCCGTATAAATCGCGTCGTCGCGGTACCCGGGGCTTTCCAGCGCCAGGGCAAAGTGCGCCTGCTCCAACTCTTTCTCTTGCCGTGCCTCACCTCCGGTGAACCGTGCGGCGTCCGGGATCAGGCCCTTGCGTGGTTGCAGATGCCCGAACATCTCTTCGGCCATTTTCATCAGCGCATCGTGATCCACGGCACCGGCAGCCGACAGGATCATCTGCTCGGGGCCGTAATGCTCGGCTACAAAGCCCGACAGATCCTCGCGTGAAAACGCACTGACCTTTTCAGTTGGCCCCAGAATAGTGCGACCCAAGGGTTGGTCGTGATAGCTCTGCTCTTGCAGCCAGTCAAAGATCACATCGTCCGGCGTATCATAGGCCTGACCGATTTCTTGCAGGATCACCCCACGCTCAACTTCGATCTCACGCGGATCGAAAACCGGGTTCAGAACAATGTCACCGATCACGTCCATCGCCAGCGCGACGTCGTCCTTGAGAACACGCGCGTAGTAGGCCGTCACCTCGCGCGAGGTATAGGCGTTGATATAGCCGCCCACATCCTCAATCGCTTCAGCGATTTGCAGCGCAGAACGACGCTCGGTTCCCTTGAACGCCATATGTTCAAGGAAATGCGCGATGCCGTTTTGCTCGATCCGCTCATGCCGCCCACCGGCGGTCACCCAGATGCCGATGGCCGCTGATTGCAGCCCCGGCATATGTTCACTGACGATACGAAAGCCGTTCTTCAGTTGGTCTTGTCTGACAGTCACTCGGCGATATGCCCTTTGATATGATCCTCGAGGGCACCCAGATCATTTGCAATGCGGGTCACCCGTTCCGGACGTTCATACAGATCAGACATGCGGGATGGAAGAGGCGGATGCACGTCGCTCGCCTTCTCGACCGCAGCAGGGAATTTCGCAGGGTGCGCAGTCGCCAGGGTAATCATCGGCACGTCAGCCGCTCGGTGCTCTTCCGCAACCTTGATACCAATGGCGGTATGCGGACAAACCAGTTCCGCACTATGCGCCAGCGTGTGCTTGATCGTCTCCAGCGTCTCGTCTTCAGATACGCGGCCCGAGTCGAAACTCTCACGCAGCGCCTCCATCGCGCCCTGGCTGACGTTGAAGCCGCCATTCTTGAGCTCGTCCATCAACTGAGCGACCGCGCTGCCATCCTCGCCATAAGCGTAGTACAATGCACGCTCAAAGTTCGAGCTGACCTGAATGTCCATCGAGGGGCTGATCGAGGGAATGGTATCTCCCTTGAAATACCCCTCGCCCGACAGACAACGATGCAGAATGTCGTTCTGGTTGGTTGCCACCACCAAACGGTCGATGGGCAGGCCCATACGTTTGGCCAGATAACCCGCGAAAATATCTCCAAAGTTCCCGGTCGGCACGGTGAAGCTGACCTTGCGATGCGGCGCGCCGAGACTGACGGCGGCAGAGAAATAATAGACAATCTGCGCCAGAACGCGGGCAAAGTTGATCGAGTTCACACCCGCCAGTTTCACGCTGTCGCGGAAGTCGAAGTCGTTGAACATGTCCTTCAGCGCAGCCTGGCAATCGTCAAAATCACCATCCACGGCCAAAGCGTGCACATTGCTGTCCGCAGGCGTGGTCATTTGACGGCGCTGCACCTCGGATACGCGGCCGTGCGGAAACAGGATGAACACGTCCACCGCGTCCAGCCCACGGAAAGCTTCGATGGCGGCGGAACCTGTATCACCACTGGTTGCACCTACGATGGTCACGCGATCCCCGCGTCGTTTCAAGGCAACTTGGAAAAGCTGACCAATCAACTGCATCGCGAAATCCTTGAAGGCCAGCGTTGGCCCATGGAACAGCTCCAGCAGGAAGTGATTCTCGTTCAACTGCTTCAACGGCGCGCGGGCGTCGTGGCCAAAGCCTTCATAGGCGCGGTCTATGATTTCCTTGAACTCACCTTCGGCAAACGAACCGCTGACATAGGGCCACATCACCCGGAACGCGATTTCCTCATAGGGCAGACCGGCCAAAGCGGCGATCTCGTCTTGGCTCATCACCGGGATCTCGGCGGGCAGGTACAGGCCGCCGTCGCGGGCCAGACCGGTCAGCATCGCCTCTTCAAATGTCAGTTCGGGCGCTTGGCCACGGGTCGAGATGTATTTCATGTCGCGTCACTCTCAGAATTGGCGCGGCTGCGCCACAGGAAGTATCCGGTCATAGCGGCCCAGACCAGAGCCAGACCAAACCAGGTGATTGCATATTGCAGGTGATCATTAGGGATGCCCGCCGTATCGACCGATAAGGGCGCCACATTCGGGTCGGTTTGTGACCGGGCGATCAACAGAACTGGTTCGGCCCCCAAAGCAGCGGCCAAGTTCTGTACGTCACGTGCGAACCAGATATTGGCGTCGATATCCGCCTCAGGCGTGTAACCGTCGATCTCATCCGGCCAGTGAAGATTCCCGGCAATCTCCATTGGGCCGGTCAAACGCTCGGTGTCTTTGGCAGTCGTAGGAACAAAGCCCCGATCCACAAGGATCGTGCGATCCCCTGTGTTGAAAGACTGGATGATGCGATAGCCCGCCCCTACCTGTTTCACAGAGACCAGCACGTGAATTTCCCCGGGGACCATTTCACCTGACACGATCACCGGCAGATACTTATCCGCATCCTCTGACACCTGCGCTGGCAGATCCACAGGATCCGCCGAAATTCGATCCTCAATCTCGGCCAGCACCTCTTGTTTCCATGACAGACGCTGCACTTGCCAAATGCCAAGCGACAGCAACACGCCCAGACCGGCGAGACCGAAGATCAGCAGGAAAAGAATGCGGCGCATGGTGGGATCAGACCTCGTTGCAGGAACCGGCGTCTTGTTAAGGGTGGAGCAGACGAAAATGCAACCACGCAATTGTATCGGGCGCAATCTTGTACCCAGAACAGAGAAAAAGCCGCCCCAAAGGACGGCTTTTCCAATTGGATTACCTGATCGGCATTACATCAGCGGGGCTTGGCCCCAGATGTAGACGGCGAAGAACAGGAACAGCCAGACAACGTCAACGAAGTGCCAGTACCAGGCCGCCGCCTCAAAACCCACATGCTTCTCGGGGGTAAAGTCGCCCTTAAGAGCACGGATCAGACAGACCGTCAGGAAGATTGTCCCGATGATCACGTGCGCGCCGTGGAAACCGGTTGCCATGAAGAAGTTCGAATAGAACTGATCGCCGCCGAATTCCCAGCCTTCGTGGGCCAGCAACTCGTAGTATTCGTAGGCCTGCAGGAAGGTGAACAGCAGACCCAGTACGATACCGATGGCCAGACCGTTGATCAGCGCCTTGCGGTCATTATCATGCACCAGCGCGTGGTGTGCCCAGGTGATCGCACAGCCCGACAAAAGCAGGACCAGAGTGTTGATCAGCGGCAGGTGGAAGGGGTCAACCGCATGAATATCCGGCTGGATGTACTCAGTGCCCGCATAGTCGTACATCGGATACATGCGATGCTTGAAGAACGACCAGAACCAAGCGAAGAAGAACATCACTTCGGACATCACAAACAGGATGAAACCATAACGCAAACCGATGCGGACGACGGGCGTGTGATCGCCTTGACGGCTTTCAACAACCACTTCTGACCACCATGCGAACATGGTGTACAGCACCGCGACCAGACCGGCCCAGAACATCCACGGCGTAAGGCCATGCATCCAAAGGACGGCCCCGAACAGCATCACAAAGCCACCAACGGCTCCGATCAGAGGCCAGATCGACGGGGCCAGAATGTGATAATCGTGGTTTTTAGCGTGTGCCATCAGCGTCCCTCACCTACAGGCGTTAGTTCGTGTTTGTATCTGCCTGCGTTTCAAGGGCGGCATAGCCCTCGGGCAGGTCAATTTCGTAGAATGTATACGACAGCGTAATCGTATGAACATACTTTGCTTCAAGATCGTCGACCAGTTCAGGGTCGACGAAGAAGGTCACCGGCATCTCTACACGTTCGCCGGGTTGCAGCACCTGCTCTTCAAAGCAGAAACAGGCGATTTTCTGGAAATACCCACCCGCCGAATAGGGGGCGACGTTGTAAGAGGCTTGGCCCGCTATCGGCCGGTCGGTTGGGTTGTATGCTTCGTAGAAGGCAAGCCCGGTTTCGCCGATGCGTACTTCCATCTCACGTTCAATCGGTTTGAACTCCCAAGCCATACCCTTGGCCTTGGAGGCGTCAAACCGGACGGTGATGGTGCGGTCCAAAATGTCTTCGGGCGCTGATTCAGCTACACCGGTGGTGCCGCCAAACCCAGTTACCCGGCAGAACCAGTCATAAAATGGCACAGCCGCCCAAGCCAGACTGCCCATAAGGATGACTACGCCAACAGTCTGTGCAACCGTTTTCTGCGGACCTGTCAAAGCCATCAGTTCTGAACCTCCTGTGTTGCCATACCGAAATCCGTGCCCGAGACCTTTACGACCGTCAGCCCAAAAATGATTACGATAAATGCGGCCAGTGTCAGACCAACACCCAGATTGCGGCTGAAGCGTCGCTGATGCAACTCATGGTTCTTGCGCAGGCTCATGACCAACCTCCCAGGCCATAAGGTTTCAGCAAAGCTTCAACCAGAATGGCGCCGAAATGCAGGAAGAGATAGAGCAGTGAAAGTTTGAAAAAGCTGCGCTCAACCTTGAAATTATCGGCTTCGGAATCCTCTTCGGTCCGCCGCGAGATTTGCCAAGCTCCGCGCAGGAACAGGGCGTTCAGCACCAGCGCAACCGCCAGATAAACCGGGCCACCGATACTCGAGAACGCCGTGCCGACAGCCAGCACTGCAAGCAGAGCGGTGTAGACCAGGATATGAAACCGTGTGGCGCGACGGCCATGTGTAACGGTCAGCATCGGAACACCCGCGTCATCATAATCCGAGCGCATGAACAGAGCCAACGCCCAGAAATGCGGTGGAGTCCACATGAAGGTCAGGGCGAACATCAGCCAGGGCTCAACCGTCATCGAGCCGGTGGCAGCAACCCAGCCGATAACGGGCGGGAACGCACCAGCGGCACCGCCGATGACGATGTTCTGCGGCGTCGAACGCTTGAGCCACATTGTGTAGACAACAACGTAGAAAAAAATCGTGAAGCCCAGAAACGCGCCTGCAAACCAGTTTGTTGCAAGACCCAGCATGATCACGGAAAGGCCCGAAAGAGCCAGCCCAAGCGCCAGCGCCTCACCCTCTTCCACCTTGCCGGAAGGGATCGGGCGACCCTTGGTGCGTTTCATCACGCGGTCGATATCTGCGTCCCACCACATGTTCAAAGCACCAGACGCTCCACCGCCGATCGCTATGAACAAAATGGCGCAAAAGCCAACGAAAGGATGCACGGAAACGGGTGCCGCCAGCAGTCCGACCAGCGCGGTGAAAACAACCAGAGACATCACACGCGGCTTCAGCAGAGCGAAGTAATCGCCAAAGCTGGCCTCGTCCGCATGGGCGGTCGCAGTGCTGGCATTGATGCTTGCGTCGGTCATTTCCGGTCCTTCTGGGGCGAAAGCTGCGCGATTACCCGCGCAGCCTGCGTCATGTCCAAGGAGGGGTTATCCCCGCCCATGTCGCTCAGTTAGTTCGAGGCGACCTGATAGCTTTGCGGCAGACCCGCATATTCGTCGATCGCGCCCTGAAGCCATGCGTCGTAAGCTTCCTGGCTGACCACTTTGACGGTGATCGGCATATAGGCGTGGTCCTTGCCGCAGAGTTCGGAACACTGACCGAAGTAAACGCCTTCTTTCTCGGCTTCGAACCACAGTTCAGCCAAACGTCCGGGCACGCCGTCCTGTTTCACGCCAAAGGACGGGATGGTCCACGAATGGATCACGTCGGATGCGGTCACTTGCATCACGATAACCTTGCCAACCGGTACGACCACTGCGGTATCGGTGGCCAGCAGCCATTCGTCGTCGCTGTAACCCGCATCTGCCAGCTTGGCGCGCATGGCGTCATCCAGAACAAACGGGGTCACGTCCGCATCTGCAGGGCGCGCACCTTCGTCCAATGTGGCCGGGTGGCCCAGCAAGTAGCTGTCGAACGCAAAGTCGTGATCGACATATTCGTAGGTCCAGTACCACTGGTTGCCCACAACTTTGATGGTGATGTCGCCTTCGGGAATTTCCTGTTGCTTGAACAGAACCGGCAGCGAGAACGCACCAATGAAGACCAGAATCAGGATCGGACCGAGGGTCCAGGCAATCTCGACCGGGGTATAGTGCGAGAATCGCGCCGGGGTCGGGTTTGCACGCTGGTTGTAACGTACGATGCAGTAAAGCAGCAGGCCCGCAACAAACAGACAGATCACGGTGATGATCACCAGAATCATTGTGTCCAGCCGCTGAATACCATCGGCCAAGCTTGTGGCCGCAGGCTGGAAGCCCATACCGCCATCGACCGGCTTGCCAATAATCTCAAGCTCCTGAGCCATGGCGGGAAGGCTGGAGAGGGCTGTCATAAACCCTGAAAGCATCAAAGCATTCTTCATGTTCTGTCCTGATCGTTTGATCTTTGCGTCCCTGGCGAAAAGGTGTGAATCGGTCGCACCTCTCCCGTTGTCTTTGGCCGCGTTAAAAACCATATTCCGTCGGGTAGATAAAGCAAAATGCTTGCGTCAAACAGACGCTATTTTTGATCTGGATCAAACCCGAAAGGTCACAACCCATGTCCGACGCCCCTTTTCGCCCGTTTGAAAGCGCCCTTCCGCATGATGAGGCGTTGTCTATTCTGCAATCGGCGACCGCCGGGGCCGAAGACGGAGAACTGTATGTCGAGCGTCGCAAATCCGAGTCCTTGGTGTTTGATGACGGGCGTCTGCGCACCGCGTCTTACGATGCCTCCGAGGGATTCGGCTTGCGCGCAGTTCAAGGCGAAGTGGCCGGTTACGCCCATTCCACAGATGTGTCGATTCCCGCGCTGAAACGCGCGGCCGAGACTGCACGGCTGGCCGTTGGGGACGGCGGTGGGACGCTGGCCGAGGCACCCCGGTCCACCAACACGCGGCTCTACACCGACGAAGATCCCATCGACTCTGCCGCGTTTCCGGTCAAGATCGAAACCCTGCGCGAGATCGATGCCTTTGCCCGCGATATGGACCCGCGTGTGGTGCAGGTCAGCGCTATGATCTCAGCCGCTGTTCAAGAGGTCGAGATTCTGCGCCCTGACGGCGTGATGGTGCGGGATGTGCGCCCGATGACGCGTGTGAATGTTTCGGTGATCGTTGAACAGAACGGACGCCGCGAAAGTGGTTCGGCAGGTGGCGGTGGCCGCGTTGGCCTGAGCGGGTTGATCGATCCGAAGGACTGGCAGGCCAAAGCCCGTGAAGCGTTGCGCATTGCGGTGGTCAATCTTGATGCGGTTCCAGCCCCTGCAGGGGTGATGGAGGTCGCGCTAGGCCCAGGCTGGCCGGGTATTCTGCTGCACGAGGCCATCGGCCACGGGTTGGAGGGGGATTTCAATCGCAAGGGCAGCTCGGCCTTTGCCGGTCTCATGGGACAGCAGATCGCCTCAAAAGGTGTAACCGTAGTCGATGACGGCACGATTGCTGACCGCCGAGGCTCGATCAGCGTGGATGATGAAGGCACGCCCAGTTCGCGCACAGTGCTGATCGAGGATGGCATTTTGACTGGCTACATGCAGGACCGTCAGAACGCGCGTCTGATGGGCGTTGCGCCTACTGGCAACGGGCGGCGGCAGAGCTACGCGCACAAACCCATGCCGCGTATGACCAATACGATCATGCTGGGAGGGGAGGCTGACCCTGCGGCCTTGGTCGCGGATATAAAGGACGGCATCTGGGCCGTGGGTTTCGGCGGCGGACAGGTGGACATCACCAACGGCAAGTTCGTCTTCTCCTGCACCGAAGCGTATCGGGTGGAGAACGGCAAGATCGGCGCCCCTGTGAAAGGGGCCACTCTGATTGGCGATGGGCCGTCCGCTTTGAAACGGATCCGGGGGCTTGGCAACGACATGGCACTGGATCCCGGCATGGGCACTTGCGGCAAGGATGGACAATGGGTGCCTGTGGGGGTCGGACAGCCAACTGTGCTGATGGACGGTCTGACCGTAGGCGGCTCAGCGGCCTGAGTCGGAAAAGTACGGAAAACACAGGTGCAGGGTTAACCTTGCACCCGTACGCCTTACCCTCTGACCGCAAGCCTTATTCTGCGCTGGAGTATCCGTACTTATTTTAATGTATATTTTCCAACGCGTTAGGGAGTTTTTGATAGCACGTTCGAAAAAATAAGCCTCTAATTTTCTACGATTTACAGGCTGTTAACCCGCCCTCTTGTAAACCAGTTTTGCAACAAGGCGGAGCACCGGATGACCGAAGAGCAGCTTTCTTCCAATCACCCCCCACTCCCACCCACCACGGAAGAGGACAGGTTTTCGTGGCTTCGCCTTTTGCGTTCTCGCAAGGTTGGTCCGGCGACGTTTCGCCGGCTTCTGCGGGAACATGGCTCGGCGCAGAACGCGCTGGCTGCGCTGCCCGAAATGGCACGCGCCGCCGGAATAGATGGGTATGAAATCTGCCCCCCTGGCGTGATCGAGGCGGAACTCAAGGCCGCAAAAGCCGCCAAAGCGCGGCTTTTGTGCCTTGGGTCCGCTGATTTCCCAGCAGCCTTGAATGATCTGAACGATGCGCCCCCGATGCTGTGGGCGATCGGTAACGTATCTCTGCTGCAGCAGCCAGCTATTGCAATGGTCGGCGCGCGAAACTGTTCCTCGCTTGGCGCACGGATGGCCCGAGGGCTGGCGACCGATTTAGGCGGCAAAGGACATGTCATTGTCTCTGGCTTGGCCCGAGGAATAGATACGGCAGCGCATATTGCAGCCCTGACTTCCGGCACCATTGCTGTCATGGCGGGCGGCGTGGATGTGATTTACCCGGCAGAGAATACAGAACTGGCCCATGACATCGCCTCCAACGGGCTGCGCCTGTCGGAACAACCGATGGGCGTGACACCTCAGGCCCGGCACTTCCCTCGTCGGAATCGGATCATCTCGGGCCTTGCGCAGGCCGTAATCGTGGTCGAGGCTGCAGCCAAGTCCGGCAGTCTGATCACGGCGCGCGATGCGTTGGATCAGGGGCGCGAGGTTCTGGCCGTTCCTGGCCACCCGTTCGATGCGCGGGCCGCCGGGTGCAATCTGTTGATTCGGGATGGTGCTACTCTGGTGCGGTCGGCAGAGGACGTGATTGAAGCCCTGCCGCAAAAGGACGACCTGTTTTCACGTAAGCCTGATCAGCCCCCTGCCCCCGCCGCACCAAGGTCCCAAGACTTGCACGTTCAAATCCTCGAACGGCTCGGCCCCTCACCTATCGCAGAAGACCAATTGCTGCGCGACATTGCGGCTTCGGCTGGTGAGCTTGGCCCCGCATTGGTCGATCTGGAACTGGATGGACGAATCCAGCGCCAGCCCGGAGGTCTGCTGTCGCTGGCAGGCTGATCGAACCGCCCACCGAGACCGTGGCATCGGCCTATCTAACGGCACGAGAGCTGTAATAGTTGCCTGAAATCACGTTGCTTTTCAGCCTGCAAAAGGAACGCATTGACAATTCCCGCTTGCCCCACACATTTTGCACCACCATAGAAGGCGCCAAATTCGTCGAGCGAGGTTTCCCCTTAAATGCCTGTAGTTGTTGTAGAATCTCCGGCCAAAGCAAAAACAATCAATAAATATCTCGGCCCCGGCTACACCGTTTTGGCCTCTTACGGCCATGTGCGGGACCTTCCTCCGAAGGATGGATCGGTTGATCCCGAACATGAATTTTCCATGAAGTGGGAAGTTGGCAATGACAGCCGCAAGCATGTCAAAGCCATCGCTGACGCGCTGAAAGAAGACAACGCGCTGATCCTTGCAACCGACCCTGATCGTGAAGGCGAGGCGATCAGCTGGCACTTGCAAGAAGCTCTGACCAAGCGCCGTTCGATCAAGAAAGATACGCCGGTCAGCCGCGTAACCTTCAACGCCATCACCAAAGAAGCCGTCACCCAGGCGATGCAGAACCCGCGTGAGGTCGATATGCCGCTGGTCGAGGCCTATCTGGCACGCCGTGCGCTGGACTATCTGGTGGGCTTCAACCTTTCTCCCGTCCTTTGGCGCAAGCTGCCCGGAGCAAAGTCCGCCGGTCGCGTGCAATCCGTCTGTCTGCGCCTGATCGTCGAACGCGAGATGGAGATCGAGGCGTTCAAGCCGGTTGAATACTGGTCGGTTAAGGCGCTTTTCGAAACACCGCGCGGCCAGACCTATGAGACGCGGCTGGTTACGCTAGCCGGGAAAAAGCTGGATAAACACGATCTGGCCAACGCCACGCAGGCGGAACTGGCGGTGCAGGCGATCACCAGTCGTGCGCTGAGCGTCACATCGGTCGAAGCGAAACCGGCAGCCCGCAACCCCAGCGCGCCGTTCATGACGTCAACCTTACAACAAGAGGCCAGCCGCAAGTTCGGCATGGGTGCGCGCCACGCGATGCAGGTGGCCCAGCGGCTGTATGAGGCTGGATACATTACCTATATGCGGACCGACGGCATCGATATGGCCCCCGAGGCCGTGGCCGCCACCCGTGATACAATCGCGGACCGCTATGGCGCCGAATATGTGCCGGACAGCCCGCGCATGTATAAGAACAAGGCCAAGAACGCACAGGAAGCGCACGAATGTATCCGCCCAACGGATATGTCACGCGACGCAAAGGCGCTGAAGGTCACGGATGAGGATCAGCGCAAGCTTTATGACCTTATCTGGAAACGCACAATTGCTTGTCAGATGGCCGCCGCCCGACTGGAGCGGACCACCGTCGAGATCGGCAGCGACGACGGTCAGGTCGGCCTGCGCGCCACTGGTCAGGTAGTTCTGTTTGATGGCTTCATGCGCGTTTATGAAGAAGGTCGCGACGATGTAGCCGATGACGACGAAAAGCGCTTGCCGCAGATCATGCAAGGCGATCCGGCACGTTTTGCCAAAACCTCACTGAAAGATCAGTTCGCGAAAGCCGAAGAAAAAGCCGCGATCCTGTCCGAAAACGAATCCGTTCTGGCGTTGCAACACCACACCCAACCGCCGCCCCGCTATACCGAAGCGACCTTGGTTAAGCGGATGGAAGAGCTTGGGATCGGGCGTCCGTCAACCTATGCCTCGATCGTTACGACGATTCAGGACCGGGAATATGTGCGCAAGGACAAGAACCGGTTGATCCCCGAAGAAAAGGGCCGGATCGTCACGATCTTTCTGCTGAACTTCTTCCGTCAATATGTGGGTTATGAATTCACAGCCAATCTGGAAGAAGAACTGGACGACGTCAGCGCCGGAGACCGCGATTATAAGGACCTGCTGGGCAAGTTCTGGCGCGATTTCTCGGCCGCTATCGGAGAGACATCCGAGCTGCGGATATCCGAAGTTCTGGACAAGTTGGACGAAGCGCTGGCGCCGCAGCTGTACCCGCCGCGTGAGGATGGATCGGACCCGCGCATCTGCCCGAAATGCGGTACCGGCCAACTGCATCTCAAAACCTCGCGCACGGGCGGTTTCGTCGGTTGCGGCAACTATCCCGAATGTACCTATACGCGCCCAATCGCAGGTGAAGGTGCCGAAGGGGATGAACGTTTGCTGGGCGAAGATGCGGGGGACGAGATCTGGCTGAAATCCGGTCGTTTCGGTCCTTACGTTCAGCGCGGCGAACCCACGCCCGAGAACAAGAAGCCACCGCGCGCCTCTCTGCCGCGTGGTTGGAGCAAGGATGACATGGATCTGGACAAGGCACTGACGCTGTTGTCCCTGCCACGTCAGATCGGCGAACACCCGGAAGGTGGCATGATCAGCTCGAATTTCGGGCGTTTTGGCCCTTACCTGATGCATCAACTGCCGGAAGAGGCAAAGCCGGTTTACGCCAATCTCAAAGACCCAAACGATGTGTTCGAGATCGGCATGAACCGCGCCGTTGAACTGCTGGCCGAAAAACGCGCCAATCCAGGGCGCGGGCGTCGGGCCGCTGCCAAACCGCTAAAAGATTTGGGTGAACATCCCGACGGCGGCGCGATGCAGGTTCTGGACGGGCGTTACGGGCCTTATGTGAAGTGGGAGAAGGTCAATGCAACCATCCCCAAGGACATCAAGCCCGAAGACGTGACGCAGGAAATGGCCATCGAACTGGTGAACGAACGCGCTGCCAAGAAGGGCACCAAGAAAAAGGCAGCCCCAAAGAAGAAGGCGGCAGCCAAGAAGACAACCAAGAAGGCGGCGGAATAGGTAGAAATACCAACACCCCCTTGGTTTCATTGACTTCCCCATGACGTGGCGGCACAACCTGCCCATCACCATGTCATTGGGGGAGTTTTCCATGAAGAAAGTCTATGCCAATGCCTCTGAAGCGCTCGACGGAGTGCTGTCGGATGGCATGCTGATTGCCGCAGGCGGGTTTGGCCTGTGCGGCATACCGGAGTTGTTGCTTGAGGCCATCAAGGATTCGGGCGTCAAAGACCTGAGCTTTGCATCGAACAATGCCGGTGTGGACGATTTCGGAATCGGCATCCTGCTGCAGACCAAGCAGGTCAAAAAGATGATCAGCTCATATGTCGGCGAAAATGCAGAATTCATGCGCCAGTATCTGAGCGGTGAGTTGGAACTGGAATTTAACCCGCAAGGTACTCTGGCTGAACGGATGCGCGCCGGCGGCGCTGGTATTCCGGGCTTTTACACCAAAACCGGTGTGGGCACCGTTATCGCCGATGGCAAGGAACACAAAGACTTCAACGGCGAGACCTACATCCTTGAAGAAGGCATCTTCGCCGATTTGGCCATCGTCAAGGCGTGGAAGGCGGATGACACCGGAAACCTCGTGTTCCGCAAGACCGCCCGAAATTTCAATGTGCCCGCGGCGACCTGCGGTAAAATTTGCGTGGCCGAAGTAGAAGAGATCGTTCCGCGCGGCTCATTGGATCCGGACTCAATTCACCTGCCCGGCATCTATGTGCATCGCATCATTCAGGGCGATCACGAAAAGCGCATCGAACAACGAACCACCCGCAAGAAGGAGGACGCATAATGCCCTGGGACCGCAATCAGATGGCCGCGCGCGCGGCAGAGGAACTGGAAGACGGCATGTATGTGAACCTCGGCATCGGGATCCCGACGCTGGTGGCGAACTATGTGGGTGACAAGGACATCACCCTGCAATCCGAAAACGGCATGCTGGGCATGGGCCCCTTCCCGTTTGAAGGCGAAGAAGACCCGGACCTGATCAATGCGGGCAAACAGACGATCACGGAACTTTCCCGCACCGCCTATTTCGACAGCGCCACATCCTTTGCCATGATCCGTGGCGGCAAGATCGCTGCGGCGATCCTGGGCGCAATGGAAGTGGATGAAAAAGGCGACCTGGCAAACTGGATGATTCCCGGCAAGCTGGTGAAAGGCATGGGCGGCGCGATGGACCTGGTCGCTGGTGTCGGCCGTGTCATCGTTGTGATGGATCACACCAACAAGCACGGCGACAGCAAGGTACTGAAAGAATGCACCCTACCCCTGACAGGTAAAGGCGTGGTCGATCGCATTATCACCAATCTGGGTGTGCTGGATGTGGTCGAAGGTGGGCTGAAGATCGTCGAATTGGCCGATGGGGTCAGCGAAGACGAGATGCGCGCTTCGACCCAAGCGACACTTGTTTCTTAAAAGAACAAAGGTCCGCCGAATCAAGGCGGGCCTTATTCAGTTTGAGGTCTGGAACACGCAACCGTCAGAAATCAGATCGGGCGGCGTGGCACACAAGGCCTTTGCGATCTGGAATGCCGCCAGAACCTTGGGCACGTAGTCGCGGGTTTCAGTGTAAGGCGGAACGCCACTATGTTTGCGCACGGCCCCTTCACCCGCGTTATACCCGGCCAAAACCAGAATCGGATCATTCCCGAACTCTTCCATCAGCCAATTGAGGTATTTCACACCCCCGGCGATGTTCTGGTCTGGCTGAAGGCTGTCTTTCACACCAAAACGAGCTGCCGTGGCGGGCATGAGCTGCATAAGGCCCTGCGCGCCTGCGGAACTGATCGCATCTACCCGTCCTGCCGACTCGACCGAGATCACTGCCAGGACAAGTGCGGGCGAAACATTCGTTCCAACAGTTGAACGCAGAATCTCTTTGCCCTGCTGCTGCGCAATGTTCTGGAGTGTTTGCAGGCGGGGCGACCGGACATTGGTCGCAGCAAGGGCGGAAATAGCCGCATCCAGGCGCCCGGCCCCACCTTGGGCGATCTCGGGCGAGATCCTGTCCCAAAACGCCTTGTACGACCCTTTAGGATCACGCTTGGGTTTTAGGTCCGGCTGAACAGGCGGGGCAACTTCGGTGCGCGCAATAACGTCCGGCACCGAAATCTCAGCCCCTGTACTGGGTGCTGAGGGCTGCGTCGCATGTTCTTCTGCAGTAATCTGTACAGTCACCCGAGGGCGCTGCCCCGGTTGGGGCGCCTTGATCCGTTTGTACACGCCGCGCGGTTCAACCTCGGTCGCATCTACAGATGTGACACCCGATACGAGAAACGCCAGTACACCGGCGCATTGGAGTGCGGTCCGGAGATTCATTTGCCTGCCTCTTGTTTTCTTTTTAGGCGATTTGAACCCCGAATCTTCGCGCAAGGCCAGAAAAACAAAGCGAAATGGGGCAATTTCGCCTCATTTGACGCAATTTTGCACCGCCCATGATAGGAAGAACTCACCCAATCGAATTTTTAATTATTAATTTTCAATATGTTACAGATTTTCTAACCAAAAAGTTAAGTTGCACGGAAAAAAATCTGCGTTTGGCCCAATTCCTGCCACGCCCCACAGGCAAACATAGATGCATACCGAGACGGACGGGAGCGGACTGAGAGAGAAAGCTCTGGAAGACGCCGAGGTTCATTAGACTTATTTAGATCCTTTAGGAGGGACGTAACATGATCAAGTTCATCAAGAACTTCCGCAAAGACGAAGACGGCGCAGTAACAGTTGACTGGGTTGTTCTGACCGCAGCAGTCATCGGCCTGGCAGCAGTTGCATACCAGCAGATCGAAGATGGCGCCACTGGCCTGGCAACCGGCGTGAACGAAGCGCTGAACGCCGCATCGCTGAGCACCGGTAGCAATAGCACCTCCGGTGGTATCACTAGCGAAGGTAAAAGCAACTAAGCTTTTAACCTAGCAGAATTCAGAGGCCGCGCCGCATTGGCGCGGCCTTTTTCATTTAAGGTGATATGCGCGTACCCCATGTCCCGCCACAACGATACGCAGACTGAATCTTGGAGTTGGACCAGGAAACTCTGAGCGATAACCACCACCTGCCTGATGAAGGCCAGAGCAAAAAAGAAATCTGCCCAAATTCAAGCCAATAAAACCTACGTTTCGCCCAATTTCCGCCATTCCCGCGCAATCATTTTTGTCAAAACTATTGCAAACACTGTGAAAAGAAATTGGAGACACAGACATGTTCAGGTTCCTTGACCGATTCAAGTCGGACGAAGCAGGAGCGGTGACAGTTGACTGGGTGGTGCTGACGGCAGTGCTCATTGGATTGTCTGGCGCGACTTACCTTGTGATTAGCTCCAGCGTTGACAGCCTCGGCGGCAATGCCAACGAAGCCATGAACGCTGCCGTTGTCAGCACCGGCTCGAATAGCGCGCCCGGCGGTATTGTGACAGAAGGCACGGCAGGCGGCGGAGGCTAAGCCCGGTCGCATCTTGCCTGCACCTGCCTAAGCTGGATAGGGTTATCGGCGTGCTAAAAAAACGCGACGTCCTTTGGGACGTGGCGTTTTTTTTTTGCGTACACTGCGAACCAAGTTCGCTCCTATAGCCCAATATCCCGAGCAGAAAATTGTACGAATTTTGGCGTAGAAACTGACAAACAGACATATTTGTCCCACATTTCGACACAATTTGCTTTTAAGAATTAGGCTGTTTCAAAGCGACCTATTGGCCGTTTAGTGTTCGACCAAACAAAATAAAGAGGTACTCGCATGCGAGCGGTATTCGGACTTGTCCTGATTGTCGGCGTAGCTCTGGCCGGTGGCGCAGTCTATATGGCGCGCAACTATATCTCGGCCTACCAGAACGAGCTGGCGCGTCAAAGGCTGGCCGCAGAAGAAGCTCTGGCCAACGCCCAGGTCGAGGTGATTCCAACGGTAACTGTCTTTGTCTCGAAACGCGCACTGAGATATGGCGAACGTCTGACCCAAGAAGACATCCGTGCTGTGGATTGGCCGGAAAACGCGATTCCGGAAGGCACGTTCTCGGAGCTCACCGCATTGTTCCCTGAAAGTGGCCCCACTGAGCGTTTCGTGCTGAGAACGATGGAAAAAGACGAAGCAATCATGGCTGTCAAAATCACCGAGCCCGGTGAAAAGGCGGGGCTGACTTCACGCTTGGAAAAGGGAATGCGGGCATTCGCAATCAGTGTTGACGTTGCCTCGGGTGTTTCGGGCTTTTTGCGTCCAGGTGACAATGTTGACATTTACTGGACCGGCACCAGCGGCACCCTTGAAGGAAGTAGCAATGGTGGGATTACCAGATTGATCGAAGCCAATGTACAGCTGATCGCAGTCGACCAGACAGCAGGTTCCGACGTAACCAGCACGACAATCGCCCGAACGGTCACAGTTGCAGCAACACCTCAGCAGGTTGCAGCACTGGCGCAAGCCCAGAACTCTGGACGACTGTCTTTGGCACTTGTTGGTGTCGCCGATGAATCTGTCGCGTCAACGATTGAAGTCGACCAGCGCACGTTGCTTGGTATTCAAGCTGCTGCTCCGGAACCAGAAAAAAAAGTTGAAGAGGTTTGCACAACCCGCATCAGGCGCGGCGGTGAGATCGTCAACGTGCCAATTCCCTGCACAAACTGACGCCAATTCAGAACCTTACAAGATCAGAGCCGCACCTTGGGTGCGGTTCTTTTTTTATGATTGTTGCCAATTCTCCACATAAGGAACAATCCAGAAACCATTGATTATTGCAATAAATTTGGAATTCGCGCAGTCTGTTTACCTATAGGGCATAAGACCCAAAAAAACGAGGCGTGATCGGAGAGGCAGGTCACATGACAATACGTTCCTGGATCAGCGCAACCCTGCTGGGGTTGTCGCTTGTTGTTAGTCCGGTTGGCGACGCCGCCTGGGCTGAAACTTTGCGCGTGGTAAAAAAGGGTACAGTGGAAACGCTGGATGTCCCTATGAACCGCGCAATCGTCGTTGAAAGCGAGCAACCCTTTGCAGAGCTCAGCATTGCAAATGCGGGCATCGCGGACATCTCGTCGTTGTCGGACCGGACAATTTATGTTCTGGGCAAGGCCCCTGGCCTAACGACACTGACGCTGTTTGACGGGGCCGGCAACTTGCTGGCCAACGTGCGCGTACGTGTTTCACCAGATGTTACAGAGTTTAAAGAACGCTTGCGTCAGATTCTGCCGGATGAACCCATTGAAGTTCGGACAGCAAATGACGGCATCGTCTTGTCCGGGACAGTTTCAGGCTCGGCCAAACTGGCGCGTGCTCTGGAACTGGCCGAACGCTACGCACCAGAACGCGTCTCGAATCTGATGTCGGTCGGTGGCGTTCAGCAGGTAATGCTGAAGGTTCGGTTTGCAGAAATGAACCGGTCTGTGGCGAAAAGTCTTACAGCTTCACTTGGATTTGGCGGTGGCGACACGACTGGTGGCTTCAATACGCTCAACAACCAGTTCGCTCTGACAAACGCCTTGAACAACAACATTCCGGCACTTCAGGCGAACACCGGTGCGATTCTGTTTGGCTTTGGCGCAGGCTCGACACAGGTTCGTCTGTTGCTGGAAGCCCTTGAAACCAAAGGTCTTGCCCGCAGCCTGGCGGAACCCAACCTGTCGGCCCTGTCTGGGCAAGAGGCATCCTTCCTCGCCGGTGGTGAGGTTCCAATTCCGGTCCCGCAGGAAGAAGGTGTGGTGACCATCGAGTTTAAACCCTTCGGTGTTGAGATGGACTTTATCCCCCGCGTGGTGGATGGCGACCTGATCAACCTGGAAATGGCCACTGCGGTCTCAAGCATCGATAGCAGCTCGGACTTCACCATCAACGGTGACTCGGTTCCTAGCTTCATCACGCGCCGCGCAAAAACCACGATTGAACTGCGTGACGGTGAGAGCTTTGCCATTGCGGGTCTGATCCAAGACGACTTTGCGGATCTAAGTAACCAAGTTCCGTGGCTGGGTGATGTCCCGATACTGGGCGCCCTGTTCCGCAGCGCCGACTATCGGCGCGAGCAGAGCGAGCTTGTGGTCATCATCACTGCGCACTTGGTCACGCCTACACGCGGCGAAGCACTGGCGCTTCCAACCGACCGGGTCAAACCGCCCAGCGAATTTGACCTGTTCGTTAACGGCCAAGTTGCGCGCACACAGCGTGCCGGAGCTGGAGGCGCATCCGAGGTTGCCCGTCAGGACTTCGGTAGCTCCTACGGCTATGTCCTAGATTGATCAGGAGGATCGGACCAATGCAGAAGTGGATAATCACACTGGGTCTTACGGTCGCTGTTGCCGCATGTACGCGTGAAGCAGGATACGAGATCGATGCTGGAACCTTCGGAAACGCGACATTGAACAATATCCAGGTTCAGAACGGCGAACTGACATACGCCCAGATCCTCAGCCGTCGATTTGCTGCGGATGTACCAAGCCAAGTGAACTTTGCCTTTAATAGCTCACAACTGGACGCATCCGCCCAGCGGATTCTGTTGCAACAGGCCGACTGGATCAAACAGTTCCCCGAAGCCCGGTTCCGAGTCTATGGTCACACCGACGCCGTAGGCTCGACCAGCTACAACAAAAGTCTGGGTATGCGCCGGGCTCAGGCCGTCGTGAGCTTCCTTGAACGGCAAGGGATTTCACGATCCCGCTTGGAAGCCGTCGTGTCCTTTGGCAAGGCTCAGCCTTTGATCGCCACCCAGGAACGTGATCGCCGTAACCGCCGGACTGTGACAGAAGTTTCGGGCTTTGTTGATGGCAACCGACAGCTTCTGGACGGTAAATACGCCGAAGTCATTTACCGCGAGTATGTAGAAAGCGCGACCGCAAGAAGCTTGGTCGAAGACGTGACTGCAGAAGACGGTGAAGGTGGATAATTCACTCGAAATGGGCGGCATCGTCGCCCATTTCCCTACAATTGGTTCTTTTGCGCCCAATTCTCGCCCAACTTCAAAGCAACATTGTGAACAATAGGGTGACCTGCGGCCAAATTTGACCGTATTGGGGCGACAGCACATCAATCTGGCGGATTTCGTTCATATGACATGCTGAGCCCTCACGACGAGGATAGTGTTTATGACCAGCGCGACGCCGCAAGATGACAATTCAGCAATTTTGGCCTGCACCATAAGCCGGGATGTCCAGAATTTCGACCTTTTGATCGAAGACATGGAGGCCATTCTTGGAGAGCGTTGGGGTGATCTGGGCTTTGCCGAGGCGCTGGCCTTTTTCAGCCAACCAGAAGCTGAAACTCTTGAATTTGTGGCATTGGCTATCGACGGAGAGGATGAGGACAATCTCTCGCTGATGGGTGAGATCATCACCCAGGCCAAGGAAAAGAAGATCAAAGTTGTCCTGATCGCCGAGGATGTAACTCCCGCCTCGCTGCATCAACTGCTGCGTAAGGGCGCTGACGAATTCGTCCCCTACCCACTTCCGGAAGGTGAATTGCAGGAAGCGATTGAGCGCATGAAGCAGCCCGACCCAGTCGCAGTCGCACAGGCCGCCGCAGTGCCTTTGGCCAAAGGGGACTCAAAAGAGGGGGCGTTGTTCGTTGTACACGGACTGGCTGGCGGTGTGGGCGCGACCACTATGGCCGTCAACCTGGCCTGGGAGCTTGCCTGCGCGTCGGACAAAGATGCACCGTCTGTTTGCCTAATCGATCTGGATCTGCAGTACGGGACCGTGTCCACCTATCTGGACCTTCCGCGGCGCGAAACGGTCTTTGAGATGTTGTCAGACACAGAGTCGATGGACAACGAAGTTTTTTCGCAAGCCCTTCAAACATATGAAGAAAAGCTGCAAGTACTGACAGCGCCGTCCGATATGGTGCCATTGGATCTGATTACGCCAGACGATATTCAGCGTGTCATCGACATGGCCCGTGCGCATTTTGACTATGTCATCGTAGATATGCCCAAAACGCTGGTCCTGTGGTCAGAAACTGTGTTGCAGGCAGCACATGTGTACTTCGCTATGATCGAACTGGACATGCGTTCCGCTCAGAATGCATTGCGTTTGAAACGCGCCTTGCAAGCAGAAGAGCTGCCGTTCAACAAACTGCGCTTTGCGCTGAACCGCGCGCCCAAGTTTACCGATCTCAACGGTAAGAGCCGGGTAAAGCGTATGGGCGAAAGCCTTGGTATCTCAATTGATCTGCAATTGCCCGACGGGGGCAAACCAGTCATGCAAAGCGGTGACCACGGTCTCCCGCTGGCAAACTCGGCCGCCAAAAATCCATTGCGCCGGGAAATCGCGAAACTGGCGAAATCGCTTCACAGCCTTGGTAGCAGCAGCGCCGAAGAAGCTGCGTAACAACTTACCAAAGGGGTACCTGCCGTGTTTTCAAGATATAAAAAACCGTCCGCTGCACAGCCCGTGAAAACGCCGGCACAAACTGCCGAGCCGGCAGCGCCCGTTGCAGAGGCCCCCGCGACTACGACTGCGGTTGCACGCAAACCCCAAAAGAAGAAACCCGGCGAGGTTGCGGGTTCTGATCGTGATCGCAAACGCAAGGAACGGCTGGGCGAGATCAAAATCGAACTGCACCGGGAACTGCTGGAGAACCTGAACCTTGCCGCGTTGGAAAACGCGGGCGAAGCTGAATTGCGTGCTGAAATCAGCGCAATTGCCAGTGAGGTGCTGGAAACCAGGAATATTGTTCTGAACCGCGAAGACCGGTCGCAGTTGAACAAGGAACTATATGACGAGGTGACGGGCCTCGGCCCGCTCGAAACTCTGCTGCAGGACGATACGGTCAACGATATTCTGGTGAACGGCCCCCAACAGATTTTCGTGGAACGCGCCGGTAAGCTGGAACTCAGCGACATTACGTTCAAGGACGAAAAACACCTGATGCGGATCATCGACAAGATCGTGTCCGCTGTGGGCCGTCGTGTCGACGAATCAAACCCTTACGTTGACGCCCGACTGGCGGATGGATCGCGTTTTAACGCCATGGTTCCACCAATTGCCGTGGATGGATCGCTGGTTTCGATTCGTAAGTTCAAGAAAGACAAGCTTGGCATCGACGATCTGGTCAATTTCGGCGCGTTCACCGAAGAAATGGCCGCATATTTGCAAGCCGCAGTGTCAACCCGCCTGAACGTGATTGTTTCCGGCGGTACCGGTTCGGGTAAAACCACGACGCTGAACGCGCTTTCCAGTTTTATCGATGATGCCGAGCGTATTCTGACCATCGAGGATACGGCAGAACTTCAGCTGCAACAGACTCATGTGGGTCGGATGGAAAGCCGCCCGCCCAACGTGGAAGGCAAAGGCGAAGTCAGCCCGCGCGACTGTCTGAAAAACGCCCTGCGTATGCGCCCTGACCGCATCATCGTGGGTGAGACGCGTGGCGCGGAAGTGATCGACATGTTGCAGGCGATGAACACCGGACACGATGGATCAATGACCACGATCCACGCCAACTCGGCCCGTGACGGGATTTCGCGTCTGGAAAACATGATCGCCATGGCCGGGATCGAAATGCCGATCAAGGCCGTCCGCAGCCAGATTTCGTCCGCTGTGAACTTGATCGTACAGGCAAGCCGTCTGCAGGACGGTTCGCGACGCATGACCTCAATCACCGAGATTACGGGCATGGAAGGCGATGTGATTTCGATGCAGGAAATCTTTCGTTTTCAACGCGTTGGCCTGACACCCGACAACAAGATCATCGGGCATTTCACCGCAACCGGCGTGCGCAGCCACTATTCGGAACGCTTCCGTCTATGGGGCTTTGATCTGCCTGCGTCGATCTACGACCCAACCACAATGTAGGAGAACCGGGTATGCAATTGCCTATGGAGGCGATCATTTATGTCGCCATCTTTGTGGGGGTTCTTGCCCTGGTTGAAGGGATTTATCTTGTCGCCTTTGGCAAGTCCATCAGCCTGAACAGCCGAGTAAATCGCCGCCTGGACATGTTGGAAAAGGGTGCTGGTCGCGAACAGGTGCTGGAACAGCTGCGCAAAGAAATGCAGCAGCATATGAAATCGCAAAGCATCCCCTTGTACTCCCTGCTCGCGGACAAGGCTCAGAAGGCGGCGATTGCATTTTCACCTCGCCAGTTGATCATGATCATGGCTTTGGTGTCCGGCGTCGCTTTTGTCGGGCTGAGCATCGGTACAGCCACAGATACCGCGCTGCGGGCAGCAATCTCGATCGCGATTGGTATCGGCGGCGTTTACGCGTGGGTCAATCACAAGGCCAAGAAACGTATGAGTATGATCGAAGAACAACTGCCTGACGCGGTTGAACTGATGGTCCGCTCGCTGCGCGTCGGCAACCCATTTGTTTCGACCATTCAAGTAGTTTCAAACGAAGTCCAGGATCCGCTTGGCACCGAATTTGGGGTCATTGCAGACGAATGCGCCTATGGCCGCGACGTTGGCGAGGCGTTGAAAGATATGGCCGAGCGCTTGGACATGCAGGATCTACGCTTTTTGGCCGTAGCTGTTGGCATTCAGCAGCAATCAGGGGGTAACTTGGCTGAAATTCTGGCCGGCCTCGCCCAAGTGATCCGGGCTCGCTTCCGCCTCTTCCGCCGTGTGAAGGCCATCACCGCCGAGGCCCAGTGGTCCGGCAAGTTTCTGTCAGGCTTCCCGCTTGCCTGCTTGGTTTTCATCCTGGTCAAAGACCCGGGCTATTATGACGACGTATTGGACCATCCCTGGTTCATTCCCGCCTGTTTCGTTGTCGCCATTATGCTGACATTGAACCTGATCGTCATGAAGATCATCACAAACATCAAGGTCTGAGGGCGCATCATGGAATTTCTGACCAGCATCAATGACCTGTTGACCCAGCATCTGGGCGAGTTCGGGCCACTTATCGTTGTCGGCATCCTGGGTCTGATAATGATCCTCGTGGCAGTTTCTCTGATGATGAATCAGCCGGAAGACCCGTTGAAGAAACTGCAAAGATCAAACGCAGCCCCCAAAAAGCAAACAAAGGACAAAAAGGAACGGCTTCGCAACTCAAGCCGCAATGAGCAGCTTGAGAAATTTGCAACGTTCCTTGAGCCGAAAAACGAAGAAGAATACTCGGCCGTTGAACTGAAACTGCGCCAGGCCGGTTATCGGTCGAAAGACTCGGTGCGTTTCTTCCATTTCGCGCAGTTTTCGCTGGGTATTATTGGTATCCTGGTCGGAGTTCTTTTGATTACGGTGTTTTCCGGCGGTCAGGAATTCACCGGCCAACAGATGATTATCCGGATCTTTGTTCCAGGCGCGATTGGTTACTTCGCACCCAAGTATTGGATCACGCGTCGGGTAGAAGAACGGAAAGAGGCCATTACCGCAGGCTTTCCTGACACGCTTGACCTGATGCTGGTTTGCGTGGAAGCCGGACAATCACTGGATCAGGCCATCGTTCGAGTGTCGAGCGAAATGAGCGCCTCCTACCCCGACATCGCGCAGGAGTTCGAAATCGTCGCCCACGAGATGAAAGCCGGTAAGGACAAAGACACTGTTCTACGTGACTTCGGCATGCGGTGTGGTGTGCAGGATGTGAACTCGTTTGTGACTGTGATGATCCAGTCGGCGACTTTTGGTACATCCATTGCCGAAGCTCTGCGGGTTTACGCTGGTGAGATGCGTGACAAGCGCGTCATGCGCGCCGAAGAAGCTGCGAACAAGTTGCCGACAAAGATGACTCTTGTCACAATGATGCTGACCGTACCGCCGCTGCTGATTATTCTGATTGGTCCGTCGGTAAGGGTCATTTCGAGTTTTGGACGCGCGGGCGGATAGAACCCTATGAAAGCTGAATTCAGGTGCTTCCCTCTCGGGGTTCGCCGAATACTCTGGGCCACCACAGTTTGCGCTGTGGTGGCTTCCTGCACGGAAGGGCCGTCATCGAACGGTCTGGATGCACCGGGTGTTGATCACAATGCCCAAGCAGAAGACAGCATAACGGTTGGCAACAGGTTAATGGCCGCCGGAGAATATGAACTGGCATTGGAATCCTTTTCCCGCGCGGCTTTGGATCAGGGTATGACAACTCAGATCCTGACGTCTCTGGGTACAGCCAATCTTGGCTTGCGACGACTGGGCCAGGCTGAAACGCTGCTGCGCCGCGCCGTTGAGGACGATCCTGACTGGCCGGTTGCCTGGAACAATCTGGGCGTTCTGCTGATGGAAAAACAGGAATACCCCGAGGCCGCACAGGTGTTTCAACGGGCGTTTGCTTTGGACAATGGCGAAAGTGACGCAATCCGAGACAATCTGCGCTTAGCACTCGCAAAAATGGAAAATCCTGTTAATACTACTGTTCAAGAACAAGAATACACACTGGAACAGCAGGGCGATGGGCAATTTACGCTCCGCAAGATCCAGTAATTGAGGCAAGAGCAGTAAAGGACGCAAAAAATGCGCCAGCAATTCTTGATTCCGACTGTCATTATCAGCGGTCTGATCCTTTCGGCCTGTGCAAAGGAAACCGAAGAGGAAAAGGTTGAACGCACCTTTCAAGAGGTGAACGTCATTGACGAAACAAACTTGAACGATGTGCTTCTGAACGCAGCAGACCCCAATGAGGCTGTGACCTATTTCCATGGTGCCGCGAGCAAGAACCCTGACCGGATTGATCTTCAGCGCGGACTGGCTATTTCACTGGGCCGGGCCAAACGCACGACCGAAGCCGCCACCGCCTGGAAACGCGTGACGACTATGAAGGGCACGAACGCCGCTGACAAAGTCGAATACGCAGACGCATTGGTTCGCAACGGCGACTGGGCACAAGCCAAGACGGTGCTGGATTCCGTTCCACCGACCTTTGAAACCTTCAAACGGTACCGCCTTGAAGCAGTGGTTGCGGATTCACGCAAAGAATGGAAGCGGGCAGATCACTTTTATGAAACCGCTGTAGGTCTGACCACTCGGCCAGGCAGTGTGATGAACAACTGGGGTTATTCAAAACTGACCCGTGGGCAATATGCCGAGGCCGAACGCCTGTTCACTGACGCTATCCGTCAGGACAGTTCTTTGTTCACTGCCAAGAACAATCTTGTCCTCGCTCGGTCGGCGCAGGGAAATTATAGCTTGCCGGTCGTTCCGATGAGCCAGATCGAACGCGCACGGCTGTTGAACACGATGGCCATTTCAGCGGTCAAGCAAGGCGACGTTACCACCGCCAAGAACCTGTTCCGCGAAGCGATCGCAACGCATCCGCAGCATTTTGACGAAGCGGTCCGCTCGCTTCGTGCGCTTGAAGGGACCTGATACATGCACATCCCCGCAGCCGCCGCGGCTTGGTTTTTGCCGTTTGTGCTGCCGATCTGTTTTTACGTCGCCTTCACCGATATGCGTGACATGCGGATCAAAAACCACGCAGTTTACGCGCTGGCGCTCGTCTTTGTGGTGGTTGGTCTGATCGCGCTTCCACCCTGGTCCTCGGAATGGCTGAGCGGAAGTCTGGGGCCTCTGTCTGTGTCGTTGCCGGTATATGGCTGGCAACTGCTTCATATCGTTGTGATTTTGCTTTTAGGTATCGTTCTGAATGCCGCAGGAGCCATGGGCGCTGGTGACGCCAAGTTCATGGCGGCAGCATCAGCATTTCTTTGGTCAGACGACTTCAGGGTGATCGTATTGATCCTGATGGCCTGTATTCTGGCCGCTGTTGTTACACATCGGTTAGCCAAGCACACACCGCTGCGAGCCATAGCGCCGCATTGGGAAAGTTGGGATCGTGGCAAACAGTTTCCAATGGGGCTGGCTCTGGCCGGATCTTTGGCCATGTATCTGATTTTGGGCACTGTTCTCGGATCGTAAACTATCATCAGCACGCCTTGCGATTGCCTTTGTCCCGCCACAAAGCTGGGTCACTTTTTCTCCAAACCGCCCCCATTCGGGCATTTGGCGTGACAATTTGACGAACGAGCAACGCGCATGAATATGCAGACTTCCACAGTTATGGCCCCCCCTACCCCTAAGGGATTGGGTGAAATGAGACTTCCGCTGGTGATGATGCGGGACATCCTGCTGAAAACCGTCTTCCGCAAAAATGCCAGCACAGTTTCCGAAATCGCAGCGGCCATCTGTCTGCCCGGTTCCGTAACGCAAGAATTGGTCGACATAGCACGTGAACAGAAGCTGCTGGAAGCGACCGGAACGCTGAATGCCAACAGTGGTAACGAGATGGGGTATCAGCTGACCGATGCCGGCAAGGCCCGTGCATTGGACGCGCTCAGCCAATCAGAGTATTTCGGCGCAATGCCTGTTCCGCTGGACGTGTATCGCGAGCAGGTCAAACGCCAGTCTATCCGCAACATCCAAGTCACCCGAGAGCAACTGGTTGGTGCAATGGGTCATCTGGTTCTGCCCGACAGTCTGCTGGACCACTTGGGCCCTGCGGTCAGCGCGGGCCGGTCGATCCTTATGTACGGCCCTCCGGGTAACGGTAAATCCTCGATTTCGAACGGTATCCGCGACGCGCTTGGGGACAACGTCTATGTGCCTTACGCCATCGAATATGCCGGTCAGGTGATCACCGTCTATGATCCGATCGTACACACTGCGATCGAGCAAGAGCCAGACGACCCCAACAGCCTGCGTCGCCGCAAACGATTTGATTCGCGCTACGTCCAATGTGAACGACCCACCGTTGTGACCGGTGGTGAACTGTCGCTGAGCATGCTGGATCTAGTCTACAACCCGACCGCGCGCACATATCAGGCCCCACTGCAGCTGAAATCGACCGGCGGCATCTTCATCGTGGATGACCTTGGCCGTCAGGCCGAACCACCACAGGCGCTGGTGAACCGTTGGATCGTTCCGCTGGAAGAGAACAAGGATATCCTTGGCCTGCAATCGGGTGAGAAATTCGAAGTGCCGTTTGACACGCTGGTCATCTTCTCGACCAACTTCCACCCGAACGAGATCTTCGACCAAGCGGCGTTGCGCCGGATCTTCTTCAAAATCAAAATCGACGGTCCGAACCAGGAAAACTTCCTGAAAATCTTTGCCATGGTGGCCCGCAAACGCGGAATGCCGCTGGATGAGGCAGCGCTGGTGCATCTGCTGAAGGTCAAATACCCGACCATCAACAACATCTACGCCAACTATCAACCGATCTTCCTGATCGATCAGATGATCTCGATCTGCGAGTTCGAAGGCATCCCCTATCAGATGAGCCCCGAACTGATCGACCGCGCTTGGGCCAACATGTTCGTAAAAGACGAAAAAATCGTCAAATAACGCCATGCCAATTCCTCCGCCGGGCGGGTAATCTGTGTTCATGACGCAGATTCCCGCTCGGATTGGCACATGGTTTTCCGCCAAAGGCTGGTCCATTCACCCGCATCAGCATGAGATGTTCAACCGGGCGCAAGACCCCGCGACCTTGCTGATCGCGCCGACGGGTGGCGGAAAGACCATGGCCGGGTTTCTGCCAACATTGGCAGAGCTTTCTGACGGCCTTCATCGCGGGCTGCATACGATTTATGTTTCACCCCTCAAGGCACTGGCGGCGGACATTAAACGTAATCTGCGTACGCCTGTGGACGAAGTCGGCCTGCCCATCCGTATCGAAGATCGCACAGGCGACACCTCAGCCACTCAAAAGAAACGCCAACGCGTAGATCCGCCTCATATCCTGCTGACAACGCCCGAAAGTCTGGCCCTGTTGACCTCTTACGAGGATGCGCCATGTATGTTTGATGGGGTGCAGCGGATCATCGTTGATGAAATTCACGCGTTGGCAGAAAGCAAACGCGGTGATCAGCTTATGCTGGCCTTGGCGCGTCTGCAGCGCCTCAACCCCGATCTGCGCCGCGTTGGTTTGTCGGCCACGGTCGAGGACCCTGGTACAATTGCCCGTTTTCTGGCCCGCCATCCTGACCCATGCCAAATCGTACAGGCAGATCCCGGCCCGGACCCGGACATCCGAATGTTGGAAACGGTCGAGATGCCGCCTTGGTCTGGTGGTGGCGCGGCTTATGCGATCCCCGCCGTGCTCGAACAGGTCCGGCAACACAAAACTACGCTGATCTTTCACAACACCCGCGCGCAGGCCGAAATCTTCTTTCACAACCTTTGGCTGGCAAACGACGACGGCCTGCCGATTGGCATCCATCACGGCAGCCTGGACCGGCAACAGCGTGAGAGGGTTGAGGCTGCGATGGTCCGGGGCGATCTGCGCGCCATCGTTTGCACAGGCTCTTTGGATCTGGGCATTGATTGGGGCGATGTGGATCTGGTGATCCAGATCGGCGCACCCAAGAATGTCAAACGTCTGGTTCAACGGATCGGACGCGCCAACCACCGCTATAACGCGCCTTCCAAGGCCCTTTTGGTGCCTGCCAACCGGTTTGAGGTGGTCGAATGCATCGCCGCGCTGGAGGCCGCAAAAGCCCATGATCTGGATGGTGAACCGCGCGGTCCCGGCCCTCGCGATGTCTTGTGCCAGCACATCCTGATTGCCGCCTGTGCCGGACCGTTCGACGCCGATGACCTTTACACCGAGATGACATCTGCCGGGCCTTTTGCAGGATTGGCCCGGCCCGCGTTTGACGCGTGTCTCGATTTCTGTGCCACCGGCGGCTACGCACTCAGGGCCTACGACCGCTGGCAGCGGTTGCAACAGCGTGCCGACGGGCAATGGCAGTTGCGTGATCCCCGCGCAGCTTCGCGCATTCGTATGAATTTGGGGACGATTCAAGACACAGACACTCTGAAGGTGCGCCTTAAGCGCAGCCGGGGCGGCAAGCCGTTGGGAGAGGTTGAGGAAGCTTTTGCAGCCTCATTAACGCCCGGCGACACCTTTTTGATTGGCGGGCAAATCGTGCGATATGAGGGCCTTCGCGCAATGGTGGTCGAGGTCAGCCGCCGCGCTGATCGCAAGCCTAAGATCGCGACCTTCTCGGGCACAAAATTCGCGACCTCTACCCAGCTCAGCGACCGCATTCTGCGCATGTTTGCCCAAAGGGACTGGCCGCAACTGCCTTCTCATACTGCGGACTGGTTAGCCTTGCAGCGGCAGATCTCGCGCCTGCCTCAGCGCGACCGCTTGCTGATCGAAAGCTTTCCAAGCGACGGCCGGGAACATCTATGCGTTTATGGTTTCGCCGGCCGCAACGCCCAGCAAACACTCGGCCTGCTACTAACCAAACGGATGGAAGATACCGGCTTGGCCCCGATGGGCTTTGTTGCGACTGACTACGCCACGCTTATCTGGGGTCTGGATGCTGTCACCGACCCTACCCCGTTGCTTCAACGCGACGCGCTGCGCGCCGGGTTGGACACCTGGCTGGCTGGCAATGCCGTGATGAAACGCACCTTTCGGGCCTCTGCCACCATAGCGGGCCTGATCGAACGTAATACGTTGGGACAAAGGAAAAGCGGGCGGCAGGCGACGTTTTCGTCGGACATTCTTTACGATACCCTGATGAAATACGATCCTGACCACCTGCTGATGCAGATCACCCGTGAAGAAGCCATGCGTGGGCTGGTTGATTTTGGCCGGATCGAAGCGATGCTGGACCGGATCGGAGACCGCGTGGATCTGCTCCGGCTGGATCGTGTATCCCCTTTGTCTGCTCCGTTGTTTCTGGAGGTCGGGAAAGTGCCTGTCAAAGGCGCGGCAGAGGAGCGTTTGCTGGCCGAGGAAAGCGCTCGTCTGATGCAGGCGGCCGGGCTTGATCAGCTTTGATCCCCTTGCGCCGGATGCAAAAACGCGTCAAGAACGTATCATGAACATATGCGAGTTTTCTTTAGCAGGACAGCGTCTCGTCGCATTGCCATCGGGCGCACTGTGGTGGCCCGAGCGCCAACTACTGTGTGTCTCAGACCTGCACCTTGGTAAGTCCGAACGAATGCTGCGGCGCGGTGGACCCGCATTGCCCCCTTATGACACAAGCGAAACACTGGATCGGTTGGCAGGTGACTTGGAACGCACCAACGCGGAAACTGTTATATGCTTGGGCGACAGCTTTGACGACCTTGATGCCGCGCAGGCGTTGCCTTCAGCCGAAAGGCTTCGGATTTCTACATTGCAGGCCGGACGCAAATGGATATGGATCGAAGGCAACCACGATCCTGGGCCGATTGAGCTGGGTGGCGCACACTTGTTCGAATGGCGCTGCGATCCGCTGGTCTTTCGCCATATCGCAGAGGACCATCCGCAAGGAGAAGTCTCTGGCCATTACCATCCAAAAGCGCAAATTCGTGTGAAAGGAAGACATATCTCTCGGCCCGCTTTTCTGTTGGACAGTAACCGGCTGATCCTGCCAGCTTACGGTGTTTTCACGGGTGGGTTGCGCAGCTCAGACCGGGTTCTGGCCGACCTCATGGACCAGAACGCAACAGCAATCCTGACCGGCCCGCACCCGCACATGATACCGATGCCGCGCTGAAGTCAGATCAAACCGTCCTGTTCCAGCATTGGTTTATACTTGCGGCTGACCGGCACCAGATCGCCGTTGACCAGCTTTAGAAAAGTCTTGCCGCCTGTTTTCTCTACACCAGTGATGGAGTCATCAGTCACCCAATGTGAGCGGTGCGAGCAGTGACCGGGAACCGGTTCCATCTCGGCAATGGCATCCGTAAACCGCGACCGAAGCGTAAAGACACCTTCTGATGTCACGACATCCACATTGTGATCCCGAACAGTCAGGCGATAGATCTGCCCATCGAAATCAGGTGGCAGACGATTGACAAGTCGCGGCTTTTCTTCATCGGACGTGGGTGTCACTGCAGCCTGCAATTCATGACGCTGCACAAAAACCAGACCTGTGGCCAACAACACCCCATAAACAGCTACGGTTTGCGCCCCCGGTGCCATTTGGCCACCACAAGTGAACAAGATCCACGCCAAAAGCCAAAGCGAAGGTGTAAACAAAGACAGGATCAGAGCAGCGAAGGCTAAATCACGGGCTGGAATGTTTAACAGCAGAGGGCTGTTTAGCATCAGTTTCCGAACCAGCCCGGTTACAGAAAGCGCCAGAACCATCACTCCGGCCCAAAACAACAGACGCAAACCAAAATTTAGCTCGGATACAAGAAAAGGTGGAAACGCATAGGCCAGCAAAGGAAGAAAAACCACACCCGCTGTAACTCTCTGCGGAGTACATGCATTTCGAATTAAACTTAACTTAGACGTCATACTGCTTTTGTACGTACATTGCCCGAGTGCAATACACACAAGGGAAACTCAACCTGTAAACAACTGGGAATACAGGCTTATCACGATTTTTCAAGCTGGGGAAGTCATTCAAAATCCGATCGCCCCTGACGCTTTGGTGCAGTCCGATCTTATATTGCACTCAAGGGAGGGGTGTCGGGCCGCTTAGCACGGCCCGACCCACAATTCGAACTTAAGCAGTCAGACCTTCAGGCTCTGGCAGACCGTTGGACCGGCAACAGGCGGTCAGAGTGTTGGCCAGTAGGCACGCGATGGTCATCGGACCCACGCCACCCGGAACCGGGGTGATTGCGCCCGCACGTTCAGCCGCGCTTGCGTAATCCACATCGCCAACCAGCTTGTTCTTGCCATCGCGCTCGATACGGTTGATGCCCACGTCGATAACCGTGGCGCCTTCCTTGATCCAATCGCCCGGCACCATCTCGGGACGGCCGACAGCGGCCACAACGATGTCCGCGCGGCGTACAACGTCCGGCAGGTCTTTGGTGCGCGAATGCGCGATGGTCACGGTGCAGCTGTCGCCCAGCAGCAACTGCGCCATCGGTTTACCCACGATGTTCGAACGGCCAATCACCACGGCATCCATGCCCGACAACGAGCCATGATAATCGCGCAGCATCATAAGGCATCCCAGCGGCGTACAAGGCACCATCGACTTCTGACCAGTACCCAGCAGGCCCACGTTCGAGATGTGAAAACCATCGACATCCTTGGCAGGGTCAATCGAGTTGATCACCAGATCTTCGTTCAGGTGCTTCGGCAGCGGCAGCTGAACCAGAATACCGTGTACGGTAGGATCGTTATTCAGCTTGTCGATCAGGGCCAGAAGATCTTCTTCCGAGGTTTCGGCATCCAACTTGTGTTCGTACGAGTTCATGCCAACCTCAACGGTCTGCTTGCCCTTTGAGCGGACATAGACCTGACTGGCCGGGTCTTCACCGACCAGAACCACCGCCAATCCGGGGGTGATGCCGTTTTCTTCTTTCAGCTTAGCAACCTGATCAGCCACTTGCGCGCGCACTTTGGCCGCAAATGCCTTACCGTCGATAACCTGCGCTACCATCCTTTGATCCCTTCTTTCAAAAACGGATCGGGCGCAAAATGCGCCCGGTCAGTCAGTCAGAGCCGAGCACACGCTCTTCGCGGGCAATCGACCAGTCTATCAAAATTCGCCAGAGTTCTTCGGCAAGATCGGGGTCCATACCCAGTTCATCGGAACTCTTGCGCACGCGCTGCACCACCTCTTCGACACGGTCCGGGATTCGGGCGGGCAGCCCTTCGCCGGGTTTCAACTGGGACGCTCGGTCGATGTAACTGGCGCGTTTCACCAGCATATCGATCAGTTGGCGGTCCAGCCTGTCGATCTGAACGCGCAATTCCTGCATCGTGCTACAGTCTTGCGGCGGTGTCAGAGTGGGCATCGCGGTCTCCTCATGGCCCGGGGAAGTCCCCGGACCACGAGATGGTTCAAAATGCGGCTTAGAACAAGCCCTCGATCTCACCTGCGTCGTTAAGGCAGATGGTTTCAGCAGCCGGTTTGCGGGGCAGACCGGGCATTGTCATGATCTCACCGCAGACAACGACGATGAAGCCAGCACCTGCGGACAGGCGAACCTCACGTACCGGAACCGAGTGACCGGTCGGCGCGCCGCGCAGCGTCGGATCGGTCGAGAACGAGTACTGGGTTTTCGCCATGCAGACCGGCAGGTTACCGTAACCGGCTTCTTCCCACTCGCGCAGCTGGTTGCGGATCTTGTTGTCGGCCAGAACCTCGTCCGCGCGGTAGATGCGTTTGGCGATGGTTTCGATCTTCTCGAACAGCGGCATGTCGTCGGGGTAGATCGGCGCGAAGTTCGCGGAACCACCTTCAACGATTTCGACAACCTTTTCGGCCAGCGGTGCCGACCCTTCCGAACCCAGTTCCCAGTGACGCGACAGAACCGCCTCGACCCCGTGCTCGCCGCAATAGTCTTTCACGGCCTGAACTTCGGCGTCGGTGTCGGTGACGAAGTGGTTGATGGCAACGACGACCGGCACACCAAACGACTTCACGTTCTCGATGTGACGACCCAGGTTGGCACAGCCCGACTGAACTGCGTCGACGTTTTCGGCACCCAGATCGGCTTTCGCAACGCCGCCGTTCATTTTCATCGCCCTTACAGTGGCAACCAGTACAACTGCCGACGGGGCGATGCCCGCCTTGCGGCATTTGATGTTCATGAACTTTTCAGCGCCCAGATCCGCACCAAAGCCCGCTTCGGTCACGACGTAGTCAGCGACTTTCAGAGCGGTCTTGGTCGCGATGACCGAGTTACAGCCATGCGCGATGTTCGCGAACGGGCCACCGTGAACAAAGGCCGGGTTGTTTTCCAGCGTTTGCACCAGGTTCGGCTGCATCGCGTCTTTCAGCAGAACGGTCATCGCGCCTTCTGCCTTGATGTCGCGGCAGTAGACCGGTGTCTTGTCGCGGCGATACGCAACGATGATATCACCCAGACGCTTTTCCAGGTCTTTCAGGTCGTTGGCGAGGCACAGGATCGCCATGACCTCGGACGCCACGGTGATGTCGAAACCAGCCTCACGCGGATAGCCATTCGACACGCCGCCCAAGCTGGCGGTGATCTGACGCAGCGCACGGTCGTTCATGTCGACCACACGGCGCCATGCGACACGGCGAGTGTCAATCTCACACTCGTTGCCCCAATAGATATGGTTGTCGATCATCGCCGACAGCAGCGAGTGGGCCGAGGTGATGGCGTGGAAATCGCCGGTGAAGTGGAGGTTCATTTCCTCCATCGGAACAACCTGCGCGTAACCGCCACCTGCAGCGCCACCCTTCATGCCGAAGTTCGGACCAAGCGAGGCTTCGCGGATACAAATCATGGCGTTCTTGCCAATGCGGTTCAGGCCGTCACCCAGACCAACAGTCGTGGTGGTTTTGCCTTCACCTGCAGGGGTCGGGTTGATCGCAGTCACCAGAATCAGTTTGCCGTCTTCGCGGCCCTGAACCGAGTTGATGAAGTCCTGGCTGACCTTGGCTTTATCGTGGCCGTAGGGCAGCAGATCCGCAGAGTCGATGCCAATTTTGGCACCGATTTCCTGAATCGGCTTTTTGTTCGCTTCACGTGCGATTTCGATATCGGATTTGTAGCTCATTGGCCGGGGTCCTTAATTGAATACCGTGCAAAGCCGACGCAAAACGTCGGCGCTGCGCATTCCATACCCTTGTGTACAATCTCAATAGCCATGGATTCCGACATTCTGGTGTCGCGAAGCGTCGTAAGGTCATTTCGTGGGTTTCTAATCGGAAACCCGACCCGTTTATGGCGCCCAGTTGGGTTGATCCGGAACAAACAAAGCCAAGCGATCGCCAAGCTCAATCCGCCCCGGGCGCTCGACCCATCCTGTTATGCCGCGCCGCCCCACCGCCGCCGGTTTGAACGCGGCGCCATGCCCGGGTTGATCCGCCTCGATCTCGCGCCCCGGCAAAACGCAAGGCGCGTTCTCCATGTCTACAGTTATCGTCAAACCACCCCCCGCCTGTAGCCGAGAGGACGGGGGAACGTGCGAGAAATCGGGGATACCCTTCAGCACGATCGATGCACCAAGGTAAGCCGGATCAAGCGCATCGAGATCCATCTCAAGCGCAATCTGTTCAAGCTCTTCCACAGAAAGCACCGACAATTGACGGACATTGCGAATCTCTGTGCCTTGAGAATAGAGGTTCTTGACCCGCACACAGGATGCACGGTTGACGCCTGCGTGTCGTTCACCCTTCACGCCATCGAAGCCCAGGTTCAGCGCCTGGACCGCTTCGGCGCGCAGCGATTGCCCAGCAGGGACATAGCCGAGCCAAACCACTTCGGCTGCGTATTCAGTTTCCCGCAAAAACGGCATGTTGTTTCCCTGTTCCTTGGCACTTACGGGCGCACATTGCCCGGCAAGGACCTGAAGAAAAGAAAAGAGACCCGGGCCTCGGCCCGGGTCTTTGGTGATTATGTGGTGGGTTCAGGCTCCATCCCGCCCTCGGGCGGGGACTTCTTTGCCTTCGTCTTGGGAATGGCCGTAACGCTGGGTGCATTGCCTTCGTCCGGCTTGTCGCCTTCGTCATCGCCTTCGGTCGGCGATTCACCATTCATGACGCGCTTGATCTCGTCGCCGGTCAGGGTTTCGTATTCCAGCAGACCTTGGGCCAAACGCTCCCATTCTTCGTTCTTGTCTGTCAGGATCTTGTGAGCGCGCTCATAGCCTTGCTGAATCAGGCGCTTCACCTCTTCCTCGATCAGCTCTTTGGTATGCGCGGACACCGAGAACCCGGCAGTGTTGCCCTGATAGCCCTCATGCGCCTCGGCATAGTCAATATTGCCGACCTTGTCAGACATACCCCAGCGCATCACCATCGCGCGGGCCAACTGGCTGGCTTGCATGATGTCACCGGCGGGACCGTTCGAGACGTGGTCTTCACCGTATTTAATGACCTCAGCGGCCTTACCAGCCATGGTCATGGCCAGCTTCTGCTCGCACTCATCGCGGTGATAGTTCAGGCGGTCCATTTCCGGCAGAGAGACGACCATACCCAGCGCACCGCCGCGCGGAATGATCGTCGCCTTGTAGACCGGGTCACACAGCGGCAGTTCCAGACCAACAACGGCATGACCGGCCTCGTGATAGGCGGTCTTTTCCTTCTGGTCCTGGGTCAGCACCATCGAGCGACGCTCGGCCCCCATCATCACCTTGTCTTTGGCGTTCTCAAAGTCTTCCATTGTGACAAAGCGACGACCCACACGTGCCGCCATCAGCGCAGCCTCGTTCACAAGGTTCGCCAGATCAGCACCCGAAAAGCCTGGCGTGCCTCGCGCGATGATGCGCAGATCAACATCGGGGCCCAGAGGTGTTTTGCGCGCGTGCACGCCCAAAATCTTCTCGCGGCCTTTGATGTCGGGGTTGCCGACGGTCACGTTGCGGTCGAACCGGCCCGGACGCAGCAGCGCGGGGTCCAGAACATCTTTACGGTTGGTCGCCGCCAGGATGATCACACCTTCGTTTGCCTCAAACCCGTCCATTTCAACCAGCAACTGGTTGAGGGTCTGTTCGCGTTCGTCGTTACCGCCGCCGTAACCGGCACCACGGTGGCGGCCCACAGCGTCGATCTCGTCGATGAACACAATACAAGGCGCGTTCTTCTTTGCCTGTTCGAACATGTCGCGCACGCGGGATGCACCAACACCCACGAACATCTCAACAAAGTCCGAACCGGAAATGGTGAAGAACGGAACACCCGCCTCACCTGCAATCGCGCGGGCCAGAAGTGTTTTACCTGTACCCGGAGGGCCAACCAGCAACGCGCCTTTTGGAATCTTGCCACCGAGGCGGCTGAACTTCTGCGGGTTGCGCAGGAATTCAACGATCTCTTCCAGTTCTTCCTTGGCTTCGTCGATGCCAGCCACGTCATCAAATGTCACACGGCCATGCTTTTCAGTCAGCATCTTGGCCTTGGACTTGCCAAAGCCCATCGCACCGCCTTTGCCGCCGCCCTGCATCCGGTTCATGAAGTAAACCCAAACGCCGATCAGCAGTAGGAAGGGCAGCAGCGTGATCAGGAACGACTGGAACCCAGACTGCTGTTGTTTGACCGCTTGAACCGGAATGTTCTCATCGATCAGCAGCTTTGTTACCTCGGCGTCGCCGGGCTTGATGGTGACATAGGTCGCGCCGCTTTCGGTGGTATAACGAATCTGCTCGCCATCCAGCGTCACGTTTTTGACTTCACCGCTTTGGACGGCACCGACAAAGTCGGAATATGTTCTCTCATTGCTCTGAAGCGTTCCACCCGGTCCACTGAACAGATTGAACAGTGCCAGAATAAGCAGGAACAGAACGACCCAAAACGCGATATTGCGAGCGTTGCCCAAGGAAAATCTCCCAAAAGTTTCGGCAGGTGAGGAACTGCCAAGTTGTCACTTAAAATAGAGAGGATTGTTCTATGTTCAATGCGATAAAAAAGATGCGTCAAACGCGGGCCAATCCGAGACCGGATCAGCCTGCCATCCATTGGCAAATCCCGCAAGTGGTGCTGCAAGAACCGTTTCACCCGCCCAAACGGCAGGCGTTGCGGTCAAAGCAAGCCTGGGACGCCCGGTTGCGCGCCAATCCGGAACCTGCAGCAACCCTTTTTCGCCCAACGCCCGGATTTCCACGCCTGGGATTTCCGGCCCGGTCAGCACCCATTTTCCATCCCAGACAGCGCCAGATGCGGCAATTTGGCCCTCTACGGCCTTAAATTCCCTGCAAATCCAAACACTCGCGCCTTTTGGCACGAGCAGACATCCGGCAATTGACACGGCTTGACCGTGAACTACCGCATCCATAGCCTGCTCCAAAGCCGACTGGCGCGGGGGATAGCCCTGCCCCGCAATCCATTGAAGTGATCCCAGCAACACGCGTCTCTGGATTTCCCGCGGCAACGCGGCAAAGCCAGCCTGGTCCACCCTCACATCGCTGTGGTCAACCTGTGCCACATTCCGCGCGGATTCCTGCGCAAACACGGCCAACGCCCTATGCGCCTGAGCCAAATTTTCCGCCACACGAGATAAAGACAGCGCATCGATTCCCAAGGACGAAAGGCTTTGCAAGGCATCGCGGGCTTTGATCCGGTCAAATCGCATGTCCTGATTCGATGGATCCTCAACCCAACTCGCTCCGATTTCAGTTAGGTAGGCGCGCAGCCTGTCGCGAGTGATCCCCAGCATTGGGCGCAGCAACGTTACCCCATCCCTTTGCCGCACGGGCGACATACCTGACAGACCCGTCACGCCAGAGGATCGACCCAACCGCATCAGCAGTGTTTCGGCCTGATCGTCTGCTGTGTGTCCCAAGGCAATTGCACCGATATCACGGGCCTTCGCCCAGTTTATCATCAGACTGTACCGCGCTTGTCGCGCTTGATCCTGAAGATTGCCTTTTTCGTCCCAACCCGACCACCTCAAAATGTCATGCTGCACTCCAAGAGCCGCCGCCTCACCGGCAACGGCCTCGGCCTCCTGCGCGGCTTCCGGGCGCAAACCATGATCAACTGTGACGGCGTAAAGAGTGATTGCCTCGGTTTGCGCAATTGCGTGCAACAGATGCATCAAGGCGATGGAATCTCCACCGCCTGAGACTGCGATCCCCAATTCGCTGGGCAAATTGTCCGGCAACCGATTCCGAAGATTGGAAATCAGGCTGTCTGGCTGAGTGCTCAAGAACACCCCAGCGCGGTCATCTCTTGCGTGGCGTTCGACAAAGCGGGCGCAGAGGGGAAACGCACCCCGACCTCGTTCAGCGTGATACAGGCCTGATCGGTTTGTCCCAATCGGCCCAATGCCGCGCCCAGCTCATACAGAGCCTCGGGGGCAAAGGCCCCCTCGGAATCACCGGTAAAGCTGGCCAAAAAGGCACGGGCCGCTTCGCGGGTGTCGCCCAGACCTTCAAGGGCGTGGCCTCGTTTAAGGTTCGCTTCAGGGGCCAGAGGGCTGCCGGGATAGTTTGCCTCGAACTGCGCAAACATGGTAGCGGCGGTCTGGAAATCCCCATCGGTCAAAGCTTGCGACGCCGTATCGAAATCTGCGCGCTCGCCCACGGCAAGCTCGGTTTGGTCAGTTGCAGGTGGCGTTGCAACGTTCGCCGAGCCCGTTTCTGACACCGTGTCACCGCCCAGTGTTGATGTTTCCTCAAGCGCGGACAGGTCTCCGCCTTCCAGTTCGACCAGCCGAAACTCCAGATCCCCGATGCGGTTTGTGCCGTCAGTGACGATATTCTGCACCCGTTGGTTCAATTGCTCGGTCTGGCGCGTCAGACGCTGCAGCTCTGCTTCAATCGCGTCGACACGCTCAAGCACCGAACTGCCGGAAAGGTTGGGCGCAGGCGATCCTGTGGTGGAAAACTCGCGCTTCAGGCGCTGTATCTCGACATGCAGCACAGTCAGCTCCTGACGAATATCCGCCAAGGTCTGCTGATCCTGTCCCTTTGCCACGCCCGCCGTTGCCACGACGGCTGCCAAAACCCATCCTGCAATACGCATCGTCTTACCCCAAAGTTGACCCGGTCAGCACCGTCACCGCGCGTCGGTTTTTGGAATAGCAGTCCTCGGTGCTGCAAATCTCGATCGGGCGTTCCTTGCCGTAGCTGACTGTTTTAAGTCGATTACCTGCCACACCGCGGGAAATCAGATATTCGCGTGCAGCGTTAGCCCGGCGCGCACCCAGTGCAAGGTTGTACTCCCGCGTACCCTGTTCATCCGCGTGCCCTTCAATCGTGGCGACAAAATCAGGGTTGGCCAGCAGCCATTCAGCCTGCCCTTGCAGCACTGTTTGTGCCTGCGGCGTAAGGGTGGACTGATCAACAGCGAAAAGGACACGGTCGCCAACCGTCTGCTGGAAATACGCCGGCGAACGTGGGTCGCTTGGCGAGCCCGGCACGATTGCGCCAGTGCCACCTGCGCCACCGCCCCCCAACGCAGAAGGGTCGTTATTTGTACAGGCGGCAATCACACTCAGTGCGCCCAGCGCCAGAACTTTGCTCAATACGTTCATTTCAAGTGCCTCGTGTTTTGATTATTGCCGCCTGTCTACCACAGGCGCGATTCGTTGTGAACTTTGCTGCGATCAATTCTGCAATGGGCCCCATGACGGGTCGCTGCCACCATCCGGAGTGCGTACCGGGCGCAGGTTGCGGCCCGATATATCCACTGAATACAGCGAGGCCCTACCGCTTGCCCCCTGCGTTTCGCGGGTGAACATAATAACGCGACCATTGGGCGACCAGGTAGGGCCTTCGTCCAGGAATGACGCCGTCAGCAACCGCTCTTCCGACCCGTCTGTGCGCATGACGCCAATGTGGAACCGGCCTTTGTTTTGCTTGGTAAAAGCAATCAAATCGCCGCGCGGCGACCAAACCGGGGTGCCATAGCGCCCCGCGCCAAAGCTGATCCGCGTTGCCTCTCCCCCGTTTGCGGGCATCACGTAGAGCTGCGGCGTGCCCGACCGGTCGCTTTCAAAAACGATGCGGCTGCCATCCGGTGAATAGCTGGGTGCCGTTTCGATTGCAGGCGTGTTGGTCAGGCGTGTACTTTGACCCGAGGCCAGATCCATCTTCCACAAATCCGTGTTACCGCCCTGAATCAGCGAATACACGATCGACCGACCATCTGGCGAGAAGCGGGGCGAGAAGCTCATGGTGCCGTCCTGGGTCTTGAGTTCCTGCCGTTTCACGCGTCCGACATCCAGAACATAGATGCGCGGGCTGCCGCTTTCGTAGCTGGTGTAAAGCAACCGGTCACCTGTGGGTGAAAAGCGCGGTGCCAGTACGATGGCGGAACTGTCGGTCAGGTACTGCACATTTGCGCCGTCGTAATCCATGATCGCCAACCGCTTGAGGCGTTGATCCTTGGGTCCACTTTCCGACACGAAAGCCACGCGACTGTCGAAATACCCCCCTTCGCCCGTGATCCGGCTATAGACCTGATCAGCCACCTTATGCGCCATGCGACGCCAACCATCGGTCGTACCTGCCAGTTGCAGGCCGGTGCCAAGTTCCTGACCCGAGAACACATCCCAGACACGGAACCGAACCGTCAATCGTTTCCCCGAAACATTGACTGCCCCGGTGACCAGTGCATCAGCGTTGATTGCTTTCCAGTCAGCAAATTGTACTGGCGCTTCAAAACTGCTGACCCGGCTGATGAACGCATCCGATGAGATTTCGCGAAACAGGCCCGTCCCGGTCAAATCCGCTGCCACCACACGCGAAATATCCTGCGCGTATTGCGCGGCAGAGGGGCCATCGGGCACGAAATTGGGAACCGCAAAGGGCAAGGGCTCGATTATGCCCTGGTCCAATTCCAGCCGCAGGGGGCCGTTTTGTGCGTAAACCGGCGCGGACATTAGGGTCAGGCCGACAAAGAGGCTGGTCAGAAGTTTCATCATTTGATCCGCATCCTCTCGGGATTGAATGTAATCTCAACATCCTGCCACTGAGCGTATTTGTCAGCAGGCAAGTCATATCCTTTGGCTCCACAGCGCAAAATCGCGCGTCGGGCAGCCTGGTAAGCCTGATTGGCGGCACCGGCAGACCCGCCCGAGCTGTCCAGCATCCGAATACTACCGCCTACAACTGTACCATCACGGTTCAGCGAAAACGCAACAACAACCACCGTGTTCAGTGCATCTGTAGACAGTGAACCTACGTTCCAGCATCTGGAGACAGCCAGTCGCATCGCATCTTTCTCACCGCTGGTGAGCGGCGGACCCGAGGGCTCGGTGCCTGCGCCCAGGGCTTCAGCCAAGGCATCGTTTATCGCAGTTTCGTCTGCCTGCGCTTCAGATTCCGGGGTCGCGTCGGGCGTTTCAGCAACTTCCGGTTCGGGCGGCGGACTGGGCCGATTGGGGCGCGTGCGCGGACGAGGTGAACTGAGCAGCGGTTCCTTGGTCTCTTCCGCCTCGGTCACGATCTCTGGCGCGGCCTCATCCGGGGCGGTCTGATCTTGCTGTTCCTGCTGCACCTCAGCGCCCTCATCTAATGACACCGGTGGAGTTTCAAACTCATCCGGTGTCGCTTCGGGCGGCGGCGGCGCTATCGCCTCGGGCGCAACGCGATCAGCAGGGCGTGGCTGCGCCTCAGGCTCGGGCTGCACGGGCTGTGCAACGGTTTCAACCTCAGGCTCGGCCAACGAAGGTGGCTCTTCCGGCAGATCGGGCTCTGGCGGGGCCTCAACGATAACGGGCGCAGGTTCAGGGTCAGGTTCAGCAGGAACCACGGGTTCGGGGCGCGACTGTTCCTCAACCACCGCCTCCGGAGCAGTGGTTTCGGTCTGCTCAGGTTCGGGTGGTTGCTGAAGAGCAGCCGGTACTTCGGAAACGTCAGGCGCGTCGCGCTGCGCAGTCATGGCCGCAAACTGTTCAGCGGTAATCACGGAAACATCCTGCACGGCCATCGGCAACGGCTCGGACCGGAAGGTGCCGCCAAAAAGCGCGACGCCAATCAGGCTGACATGCGCAATCGCCGAAATCTTGGTGCCGGTATCCACCGTGCGACCTCACTCTCCACCTTCATCCAGCGTCGGCCCGCCCGTATCGGTCACAAGGCCAACGTTGGAAAACCCACCCGCATTCAGCGCGCCCATGACCTGCATCACCTGCGCGTAGGGAATTGCACCATCAGCGCGCAGGAACACACGGTCACTGCTCCGCTCTGCCGCAATCGCGCGCAGCTTGCCAATCAACTCTTCGCGCAAGACATCCGTCGTCTGGATTTGTACGCGCCCATCTGCGGTGAGCGTCACGGTCAATGGTTCCTCGTTGTCACCGGGCAAAGCGCTTGCCGCAGTCTTAGGCAGATCGACAGGAACACCCACGGTCAGCAGCGGTGCCGCGACCATGAATATGATCAGCAACACCAACATGACGTCCACAAACGGGGTCACGTTGATCTCGGCCATGGGCTGAGCGCGCCCGCGACGCCGTCCGCGCCTGCGCCCGTTACCACCCGAAGATTGCTGAACTGCCGCGCCCATGGTCAGCTGTCCAACTGACGCGACAGAATAGTGGCGAACTCATCGGCAAAAGCCTCATACCCTCCAACGATCCGATCACTATCCGCGCTGAGCTTGTTGTAGAAAATAACCGCCGGGATCGCGGCCAATAGACCCAGACCCGTCGCCAACAGCGCTTCGGCGATACCTGGGGCGACAACGGCCAGATTGGTGTTCTGCTGCTCAGCGATCTCGATAAAGGCATTCATGATGCCCCAGACGGTACCGAACAGGCCAATAAACGGCGCGGTTGATCCCACCGTGGCCAAAATGGGCAACCCTTTCTGCAAGGTCTCCGCCTCTTTTGCGATGGCAACATCCATCGATCGGTCGATCCGCGCAGTTGCACCGGCGATCAGCCCACCATCATTTCGGTGTGACCTTCGCCATTCGATCATACCTGCGGCAAAGATCTTTTCAGAACTGCCGTCCGGTTGTGTTCCGATCTGCTCAAACAGCTCATCCAATGGGTTGCCCGACCAAAAGCTTTCGTCGAACACCTGCGCCTCACGACGCGCGGCCCGATAGTTGATCAGCTTTTGGATGATAATGCCCCAGGACCAGATCGATGCGCCGATCAGCATCAACATCACCAATTTGACGATAAAGGTCGCGCGGGCATACAGCCCCCACATGGAGAAATCGATCTCCTGCGCCAGCGCCAGCGTTTCAGCTTCCATGAACCTGCTCTTTGTTTTTGCCTGACGGCCGTTTGCTTGGCCTTGTTTTGCCAAACGCTAACGCAGTTGGGGTTGAAAAGCCAATAGAACCACCCTTCGTCCGCAAATTGTTACATCAATGCGCGAATCTCTGCCGGAAGGCGGATCGGCTTGCCATCCTTGTTGATGCACACGGCCGTGACCGAAGCGCGAAAAATCTCGGTTTCCCCCCGCCGAACCAGCTGCGCCATCGTCAGGCGCACGCCGGAAATCTCAGTCACTTCGGTTTCAACAATCAACTCGTCATCAAACTTGGCAGGCGAAAGGTAATCGGCCTCAACCCGCCGCACGACCCAAACAATACCTTCCTCACGCATTGCGTTCTGATCATTGCCCAGATTGCGCACCCAATCTGATCGGGCACGCTCAATGTACCGCAGGTAATTCGCGTGATAGACGACACCGCCCATGTCAGTGTCTTCATAGTAAACGCGAACCGGGTACACGTGTTTCATTGTGGCAGCTCCAGCCGGGCAAACAGCCTGAGCGCATGAGACGCATCCAGGGCCGCCCCGGGCAGGACCGGATCATAGGCGGCCCGGATCAATGCAGCAATGTCAGGGCGCAGGATCGTTGCCTCGCCTGCGACAGCCAGCGGTGATTGCGTGCGAAACGCAGTATCGGACCAAAGCAAGACAGTCTGCACCACCTGGCTAAGGGCAAGCGTTTCCGCCGGAACCTCGGACAACTCCTTATCCATTCGCAGAAATACAAAGGCTGCGCGAATTGTGCCGTCTTCCTCAAACCGGAATATGCGATACTGATTGGCATCCGCAGCCACCAGGCGTTCCACCAACGGCCCAAGGTCCGGGATCAGTCGATCAAGATCCGGCACTTCCAGCAATTCCTGCCAGTCCCGAAAAAAGAAGACCATGCAGTTGGCACCAAGTTCTGGATCGGTTTCTGCCATCTGATGCCCAGCCAAAGTGACAACGGCCTCAAACGCACCTTTCACCGTGGCTAGCGTCTCGTCTTCAACACCAAACACGATTGGCACAATCGGCCGCCCCCAGCGGGCAAACAGAAACTCACCGCTTTCGCGCGTGAACAGCGCCTCGATCTCTTCCGGTGTCACACCCAACCCTTCATCTTTTCAAAAATACTCTCGCCGAAGGCTTAGAATCTCTGCGCCCGGGCTTCAACCAAACAGATCGCTCTGCCGCTTAGGTGCAGCCATACCCAAATGGGTCCACGCCTTTTGCGCCAACATCCGTCCACGCGGGGTGCGTTGAATCAATCCCTGCTGCAACAGAAAGGGTTCGATAACTTCTTCCAGCGAGTCGCGGCTTTCAGACAAGGCCGCCGACATCGTCTCGATCCCAACGGGACCGCCACCATAGTTTTCAGCGATCAGCTTCAGATACCGACGGTCCGCGCCATCCAGTCCCAAATGATCCACGCCCAGCCGTGTCAAGGCTCCGTCCGCCAGTTCGCGCGTGATCCGCCCATCGCCTTCAACGATGGCAAAGTCCACAACCCGCCGCAGCAACCGCCCCGCAATCCGAGGGGTGCCACGAGACCTGCGCGCAATCTCTCGTGCGCCATCGTCATCTGCAGGCGCGCCCAGCTTCCGCGCGTTGCGCGTGACGATCTCATGCAATTCATCGACTGTGTAAAACTGCAATCGCGTCGGGATGCCGAAACGGTCGCGCAAAGGGGTTGTCAGCAAACCCATTCGCGTCGTGGCCCCCACCAGCGTGAACGGCTGCAACTCGATCCGCACGGTTCTCGCCGCAGGTCCTTCGCCGATCACCAGATCCAGCTCGAAATCCTCCATCGCGGGATACAGCACCTCTTCCACCGCCGGGTTCAAACGGTGGATTTCATCGATGAACAGCACATCGCGTGCTTCCAGATTGGTCAGGATCGCCGCCAGATCACCCGCCTTGGCCAGGACCGGGCCAGAGGTCATACGAAAGTTGACACCCAATTCACGCGCCATGATCTGCGCCAGAGTCGTCTTCCCCAATCCCGGCGGGCCATGGAACAAGGTATGATCCATCGCCTCGCCCCGTTGCTTGGCGGATTGAATAAAGATACGCAGGTTGGCCCGCGCCTCGGCCTGACCGATGAATTCGTTCAGCCCCTGTGGGCGCAAGGCGCGGTCGTTGTCCTCGGGCAGAGGGTCCGGGCGCAGGGTGGGATCAGCGTCTACCATTCACTTACCCTTTCGGAGCTAACAGTCTAAGCGCCGCGCGGATCAATTCGGCCTCGCCCGCTTCGGGCTGGCTTGCCGCTGCTTCAGCCACAGCCGCTGCTGCGTCGGAGGGACCATACCCAAGATTTGCCAAAGCCGACAACGCCCCGGCAGACGCCGCAGCAGCCCCCGATGGCGGTTTAGACGACCGCTTGGGCGCGGGCGCAGGTTCGGCCAATTCGACAACTTCAAGCGCTGGCCCATCCAGCGCCTCGGCAACCGTGCCGCCCATGGCCATGACACCCGGCGCCTTGTCTTTGAGGTCCAGCACAATCCTCTGCGCCGTTTTAGGCCCAACACCCTTGGCCGCTTTGACCGCACCCCAATCACCCAGGGCAATGGCGCGGCTTACACCATCCGGCCCCAAAGCGCTGAGGATGGCCAAAGACACCTTTGCGCCAACGCCCTGAACCGAGCACAAAAGGCGATGCCATTCCTTTTCGACCAAGGACAGAAATCCATAAAGCTGCATCAGATCTTCGCGCACGACCATGTCGGTATAGATCGAGACTGCCTCGCCCACGCCTGGCAACGCCGCCATGGTCCGGTCAGAACAATAGACGATATAGCCAACACCCCGAACATCGATCAGAACGTGATCTGCTGCGCGATAATCCAGCCGCCCTGTCAGTTTGCCAATCATGCCCGAACCTCTTTCACACCCGCCTGCTGCGTCTTTCCGTAATAAGCGTGACAGATCGCAATCGCCAGCGCATCAGCAGCATCGGCTCCTTTTGGCAGACAGCCCGGCAACTGTAGCTTGACCATGTGGAGCACCTGTTCTTTCTCGGCGTGACCCACACCCACGACGGTCTTCTTGACCCGATTGGGAGCGTATTCGCCAACTGGCAATCCAGCCTGCGCCAATGTCAGCAACGCAACGCCCCGCGCCTGACCCAGTTTGAGCGTCCCCGCCCCATCCTTGTTCACAAATGTTTGTTCGATCGCAGCCTGGTCCGGTTGATGATCGGCGATCACCTCAACAATCTGGTTGTGCAGCGACAGCAGACGCTCACCCAGATCATCCCCATCTGACTTGCACAATCCATTGGCAATATGGCTCAGACGGCTGCCATTTGATTCGATGACGCCCCACCCCAGGGTCCTAAGCCCCGGATCAATGCCCAGAATTCGCATGTTGTGCCTCGGCCTGCTCGGGTTTTGTGATCTTTTTTCAACGCCTAGCACGAAGCGTGAACATTTTCCAAGCGAATTGACCTGAAGTCTGAAAGCGACACCTGTATCTCAGTCGCGACCCCAAAGCAGATTTACGACGTCGAAAAGGTCTGAAAACGTCACCTTTGTTAACGCAAATTTACCAATAAATTAAGGGGGTTTCAGCATTTCAGAGCATTGCAAAAAATGCATAGGACACATGCAAAAACTGTACTTGTGCACACGAATTGGCAGCACTAGATGCCGCTCAGATCGCAAGATTGAAAATTGAACACAAACCAGAAGGAAACAGGATATGGCTGCACTGGACACTACCCGCATCGCCACCACTGGCTCGTTCGGCCTCGTTGGCCGTATCGGCGCATATTTCGTATCGGCCGTGAACGCCGCAATCGAATGGAATGACGCCCGCGTAACCCGCAACGCGCTGATCGTTCTGAGCGACCGCGAGCTGGAAGACATCGGCCTGTGCCGTGGCGACATTGACGCCATCGCCGAAGGCCGTCGGTGATCCCGACCACCACTTACACGCTCCTGGCTTTTTCGTCATGAGGGCAGAAAGAAACACCGCGCGCCCGGACGGCACGCGGTGTTTTTTTGATTAGAGCATAGAATTCAGAAGAGAAGCTTGTTCATTTGCTGGGACAGCGCCTGTGACACCGGATCGATCTGCATCACCCAAGCCCCTGCCTGTTCGACTTTGGTGCCTTCGCTCAGGCTGTCGATTCTGTATTGATATCCCGTCGGCCCAAGGTGAGACAAAAGAAACGCTTTGAACACAAAGAACGCAACAAGCGTGAATAGCAGGACCCGCACTGGCACGGCAGAACTGACCCGTTGCGGCTTCATGACCACCAGACCATCCTTGCGCATCGTTGCGCGATAGCCCCGGCTCATCTTCTGATGCTTCTTGTTCAGGCGATTAACGCGCTGATTGAACTCCAGTTGTTTACCCGTCATGGCAGCCTCCAAAAACCGCCCCCCTCGACTTTGATCAGAAAACGGTAATTAGAGATTGCGACAAAAGCGTGGCAAAATTCCACAAAACTCCTGCAAATGGCCTAATTCGCGCCCTGTTTGCTTAAAATTAGGGTCGTCCATTCACCAATCTCACCCCTGTGCGTAAGATTGAACTCGTTTTGAGAATAAACGGAAACCACATCATCTGCCTGCTCGTTAAGGATTCCCGACAATATCGCATACCCTCCGGGGCGCAGATTCGCGGAGATTTCAGGCGATAGCGCCACCAGCGGACCCTTCAGAATATTGGCAAAGATCAGATCATACGGGGCGTGTGCTTTGAGGTCAGGATGATCGAAGCCAGCGGCCTCGACGCATTTCACCGCACCTGACATACCGTTTGCCTTCAGGTTCGCCTCGGCCACGTCAACGGCGACTTCGTCGATATCGCTGGCGATGATGTCACCATCCCAGACCCGAGCGGCGGCCATGGCCAAAACAGCCGTACCACAGCCAATATCCGCCACTTTCGATGCAGTAAATCCTTCGTCCAACAAGCAATCCAGTGCTTTCAAGCAGCCCAATGTTGTGCCGTGATGCCCGGTGCCAAAGGCCATTGCAGCCTCGATCAGCAACGGAATGCGGCCTTCGGGCATCTTGTCGGCATCATGGCTGCCGTAGACAAAGAACCGACCTGCTTCGACGGGCGCAAGCTCGCGGCGCACATGTGCGACCCAGTCGGTTTCAGGCAGCTCAGACACGACAAAGGGCTTCGCCTCGAACGCAGCCGCAAGGACCGCCAGCGCGGTTTCGTCCGGGGCTTCAGTGAAATAACCGCCCACTTCCCACAGGCCCGAACCATCCTCGACCTCGAACACACCAACACCGGTGGGTTCCGGCTCCAAACGCTCCATGGCTTCGCCCAGACCTTCGGCGGCCTTCTTACCTGTCAGCGTAGTCAGCGCGGTGAATGTGGGCATCTGGGCCTCCTGTCTCAGTTGGCACAGCGCCTAGGACGCCGCGCCGAGAAGGTCAAGCCGCCCAGCCTATTCCGCAGGTGCCGGAGCGTATTTGGTCAGGGTTGTCTCATTGCCCGGTTCGGGATGGCGCGGGATCAACAGCGACAACAGAAGTGAAACAATCGCCATAGCCGCCGCCAAACCAAACACTGCGCCCGGCGAAACCACCCACAAAAGCCCCAGCAAAGCAGGCAGGAACACAGCGGCGATGTGGTTGATCGTGAAAGCCACGGCCGCTGTCGGAGCAATGTCCGCAGGGTCCGCGATTTTCTGAAAATAGGTTTTCAGCGCCAGCGCCAGTGCGAAGAGCACATGGTCGATCACATAAAGGATCGCCGCCAGCAGCACCCCCCAGCCGAACCAGTAGATACCGCCATAAGCCGCAAACACGATAGCCAGCCCGGCATATTCGAAGATCAGGGTCCGCCGCTCGCCAAACTTTGCCACAGCTTTCCCCAGCAAAGGCGCGGCCATCATGTTGATCATCAGGTTGATCAGGTAAAGGCTGGTCAGTTCATGCACTTTGAAACCGAACTTTTCGACCATCATGAACCCGGCAAACACAATAAAAATCTGCCGCCGTGCGCCGGCCATGAATTGTAACGCGTAGTAGAGCCAGTACCGGCGACGCAGGATCAGCTTTTTGGTCTGCGGTGTTGGGGCATCAAACTGAGGATAGGCGATCAGGCTGAACAGGGCCAACAAGACCGTCACGCCGCCTGCAGCCATGAAAACGAAGTTGTAGGACAGATCAAAGCGCTCCCAGGTCAGAACGATCAACCCGTAGACCACCGCCGTTGCTGCCGAGCCCATCGCAACCAGCCATCCCAGAATTTGCGGCGCGCGATCCTTGGGCAGCCATTGCAGCTGCAGCGACTGATTTACCGTTTCATAGTAGTGAAACCCGATCGAGCTGAACAGGGTCACAAACAACAACCCACCCAAGCTGGGGAACCAGGCTGTTACAGCGGTTGCCACCCCAAGCATCATCAGCGAAATCATCGCCAGAACCTGCTCGCGGATGAAAATGATGACGGCGATCACGCCAATCGCCAGAAAGCCCGGAATTTCACGTACCGTATGCAGCAGGCCAATATCGGCCCCATCAAAATTCGCCACCTCAATGACGAAATTGTTCAGCAAAGCACTCCACGCGTTAAACGCGATGGGCATGGTCATGGCCATCACAAACAAGAGCGTGACAGGACGACGCCAGAACGGAAGGCTCTGCGCCTCGTTGAGGGGCATGGGATTTAGCATATTGGTCCTCTACGCCCATTTCGTCGTCTTGGCGAGAGGGAAGCCGTTGGCGCACAGCCGCCCTGCGCTGATGCAGAGGTCAGTAAAAGCTCTGCGGGTCGATATCGACAGTCAGGCGGATGTCACCTTTCAGACGCAAAGGCGCGATCCAGCGGGCAATCGCGTCCTGAATAGGGGCCCCTTTTGGGGCTTTGACCAGAAGGCGCACACGGTGCCGTCCGCGAATACGCGCAATCGGCGCTGGTGCAGGGCCAAAAACTTGCCCCCCCACATCGCGCACAGGGGTATCATTGCGGGCCATCGCGTTGCCGATATCGAAGACCGGGCCGACCTCCGGCCCCGACAACACAATTCCGGCCATGCGCCCATAAGGGGGAACCCCCGCCGCCTGCCGCCCAGCGGCTTCGGCTTTCCAGAAACCTTCCTCATCACCGGACAGGATCGCCCGGATCACGGGGTGTTCTGGTTGGAACGTCTGCAACAACGCCTGCCCCGGCTTATCCGCCCTGCCAGCACGCCCGGCAACCTGCCGCATCAATTGAAACGTTCGTTCTGCTGCGCGCAGATCGGCACCGTGCAGTGACAGGTCCGCATCAATAACGCCGACCAAGGTGAGTTTGGGGAAGTTATGCCCCTTGGCGACCAACTGAGTGCCGATGATGATGTCCGCATCTCCTGCGGCAATCTCTTCGATCTTGGCTTTCAGCGCACGGGCCGAGCCGAAAAGATCGGAACTCAGCATCGCAATCTTGGCATCCGGAAAGGTCGCTTCGGCCTCTTCTGCCAGCCGCTCGATCCCCGGCCCAACCGGGGCCAGTTTGCCTTCTACGCCGCAGGACGGACAGATTTCGGGCATCGGCTTGGTCTCACCGCATTGGTGGCACATCAGGCGTTTCAGAAACCGATGTTCAACCATGCGCGCGTCACAATAGTCGCAGGCGATCTGTTCACCGCAAGCCCGGCACAGAGTTACCGGCGCATATCCACGACGGTTTATAAACAGCAGCGATTGTTCACCCTTTTCAACCCGCTGCCGCACCGCCTGCCGCAGGGACGGAGAAATCCATGTTCCGGGCTGCATCTGCTCAGCGCGCATATCAATGGGCTTCATCTCAGGCAGAACCGCCGCGCCGAAGCGCGAAGTCAGGTCGATCCGGTCATACTTTCCTGCTTCAGCGTTTGCCCAGCTTTCCAGCGACGGCGTCGCACTGGCCAGAATCACCCGCGCGCCGCAAATGGCCGAACGCAAAACTGCCATATCCCGCGCGCTGTAGTGCACGCCGTCTTCCTGTTTGTAAGAGGTGTCGTGTTCCTCATCGACCACCACAAGCCCCAAATCGCGGAACGGCAAAAACAATGCAGATCGTGCACCTACAACCAGCTGTGCATCCCCCTGCCCAACCATCCGCCAGACCCGGCGGCGTTCCGTCATTGTCGCGCCCGAGTGCCATTCGGCCGGTCGCGCACCGAACCGCGCCTCGACACGGGTCAGGAATTCAGCGGTCAGCGCAATTTCCGGCAGCAAGACCAAAGCCTGGCGTCCCATCCGCAAGGCTTCGGCGACGGCTTCCAGATACACTTCGGTCTTGCCCGAACCCGTGACACCTTTCAGGAGTGTTGTGCCATAGTCGCCTGTCTGCTGCCCGGCCCGCAATCGCGCCACAGCCGCCGCCTGATCTTCGGTCAGGTCTTTACCCGGCAGGTTCGGATCAAGATGCGGGTACGGCAGATCGCGCGGGCTGTCCTCTTCCCGGACAGCACCTTGTTTGACCAACCCTTTGACAACAGAGGAGGTTACACCTGCCTGCTCGGCCAGTTCCTTCAATGTAAAGGCGAGGCCACCATAGTCTCGCAAAACCTCCAGCACACGGGATCGCGCATCGGTCATCCTGTCCGGTTCGCCACTGCCAAGGCGATACACTTTGCGCATTGACGGAGGGTCCCCCAGCCCCGGCGCACGGGTTGCCAAACGCAGCATCGCTGGCATCGGTGTCAGCGTGTAGTCGGCGACCTTGCCCAGAAACACCTGCATCTCTTCGCGCATCGGTGCAACCTCAAGTACCCGGATCACGGACCGAGCCTTGCTCAGATCAAACCCGCCCTGCCCAGGGCCCCAGACCACGCCAAGAACCTTGCGTGGCCCCAAAGGCACTTCGACAAACGCACCTAGAAAACACCCGCCTTCGGGCGCTTTGTAATCCAACGTCCGGTCCAGCGGCTGCGTTGTCAGCACCGCAATCAGCTCTCCTTGGTCGAAAAATCCGTTAGCGCTCACAGCATATCCTTAGCAGGGGGTTCCAGCATGGCTCACTTTGAGGTAAAGCCATCCGCGACCAAGGCCAACCCATCAAAGGACTGCCCTCATGAAATTCTTCGTAGACACCGCCGAGATCGACGCCATCGCCGAACTGAACGATCTTGGCATGGTGGACGGCGTAACCACCAACCCTTCGCTGATCCTAAAGTCGGGTCGCGACATTCTGGAAGTAACCAAAGAGATCTGTGATCTGGTCGACGGTCCGGTTTCGGCCGAGGTTGTCGCCACCGAAGCTGAGGACATGATCGCCGAAGGCCGCAAGCTGGCCAAGATCGCGCCGAACATCGCAGTGAAAGTGCCGCTGACATGGGCGGGCCTGAAAACCTGCAAAACGCTCAGCGACGAAGGTCAGATGGTCAACGTGACGCTTTGTTTCTCGACCAATCAGGCCATCCTTGCTGCCAAAGCAGGTGCAACTTTCATCTCGCCTTTCATTGGTCGCCTCGACGACATCAACCTCGACGGCATGGATCTGATTGCCGACATCCGCCAAGTCTATGACAATTACGGGTTCGAGACTGAAATCCTGGCCGCCTCGATCCGCACCGTGAACCATGTGACCGACAGCGCCCGCATTGGTGCTGATGTCATCACTGCTCCGCCAGCCGTGATCAAAAAGCTCGCTGACCACCCGTTGACCGACAAAGGTCTGGAAACCTTCCTGGCCGATTGGGCCAAGACAGGTCAGAAAATCCTCTGACCTTTTGCAAGACCGCGCGGTGCTTTCAGGCACCGCGCCCGGCCCAACGACCCTTTGCTTGATCTGTGATCAGGCATGTCGGGCGAGAGCCCCTTCGCCACAGCACTCAAGGAAATCCACCTTTGCGTGCATTTTTCCCAAGGCAAAACCGGTCTGGCATGTTATAAGCCGCTCAACAAAAAAAGACCGGACGGGACATGAGCAGCAACCCCAAACTCGAGGATAACCTCCGCGCGGCGATTCTGGCCGAGCCTGACGTCGTGTTGGATGACAAGGATCTGATGCAGGCGCTGGTCAGTGCCAATGAACGCGCACGCGGCGACAATGTAATCGATTTGCGCGGCATCGCCATGCAACGGCTCGAAGCGCGGCTGGACCGGTTGGAAGACACCCATCGGTCTGTGATAGCAGCAGCCTACGAGAATCTGGCGGGCACAAACCAAGTGCATCGCGCAATTCTGCGTCTGTTGGAGCCGGTCGAATTCGAAGATTTCCTGCGCGCGCTTGGCGCGGACGTTGCCGATATTTTGCGTGTTGATCACATCACTTTGGTTCTGGAAACAACCGTGGTTCAGGACGATCCAGCAGTTGATACGTTGGGGGGCGTTCTAACCATTGCCGAACCCGGCTTTATCGACCAGTACCTGACCATTGATCGCGGCGGACCGGCCCGCGACGTCACACTGCGCGAGGTGCATCATCCCAACCGCCGCATTTTTGGCGCGCTTGCAGATCAATTGCGGTCCGAAGCCTGCCTGAAGCTTGACCTCGGCCCCGGTCGTTTGCCGGGAATGATTGTCATGGGTGCGCGGGATCCGCGGCATTTCACGCCGCAGCTTGGCACCGACCTTTTAAGCTTTTTTGCTGGCGTGTTCGAACGCTCGATGCGCCACTGGCTGTCGTGAGCCTGATCTCACCCGCCTGCCGCGATGCGCTGCAGCATTGGCTGGACAGCTTAGGTGCGCTGGCGGGTAGATCGCAGAACACGCAAACCGCCTATCGCGGGGATGTGACGGATTTTCTGTCCTTTATGACGCTGCACCACGCTGAACGGCAGGGGTTGAAAGCGCTGGAACGGATCACTGTGTCAGATATGCGTGCCTGGATGGCGGACCAACGCAGTGCAGACGTAAGCGCACGATCACTGGCGCGCAAACTCTCAGCCGTCAAAAGCTTTTACCGCTGGCTGGCCGAACGTGAAGGCTTTGAACCCACTGCTGTCTTGTCCACACGCGCACCAAAATTCACCAAGAAACTGCCCCGCCCCCTGGCCGAAGACGCCGCCCGCGCCATGATCGACACGGTCGAGTTGCAATCCAGTTCGGATTGGGTCGCCGCGCGGGATGTGGCCGTGGTCACGTTGCTCTATGGGTGCGGACTGCGCATATCCGAGGCGCTGTCATTGACTGGTGCAGACGTACCTTTACCCGCCACCTTGCGCATCGTTGGCAAGGGCGACAAAGAGAGGGTCGTACCGGTTCTTCCTGCTGCCCGTGAAGCCGTCGACCGGTACGTGCAACTCTGCCCTCACCCGAAGGCACAGGGCGCACCATTGTTCCGCGGTGTCCGCGGCGGGGCGTTGAATCCACGTGCGATACAGGGCGTTATGGCCAAAGCGCGGATGCAACTGGGCCTGCCTGCAACCGCAACACCCCACGCCATGCGGCACAGTTTCGCCACGCACCTTCTGTCGGCCGGAGGCGACTTGCGCGCCATTCAGGAGCTCCTGGGACATGCGTCGCTTTCAACCACCCAAGCCTATACTGCCGTGGACACGGCGCGGTTGATGGAGGTCTACAACCGTGCGCACCCCAAGGCCTGACACACACATCCATCAAAATCGCACGGCTTTTGGTTTGCATCTCAGGCGTGCATCAGTCATGACGCGTGCATGACACTCAGATTCAAAGCTCTTTCCGTCCATCTCTTCACTGCTACCGGCGCTGTTTTTGCCATGCTCGCCATGCTGGCCGCCGTCGAAGAGAAATGGAGCCTGATGTATCTTTGGCTGGTTGTTTCTTTTGTCGTGGACGGAATCGATGGCCCTCTGGCGCGTCATTACCACGTCAAAAAGAACGCCCCGGAATTTGATGGTGTTCTGCTGGATCTGATCATCGATTACCTGACCTATGTGTTCATACCGGCCTTTGCCCTGTTCAAGTCCGGGCTGATGGACGGCTGGACGGGATGGTTTGCGATCATCGTCATAACTTTTGCCAGCGCGATGTATTTTGCGGACACCCGGATGAAGACCAAGGACAATTCCTTTTCCGGTTTTCCGGGATGCTGGAACATGTTCGTTATCGTGATCTTCGCGCTCGAACCGAATTTCTGGATTATTCTGCTGCTGGTCACACTGCTGTCGCTGGCGATGTTCCTGCCGCTCAAGTTTGTCCATCCCGTACGTACCGAGCGTTGGCGCAGCCTGACCCTGCCTATGGCTCTGGCATGGACGTTCTTTGCCGGTTGGGCGGCCTGGGTCGATTTTCACCCTGAAAGCTGGGCGCATTGGGGGCTGGTGATCACCAGCCTATACCTGACATTTGCAGGCATCGCGCAGCAAATCATACCGCAGCGCCGCGCCTGACGCAGCGCTGCCGACAGTCGAGCTACATGACGTCCTGCACCTCGAACTCGGTGCCGTTATGGGTAAAGACATCACCCTCTTGCAGGCCCACCATGGCCAAGTAAATCGGGCTTTGTGTTGAAATGCCCATATACGTTTTTCCATCCACCTCGAACCGGGTGGTCGAGACGCAAACGACAAATCTGCGATTGTTGAATTTGATCACTGCGCCGGGTTGAACTGTGTCAGTCAGACCGAAATCGGTGTTTTCAATCACGTCGATCTTGGCGTGGTGTGCATGCACAGGGGCGTCAAACGCAGCCGCCAAGTCAGCGTTTTCGCGTGAGGCGGCAAGGTCATCCTTGTCGTGACCTTCCCGATCATCCAGTTGAGCGTCCTTCAAAAACGCATCGTAATGCGCCTGCGCCGTTGCAAGCTCTTGCGCTTCAAGTGACATCAACCTGTCAATAATGGCCTTCTTTCGGGCGGCGCGATCTTGATCCGTGGTCATGCAATGCGGTCCTTCAAATTCAACAACATATATATGGTGTGCCCGCCGCAGACGGATTGCAACCGAATTTCACAGGTCAGATCAAAAGCCCGGCGGCGCTCTCATGGCGCAACAGGGCCACTTTGGTCTCGACCCCGCCGGCGCCGGAGAAGCCACCAAGACCATTTGCTGAGAGCACCCTGTGGCAGGGAATGATCACCGGAATGGGGTTTGCACCGCAAGCCTGCCCTACGGGTTGCGCGGGCTGCCCAAGCTCTTTGGCGATATCTCCGTAAGTACGCGTTTCGCCCAGAGGAATCGCATACATCAGATCGCAGACCTGTCGCTGGAAGTCAGACCCTGCGACGCGGTAAGGAAGGTCAAACCGGTCCAGATGCCCGGCGTCATACGCTTTCAATTGCGCGGCGGCTTCACGCAACAAATCCGTCGGCTCTCCCACATCCTGGCCATCCCAGACCAGGCGCGTGAGGGCTCCGTCTGTTTCTTCGACACCCAGACATCCAAATTGGGTTTCTACGGCAATCATCGGCATAGGCGCAGCGTTTCAGATCACCAAAGCTGTTGCAAGCAGGGAAAGAAAAACCCCCAGCCGATGGGCTGGGGGTAAGTGTTAACCAAGCGCGTCGTTACAGCGGCTGCACACACCCGGATGCGTGTGGCGTCCGACGTCTGGCAAGATTTTCCAGCAGCGCTGACACTTGTCGCCTTCGGCTTTTTCAAAGACCACCGCAACGCCTTCGATTTCAGGCACGCGGAACGCCTCGGCAGGGGCAGGATCACCCGAAACCGCCAATCCGGAAGTGATGCACAGATCATCTACGTCAAAGGTTGCCAGCAGGTCACGGGTCTCCTGATCTTCGACATGCACGATCGGCGCGGCTTCGAGGCTCGATCCGATGACCTTGTCCTGACGCTGAACTTCCAGCGCAGCGGTCACCGCGCGGCGAACGCGACGCGCTTTGGCTACGGCCTCTTCCAACTCGGCGTGACGCCAGTCGGCAGGTGTGTCCGGGAAATCCACCAGATGGACCGAGCTGTCATCGCCCGGGAAGCGTTCCAGCCACACCTCTTCCATGGTGAACACCAGAACCGGAGCCAACCAGGTTGTCAGGCGGTGGAACAGAATGTCCAGAACAGTGCGCGACGCACGACGGCGCAGGCTGTCGCCATCGCAGTACAGCGCATCCTTGCGGACGTCGAAGTAGAAAGACGACAGATCAACTGTGGCGAACGTGAACACGGCGCTGAACACGCCCTGAAAGTCGAAGGACGCGTAGCCCTTGCGCACCTGCTCATCCAGTTCGGCCAGACGGCTGAGTACCCAGCGTTCCAGACGCGGCATATCCTCGGGCGCGACCCGATCCGCTTCGGTGAAATCAGCCAGTGAGCCCAGCATGAACCGCATGGTATTGCGCAGGCGACGATAGCTGTCGGCCGTGCCTTTCAGGATCTCAGGCCCGATCCGCTGGTCGGCGGTATAGTCGGTCTGCGCCACCCACAGACGCAGGATATCGGCGCCGTATTGCTTGACGACTTCTTCCGGCACAATCGTGTTGCCCAGCGATTTGGACATTTTGTTGCCTTTGGCGTCCAGCGTGAATCCGTGGGTGACAACGTTCCGATAAGGCGCGCGGCCCTTGGTGCCGCAGGCCTGCAGCATGGACGAATGGAACCACCCGCGGTGCTGGTCGGTGCCTTCCATGTAGACGTCTGCGATGCCGTCCTCGGTCCCGTCCTCGCGGTCACGCAGAACGAAGGCGTGGGTCGAGCCCGAGTCGAACCACACGTCCAGCACGTCGAACACCTGATCGTAGTCGTCCGGGTTGGCGATGCCGTCGAGGATCCTTTCTTTGAAGCCGTCGGTGTACCAGACGTCTGCACCGTCTTTCTCGAACGCAGCCTTGATGCGCGCGTTGAGGCCTGCGTTGCGCAGCAGGTAATCCGCGTCGGTGGGTAAGGCCCCCTTCTTGGTAAAGCAGGTCAGCGGTACACCCCAGGCGCGCTGGCGGGACAGAACCCAGTCCGGGCGGGCTTCGATCATCGAATAGAGGCGGTTGCGTCCGGTCTGCGGCGTCCATTTCACCAGTTCGTCGATGGATCGCAGGGCGCGTTCGCGGATCGTGTCGCCCATCTCGCCCATGCCGTCGTCCAGCTTGCGGTCGACGGATGCAAACCACTGCGGCGTGTTACGATAGATGATCGGTGCCTTCGAGCGCCATGAATGCGGATAGCTGTGCTTGATCTTGCCACGCGCCAGCAGCCCGCCGACCTCGACCAGCTTATCGATGACGGCTTTGTTCGCGTCGCCCTCGCCGCCCTTACGGGACAGGATGTATTTGCCGCCAAAGAACGGCAGATCAGCGCGGAAGCTACCGTCGTCCATCACGTTATAAGTGATGACCTGCTCGAGCATCCCCAAGTCACGATACAGCTCGAATTCTTCCATCCCGTGCGACGGCGCGCAGTGAACGAAGCCGGTCCCTTCGGTGTCGGTCACGAACTCAGCAGCGCGGAAATCGCGGATGTCGTCCCATTCGCCATTGCCGCCTTCGGCTCCGGCCAGCGGGTGGGTCAGCCCCGTGATCACACTTGGGTCAACATCCCTGACACGGGTCCATTGATCATCATTAAGTCGAGCACGACCCAAAACGTCTGCGGCAAGATTATCCGCCAGCAAAAACTTGTCGCCCACATTGGCCCAGCATTCATCCGGTGTGCCAGTAACTTCGTACAGACCGTAGGAAATGTCTTTGCCGTAAACGACAGCTTTGTTCGACGGCATGGTCCATGGAGTCGTCGTCCATATGACAACGTAAGCGCCAACCAAATCCCGATTTTCCAGCTGTTGGCCATCTCCGCCAATTGGGTCGACAACCTTGAACTTCACCCAGATGGTGAAGCTTTCCTTGTCGTGATACTCGACCTCGGCCTCGGCCAGAGCGGTTTTTTCGATGGGTGACCACATCACGGGTTTCGAGCCCTGATAAAGCGTGCCGTTCATCAGAAACTTCATGAACTCATCCGCGATCACAGCCTCGGCGTGATAGTCCATGGTGATGTAGGGATCGGGCCAGTTGCCGGTGATGCCCAGGCGCTTGAACTCTTCGCGCTGGATATCGATCCAGCCCTCGGCGAACTTGCGGCATTCCTGACGGAAATCGACGATGTTCACCTCGTCCTTGTTCTTGCCCTTCTTGCGGTATTGTTCTTCGATCTTCCATTCGATCGGCAGGCCGTGGCAGTCCCAGCCGGGCACGTAACGCGCGTCAAAACCCATCATCTGATGGCTGCGCACGATCATGTCCTTGATGGTCTTATTCAGCGCGTGGCCGATATGCAGGTGGCCGTTCGCGTAAGGAGGGCCATCGTGCAGGGTAAAGGGTGTGCGGCCTTGTTTCTCGCGCAGGCGGTCATAGACGCCGATGGTTTCCCAGCGCTCCAGCCATGCGGGTTCGCGCTTGGGCAGGCCAGCGCGCATGGGGAAGTCGGTTTTGGGCAGGTTCAGCGTGTCTTTGTAATCAGGTGTCTGGATCGTGTCGGCGCACATTGGGGGCGTCCTTTGGATGATCTGGTCGTACTAGGATCGAAGCGGTCGGTGCGAGTTCTCAAACACCTTTGCCCGGCGTCTCAGAGGGTCAGAGCGCCGGGGATATAATTCGAATAATGATGGCCAAACGGTCATGCATGGCGGGCTTATAAGACGCCCGCGCCTAATGGTCCAGAGGTTCTGCCCCATGCGGCGAATGGCGCAGTTTGGCCCAGCGGTTCAGCCATGCCAGACCAGCCAGCGCAAGGCCAAGCGCCAGCAGCGAGAAGACCCGGATCAACCCGCCCAGTCCTGCGATGTCGATCAGAAAGACCTTGGCCACAGCCAACCCGATTACCAGCAGCCCGGCCTTGCGCATCAGGTCGGACCCGCGCGCCAGCGACTGATAGAACAGCGCAGCCCCCATCAACAGCAGGGCCATGGTATAGGTATAAAGCTCGGGCTGGGTGACGCCACTGCCGACATGCATTCCTTTGGCCCCCTTCCAGAAATGACGGATCGTCAGGGCCAGCCAAAACGCGGCGAGCGCTCCGGCAAAGCCATAACAGACCAGCCGCAATTTCAAGTGCATCGACCGAATACGACGTGCGGAAAACCCGATGACCACGGCAGGCAACAAGTAGGCCACGGCAAGTGTGTTCAAAACGGGCGGGCCCAAAACCGGATCGGAGAACTGGTTTGCCAATGGGTTTTGCTCGGCCAACGACTCGACAAGCCGGAACACGCCATGTGCGGCGAAAAATGCCGCGAGCAGATAGCGAACAAAATTCAGTTTTCCGCCCAGCTCGAACCGCTGCACCTGAGCAAAGGCCAGCAGCAGCCAGATAACCGCCAACAACCCCAGCCCCCAGTGGCTGCTATAGGCACCACCTTCGCCAAACCCTTCAAGCCAGCGCAACAACAACAGGGACAGCAGTATCCCCACCGTCGCCCAGGCAGCGCTCTCCAGCAACAACGACGCCACAGGGCGCTGCAAAGGGCGCAACATCCACCAGCCGACGACAAAGCCAATCGTGGCCGCACCGTATACCAATGTCATCTCGGGCACCGGAGCCGTGTTTGCCCAGTCCAGCCCCGGATCAAGCACCAGTCGAACGGTGACGGTGAAGACACCGGCCCATATGAACCAGCTCATCGGGGGCAAAGCGAACCTGCGGTCCAGAGCCGCCGCCACCACGACGCTTGCCACCAGCGCCACCGTCAGCGCCGCCGCGCTGAGCACGATGACGCAGGCAAAGACCAGACAAGACAGCGCAGACAAAGTGGCCAGCGCAGCACGCATCCGATCCTCTCCGTCGACACGGGCAAAACGTTCCGCAAGAACCACCATAAGGACGGCCAGCGCCACAGCGTGTAATGCCCAGGGGTATGCGCCAATTACAGAAGCTGGATGCCAGCCGACCTCCAGCCCGATCGCCATTGCCGGGGCAAACAGAGCGGCCCCTCCGGCCCAGATCGCGCGAAACTGACTTGCCTGTGCAGACCGCCATGCCATCAGGATTGAGATCAAAGCTCCCAACGCGACCAACACCGTGACGACCATTGGATAGTCGGCCTCAACCGTTTCCGCATAAGTGACAGCAAAGTCACGAAGAACCGCGCCCTGATCAAGCCCATGCGACAAGACATAGAATACAAGCCCAACCGCCGGCAGGACGGTCAAATCCTGAAGCGCGGGCGCATCCTTGGCCCAAAGCAACAGGGCCAGCACAAGGACGGTCAACAAGGTGACACCCAGCCAGAACTCTGCCGCCGAATCCGCCCAATGCCAGGACAAGATCGCCGAACTGACTGCAACGGCGCCTGCCGCCAGTCTGGTTGGAAAGTCAGGCCAAGGGTGGGACTTTGGATGGCGGATCATTTGAGAGATCATGGGGCCCGCGTGATCCGGCCATATGCGACGCGCGGGAATAGCCATCACCAAAACCGCCAGTATCAAAGCAGCGACCAGATAACTCGGTTCTGTGTTCGGCGCGCCTGCCACCAGCAGCAGGTTCGCCGAATAGGCCCCAAACACGGTCAGAACAGACACCCACGCCCAACGCCGAACCGTGTCGATACCAAGCCCCAAAACGGCAACCAGCAGGAAATAGGCATAAAGCCACGAAGGATCCTCGGACGAACCACCGACCATGAAGGGGGCCGCGAATGCTCCGACCAATCCGACCGCCGCCAACAAGGGGCCATGAAACCAACCCAGTACAAGACCAATCAGAGCGACGGCAACCATCCCTGCCAGCGCCGCTTCGGCACCAATCAGGTTGTACAATTGGCGCGCGGCCAGAATTGCCCCGAAAAGGGTAACAAGCCCGGCCCCGGAAAAGACGGAAGGCAAATAGGCTGTGGACGCATCCTCATCATCTCCGAACTTCCGGCGCAGAACTTCACCCGCAACGATCAGAAGTGCCCCGAACCCAAGTGCCGCGAATACGCGGGCCGCCGGAGGCAGCAATCCGTTTTCAACACCGTATTGCACAAGGAAAATCCCGGCCAACGCCAGCGACAAGGCTGAGACCACATAGAACCAGTTTTCGCGTAACCAAGCGCCCAGCTCGGTAAACCGGTCAGAATTGAATACGACGGCAGGAGAAGGCACCTCCGCCTCTTCAACAGGAGTATCTTCTTTCTGCCGTTTCGGCGCGGCCCACGGGCCGGGTCTGCGCGCTTCTTTTGCAACGTCTGTCTGTAGATCAGGCTCCTTTACCTCGTGGGTTTCAGAACCCACGTTGTCACCTGCCGAGAGATTCGAAATCCGCGCCTCCAGCTCTGCCACTCGGCGGCGCAATCGGGTTTGTCCGACCATCAGCGCGACCAGCGTGACCGGGATTGCCAGAACAATCAGGCCGACAAGAACAAGTAGCGATTCCAAAGCAATCTCCGATCTAAGTCTCGCGGCAAGGCTATCTTGGGGCGATGGCCAATAACAGTCAGGAAAGCTGCAGACCTTCCTAAAACACAGAAATCGCCGGGCGCGCGATCATCAACCACAGGATGACCAACACCGCAAGAAAGGCAGGCACGCCACACGCGAACCAAAACCGAAACAAACGGTAATAGTCTTGCGGCAAAGACGACCCCTGCTCTGCCGCTGTTCTGGCATAATCCCGCATTCGAAGTTGCACCCAAATCACCGGCAACCAGAAAAGACCGGTCAGCACGTAAAGCACCAGGGACAATGCAATCCATCCTTCGCTTAACGACCACCCAATACGCCAAGCTAACAGAGTGCCAGTAATGGGTTGCAGGATGACTGCTGTTGTCGTGAACAAAAGGTCGGCCAGCGCGACGATACCCGCAGTATGCGCGATGATTTTCGGATCATTGCTGCGATGTGCCATGAGCATGAAAAAGGCAATCCCTGCTCCGGTCCCCAGCAGGACACAGGCGCCAATGACGTGCAACCAGCGCAGGATCAGATCAGGGTCCGTCATCGACTTGCCAACATGGGCAACGCGACAAGGGATAAGACCATCGCGGGCAGGATTTTCACCAGTGGGCCCAACGGGTCGGTCCACAATTCCGGTGAAGTGATTGTGGCGGCACCCATGTAGATAACGGCCACGCCAAACTGAGCCAAACAGGCCCGCACAGCCCATTTACGCCACAAGATGGCCAACCCCAGCACGACGTCGACCAGAGACCAGAAAACGACGGCGACCATGGCTGCAGGCGCTGACCAACCGGCTCCTGTCAGTACGCCCGAGGCTTTGGACAGGCCCGACAACCCGAACAGGCCCGACAGAACCCAAAACAGGCTGAGCGTTGCAACAACCATCGGCATCAACAGCGTCATTCGTGCAGTAAGGCGGTGTTCCCGGGCACAGGGAAGCGATGCGTAGATGTCGGGCAAAGGTGAAAACCCGCGCCCCGAGGCAGCCCTGTAAGGCGCGGGATCTCCGATCACGCCGTCCGCCATGACCGTCATCGCCGTGCTGCGTAGAGGTGATCGCCAGCCAAACCAGGCCAAACCATCGGCTAACGCCGCAACGGCTTTGGTCATAACCGGCGGTAAACTTACTGAGAAACGCGCCGCAGGAAACCCTAGCCATTGCCGGGTGTGGCGCACCACGTCCGACAGGCTGTGCGGGCTGTCCTCGACAAGGTCAAACGTGCCTTGCGGCAAATCCCCCGCAATAGCATCGACGACCGTGGCGCAAAGGTCAGGCATCCCCACGCACTGCACTGGCGTATTGGGATAGGCCAAGGGTTGAACCCAAGGCACAGCGGCCAACATGCGCAGCAGTGCTGTGCCGCCAAAATCCGTCTGTCCGATAACAAGCCCGGGCTTCAGCACCCAAAGCGGAACGCCCGACGCACGCAGAGCCTGATCTCCGGCCGCTTTGGTGCGCAGGAAATGCGTGCTTGCCGCAGGTTCCGCGCCGATGGCGGAAATCTGGACAATACTGATCTTCTGTTCCGCGCAAGCGTTGGCCAGGGCCGCGATCGCTGTGTGGTGCACGGTTTCCAGATTGTCTTCGGCATTATCCTGCAATGCACCGGCGCAATTCACGACGACATCGACGTTTTCTAACAGATCCGGCCAGTCTTGCGTGTGAAGAAGATCGCGCATGTCAGCCTGCTTGAGCGGAACACCCGGCAAGATCCGTGCCCCTTGCACAAGGTCGCGTACCGCGCCTTGAACCGAGGCACCTTCGGCTTGTAACGCACGCGTGACTGCCGCGCCAATGAAGCCGTAAGCGCCCAGAACCAATACACGTTGGTCAGACAATTTGAGACGTGGCATCGGTTTTCGCACCCGTTTTTTGCCACTCTACCCAAGCGCGGAATATTGGCCAGCCGCCACAGCCGCGCTGCGACAATTAAGGATGGAACAGAGACCCGACCAGATACGCGATCAGCGCAGCCAACCCTCCGATCAGCAGCGTTTCTATCCCTGATCGCCACCATGGGGACAGAGACCAACGACTTTTTAGCGCACCGATCGCAAAAAAGACTCCCATGGTCATCCAGGCCGACATCGCAAATGCGTTCGGAACCGAAGCCAGAAAGGGCAGCAAGGGGATCATACCTGCCACCAGGAAGGCAAAGAATGTGGCCAGCGCCGCCTTCAACGGATGCGGGTCAACACTGCCCAAGCCATACTCTCCTTCGATCATCAGGTTGATCCAGTTTTCGTGGCTCGAGGTGATCTCGGCCGTTGCTTCGGTCAAAACGTCGCCCGACAACCCCTTTTGCGCAAGGATCTCGCGCACCTCTTCCCGCTCGCCATCCGGATACAAAGCTATGTGGCGTTCCTCGACCGCACGGATGCGCCGAATGTTGTCCAGTTCCGCCTTGGTGCCCGAGTAATTGCCCGCAGCCATGGAAAACCCGTCAGCCAGCACATTCGCCAAACCCAACGCAACGATCACAAACGGGGAAAGCCCTGCCCCCGCGACCCCTGCCACGATGGCAAAGGTGGTAACAGAACCGTCGATGCCGCCATAGACAACATCGCGCAACACACCACGACCAGGCGGTGCATTGATCCGTTCGGCGATTTCCTGCGGGCTGTGACCGTGATCCGTCATGGCTGGCTCCTCCGACACTCCTAGTGTGACGAAGGGTGGGCTATGACGCTTTGCTTTGGATCAACCCTTGGAAAACAGGCCCTGCAAGGCGCGTTTGATGATACCGCGCGTTGACGGTTTGTGCCGTTCAGAGAATGGCAGCGGGCGACACACCTCCATCGCGGCCACTCCCACACGTGCGCTGAGCGCCCCGTTGACCAACCCCTCTCCGAACCGGCGAGACAGTTTGCTGAGAACGGATCCGCCCAGAACAGGCTCCAGCAGATCGTCGCCGACGGCCACCGCGCCTGTGGCGACCAGATGTACAAACACGGCACGGGTCAAACGCCAACTGCCTAGCGTACCGGCCCGACCGCCGTAGATTTCCGCGATCCGGCGGATCATCCGAAGCGACGCGGCCAGCGCTGTCACAACATCTGCCAAGGCCAATGGGACTAAGGCGGTTACGGTTGCGACCTGCCGGGCCGCAGCCTCAACTTCTCGGCTGGCCGCTTCGTCTAGCGGAGCCAGCAGCTCATCTTCGGCAAGGCTCAGCAACGCCGAGGCATCAAATTGATCCCCCATACGCTCTGCCAGTCGGTCGCGGCCCCAGCGGGTCTCTTCCCGGCCTTTGTAAAAGGTGATCAGACGATTGGTAACAACACGGGCCTGTGCCAGATCGGCATCCGCCAAGGCCGTATCCGCCGCGCGGCGCATTCCGTCGACCCGCGACAATCGCCCCAAAGCCGCCAATTCGCGGATCGCAATGATCAATCCAACCAGCACCAATGCCGACAGCAGGCCAACTACGACCCACCCCAGAACTGGCGTCCGCGCCACTAGTGAAGTTGCAAAATCCCAAGCTGCAACAGAGATTGCCGCGCCGATGACGGCCAAGGCCAGCCCCCAAAACCAACGCGCCAAGGCGGATGGTTTTCGGGCGGCGAGCCTCGCAGCGCTCTGCATCGCTTGCCCTTGAGGCTGCGCCACATCTGGCACCGGAGGGGCCTGCGCAACATCAGCGGCGGGCTCATCCGCTTCAAGATCGATCAGAACCGGGCCTTTAGCCATGGGTCATACCTTTGCTGCGCCAGACAAACCTAATGTCCGGCAGGTTTTCGTCATTTTCCGCGCCATTGCTGCGCGCTGCTTCGGCAAAGCCGTTGCGCTCGTAAAATTTACAAGCGCCTGTGTTGGCCTGAAACGCATACAAGCTAAGCCGGGTTTGGCGAGATTTCGCGTGGTCCAGCAGTTGCCGCCCGATCCCTCGCCCTCGTTCATGTGCATCCAGATAAAGCGAGTGGATTTCGGTACCGTTGAGCGCCAGAAACCCGACCACGCCCACGTCACTTTCCGCAACAGTCACCCAATCCTGATCGATCATTTTACCGCAAAAGGCGATGGTTTCAGCGCAACTGTGCAGATTTGGCATCCAGTCGTTTTCCAAGGTGAAACCGTGCAGGATTGTCCCGATGGTACCAGCATCTGTGGTACGGGCAGGGCGTAAGGTAACAGTCACAACCTGTCTCCGATCAGAAACTGAGCTGCGCGATCCAAGCGGATATGCGGCGGTCCATCGCCTGGTTTCAGGGTCAGATGCGCGGGTGCAAATGCCATGAACCCATAATCCTCATCCAACCAACTGTCCGCCCCATTTCGGGCCGGACCCAAAAGATGCGCTGGGTCTTCAGGCAATTCGCCGGGATAGAACGCAGCCTGTTTCCCGCTGTCCAACAGAGTGCCCCTCACACATGGCAATTCCACCCCATTGTGACGGCGCATCTCTTCTGTCGTAGCGCGCAACGAAGCCAACGACAGAGCTGCCGTTTGCGCCCCTGCGAAATTCGCCCGGTCTCGTGCCTCGCGTGTCAACGCTTCGATGATCGCCGTCATGCGGGGATGTTGTGTGTGGTGCAAATGGTCGGCTTTAGTCGCCGCAAACAGGATGCGTTCGACCCGCTTGCCCAACAGCAACTGGCTGAGCCACGCGTTCCTGCCCGGACGAAAAGCCGACAGGATATCGGCCATCGCGCGGCGCATATCCTCAACCGCCTGCGGGCCTTTGTGGATCGCGCCCAGCGCGTCGACCAAAACCACCTGCCGGTCGATGCGCGAAAAGTGGTCGCGAAAAAAGGGTTTCACCACTTGAGACTTATAAGCCTCAAATCGCCGCTCCATCTCACGCTGAAGAGTTTTACGGCGTGATGGTCCGGACAGAACCAAAGGCGCAAAGGTCAGCACCGGTGAGCCCGCCAGATCACCCGGCAACAAGAAACGCCCCGGGGTGCAGTCATAAAAACCAGCTTCACGCGCCTGATTGAGATAAGCCGTGAACGATGACGCCAGAGCTTGCGCTGTCGGCTCGTCATGCGCACCAGACGGGTCTGTGGCCTTGACCTGCGCCAGATACTCGGCTGCCTCGGCACGGGTCTCGATGCGAGTCAGTGTTTCTTGCGACCAATCTTCGTAAGATTTGTCCAGCAAAGCCAGATCCAGCAGCCACTCACCGGGATAGTCCACGATGTCCAAATGCACTGTTCGCGGCCCCTGCAACCCGGCAAGTAACCCTGCGGGGCGCGCCTTGAACGACAAACGCAATTCGGACACAGCGCGGGTGCTGTCGGGCCAATTTGGCGTGGGGCCGGTCAGAGCGGACAGGTGGGTTTCATAGTCGAACCGGGGCACCGTATCGTCCGGCTGCGGTTGCAAATAGGCGGCGTTGATCCGCCCTTCTTGCTGCGCGGTCAGGCCGGTCATGCGGCCCCGATCCAACAGGTTTGCCACCAGCGAGGTGATGAAAACCGTCTTGCCCGATCGCGCCAGCCCGGTGACACCCAGACGGATGACCGGCTCGAAAAACGTCTCGGACACGGTATCGCCGATGGTTTCGACGCCACGCACAAGACTGTCTGCCAGTGATGAGATGACCAAACTGTCGCCCCGCAATTATCGTTTTACCCAAGATAGGTAGAGGGTGCGGCACATACCAGCGCTTTCGCCCCCTTGCCCGTTCCGGCCTCGCGCGCTACCAGCGGCGCATGCCCAGATATGCGTTAAAAGTCGAATACCAAGGGGAACCGTTTGCCGGATGGCAGCGGCAAAAGGATCAGCCGTCCGTTCAGGGGGCCATTGAAGAGGCTCTGTCGCGTATTCAGCCGGGTGCGCATACAATCGCCGCCGCAGGTCGCACCGATGCCGGGGTTCACGCGCTTGGTCAGGTTGCCCATTGCGACATGGCCAAGGACTGGGACCCGTTTCGCCTGTCCGAGGCGCTGAACTATCACCTCAAACCGCAGCCTGTGGCGATTGTGAAGGCCGCTCGGGTCGATGAGGATTGGCATGCACGCTTTTCAGCGGTTGAACGGCAATATCTGTTCCGCATCCTGATGCGCCGCGCCCCGGCAACGCATGACCGGGGGCAGGTCTGGCAGATCAACCATCAGTTGGATGTTGATGCGATACAGGACGGGGCAAACATGCTGCTGGGACGGCATGATTTCACCACGTTCCGGTCTTCGATCTGTCAAGCGGCGAGCCCTGTTAAAACTCTGGATGAGCTGCGGGTCGAGCAGGTTCCGGGTTTTTCCGGCCCCGAGATCCATTTCCACGTGCGCGCCCGATCTTTCCTGCACAACCAGGTCCGCAGTTTCGTGGGCACTTTGGAACGTGTCGGCGCCGGTGCCTGGACGCCCGAGGATGTGCGCGACGCATTGAACGCTGCTGACCGTGCGGCTTGTGGGCCGGTCTGCCCGCCGCAGGGGCTGTATCTGGCGCGGGTCGGTTACCCTAAACCGGTTTTCGACTAAATCGCGCGCATCAGCAGACCACCGGCAATCACTGCAATGACAAGCCCCGCGACCAGTTCGATGGTTGGGGCCAGCACGGACGCAAAGCGTGTGGCCGAGGCTGAAGCCAACAACCCACCGCGCAGGCCGAAAGATGTCCAGCCGACCAGCGTTGTGACTGTAGCCGTGCCCAGCGCCATAGCAAAAGCCCCGGCGACACCAACCATTGCGATGCCCATCTGCCAGGTCAGGATCAGCACGAACAAAGCACCCGTACAGGGCCGCGCGGCAATACCAGCGATCAGGATCATAGCCTCGCGCAGTGTGCCCACATTTGCGACCTCTTCCGCCGTTGGTCCATGCCGATGGCCACAATCCGAGCAGACATCGTCATCATGGTGATGGTGATGCGCATGATCGTGGTGGTCATGATGATGGTCGTGATCGTGTTGGTGCGCGTTGGCGTGGTGATCGTGAGCATGGTCATGATCATGCGCCGGTTGGCTTTTTTGCCGCCGCGCAAAACTGCGCAAAGCACGGAACACCAGCCACAACCCGATCAAAGCAATCGCGCCATAGCTTATGGGGGCCATGACCTGCTCGGTCGCGCCGACAAGGCTTTGGCGGGACATCTGAAACACCAATACCCCGGCATAGACCAGAACGATGGCCGTTACGGCCTGTCCCAGGCTGGACAGCACGCTGATCGCTGACAGCCGCCAGAAAGCCACGCGCCGACCCAGCCCGTACCCGCCGATCAGAACCTTACCGTGACCCGGGCCGATGGCATGAAAGAAGCCATAGGCAAAACATACGGTCAGCAGCGTGGCAACGGCCTGCGGCTGCTCGGCGCGTGCGGCGCGCAGCGAGCGGGCGATCTGGTTCTGAAACTCGCGTTGCTCACCCGCCGCCCAGGCTGCAAGAGAGTCAAACCCGCCACTGCCCCAGAACCAAAGCAGCAGTCCACAGGCAAGGGCAACCGGAACTATCAGGTAGCGGGACATGAAATGCGAATCTCGGTGGCAAAGTTCTCTCCGACCAGAGGAATGTCGTTTTCCTCAAGGTCGTAATCTGCATCCAGCGTTAACAGAAACGCCTGCATCTGGGCCAATTGACCGTCAATATCCGGATCGAAACGTTCCATCTGGCAGGTAGCGGGGCCTGTGACGATGACAGGGCGTGTCACTTCGTAGGCTGTGTAATAGGTCTCATCGAACGCCTTCGCCGACAAGGCGCTGGCGGGCACTGAACCCCCTTCGACCGCGCGCAGATGCGTTGTGACGATGCGGCCATCTTCGGTTGTGGCATGAGGAGACATCGGGCCCGAAAGGTCAACTTGCACTCCTCCGGCCGTAACAACCAGATCGCCGTTATACCCTTCGATCCATTGCGCATCGAACCCGGTAAGGATCGCTTCTTCGCCTTCGGTCAGCGCGCCATCACCGTCCTGATCCAGCCGCATGTCTTCCAGTTGCAGTAAGGAAAACAGCTCATCATAGGCCCAGGTCACTCGGACATGAGTCAAGTTACCACTTTCATCCACGATGAACTCAAGCCCAGTGTCGATAAAGACGTGCGGGTGAGCCAAGGCCGGGATAGGCAGGCAACAGGTTATAGCGGCAAGCATCCAACGCATGATTGCAAGATAGGTCTGCCGATCTGCGGCGGCAACGGCTTTTACAGTCAGGATGCAAAAACCGGCCGAGTGTCAGCCGGGCGGGAACAAAACCAGTGTTTGCAATGCGGTTCCAACCGGACCTTGCGTGTCATACAACACCGACTGTGACATCCCGATACCTGACGGCTGCCAATGCGAGACAGAGTCTGAGGCCAACCAATCGGAAACCGGCTCTCGATGGATGTTCACTGTCAGGTCGGTATTCATGAATCCCATTTCCGAGGTTGGCGCGTTCCATGAGATGCCATTGCCGCAATCTGCCAACGGACACAGGGCCTGAATGGGCGATTGTACCTCACCCTGCAAAAGTCGCGGTGTCCGCATCCAAACCGTTTTGGGTCCGGCCCCCTGCCTGCCGCCTTTCGGGTACCGAATATCGCTGTAATGGGCAAAACCGGGCAACTCGTGGCGAATCTCGCCAATTGGAAACGGGCCGTCGACGGCATCCTCGATCCGAGGGGCGGTGCTTTCGACATTTGCAACCGATCCAAGATCGCGACGCACCAGATGCATGGTCGAGGCCGTTGCACATAGCGCGTCGTTCAAATCGTGAACCGTAACGCGCGTGGTCGCCAACGTCTTGGTGTGGCGCGTTGTTTCTGCCGCAACCCGCAAACCGGCCAGCGGTAAAGGGCGTAACAGGTCGACGGTCAGACGGGTCAGCATCTTTTCCGGGCCGACTTCGGTTTCCGCCGCCCGCACGATCAGACCACTCACAGGCCCCGCATGGCAGTGATCAGCAGACCACGGGCCACGTGCGGGATCGTTGCCGACAAATGCCCCGTTTTCTCGTTGACTAAAATAGGCTTTGTCGGCGAAATCGAGCGCTGCTGCCATAGGCCCCCTCAGATCTTTTCCTGCGTGTATTTCTTTAGCTCGGCCCGCGCCACCTGACGGCGATGCACCGCATCTGGCCCATCGGCCAATCGCAGGGTCCGCACATGGGTCCAGGCCGTCGCAAGTGGTGTATCCTGACTGATGCCCTGCGCACCGAACATCTGCACTGCTTCGTCGATCACCTTCAGCGCAACTTGTGGTGCGACGACCTTGATCTGGCTGATCCAAGGAGCGGCTGCCCGCGCGTCGCCCTGATCCATGTACCAAGCGGCTTTCAGGCACAGCAGCCGGGCCATTTCGATCTCCATCCGGCATTCGGCAATGATGTCGTAATTGGCCCCAAGCTGCGCCAGTTTCTTGCCAAACGCCTCGCGTTGCAGCGATCGTTTGCACATCTGCTCCAGCGCACTTTCGGCCTGCCCGATGGCGCGCATACAGTGGTGGATGCGGCCCGGCCCAAGGCGACCTTGCGCAATCTCGAACCCGCGCCCTTCGCCCAGCAGGATGTTTTCGGCCGGAACGCGAACGTTGGTGAACCGGATATGCATGTGGCCGTGAGGTGCATCATCGTGGCCATAGACCTGCATGGGGCGCAGAACTTCGATCCCTTCTGCATCCGCAGGCACCACAATCATCGACTGACGCTTGTGTTTGGGTTGTTCATCGCCGCCGGTTTTGACCATGACGATATAAACCTTGCATCGCGGGTCGCCCGCGCCCGAAGACCACCATTTTTCACCATTTAGGACATAGTCATCCCCGTCCCGAACACAGGACATCGACACATTGGTTGCGTCAGAAGAGGCCACGTCAGGTTCGGTCATCAGATAGGCAGATCGGATTTCACCTTCGAGCAGTGGTTTCAGCCATTTTTCCTTCATCTTCGCGGAACCGTAGCGCTCGAAAACTTCCATGTTGCCGGTATCCGGGGCCGAGCAGTTGAACACTTCGGCCCCAAGCGGGGTCTTGCCCATTTCTTCGGCGAAATAGGCGTATTCCACGGTGGTCAGGCCAAACCCCTTGTCGCTGTCGGTCAGCCAGAAATTCCACAGCCCCGCTGCCTTGGCCTTGGCCTTCAGCCCTTCAAGAATTTCGGCTTGGCGCTGTGTGTACTGCCAGCGGTCGCCCTTGTCGATTTCCGCGTGGTATTCTTCCTCCAGCGGCATGATCTCATCCCGGATCATTTCCGAAACACGTTCCAGAAGAACGCGGTTTTCCTCGCGCAGGGTAAATGACATGTTCACGGAAACATCCTCCTCAGGCGTCGGAACCGGGCTATACTTTTGCTGCAAGGATGGCTTAACTGCCCCGAGCCTGTCCACCACAGTGACGGGACGTCACCACACCAAATTCTACGCAGGAGCCGCGCATGGCGTTGTTGATCGAAACCGGGTTGTCCGATTGGATAGGCGATGAAGAAATTGCTGCCAAATTGAAGGCCACAGCGCCTGATGCAGATATCCGCACGCCCCAAACGCTTGGCAACCCGGAAGACATCACGATGCTGGCGCTGGTCGGCATGCAAAGCGACCACCCCGCGCGACTGCCCAACTTGAAACTGGTTCAGAAGTTGGGGGCTGGCGTGGAAACCATTGTCAGCCATCCAGACCTTCCGGCCCATGTCCGCATCGCGCGCCTGAAACCGGATGCCCCTGCACAAGGCATCGCCGAGTGGTTTGTGGCTTACATCCTGCGCCAACAACGGCATATGGCGTTCCATGAGGCCGCCCAATCCCTGGCGGAGTGGTCGCCGCGAGAGCCGATCTTTACACCAGACACAGTCGTAGGTGTTCTGGGTCTGGGCCATATCGGTGCCCGCACCGCCCTGATGCTGCGGGCCATCGGATTTCAGGTCATGGGTTGGAGCCGTACAGCCAAATCCATAGAAGGTGTGACCTGTCTGCATGGGCAAGACACCCTGCCTGACCTTTTGGGGCAATGCGACCATGTATGTGCGATTTTGCCGTCGACACCTCAAACGGTTGGTTTGTTCGACGCAAAAACACTGGCCACGATGAAACCCGGTAGCCAGTTGCTGAACGCCGGGCGCGGGGATCTGATTGACGAAGCCGCCCTGATCGAAGCGCTGGATAAAGGCACACCGGGTCATGCCGTGCTGGACGTTACATCAGTGGAACCACTGCCGCAGGACAGCCCGTTATGGGCCCATCCCGGCGTGACGATCACACCGCACGTCTCGGGCTGGCATCTGGGTGACGCGCTTTCAGATGTTGCCGAGAACTTTAAACGGCTCAACTCTGGCGCGCCCTTGCTGCATGAGGTGGATCGGGCTCAGGGCTATTGAGGCCCGTACCGCAGATCAGGGCGTGAGAATCCAGTTGCCATTGCCGTCATCGCACCGGCGGGTTCTGATCTCGCGGCTCTGATCCCCACCTTCCGGCTGAATTATGTGTTGAAGGCTGACGCAGTTGCCCTGCACATTTTGCACCCGGATCGTGCCTTTCGATCCGGTATCGTCGTTTTTCCAGGCCCGCTCCTGACCAACAGATGGCGTACCGCTGGTCAGCATCGTGTTCGCGGTTGCGTTGACCACTTCGAAATCCGCAGGCGACAAGCCCATCTCTGCAATGATTCGCGACAGTGGCTTGGCGTCTGCCAAACTGGTCATCAAAAGAAAACCACAAGCGGCGATTGCGGGCAAAAACTGGGCTTTCATAGCGGCCTCACAGAACTGAAATCATTTGTGTCCAAGGATATACCGCTGCCGCTGCCGGGCCAAGCCCCTGACGTCGACCTTCAAATTATCCCGAACAAACCTATCGCGCCGGTGGACCTATCTGCGCCCGGTCTTTGCGTTCATAGTGCCGTATAAACGACCCCGAGGCTCATGATGACCAACCCAACCTATTTTGCCCCGACCGGGGGCCATCCCGGTCAGGACCAACTGTTGACTGACCGCGCTATGTTCACGGACGCTTATGCGGTCATCCCCAAAGGCACGATGCGCGACATCGTCACCAGTTCCCTACCTTTCTGGGAAGGCACGCGCCTGTGGGTTCTGTCGCGTCCGCTTAGTGGATTCGCCGAGACATTCTCGCAATACATCATGGAGGTACAACCCGGCGGTGGCAGCGACCAGCCTGAAACCGAAGCGCAGGCCCAGGCCGTTCTCTTTGTGGTCGAGGGGGCTGTCACCTTAACCCTGAATGCCGAAAAACATGTATTGGAAACAGGGGGTTATGCCTATATTCCACCAGGAAGCGACTGGACATTGCACAACACGGGTGACGCAGTCGCCCGGTTCCATTGGGTCCGCAAAGCCTATCAGTCGGTGCCCGGGCTGCCTTTGCCCGATCCGATCATAACCAACGAGCGAGACGTGACACCAGTGGAAATGCCGGGAACACAGGGCCGCTGGTCGACCACGCGGTTTGCCGACCCTCAGGACCTGCGCCATGACATGCATGTGAACATCGTCAATTTCGAACCCGGCGGGGTCATCCCGTTTGCCGAGACCCATGTGATGGAGCACGGGCTTTATGTGCTGGAAGGCAAAGCTGTCTATCGCCTCAATCAGGACTGGGTCGAGGTCGAAGCGGGCGATTACATGTGGTTACGCGCCTTCTGCCCGCAAGCCTGTTATGCGGGTGGTCCGGGGCGGTTCCGGTATCTGCTGTATAAGGACGTCAATCGGCACATGCCCTTGTCTTTGCCCTAAGGTAAACAGGTGGCTCGCAAAGGTGTGCCGTGAATTTGTGGCTTCGGGGCTTCACACGCGCGCCGGAATTTGCTGAAATCCAAGCAAATTCTGATTTTAAGCATTGGAGATTGTTCCATGAAACTGCGCCCTGCCCTGCTGGCCATTGCCGCACTCGCCGCATCTGCGACCCTTTTCACCTCGCCCCTTTCCGCCAAGGAAGAGACCAAATCCGTACTTGTCATGAGCCGCACCTGGGCAGTGACGCAAGTCTCGGACACGCCGGTTGTGTACCGCGCCACGCGTGACAACAACAACCTCAACCCGTTTGGCCCCCCGCCACGTTTGCGCACGCTTCAGGCCATCGCCGCAATTCAGCAGGCAACCGGGTGCAAACCGATCGTGGCCAGCATGTATCAGAACATATCGGGCCAGTTCTTCTCGCAGGTCAGCTGCAACTGACAGTACGTCAGTTAAGGCATTGAGGTCGCCTGAACGGCCTGCCATAGCTTGCGCATGAAACTCGCGATTAACGGATTCGGCCGTATCGGCCGTACGATCCTGCGGCAGGTTCTGGCCCTGCCGCAGGGGTCGGATATCGAGCTGGTGCTGATCAATGACATCGCACCGCTGGAAACCTGCGCCTACCTGTTCAAATACGACAGCACGTTCGGCCCCTACCCTGGCGATGTGTCCGAAGGGGATGCCGCGCTGATTGTGGATGGGCGGACGATTCCGATGACCCACAGTGCCGATCTGACCCGCGTTGATTTGTCGGGTGTTGACGTGATGCTGGACTGCACGGGCATTGCCCGCAGCTCTGACGTTGCGCGTCGCGGTCTTACCGCGGGCGCGGGCAAGGTGCTGATATCTGGCCCTTCGCCTGCAGCGGATGTGACCATTGTTCTGGGCGCAAACGAGGATCAACTGGGCAGCGCGAGGATCGTGTCCAACGCCTCGTGCACCACCAACGGGTTGGCACCGCTGGTCAAGATGATCGACGACATCGCAGGCATTGCCTCTGGTCATATGACAACCATTCACTGCTATACCAATAGCCAACCGATGGTGGACGCGCCGCGCGGCGACCTTGCCCGTTCGCGGGCCGGTGCGCTGTCAATGGTCCCCACGACGTCAAGCGCCATGCATCTGATCGATGTGGTTCTGCCGCATCTGGCCGGACGCGTTTCCGGCGCGGCGGTTCGTGTGCCGACGGCCAGTGTTTCCGCCGTGGACCTAATCGTGACACTTGAGCGGGGCCTCAGCATAAGTGCTTTTGACCAAGCGCTGAAAGAGGCTGTTTCTGCCTCGCCCGTGCTTGGCTGGACAGATATGCCGCTGGTCTCGTCTGACCTGCGCGCCCGCCCGGAATCATTGGTCATCGCCGGGCCGGAAACCCGCATGGTTGGGGAAAATCAGGTTCGGATTTTTGGCTGGTACGACAATGAATGGGGCTTTTCAGCCCGGATGCTGGACGTCGCCCGCCTTATGGCGACGGAGTAGCCGGATCGCGGCCCTGACGGATGGCACGTGATCCGGCGGGGAACAGGTTACTTATGTCCAGGCAAGCTGCCTGCACCATGCCCGGACATTCCACCCGATACTTCTTCGGTGGCTTCGTCAGTCAATTCTTCCGGCAGGATGAGGTTGAGCACGATCGCAATAACTGCTGCTGGCAGAAGTCCACTTTTCATCAGGATACCCAGCGTGTCCGGCAAGTGCTGAACCGCGTCTGGTTCAAGCTGTAAACCGAATCCGATGGAAAGCGAGATCGCAAAAATCACCATGTTGCGCCTGTTCCAGTCTACATCTGACAGCATCGAAATACCCGCAGCCACAACCATCCCGAACATGACGATGACGCCCCCGCCCAACACCTCAATTGGAATGGTCCGGATGATTGCACCGACCTTGGGAACCAACCCGCACAGGATCAGGAACAAGGCACCAATGGTTACGACATGGCGGCTCATCACGCCTGTCATCGCGATCAAACCGACATTCTGACTGAAGGATGTGTTGGGCAAGCCACCAAAGACACCGGCCAGTGCCGAACCGAAACCGTCAGCATAGGTCGCACCGGCTATCTCTTCATCCGTTGCCTCACGTCCTGCACCACCCTTGGTCACACCCGAAACGTCGCCTACGGTTTCGATGGCCGAGACAAAGGCCATGAGGCAGAAACCGATCACGGCGGCAAATGAGAATTCAAACCCGTATTTGAACGGAACAGGCAGTGCAAACGCCGAAGCGCGACCCCAGCTTGTACCAATCGCTTCAAAGGTCACCATCCCGACCATCAATGCATAAAGGTATCCAACCGCCAGACCAATCAGGACAGCTGAAACTGAAAGCATGCCCCTGGCGAAGAATTTCAACGCAAGCGTTACAACAACAACGACCATCGCTGCTGACCAGTTCAGCATTGACCCGTATTCTGGCGTACCGATTGCCGGAACTCCTCCGGCAGCGTACTGGATACCAACTTTGACCAACGCCAGACCGATCATCGTGACTACAAGACCGGTCACAAGTGGTGGCAAAGCGAAACGTATCTTCCCGATGACAGCCCCCAGACAGGCATGGAACACACCACCGATGATCACACCCCCGAACAAAGCTGCCAACCCGTCGACCCCTTTACCCGCCACAAGTGGGATCATAATTGGCAGAAAGGCGAAACTTGTCCCCTGAACAATCGGCAACGCAGCCCCAACCGGACCCAGAGTGACCGTCTGCAACAACGTTGCCACGCCAGCGAACAGCATCGACATCTGGATCAAGTACAAAAGCTCTGGGAAATCGGGCGAGTTCGAACCAAACCCAAACCCAGCCGCACCTGCGACAATGATTGCAGGTGTCACGTTTGAGACGAACATCGCCAGAACGTGCTGAATACCCAGTGGAATCGCCTTGTGCAGCGCGGGTGTGAAATTCGGATCCCGAAGTTGTTCGGGTGTTCCAATTGAAGTTTCGGCCATGGGCACTGTCCTCTCAGTCAGAGTTCACGGGGGTATTGCCGCTTATCCCGCGGCTTCATTGGGTTTCGGCACCACCTCATAGGGTGTGTCGAACCAGTGTTCTTCCAGATTTGAGCCGGTGCCGATCCTGTCCACCACCGCAAACAGACCCGGGCCACGCAGAGGTGTCAGAACGCCATGCCACGTTCCGCGGTGGTAATTCACCATCTGGCCCGGCTTGGTTATGAACGCGCGCGGGACGCCCGGTTCCCCGACATTGTCGGTCGCGACGATCACCAGAAAAGGCTGATGCGTCATGGGAATGAAAGCCTGACTGCCGTCAGGATGGCGCTCGACCATCTCAAGCGTGTAGGGCAGTGAACGGGGGTTGGCATTGAACAGGCTCAGCCCAGCCCGGCCATCAGAAAAATCCAACTGCGCGCGGTCATGAAACCGCCCGCATTGTTCCTGGTTGATGATCTTGTCGGGCGGCCCAGACGCCTCGATCAAATCTCCAAATGGGGCAAATGCGTCTGCCGAGATTATTTCTGTCACGATCTGCCGGGTCATGCGGGCAATACATCCCGCAACCGGAACTCGGCGATCCGTTCAACCTGACGGCAGGCTTCGGCAAATTCCGTCGTGCGATCCTGTTCAATACGTCGCTGGAAGGCTTCGAGGATCGACGCTTTGTTATGGTCCCGTACCGCAATTATGAAGGGGAACCCGAAGGTCTGCGTGTAGCGCTGGTTCAGATCAGTAAACGTCTCGCGCTCGGCATCGGTCAGCGCGTCCAACCCGGCCGAGGCTTGCTCTGACGTGCTTTCCTGTGTCAGCCGTTTGGCCTGCGCCAGCTTACCCGCCAAATCCGGATGTGCGGTCAGAACGCCCAAACGCTCGTCTTCTGAAGCCGAACGGAACATGCGCGTCAACGCGTTGTGCAGCCCACCAGCAGTGTCATGTGCCGGGCCCAGCTCCAGATCAAAGGCGCGTTCAGCAATCCAGGCCGAATGCTCAAAAATACCGCCAAATGCCTCGACAAACGCGGTGCGGTCCATCTGTGACGGACGCACGCGATGCACCGGCGGATGGGTGGTTGCCCAGTGTTGCGCGATTTGCAATCGCGTTGTGAACCAGACATCGGCAAATCCCCGTGCATAGTCCAAGAACCGTTTCAGCGCCATCACACGCCCCGGTCGGCCAATCAGGCGGCAATGCAAACCGATCGAGAGCATCTTGGGAACGCCCGCCTCACCCTCAGCGTACAGTGCGTCAAAACTGTCTTTCAGGTACGCGAAGAACTGATCACCCGAATTGAACCCCTGCGGGGTGGCAAAACGCATGTCGTTGCAATCCAGCGTGTAAGGCACGATCAACTGATCCCGCCCTCCGGTCTGCATCCAATAGGGAAGGTCGTCCGCATAGGTGTCTGCAACATAGGCAAACCCGCCCTCTTCCGCGACCAGACGCACTGTGTTTTCGGAACAGCGCCCCGTGTACCAGCCGCGCGGGCGTTCACCGACAACTTCTGTGTGCAGACGTATGGCCTCGGCTATTTGTGCACGTTCTTCGTCTGGGGTCATATCTTTGTGTTCGACCCATTTGAGGCCGTGGCTGGCAATTTCCCAACCAGCGGATTTCATCGCCGCCACTTGATCGGGCGAACGCGCCAGAGATGTGGCCACGCCATAAACCGTGATCGGAAGATCCTTCATCAGCCGATGCAAACGCCAGAAACCGGCGCGCGCGCCGTATTCATAGATCGATTCCATATTCCAATGCCGCTGACCCGGCCATTGCGCGGCCCCCACGATCTCGGACAAAAACGCCTCGGACGCGTCATCGCCGTGCAGCACGCAGTTTTCGCCGCCTTCCTCATAATTCAGCACGATCTGCACAGCCAACTTGGCCCCGCCCGGCCACTTCGCCTGCGGAGGGTGTGCTCCGTATCCGATCATGTCCCGGGGGTAACGCGGCGGCTGCATGGTATGGTCCATTTCTATTTCTGTTTCCAACAGACTTACCCCAGAACACAGCCTTTGATTATCAAATCAATCCGAACGCTGTTTCCGGTTCTTTCGGCATTTCAACTGTTTCGAACTTTGCGCCAGACTGTCAAAAATCAAAAGGCACATGATAGGAGAGACCGGTGGCAGGCTATTTGACAACCCATGTTCTGGATACCGCACGTGGCTGCCCTGCTGAGGGGCTGAAAATCGCGCTTTACCGCGTTTCCGGCAACTCTCATCGCAAACTAGTTGAGATGGTAACCAACGCGGATGGCCGAACCGACAGCCCAATATTGCCGCAGGACGCGTTTAAAACAGGCACTTACGAACTGATTTTCTTTGCAGGCGACTACCTGCGTGCAACAGGTCAGGACGGAGACGATCCCTTGTTTCTGGATCAGGTACCCATCCGGTTCGGCATGTCCGATGCAGAGGCGCATTACCATGTCCCGCTTCTGCTTTCGCCCTACGGCTATTCGACCTATCGCGGAAGCTGACTGAGAGCCGGGGGGCTTAAGCGGGTAGCTCGGCACTGCGGACGATTTTTCCGATCCGTTCGATCATGAAATCCATGAACAAACGCGCCTTCGGGTCTTGATGTCGCCGGTGCGTGTAAAGACATGCCATCTGCACGGGAACCGGTGGTGTTGCGGTTGCAACCGGAACAAGACGCCCGGATTTGAGGTGTTCGGCGACCTCAAAAACGGGTTTCATTGCAATCCCTTGCCCTGACAAAGCCCAATCCGTCAACACGTCTCCGTCATCACATTCAAACCGACCCGACACCGCAAAACGTTTCGGTCCCTCGGGGGTTTCCAGCATCCATTGAAACTCAGCCGCCCCCGGAAAGCGCAGGTTCAGGCATTCATGTTTGTCGGCGACCAGATCAGCCCCGCTTGATGGCATTCCGCGCCGCAACACATAGTCGGGGGCGGCACAAAGCACCCGCTGACAGTCTGCGATCTTACGGATGCGCAGGGTGCTGTCTTCGGGTTGGCCGATAAAGAACGCCAGATCCAGCCCTTCGGTTGTCAGGTCGACAGACCGGTCCGTCAGGCGCAAGCGCACGTCTACTTCTGGGTACGCAGCCAGAAAATCAGGAACATGCGGTGCCAGCAGACGGCGACCCACCCCCAGCGGCGCCGCCGCAAACAATGATCCACGTGGGGCTTCGGTCAGATGGGTCACCTTAGCCTCGGCATCATCCACCGCATCCAGAACCGCGACAGCTCCGGGATAAAACGCTTTGCCTTGCTCGGTCGGAGACAGATTGCGGGTCGTGCGCTGAAAAAGGCGTACGCCTAAGTGATCCTCAAGCTGAGAAATCCGCGCTGAAGTCACAGCCGGAGAAATTCGCAGGTCTCGCCCCGCGGCGGACATGCTGCCCAGATCGTAGACCCTGACAAAGGTGCGGATGTTATCGAGATAGGACATCTTTTCGTTTTTTTTGATACAGTTTGACAATATACGGGAATACCGAAGAAAAGCCTGTTTGCCTAGTGTGGTGGCAACCAATCGGAGACCTCTGAAATGTACGACTTTGCCGTGTTCTGGGACTGGATGGCGTTTGCCGTGCGCTGGTTGCACGTTATCACCGCCATGGCCTGGATCGGATCCTCATTTTACTTCATCGCGCTCGACCTGGGTCTGAACCGCAACATTCCGGGTCCGGCGGATGGCGAGGAATGGCAGGTGCATGGCGGCGGCTTCTACCATATCCAAAAGTATCTGGTGGCCCCCGAACGGATGCCGGATCACCTGACCTGGTTCAAATGGGAAAGTTATTCGACATGGCTCAGCGGTGCCGCGCTGCTGATGATCGTTTATTGGGTCGGTGGAGAGCTGTATCTGATCGATGTGGAAAAGGCTGATCTGGCCCTTTGGCAAGGCATTCTGATCTCGGCCGCCTCGCTGACGGTTGGATGGCTTGTCTATGATTTTCTGTGCAAATCAGGGCTTGGGGAACGCCCCACTTTGCTGATGGTTTTGCTGTTCGTTTTGTTAGTGGCCATGGGTTGGGGGTACAACCAGATCTTCACCGGGCGTGCGATGATGCTTCATCTGGGCGCGTTCACTGCCACGATCATGACGGCAAACGTGTTCTTCATCATCATGCCCAATCAACGCATTGTGGTGGATGATCTGAAAAACGGGCGCACACCGGATCCGAAATACGGCAAGATCGCCAAGCTGCGCTCAACCCACAACAACTACCTGACATTGCCCGTCCTGTTCCTGATGCTGTCCAACCATTACCCGCTGGCTTTTGCGACGGAATACAACTGGATCATCGCAGCGCTGGTTTTCCTGATGGGCGTGACCATCCGGCACTATTTCAACACCCGCCATGCCCGCGCCGGTAATCCCACCTGGACGTGGCTGGCCACCGCACTGCTGTTCATTGCCATCATGTGGCTATCGACAGCCCCCATGTACCAGCCGCTGGAAGAGGCAGAGGCACAGCCGCTAACACCTTATGAACAGAAATTTGCTGATGCGGACGGGTTCGAAGACGCCCATGACATTGTTCTTGGGCGTTGTTCAATGTGTCACGCGCGCGAGCCGGTCTGGGAGGGCATTCTTTGGGCCCCGAAAGGTGTGCTATTGGAAACCGAGGCCGATATTGCCCGAAACGCGCAGCAAATCTATCTGCAGGCTGGTGTGACGCATGCGATGCCTCCGGCAAACGTAACCTATATGGAACCTGAAGACCGCCAAGCCATCATCAGATGGGTGCGCAACGCCGGACTGTAGCACAAACGCAATTTACCCTAAATTTTCGCGTCAGGCGCATAATCTCTTTCCCAGATCGCATTCAGATGCTCTAACCTGAATGCAAAGGACCGTGGCAAACGCGGTGTATGATATTTGGAACTGGGACATTTGGGGCAATTCATGCAAGGGAGCAAGCCGCAAGGCCGTCTGAGGCGCTGGCTGAGTGTCGCTGTTGTGGCGTTGGCTCCAAACGTGTCACTGGCATTGGAAACCTCTCTGACCGCACCGGGTGCGTCCAAAGAACTGGTGGAGCGCCTGAAAGAGACGTCATCCGTCACCACCGCCGAAGAGCGCGGCCTGGATACCCCGCTTGAAATCCTGTCCGCCGCATTGTCGGATTACCGCACGATTGTGCAGATCCTGTATGACGAGGGGTATTTCAGCCCGGTAGTCAGCATCAAACTGGACGGCCAGGAAGCCGCGGAAATGAGTTCGCTGACCGTTCCGGCAAAGATCGACCGGGCGGTGATTAACGTTGAAACCGGGCCCAGCTTTAAATTCGGCACCGCCACTGTACAGCCGTTGGCGCCTGACACCGTTCTGCCGGAAGAGTTCGCAACCGGCAAACTGGCAACAACCGGCGCTATTCAACAGGCCACTTCAGCTGGCGTGCAAGGGTGGCGGGATGCAGGCCATGCCAAGGCTGGGGTCGCGGGGCAGAAAGTCATCGCACGGCATTCTCAGGCGCAGTTGGACGCTCAGGTCACGCTGGAACCGGGGCGCAGGCTGACATTCGGTAAAATGTTCATCCAGGGCGACACGGATGTGCGCCACAGATCCATCGAAAAGATCGCTGGGTTTCCAAGTGGAGAGGTGTATTCGCCTGAAAAGATTCAAAAGGTCGGAACACGTCTGCGCCGCACCGGCACGTTCAACGTCGTTTCACTGCAAGAGCGTGAGACACCAAATCCAGATGGCACGTTAGACTTTGATGCAACTTTCGAAGACCTGCCCAAACGTCGCATAACCTTTGGTGTTGAGCTTGCCTCGCGCGATGGTGTTGACGTGACAGCGACCTGGGCCCATCGCAATATGTTCAAACGTGCCGAGCGCTTACGCTTTGAAGCCGCGATACGCAACATCGGCGGGGCCGAGAACATCGACGGCCGGATCGGCTTGCGCCTGGATCAACCGGATCGCCTCGGCCCGGACGACAACACATTCTGGAGCGCGCTACTGGAACGGCGCAACACTGAAAACTACAACGTGTCGGTTGCGTCGCTGGCCTACGGTGCGCGTCGCACCTTCTCGGACAACCTCTATGCCGAAGCCTCTGCCGGTTTTCAGTGGTCGGATGCTGATGATGCGTATGGAAGCGGTCGCAAGTTCAGGTATTTCATCGTGCCGTTCCGCTCGGAATGGGACGAACGCGACAGTAAAGTCAGCGCCACACGGGGCTTTTATCTTGATTCACAAGTCATGCCCTTTGTTGGTATTTCCGGTACCGACACGGGCATCCGCCTGTTTTTTGATGGTCGGGCTTATACCAGCTTGGGGACAGGGGGTCGGATCGTTTTGGCCGGGCGCGCGCAGCTGGGTTCCGTAATTGGTCCCCCTGCCGATGGCGTCACGCCTGACTTCCTTTTCTTCTCGGGCGGTGCGGGAACCGTTCGCGGGCAACCCTATGAAAGCCTTGGCATTCCGGTTGGAACCGGCATCGCAGGCGGCAAGTCGTTTATCGGCTTGTCAGGTGAAATTCGCGGCAAGGTCACCGATAGCCTGTCACTGGTCGGGTTTTATGACTACGGTGTTGTCGATACGTCTTCGTTCATTGGCAGTGGTGCGGAAGATCACGCTGGAGCTGGGATTGGTGTAAGATACGATCTGGGCGGATTTGGACCTTTACGATTTGATCTCGCCTATCCGGTGAGTGGTCCCACCGGCGACGGCCTGCAGTTTTACATCGGGATCGGACAGGCGTTTTGAGACGGTTTCTTTCATACCCTCTGCTGATCGGCACTCTGCTGCTTGCTCCAACGGCTGGGCAAGCGCAGGAGGACGAAGGCGGCAGCATGATCGAGCGGTTCCTGCAGGATACGCTGTCAGGTGACGATCAGAACGTGACCGTTACGGGCCTTCAAGGCGCGCTGAGCTCACGGGCCACCATCGCCGAGATTACGGTTGCCGACGATGAAGGGATCTGGCTGACCATTAAGGATGCAGTGCTGGACTGGAACCGCCTGGCGCTGATCCGTGGCCGGTTTTCTGTCAACGCCCTGACCGCACAGGAAATTGACATCGCCCGCACCCCGGGCACCACCACCAAAGATACGCCGCCCCCCGCAGCTGAAACGCAAGCCTTTCAACTGCCCGAACTTCCTGTTTCCATCGAAATCGGTGAAATCAGCATCAGCGAACTGTCTTTGGGCGAGCCACTGATCGGCGTTGCGGCAGAGTTGGCAGTGAACGGAAACCTGTCACTGGCGGATGGCACGCTGGATACAAATCTCGACATCACACGCCTGGACCGCGCCGGGGATGAAATCAAGCTGAGCGCTGGGTTTCAGAACTCTGACAGTCAAATCGATCTTGATCTTCAGGTGACCGAGGCGGCGGGCGGCCTGATATCAACGGCTCTTAAAATCCCGGATAGCCCACCCATTGGGCTGACCGCAAAAGGGTCCGGGCCGGTGAGCGATTTCACGGCGGATATTGGCCTCAGCAGTGATGGCCAACCACGCGTGACCGGGCAGGTGCGCCTGCGTTCGGCCCCGACCGCAGCGGCAAGCGCCGACGAGGGCATCGCCTTTACAGCCGATCTCGGTGGGGATCTGACGCCCTTTGTAGCCGAAAACATGGATACGTTCTTTGGCACCAAGACACAGTTGTTTGTGGACGGGCGAACCGAAGCAGATGGCGCGCTGACCATCAGTGATCTTGAGCTGACCTCTCAAGCGCTGAACCTCAAGGGTGAGCTGCAACTGGCCGCCGGTGGGCAACTGCAACTGGCCGCCTTGCAAGGGCGGATCACACCGCCGGACGGGCAAAACGTGGTATTGCCGGTTTCGGGCGGCGACACGTCCATCGAAGCGGCACAGATTTCGGCTTTGTTTGACGAGAAAAACGGCAATCTGTGGGACCTGAGCCTCACCGCCAACGGAATAAAGACGCCACAGATCGATTTGCAACGTGCGCAAATCTCGGGGCAGGGAACGCTGGAACAAGGGACGGCCCTGCAACTGGATGGCGATCTTCAGGCTGCTCTGGACGGGATCGACCTGGCTGACGATGCGCTGAACGCAGCCGTGGGCGAGCGCGTCACGCTGGATGGTGTGTTCGCCTATGGCAGTGATCAAACGGTCAATCTGTCCGGCGTGGAGCTGGTTGGTTCTGATTACGAACTGGGGCTGGACGCGGTGATCAGCGGCCTGTCCACAGGTCTGGCCGTAGATGGCACGGCCACGTTGCAGGCGACGGACTTGTCGCGGTTTTCGGATCTGGCAAAGATGGATCTTGGGGGCCAGGTGTCTGCACGGCTTGTGGGGCAAGGCTCTCCGCTGGAAGGCAGCTTTGACGGCAAGCTAGAGGTCGAAGGAAATGACCTGTCCACCGGACGCGACGACATCGACCCGGTCATTCGCGGCAACACCACAATCACTGTAGACGTCAAGCGGGGTGCAGATGGCGTAACGATCCGGGATTTCACACTGATCGGGGACACCCTGCGTGCACAGGCTGACGGCACAGTTACCACGCCCGGTGGCAATCTGACCATCGACGGGCAGGCCACGGTCAATGCTCAGGACCTCTCTATCTTCTCGGGCCTTGCAAATCGCGAGCTTGGCGGTGCCTTACAAGCACAGCTCAACGGTAAGGGCGCGGTTCAGACGCTGGAATTCGATGGGACCGCCAGCGTGACGAGCCGGGACATCAAAACCGGCATGTCTGAAATCGACCCCCTGGTTTCGGGTCGGACCGAGATCACCTTTGACGGTGCGCTCAGCCAGGATCAAATCGTGATCCGCGACGCCAAGGTGAACGGAACCGCCGTTACGGCACAAGCGGCAGCCACAATCGACGATCCGACAAGTGCGCTGGCTGTGGATGGCGAAGCCAGCCTGAACATCCCCGATCTGTCTCTGTTCTCGGGCCTTGCCAAACGCGACCTTGCCGGGTCAATCAAAACCGATGTTTCGGGCAAAGGTGCGTTAGGAAGCAAAAGCTTTGATGTGAAAGGCAAACTGGATGCGAACGACATCCAGACTGGAATCGACGCTGTCGACAAACTGATCCAAGGGCGCACCACCCTGACCGTGGACGCGCAAAATGGCGATGAAGGGCTTGATATCCGCGGTTTCCGGTTGAAGGGAACCGCCCTGTCGGCTGAGGCGTCTGGGAAACTCGATCGGGATGCCGGGGGGTTGAGCTTTACTGCTGCGCTGGACGACTTGGGCCGACTGTCTGACACTCTGACAGGGCCATTGAAACTGGATGGAAACGTCGCGCCCACAAGCACAGGCTTTGAAGGCACAGCCAATCTGCAAGGACCGGACAGCTCTTATGCCAAAGTCGCGGGCTCAGTGGATACGAACGGCTCAGCCGACTTGGACTTCGACGCAAAATTCAACCGCATTGAGCGGTTCGTCCCTGATTTCCCGGGCACCATCGCAGCGACGGGCAATGCAAAGCGGGACAATGGGCTTTGGACCATCGACGCCAAAGCAGAAGGGCCTGCCGACATCACCAGCACTGTTGCAGGAACCTTCGATGAAACCAGCACTGAAGCCGATCTTAAGGCGCAAGGCGGCGTCAACCTTGGGATAGCAAATATCTTTATTACACCCAACAAGATCGACGGGTCGGCACGTTTCAATCTGGCCCTGAAAGGGGCACCTGCACTGGCGTCGCTCAGCGGATCTGTCACGACCTCTGGCACATCTCTTGCCATTCCCGGTGCAGGCCAAACGATCACCGGTATCAGCGGCCAGATCGATCTGGCGCAAAGTCGTGCAACCATCAACCTCAGTGGTGGAGTGCGCGCCGGCGGCGGCTTTACCGTTACCGGACCTGTTGACCTTACACCGCCTTTCAACGCACAGATTACGACAGCGTTGAACAGCCTCGTGCTGACGGATCAGCTGCTCTATGAGACTACCTTGAATGGCCAGATCGCAATGACCGGGGCGCTGGCCGGAGACAGTTCGATTGCCGGGCAAATCACATTCGATGAAACCAATATCAATCTCGCGGCCGCTTCCGGCGCGGTCGGGGCGGCACCGATCCCCGAGATTGAACATGTCAATGAAAGCCGCCCGGCCTTTGTCACCCGAGAACGCGCGGGGCTGGTTGTTACAGAAGAGGCCAGCCAAAGCAATTCCAGAATTGCGCTGGACATCAGCCTGCTGGCCCCCAAGGCCGTGTTCGTCCGAGGACGGGGCGTAAACGCAGAGTTGGGTGGCCGGATCTTCATCGGCGGCACCACCACTGCCGTTGTTCCGTCCGGCCAGATCGAACTAATCCGAGGCAATTTCGACATTCTGGGCCGCCGGTTGGCCCTGACGAAAGGCATCGTTACCCTCCAAGGCGACCTGACGCCTTATATCGAGTTTGAGTCTTCGGCCAGTACGTCGGACGGAACTGCCACAATCGAAATTGCGGGGCCTTTGGATTCGCCCGAGGTCAACGTGTTCTCTGACCCCGAACGCCCGGCCGAAGAAGCGCTTGCGATGCTGCTGTTCGGGAATCGGTTCTCGGAGATTTCACCATTCCTGATTGCGCAGATGGCCGCCTCGCTGGCCCAACTCAGCGGCGCGGGTGGTGATGTCACCAAGGGGCTGCGGGAATCCACCGGCGTGGATACAATCGACGTCGGCGCTTCGGAAAGTGGCGCGGGCCGGTTGGGGGCTGGCGCCTATCTGGGTGAAAACCTGTACACCGACTTCACGGTCAATACGGAAGGCGATACCGAGGTGAACCTGAACCTGGATGTGACAGACAATTTCACGGTCAAGGGCACGGTTGATGGCCGCGGCGAAACTGGCATCGGGGTGTTTTTCGAACGCGACTATTAAAGCGTCATTTGCGGCGAATACCAATCGGCTGCCCAATCTGGGGCGTGGGTGGCAAAGACGCGTGATCCGACACCATCCGTGCCAACCGAGTGACCGCCCAATCCGGATAGGGTTCGGACCGACCTGTTCTGTGGCTGACATTCATGAACAGCACTTCTTGCGTGGCGCATACAGTCTGGTCGGGGGCCGAGATCATTTGACCGAAATAGTGCCCCCGTTTGTGATCTGCATCCAACAATCGAAACTGGAAATAGATCGTCATGTCGTCGGTCACTTCGCGCAGAAACTGCATGTGGGATTGCAGGACGTACGGCCCCTGCCCCAACGCCTGGACCTGAGGCTCGCCAAGGCCAAGATGATCGACAAGCAACCGTTCAAAAGCCATATCGAACGCGACGCCGTAATAGCCCACGTTCATATGCCCGTTGTAGTCGATCCAGTCTGGATGCAGCGCAAACTCGTGAATTTCAACAGGCGCATCGTACGGACCATCATGGCCACCTAAGGGCTGTGTTTCCTGTAGCATGGCAATAGTCCTCACTCGTCCGGATCTTCAAAGATCGCAACGGCGCGGATGAACCCGGCCGACGCACCTTTGATCTTGAAGGGAAAACAGGAAATCTCAAACCCTGTCGGTGGAAGCGTTTCCAGATTGGTCAGCTTTTCCATGTGGCAATACCCGATCTCCATCGAGGCACGGTGCCCTTCCCAGATGATCGAGGGGTCTTTGGTCTCCGCATATTCCTGCGCGGTCAGCGGAAAGGGCGCATCCCAACTCCAGGCATCTGTTCCGGTCACCCGCACCCCGCGTTCTGTCAGGTACAAAGTCGCCTCACGGCCCATACCGCACCCCTTCATCAGATAGTCGGGTTGACCGTACTGCGTCCCTGCCGAGGTGTTGACCACCACGATATCCAACGGGTTCAGCGTATGACCGATCCGCTTCAGCTCGGCTTCTACGTCTGCTGCGGTGACCACATAGCCATCCTCGAAATGACGGAAATCCAGTTTAACACCGGGGTTCATGCACCATTCCAAAGGAACCTCATCAATGGTGATAGCCCGCTCGCCTTTGTTCATTGTGGAATGGTGGTGGTAGGGCGCGTCCAGGTGGGTGCCGTTGTGGGTCGCGATTTGCAAACGTTCCAGCGCCCAGCCCTCGCCACCCGGCAGGTCTTCTTTGGCAAGACCGGGAAAAAAGGACATGACCTGCTCGGCAGTTTGGTCATGGGTCAGGTATTCGATCTCGGGCAGCATGATCGGCGGGTCCGATACAATGCCGGTTTCCAGCGGGACGGACAGGTCCACAAAACGCCGCGCCATAGCATTCTCCGTTTGTGATCGTTGGCACAGGGTTGGCCGCGCGTAAGCTGCTGTCAAGACGCGAAAAAGGCGGTCCATTAAGACCGCCAATTCGAAAGAGTGACTGGCGCAGAGGTTATTCCGCTGCGATGGCGTCTTCGATCTTTTCGACCTTTATCGCCGAGAACTTGAACTCGGGGATCTTGCCATAGGGGTCGATGGCCGAATTGGTCAGCATGTTCGCAGCCGCCTCGACATAGGCAAACGGGATGAACACCATGTCTTCGGCGATCGCCCGGTCGGCACGCACCATGATCTCGATGGAACCGCGACGGGTGGTCAAGCGGATCATCTCGCCCGGTTCGATCCCCATCAGCTTGAGCGTGCGCGGGTTCATCGAGCAGTTCGCTTCCGGCTCTACGGCATCCAGAACAGTGGCGCGGCGGGTCATTGAACCTGTGTGCCAATGCTCCAACTGGCGACCTGTTGTGGCGATCATCGGGTACTCTTCATCCGGGGCCTCATCCGGTGGGATGATGCTGGCCGGAGTAAACTTGGCCTTGCCGTCGGCCCGCGGGAAGCCGTCGCCGAACACGATGGACTGGCCCGGGTCGGTCTCGCTGAGCGACGGGTAAGTGATCGTCTCGGTTTCCAGACGTTCCCACGTGATGTTGTCCAGCGACTCCATGGTCAGCTTCATCTCGGCAAAGACCTGAGATACATCGGTGTACTCCCAGTTCAGACCGATGCGCTGCGCCAACTCAACCGTAATTGCCCAATCCTCGCGCGCCTCACCCGGAGGTGCCACGGCCGGGCGTACACGCTGTACCTGGCGGTTGGTGTTCGACACCGTGCCGTTCTTTTCATAGAGCGCCGAGGCAGGCAGGATGATGTCGGCATAGTTCGCCGTTTCAGTCAGGAAAATGTCCTGCACGATCATCAGATCCAGCTTGGCCAAAGCATCACGGGCGTGGTTTACATCCGGGTCGGACATGGCCGGGTTTTCGCCCAGAATGTACATACCCTTGATGTTGCGCGCATAGATCTGATCAATGATCTCGGTAACGGTCAGGCCCTTCTCGTTCGAGAAATCGTCCGAACCCCAGACATCGGTGAACTGAGCCCGGATGTTTTCATCCGTGACGGTCTTGTAGTCCGGCAGGAACATCGGGATCAGACCCGCATCCGAGGCACCTTGAACGTTGTTCTGGCCACGCAGAGGGTGCAGACCCGCGCCGGGTTTACCGACGTTTCCTGTCATCAGCGCCAGGCTGATCAGGCAGCGCGAGTTGTCGGTGCCGTGGATATGCTGGCTGACGCCCATGCCCCAGAAGATCAGACCGGCCTTGGCCTGCGCAAATGTGCGGGCCACGCGGCGCAACTGATCTGGTTCGATGCCACAGATCGGTGCCATCGCCTCGGGCGTGAACTGGCGCAGATGTTCTTTCTCGGCCTCCCAGTTCTCGGTCCAGCGGTGGATGTACTGGCTGTCGTAGAGTTCCTCTTCGACAATCACGTTCATGATCGCGTTGAGCATCGAGACATCAGCACCCGGGCGGAATTGCAGCATCTCATCCGCGAATTTGCGCATCCCGACGCCGCGCGGATCCATCACAATCAGTTTGCCGCCGCGTTTGGTGAATTGCTTGAAGTAGGTCGCAGCAACGGGGTGGTTTTCAATCGGGTTGGCCCCGATGATGATTGCCACATCCGCGTTTTCGATCTCGTTGAAGGTCGCGGTCACAGCGCCCGATCCCACGTTCTCGATCAACGCTGCAACGGACGACGCGTGGCACAAACGGGTGCAGTGGTCGACGTTGTTGTGCTTGAATCCCTGACGGATGAACTTCTGGAACAGATAGGCTTCTTCGTTGGTACACTTGGCCGAGCCAAAACCCGCAACGCTGCGCGGGTCTTCGTCGCGCAAGGCTTTTAGCTTGGTGGCGGCCAGATCCATCGCCTCTTCCCACGTTGCTTCGCGGAAATGAGTCGACAGGTCCGAAGGATCGACGTTCAGACCCTTTTCAGGGGCATCTTCGCGCCGGATCAACGGCTTGGTCAGGCGGTGCGGGTGGTGGATGTAGTCAAAGCCAAAGCGGCCTTTGACACACAGACGGCCTTCGTTAGCGGGGCCGTTGATGCCCTCGACATATTTGACCTTGCCGTCTTTGACCTTCAGCGAGACTTTACAGCCCACACCGCAGAACGGGCAGACGCTTTCGGTCTCGGAATCGTAGTCCTTGCTGTCGCCCAGTTGCTGATCATCCAGCACGGTGGCGGGCATCAGCGCACCGGTCGGGCAAGCCTGAACACATTCACCACAGGCCACGCAAGTTGATGCGCCCATTGGGTCGTTCTGGTCGAACACCACCTGCGCGGTGTGGCCGCGACCAGCCATGCCGATCACGTCATTCACCTGCACGTCACGGCAGGCACGGACGCAAAGGTTGCAGTTGATGCAGGCGTCCAGATTGACACGCATCGCAACGTGGCTGTCATCCAGCAGAGGGATTTTCTCGGCCTCTTTTGCAGGAAATCGGCTGTCGCTGACATCGTTCAGCTTGGCCATGTCCCAGAAATGGCTTGAGGCATCATGCGGTTGCTCGGGCTGGTCGGCCACCAGCAGTTCCAGGACCATGGCACGAGATTTCTCGGCGCGGTCGGTGTCGGTCTTAACGACCATCCCTTCGGCCGCCGGACGAATGCATGAGGCGACCAGAGTGCGCTCGCCTTCGACTTCGACCATGCACGCGCGGCAGTTGCCGTCTGGTTTGTAGCCGGGTGCCGGTTTGTGGCACAGGTGGGGGATCACCAGTCCACGGCCATTGGCCGCTTCCCAGATCGTGGTGCCCTCGGGCACAGTGACGTCATCGCCGTTCAGGTTGAAGGTGACGGTCTTGGTTGGGCTTGCGTCAAGCATGGCTCTGTCTCCCTCAGATTTCGTCAGCGAAATGTTTCATGACCAGGCGGATCGGGTTTGGGGCCGCCTGCCCCAGACCGCAGATCGAGGCATCACCCATGACCTGACACAGATCTTCCAACAGTTCGGTATCCCATTTATCGGCCTGCATCAGCTTCACCGCTTTTTCGCAGCCTGCGCGGCAAGGCGTACACTGACCGCAGCTTTCATCTTCGAAGAACCGCAGCATGTTCAGCGCAGCGTCGCGAGCGGTGTCCTGATTTGACAGAACCACAACCGCAGCGGAGCCGATGAAGGTGCCCAGTGGTTGCAAAGTGTCAAAGTCGAGCGGGACGTCGTCGATGCTGGAAGGGAGAAGACCTGACGACGGCCCGCCCGGTTGATACGCCTTGAACACATGGCCTTCGGCCATGCCGCCGGCGGCATCAATCACATCAAGAATGGTCGATCCTGCGGGCAGCAGGTACACACCAGGCTTTGCCACCCGGCCCGAGACCGAATAGCTTCGTAGGCCGGTGCGGCCATTCTTTTCGGTGCTGTTTAGGCATTCCGGCCCTTCACGGCACACTTTGGTGACCCAATACAGTGTTTCGACATTGTGCACCAAGGTCGGGCGGTTAAAGACACCAACTTGCGCCACGAACGGAGGACGGTGACGCGGCAGGCCCTTCTTGCCTTCAATCGACTCGATCATCGCGGATTCCTCACCGCAGATGTAAGCACCAGCACCCCGGCGCAGGTCGATGTAACCTTTGTCGACAATACCCGCCTGTTCCAAGGCAGCAATTTCACGGCGCAGAATCTCCAGCACTGCCGGATATTCATCGCGCATGTAGATAAAGCAGGTTTCAGCCTCCACCGCCCATGCGGCGATCAACATGCCCTCAAGGAAGACATGCGGAGTGCGTTCCAGATAGTAACGGTCCTTGAACGTGCCCGGCTCGCCCTCATCTCCGTTTACGGCCAGATAGCGTGGACCTTCGTTCATGCGAACAAAGCCCCATTTCTTACCCGACGGGAAACCGGCGCCACCCAGACCACGCAGGCCCGAGGACAGCACGTCTTCTTGCACCTTTTCCCAATCACCGCCGTCGCGCAGCTCTTTTAGCTTGGCGTAACCGCCATTGGCTTCATAGGCGGCGAAGGCTTCATAATCGGGCAGATGGGCGTGGGTGTCGCCCGCTGCAATCGCAGCCTGTACCTTTTCGGGTGTCGCATGATCGATATGGTTGTGACCGATCTCCAACACCGGAGCGGTATCACAACGGCCCATGCACGGCGCACGAACAACGCGGACCTCAGCCGGATCCAAGCCGTCTTCCAGAGCTTTCTGCAGCTGCTGGGCACCAGCCATTTCACAAGACAGGGAATCACAGACCCGGATCGTCAGCGCGGGCGGAGGCGTCTCGTCCTCTTTCACCACATCGAAATGAGCATAGAAGGTGGCGGTCTCATAGATCTCAGCCTGTCCGACACGCATCTCAACAGCCAGCGCAGCGATGTGATCGGCGCTGATATGGCCGTGTGCGTCCTGAATCAAATGCAGAAATTCGATCAACAGGTCACGGCGGCGCGGGCGGTCACCCAACAGGCGATGAATTTCAGCCTGCGCCTCATCCGTGAATTGACGGCCTTTAGGCGTGTGCCGCCCCTTGCCTTTACCTGACTTCCAGACGCCCTTGGGTGCGCCTGATGGCTTGGTATCTAATGGTGCCATGATGCCCTCCGATTGAGGCTCCGTGTCTCATCAGAATAGCATATCGTCAAATCTCTTGTCGCTATCGCACGATAACGACAGCTTATCACCGCAAAGACGTCACCACAGCACGTAAAGCCTGAACCGTCGGCAGTTCCGGATCACGGTTGAGGGTCGCCAGACAAATCGGTTTGCTGACAATGGGATCGACCAAGGGCAGCACCTTGGTCCCCCTCAAATCGCCCAGCGCGCGCACCAGAACGCGGGGGACAACGGTGGCCGCCAGCCCCTCACGCGCCATCACCATCGAGGCCGTGAACCCGCTGGTTTCGGCCACAACGTCTGGATGAAGTCCCTGTTCGGCGAATATCCGGTCCAGAATTCTCCGGTTCTGCATCTGCGGCTCCAGCAGGCTGAGCGGGAATTCTGCCACCTGCGCCCAAGGGATCGGGCCGGTCTCGTCGGTCATATGTGACGGAATCAGCAGGACATAGGTTTCTTCGTACAGAGGCTGCACCTGCCGCAGATCGGTGCCGATACTGTCGCCATAGGTGATGCCTGCATCCAGACTGCCCTCGTCCAGGCGGTGCTGAATTGCCGTAGCGGACATGGTCTCGATCCGCGTTACGATGCGAGGATGCGCGTCGCGCAGCCGTTTGATCAGGCGACCGGTGAAGGCGATCGCGGTGGGGATCACGCCAAGGATCAGCGTACCGGTGATCTCACCTTTGGCGGCCAGCACCTGCTGTTCCAGCGCTTTGGTATCATCAAGAATACGCCGCGCCCGCTGGACGATCATCTCGCCCTCTTCGGTTAGGCCCTGAAACCGGTTGGCGCGACGGACGATTGAGACGCCCAGCCGGTCCTCAAGGTTGCGGATACGCATCGAGAAGGCAGGCTGCGAAATCCCGCATTCCTCGGCCGCTTTGGCAAAGTGGCGATGCCGCGCCAAGGCGCTGAGGAGTTGGAGGTCGCGGATTTCGATCATTTAGGATATTCTCGAACGGCATGCTAAGAAATTACTCTAGCGAGGTTTTCAATGCGTAGAAACGCGTGATCTGACTAGAATCTCTGCCCAATACGAGTACGCAAGCAAAACACGAGCAGGCAAACTCCCCGAGATGGTATCTGAATGTCAGAGAAGCGGGACAAAACCGACATTCAGGCGTCGTGAAGAATCCAAGCTAGGCGACCTAATTCAAGTAGCGTCATTAAACGACGTGAAGAGGGTTGGTCTCACAAATGAAAAAATACGAAGGAAGCTGCCACTGCGGAGCTATTGCATTCGCCTTCGTGTGCCCTGAGGTGAAACGCATCATGCGATGCGACTGCTCTTTGTGCGCACGCAAAGGGATCGCGATGACAACAACTACAATTGCGCCCAACGATATTGAGATTTGTGATCCAGAAGGTGTCCTCGCGACTTACCAGTTTGGCACAATGACAGCGCGACATCACTTTTGCAGCCGTTGTGGCATCCACGCATTTGTCGAGACACGACTGAACCCTGGGCACTATCGCGTAAACCTCGGTTGCGTCGATGAACTTGATGCCATGAGATTGCCTGAGGAACTGTACGACGGGAATTCGCTCTGAGCCGAAAGAGCGCATGCTATGTGGCTTAGGGCTCAAAGCGGTCATGGCTCGGGTGCTCGCGCAATGACATCCCAGAATTGAAGCAAAGAAGGTGCCGCGGCTTAAGTGTTAAACAAAAAATGCATCACATCGCCATCCTTGACGATGTAGCCCTTGCCCTCGGCCCGCATCTTTCCCGCTTCTTTGGCACCTTGCTCACCATTGGCGGCGATGTAGTCGTCAAAGGCGATGGTCTCGGCGCGGATGAAACCCTTTTCGAAATCACCATGGATGACACCAGCCGCTTGTGGCGCGGCGGTGCCGGTGCGGATGGTCCAAGCGCGGGCCTCTTTCGGGCCGACGGTGAAATAGGTTTCCAGCTTCAGCAGGTCGTAGCCCGCGCGGATCAGGCGGTCGAGGCCGGGTTCTTCCAACCCCATTTCCTCAAGGAACATCTGGGCTTCGTCTTCTTCCAACAGGCTGATCTCTTCTTCGATCTTGGCGCTGATGATGACGTGAGAATTACCCTGCGCGGCAGCCATCTCGGCCACTTTCGCTGAATACTCGTTGCCCTCAGCCGCCTCTTCCTCGGATACATTGCAGACATAAAGCACCGGTTTGGTGGTCAGCAGTTGCAGCATCTTCCATGCCTTGGCGTCTTCGTCGCTCACTTCGACCAATCGCGCAGGCTTGCCGTTTTCCAGCATAGCCTGTGCCTCGGCCAACAGGCGATCCTGCTGCTGTGCTTCTTTGTCATTGCCCTTCAGCTTGCGCACCAGATTGGCGCGGCGCTTTTCGATGCTTTCCAGATCGGCCAGCATCAGCTCTGTCTCGATGGTGTCGGCGTCCGCAACGGGATCGACGCGGCCATCCACGTGGGTCACGTCGCCGTCTTCGAAACAGCGCAGCACATGTGCAATGGCGTCGGTTTCACGAATGTTGGCCAGAAACTGGTTACCCAGACCCTCACCCTTTGAGGCACCTTTGACCAGGCCGGCAATATCCACGAACGTCATCCGCGTTGGAATAATCTGTTTCGACGCAGCAATCGCGGCCAGCTTGTCCAGACGGTCATCCGGCACGGCCACGTCGCCCACGTTTGGCTCGATGGTGCAAAACGGGAAGTTCGCCGCCTGCGCGGCTGCGGTTTTGGTCAACGCGTTGAACAGGGTCGATTTGCCCACATTCGGCAGACCCACGATTCCCATTTTAAAGCCCATCACGGCCTCCTGCATAGAATACGAACGCAGCTTCTATGCAGGTCAGCCTCAATGCGCAAGCCATTGCTGGACTTGCCACGGCTGAGTCCAAATCGTCACATCACAAAAACGTTCCAAAAACGTGTTCTTGGCTGAATTGAAAAAATGCCCCTACGATAACCAACTAGCATTGAACGACGAGAATTCACTGGCAAAATAAAATGAAACAGCTTTTACTTGCGACCGCGTTGACAGTTTCCACATATGCGACAGCCCAAGCCCAACAAGTCATATTTGGCGCTGGATATGCAGACTTCTCTGACAATGCATCCGAGGACCAAGCGCTTTTCTCCCTTGAATACCACCATAAGCCGTTTCACGAGGCGACCCGGTTCAGCGTGGGTTGGGGAACGGCATTGTCTCTACATGAGAATGGCGATTTTCACATCGGCCTGGGGGTGGTCGGACTGTATGCGCTGAACGAACGCTGGTTTGTGGAAGGCAGCGTCATGCCAGGGTATTTTAACCCAAGTATTGATCTGAACGACTTGGGGGGTGACTTTCAGATCCGCAGTCTCCTTGGCCTGGGCTATGCACTGGACAACGGAAACAGTGTGTCGTTCGCGATCACACATAAATCCAACGCCAGCACAAACGACGATAACCCTGGCGTAAACGCGGTGCTGCTGCGCTATCATCTTGGCTTCTGATCTATTCCTGCCATGGCGGGATTGATTTTCGGGCAAACTTTCTGCACACGGGTCCAAACCCGAGTGCAAGGACATCCGATGACCCGTATCGACGCAAAGTTTGCCGCCCTGAAAGCCGAAGGAAAGAAGGCTTTTGTTGCCTATGTCATGGCCGGAGACCCCGACTATGATACTTCACTTGAAGTGGTCAAAGGTCTGCCGGGCGCAGGCGTTGACGTCATCGAACTGGGCCTGCCGTTTACCGACCCGATGGCCGATGGGCCGACAATTCAGGCAGCGGGTCAACGCGCTTTGGATGGCGGCATGACGTTGCAACGCACATTGGATCTGGCCCGCACATTCCGGGAAATGGACGATACGACTCCGATTGTCCTGATGGGGTATTACAACCCAATTTACAGCCGGGGTGTAGACGCATTTCTGGCCGATGCAAAAGAAGCCGGGATTGACGGTTTGATCGTTGTGGACCTGCCGCCGGAAGAAGACGAAGAACTGTGCCTGCCCGCTCAGGCGGCGGGTCTGAATTTCATCCGTCTGGCAACTCCGACCACTGACGACAAGCGTCTGCCGCGCGTTCTGCAGAACACATCCGGTTTCGTGTATTACGTCTCGATCACCGGGATCACCGGCGCGGCCGAAGCTCAGGCAACGGATGTTGGCCCCGAAGTCGCTCGCATCAAAGCCGCGACAGATTTGCCGGTGATCGTGGGTTTTGGCATCAACACGCCCGAGAAGTCCCGCAATATCGCATCAGTGTCCGACGGTGCCGTTGTCGGATCGGCGATCGTGAGCCAGATCGGCGCAGGCAAACCGGTAGCCGAAGTGCTGGATTTTGTTAAATCTCTGTCAGATGGGGCGCATAGCGTCTGATTTAAAGAGCGCATTACAACAACCAAAAAACCGCCGTAGAAAGCTCTGCGGCGGTTTTTTTGACGGCCGGTCACGTGGTCAATCCATTGCAGGCTTTGGAAGGGATTGGTAAGGAAAATTAACCAGAAAAGCCGGAGGTCCTCAGCCATGCCCGTGATTACCAATATCGAAGACCTCAGGCGCATATATGAACGTCGTGTACCACGGATGTTCTATGACTACGCCGAAAGCGGCAGTTGGACGGAACAGACGTTTCGCGAAAACAGCAGCGATTTTGAAGAAATCCGTCTGCGCCAACGGGTAGCGGTTGATATGTCCGGGCGTTCGACAGCCTCGCAGATGATTGGCGAGGATGTTTCGATGCCGGTCGCACTGGCTCCGGTCGGGCTGACAGGGATGCAACACGCGGATGGCGAAATGAAAGCGGCCAAAGCGGCCGAGGAATTCGGCGTACCTTTCACCCTGTCCACCATGTCGATCAACTCGATCGAGGACGTGGCAGAACACACCAACAAGCCATTCTGGTTCCAGCTTTATACGATGAAGGATACGGATTACGTCAATCGACTGATCCAGCGCGCCAAAGACGCCAAATGTTCAGCGCTGGTAATCACTCTGGATCTGCAAATTCTTGGGCAACGCCACAAGGACCTGAAAAATGGCCTTTCTGCCCCTCCGAAACTGACGGCAAAAACCATCGCCAACCTGATGACCAAATGGACTTGGGGTGTCCAAATGCTGCGCGCGCAAAGACGCGAATTCGGCAACATCGTAGGGCATGTAGAAGGCATCTCAGACGCTTCGTCGTTAGGTGCCTGGACCGCCGAGCAGTTCGATCCCAGCCTGGATTGGGCCAAAGTCGAAAAACTGATGGAACAATGGGGCGGCAAGGTCATCCTGAAAGGGATACTGGATGCCGAAGACGCCAAGATCGCTGCCAAGCTAGGCGCAGACGCCATTGTTGTGTCCAACCACGGGGGGCGTCAACTGGACGGTGCCCTGAGTTCGATCCGCATGCTACCTGAAATCATGGATGCTGTCGGTGGAGATATCGAAGTGCATTTGGACAGCGGCATCAGATCCGGGCAGGACGTTTTAAAGGCATTGGCCTTGGGCGCGAAAGGCACCTACATTGGGCGCGCTTTTGTGTATGGTCTTGGGGCCATGGGGCAAAAGGGCGTAACCACAGCGCTGGAAGTAATCCAAAAAGAACTGGACACCACAATGGCACTTTGCGGTGAGCGTAAAGTGACCGATCTTGGCCGCCATAACCTTCTTGTGCCCGAAGATTTTGGCGGTCGCTGGCAAGACTGAACCGGTTGTTAATGGGGGGCTCTGCCCCCGGTCGCCCGATGGGCGCCTCCCCCGAGATATTAATAGCTAGATGAACAGAGGATCCTTGCTTCATCTGGCTATAAATACCTCGGAGCGCGAGGCAGAGCCTCGCAAAAAGGAAAACGGCTAAAAACCTCTTTCCAAACTCAATGAATCAAGCTAAGGACGCGGCTTCACGCGGGCATACAGCCTTGGAGGATGCCCGCCCTAACATTGGAGAATTATCATGGCTGGAGAGATTCCTGATCTCGTAGCTCTGGAACGGATGGGGACAGGCAAGGGCGCCGCTCGTCAGGCACGCCGCGAAGGCATGGTTCCGGGCATTGTTTTTGGTGGCGATAAAGAGCCGCTGCCGATTCAGATTCCGTTCAACGAGTTGTTCAAGCGCCTGAAAGCGGGCCGCTTCAAATCGACACTGTGGAACCTGAAAGTTGACGGCCACGAAGACGTCCGCGTCATCTGCCGCGATGTCCAGCGTGACATCGTCAAAGACCTGCCGACCCACCTGGACCTGATGCGCCTGCGTCGGACCACCAAGATCGCGCTGTTTATCCCCGTTGAGTTCATCAACGAAGACGAAGCGCCCGGCATCAAGAAGGGCGGCGTTCTGACAGTTGTCCGTCCGGAAGTCGAACTGGTCTGCACCGCAGGTGATATCCCTGAGAAGATCACCGTTGATGTGACCGGTCTGAACATCAACGACGTTGTCACCATTTCGTCGGTTGACCTGCCCGCAGGCACCAAACCTACCATCGACCGTGACTTCGTGATTGCTAACATTTCGGCACCAACAGGTCTGTCCACAAGCGACGACGAAGAAGGTGAAGAAGTGGCAGCTGACGAGGTTGAAATCGTCGGTCAGGATGCGGAAGAAGAATAAGCTCGAACTTAAAGAGTTCGGATTTTGGAAACGGGGCCCTGTCGGGCCCCGTTTTCTTTTGCCGCTCGGGCTGGAAACAGGTGGCATTCCGTGCCATCAACCACCTGCTTCGCACAAGGATGAGATTATGAAACTGTTTGTCGGATTGGGGAACCCGGGGTCGAAATACGCCCGCAACCGGCACAATATTGGCTTCATGGCCGTGGAACGGATCGCCGAGGATCACGGCTTTGGCCCATGGAAATCCAAATTCCAGGCCGAAATCGCCGAGGGGCGCTTGGGCGATGAAAAAGTTCTGCTGATCAAACCGCAGACCTTCATGAACCGGTCGGGTCAGTCGGTAGGAGAAGCGATGCGGTTCTACAAACTGGGTTCAACCGATGTGACCATCTTTCACGACGAGCTGGACCTCGCCCCCGGCAAAGTCCGCGTGAAAGCGGGTGGCGGCCATGCCGGGCATAATGGCCTGCGCTCGATCCATGATCATATCAGCCCGGCTTATGACCGCGTGCGGTTGGGGATCGGGCATCCGGGGCGGAAAGAGATGGTCTCGCCCTATGTTCTGGGCGATTTTTCCAAGGCAGATGCCGACTGGCTGGATGATGTTCTGCGCGGGGTTTCAGATGGCGCGGCATATTTGGTAAACGGAGATGGTGGCAAATTCATGAATGCGGTCGCGCTGCGCACTGCTCCACCGCGATCTTCAAAGACCCCTGCCCCGAAGAGCCAGGCAAAGCCTGATACACCACTAGAACCAGTGGTTGATGACCGCTCTGCCATGCAGAAGCTGTTGGACAAATTCAAATAGCAGGTCCAAAACCTTCCGTTACGTAGCCATTGCAGAATGAAAGCGGCCGCGATCCAATACCGTGGACCAAGGGAGGCTAAGGGATGAGAACCTTCTTGAAATGGGTGCTGCGCATCGGTGTAGCGCTGACTTTGGCAGCTGTTGCCGTAGGGTTGTGGAAACGTGAAGAGCTGCAGCGCCTGATGGCTGTGAACTCGCTGTTTTCCGAAGAAAAGATCGTTCACAATTTTTCGCATATGGACGCGGCTTTTTTAACTGTTGATCTGCCCAGTGGCGACGCTCCGGCATGGGAGCTGCCTTATGGCGACGGGTTTGATTTGCCGGACGGCACCGACGCCTGGATCGATGAACGCTCTGTCACCTCGTTGCTGGTGATGCAGGACGGCGATATCCGGTTCGAGGAATACTATCTGGGCACCGGACCGGATGACCGCAGGATCTCGTGGTCGGTGGCCAAGAGTTATTTGTCAGCTCTGTTTGGGATTTTACTGGATGAGGGCGCAATCGAGTCGCTTGATGACCCGGTGATAAAATACGCGCCAAAACTCAAGGGCAGCGCGTATGAAGGCGCGACAATCCGCAATGTGTTGAACATGGCCAGCGGGGTCACCTTTGACGAGGATTATCTGGACCCGAATTCCGACATCAACAGGATGGGGCGCGTCATAGCCTTAGGTGGTGAGCTGGACGATTTCGCGGCATCCTTGCAGGACAGCTTCGCGACGCCGGGCGAAACCTGGCAATACGTCTCAATCGACACACACGTCCTGGGTATGGTGATACGCGGCGCGACCGGGCAGAGCGTTGCAGATCTGCTGACTGAAAAAATCATTCAACCCTTGGGCCTGGAACGCGACGGATACTACGTTACCGACGGTACCGGTGTTGCTTTTGTTTTGGGCGGCCTGAACTTCACCACGCGTGACTTTGCACGGTTCGGGCAAATGATCCTGCAAGACGGCGAAGTGAATGGGCAGCAACTGGTCCCCGCCGAATGGATATTCGAGGCCACGCAACCCAGCGCCCCGACGGCACAGGGCAAAATCGGGTATGGCTATCAATGGTGGATACCCCGCGGCGCACATGAGGGAGAGTTTCTGGCCCGTGGCGTTTACGGTCAGTATATCTATTTCAATCAGCCCCGCGGTGTTCTTATCGTCTCAACCGGTGCAGACCGTCTGTTCCGTGAACCCGGCGTAAATGATCAGAATATCGAAATGTTCCGAAAGATCGCAGAAAGCCTGTAAGGTAGCCTCATGCAAAAGCAAGACAGTATCAATGTGCTGGGTGGTGTCCTCGCCCCCTGCTCAAGAGATCCCCTAACCGGCTTTTTCCGGGACGGCGCTTGTAACACCTGCCCTGAAGATCAGGGCAGCCATACCGTTTGCGCGGTGATGACAGCCGAGTTTCTGGCCTTCTCGAAATATGTCGGAAATGATCTGAGCACTGCGCGGCCCGAATTCGACTTTCCCGGTCTCAAGCCCGGTGACAGCTGGTGCCTTTGCGCCAGTCGCTTTCTACAAGCCCATGACGAAGGATGTGCGCCTCAGGTCCATCTTGAGGCCACGCATCAACGCGCGTTAGAGATCGTGCCCCTTGAAGTTTTGCGACAGCACAAAGCGGAAAAGTGAAAGCCTCAGAAGAGCCATGTCTGATCCACTCAGAATGGTTCAGAAGGACATTTGCCAGAGCAGGTTAACGCTGTAGTTCTCGAACCCGCTTTCACCAATGCCGTCATAAAACACGTTAGCCGCAAGCAAACTGTTATTCTCTAGTCGGTAGTCAAAGCCCAAATCCGCACGGGCACGGGCCGTATCGCCAATCGGTGTCACGCCGGGGACAGTGCCGGTGCCCGAGGTTGTACTCCAGATCCCTGACAATCCACCGGTTAGCTCCATGGCACCACGCGACACCTGGATAGGGTGACTGAAATCCATACCCAACCGCGCCGTAGTGAGGCTGAAGTCCTGCTGTGGAATGAGGTTCCCCAAACTGTCAGTGTACGCCTTCTGATCATCGCTGGCATAGCTGACATCCAGCAATGGCATCAAAGTCAGGGCTCCTCGCTTGATTTCGCCAGTGACGCGCGATTGCACCAACCAGCGATCGCTGTCGAAACTATCAGTATAGGTCCCAAGTGGAGAGATGTCGTTGTCAGCCTGTCCATACAGAGCGCGCCCTTCAAAAAACACCGGCTGGCTGGGCAACTTGGCGACCACGTAAGGGCCAATCAGCCACCCCGTGCCGTCAACGCTGGCCGGACCGTTTTCTGTTTCGGCATAGTCGAGTTGCAGCATAGCGCCGATCAGAAGGTTCGAATTGACCTGACGATGCGCGCCCAGAACAGCCAACGCATAAGAGCTGTCGAAATTGTCCTGTGAACTCCAGTTGCCGGTCAGATTGAACCAGACAGGGTTGGATGGATCTGAGGCAAAGTTCAGATAACCCGAACCTTGCGTCACCGAGGTGTCCAACACGCCAGAACCCGAACGCTGCAAGAACCGGGTCAATCCCGGTTGGTTGGTCGCAAGGCTAGTGGCCCGCGCATTCTGAAAAGCCTGTATCAGACGCTGCGTATTTGTCACCGCCTGTACAGTCGTCACAGTGTTGGAGGCCAGGTTCAGATTGCCCGCCGCATCAGTAAATACACCGGCCGGAATGAACAGCTCGATAGTACCGTTGTTCTGCGGTGTCAGCGTTGCAACATAGTTGGTGCCGGACCCAGTTAGAGTGGCTGTAGCGTTTGTCACCGACAGGTCACCCACCGTGAAATCAGTACTGGGTTCGCTGAGTGTGATCGTCGCTTGAAACGTACCATTTCCTGTGGCCGTCAATGCTCCGATTGTGGCCGTTGGCTGGGTTGTATCCACCAGTGTTCGCGTGTTGATAACTTGAGTGGTCGTGACGCCAGATAATGCGATCTCATAGCGATACAGTGGGCCGCCAACGGTTTCCTGAGCTGTGAAAACCACGCCAAGAAACCCATCCGCCGCATAGGTGGAATCTGCACCATTCTGACTGATGATGGTTGCGTTAAGGTATCCCAACGCCGCCAATCCGCCGGGTGTGACCGCGCTTGCAGGCAATGTTCCAGAATTGAAATAAAAAGATCCTCCCGGAACTTCCCCGGAACCACTCAAAGACATAAACGCCGTTTCGCTCGCTTGGAGGTTGCTAAAAAAAATCTGCCCACCATTCGGGGTCGTTACGGTCTGGGATGGAAAGGAAGGGCCCCCAAATGCAAGACCTTCTTTAGCGTTTGCAGCAATAAGCGCCGAAACCAGGAAAACCAGGCTCAACAACCTTACTATCGCGACCCTTACCATACTACCTCCTACAACACCGCATGGGCGCCGAACACAGGGGCGCTCAGGTTCGACAAGCAACCCACGCGTGTTGTCACTGGTCCAAACATCGCAGAGACATCCCCTAAAACCGGCCCCCATAAACCAGTTTACAAAACGTTAAATCAATTCTGAGAAGTTGTATAGAATGCGAGATTGCTCAACTGAGCGCCAACAACGGCGGATTTGTCTTGCGTTTTTTGCGGTTTGGTTATGCTACACTAAGGAACCACTAGCTTTTCAAGGTTTTTAGCGCAGAACTGGCGCGCAAAAGCAGATGGCAGAGCAGGTGATTTGAAGAAACGGAACCCGCGCAAAATCAACAAAAATGCAACAGTTCACGCGACTGCTTGAGACTGTTGTTAGCCAAGAAACACAATGCTTCTTGGCCAAAGAGTAAGCCTAAAGCTCTGCGATTCATCGGCTCTGACCACTCAACTGATTGGCGAGTACTTGAAAATACAAGCTTCAAAGTGAAAACCGGGGCACAGCGCCCAGGTTTTACTTCAATCGGCCGTTCGACCTTCGGTGTCTGACATGTCGAAATTCAGATATTTCGCCACGGTCTGAACGTCTTTGTCGCCGCGCCCGCACATGTTCATGCAGATCAGGTGATCCTTGGGTAGATCCGGCGCAATCTTCATCACATGAGCCAGCGCGTGAGACGGCTCCAGCGCGGGGATGATGCCTTCGGTCGCACAACACAGTTGGAACGCCTCAAGCGCCTCTTTATCGGTGATCGAGACATAGTTGGCGCGGCCAATGTCGTTCAGCCAGGAATGCTCGGGCCCAATGCCCGGGTAATCCAGACCAGCCGAGATCGAATAGCCCTCAAGAATCTGACCGTCATCATCCTGCAACAGATAAGTACGGTTGCCGTGCAGAACGCCCGGACGGCCTCCGGTCAGTGAGGCGCAATGCTCCATCTTCTCATTCACGCCTTTGCCACCGGCCTCGACGCCGATGATGTTGACGTCTTTGTCGTCGAGGAACGGGTAGAACAAGCCCATCGCATTCGACCCACCGCCGATGGCAGCGATGATCGTATCGGGCAGACGGCCTTCGGCATTCATCATTTGCTCTTTCGCTTCCTTGCCGATGATCGACTGGAAGTCACGCACCATCGCCGGGTACGGGTGCGGACCGGCCACGGTGCCGATGCAGTAGAACGTGTCGCGCACATTGGTCACCCAATCGCGCAGCGCGTCGTTCATCGCGTCTTTCAGCGTCCCACGGCCAGACGTGACCGGGATCACTTCGGCACCCAACAGGCGCATGCGGAATACGTTCGGGGCCTGACGCTGAACGTCATGCGCACCCATGTAGACGATGCATTTCAGGCCGAACTTGGCGCAGACGGTGGCGGTGGCCACGCCATGCTGCCCTGCCCCGGTTTCAGCAATGATCCGGGTCTTGCCCATACGCCGCGCCAGAATGATCTGGCCCAGCACGTTGTTGATCTTGTGCGCGCCGGTATGGTTCAGTTCATCACGTTTCAGGTAAATCTTTGCACCGCCCAAATGCTCGGTCAGGCGTTCAGCGAAATACAGCGGTGAGGGGCGGCCCACATAGTTGGCCCATAGATCGTCCATCTCAGCCCAGAAGGTGGGGTCATCCTTGGCTTTGTTATATTCCTCTTCCAGCGACAGGATCAGCGGCATCAGCGTCTCACTGACAAACCGTCCACCGAAAATGCCAAAACGCCCCTGCTCGTCAGGGCCGGACATGAAAGAGTTGAAAAGATCGTTGGCCATGGGTGTCTCCACTCGTCGTACCCGTTGTTCATAGGAGGTGGCGGCGGGATTTGCCATGGGCAAAACGCATCATTCCGCAACCTGCGTGTTTTGGCGCCAGACTTGAATTGCCTGATCCGAGGTTGGGACACCGATGCAGGTAAAATGATAAAACCGGTTCACGTTTGCCAATCGATCAGCCGCCATCATGACGCGACGATGAGGGCCGGATTGCGCGAAGGTCAGCATAGCCTCGATATCGTGCCAAACGCTAAGTGAGAAATAGAGACCGTCCTGCCGAAAAACTGCCGCATGAAGGCACAAGGGATCACCTTTCGCTTGATGATATGCCTGCCGCGCGCGCCAGAAAAACTCGGGCGCGTTGTACCAGTGTTTTAACGAGATTCCGCCGATTGCTGCTAACATTTTCCATCCCTCCGTATCGGGGGATACGCAGCGAATTCGAAATCAGATCACACCAGAGCAGCAGCAAACGCGCGGATCAGCGTGTCATCCTTTTGGCCCGGCGCGCTTTCGACACCGGAAGAAACATCAACCTGCCGCGCGCCGGTCATCCTGGCGGCTTCAGCAACGTTTTGCGGAGTCAGGCCGCCAGCCAGCATCCATGGGCGTCGCCAGTATTTCCGACCCGCCAGCAAGCGCCAATCGAATGCTAACCCATTTCCACCGGGCAATTCCGATTCCCTCGGCGGCTTTGCATCAATGAGCAATTGGTCTGCCACCTCGGAGTACAGATCTATTGCAGTCAGATCCTCAGCTTCGGCCACACCGATTGCCTTCATCACCGGCAATCCGAAACGGTCACGAACCTCAGTCACCCTATGGGGGGATTCCTTGCCGTGCAATTGAAGCATGTCCAGCGGAACTGCGGACACGATACTGTCCAGTTCTTCGTCAGTCGCATTTACGACCAATGCCACCTTCGCCACGCCCGGCGGTACCAATTGCGTCAATGCCGCAGCTTGCGCGGTCTCCAGATGGCGCGGCGACTTCGGAAAGAAAACAAAACCCACATACCCTGCTCCGGCGTCAACAGCCGCGCGCACGTGGTCAGGTGCGGTCAGGCCGCAGATTTTGAACCTAACATCTGACATGGGGTGGGCTCAGCTTGCCTCATCCAAAAGGGCCAGAACATCATCTTTGCCCTCGTTTTGCTTGTTCTTGAGCTTCTTGACCTCTCGCTCAAGCTTGCGCACTTCGCTTTTCTTCGCCGTTGCGTCACGGCGATGCTTGTGTTCACGCATCCATTCCCAAATGAATCCGATGATCAGACCGGCTACAACACCGCCCAGAACCACAAGGAACAAGGGAAGCGAAGCGGTCAGGTTGAACCCCAGCAATTCAGCCAATGGATCTGGCATCAGTTTAAGTTCAACCGACTCAACATTAGCCAAGGACACCGAAATCAGGATGATCCCAAGAGTCCCAAGAAAAGCGTATCGAATATAGCGCATCATAGGGTCAGGCTTTACCGTTCAATCGGTCCCTTAGCAACTTGCCAGTTTTGAAAAACGGTACACATTTTTCCTCGACCTGAACCGTCTCACCCGTGCGAGGGTTCCGGCCCACACGTGCATCGCGCTTTTTGACCGAAAACGCGCCGAAACCACGCAATTCGACACGGTCGCCTCGTGACATGGCATCGGTGACTTCTTCGAACACGGTATTCACGATCCGCTCAACATCACGCTGATAGAGATGCGGGTTTTCGTCAGCGATTTTCTGAATCAATTCTGAACGGATCATGCGTGATACCCTCCCAGGCAGCCGGTGTGTCAGGTCTACTGATTTGACAGTATAGGAAAAAATCCGGTTTGGGGGAACGCATACTCTGCGCGCTGAGGCTTTATTTTGCCATATTCTCACGCGAATTTTTGCCGGACAGCGGATTTTGCACACTTAAAGCGCGAACAATACCGCGAATAAGCAAGCCATTTGGAACATATTGATTCGCAACAAAAACGGCCCCGCGCTGATGCGCGAGGCCGAAATTCTTTCTTGGGATGCGCCCGGGGCTTAGTCGCCCGACTTCAGCGCTGCACCCAGGATATCGCCCAGCGACGCGCCCGAGTCGGAAGAACCGTACTGTTCCACGGCCTCTTTCTCTTCGGCGATCTCGCGTGCCTTGATCGACAGGCCCAGACGGCGGGTCTTGCTGTCGACGTTGGTGACGCGGACGTCGACCTTGTCACCGACCGAGAAACGCTCGGGGCGCTGTTCGGAACGGTCACGCGACAGGTCCGAACGACGGATGAACGACTTCATGCCTTCGTATTCGACCTCGATGCCGCCATCTTCGATAGCGGTCACTTCAACGGTGATGACCGAGCCACGCTTCACGCCGCCCACGGCTTCGGCGAACTTGTCACCGCCCAGGGCTTTGATCGACAGCGAGATACGCTCTTTTTCAACGTCAACTTCCGAGACAACGGCCGAAACCATGTCGCCTTTGCGGTAGTTCTGGATCGCATCCTCGCCACGCTCGTCCCAGGACAGGTCGGACAGGTGAACCATGCCGTCGATGTCGCCTTCGAGGCCAATGAACAGACCGAATTCGGTGATGTTCTTGACTTCGCCTTCGACCTCGGTGCCCTCGGGGTGTGTTTCTGCAAACACTTCCCATGGGTTGCGCTGAGTCTGCTTCAGGCCAAGAGACACGCGACGCTTGGCGCCGTCGATTTCCAGAACCATGACGTCGACTTCCTGGCTGGTCGAAACGATCTTGCCGGGGTGGACGTTTTTCTTGGTCCAGGACATCTCGGACACGTGCACCAGACCTTCGACACCGGCTTCCAGCTCGACGAACGCGCCGTAATCAGTGATGTTGGTGACGCGACCCTGATGGACCGAGCCCAGCGGGTATTTCGCAGCAACCAGATCCCACGGATCTTCTTGCAGCTGCTTCATGCCCAGGCTGATGCGGTGGGTTTCTTTGTTGATCTTGATGACCTGAACCTTGATGGTTTCGCCGATCGTCAGGATCTCGGACGGGTGGTTCACACGACGCCATGCCATGTCGGTGACGTGCAGCAGGCCGTCAACGCCGCCCAGGTCAACGAATGCACCGTATTCGGTGATGTTCTTGACAACACCCTCGACGGTCTGACCTTCGGACAGGTTGCCGATAACTTCGGCACGCTGTTCGGCACGCGATTCTTCCAGAATGGCGCGGCGCGACACAACGATGTTGCCACGGCGGCGGTCCATTTTCAGGATCTGGAACGGCTGCTTCAGACCCATCAGCGGGCCAGCGTCGCGCACGGGGCGGACGTCAACCTGCGAACCGGGCAGGAACGCAACTGCGCCACCCAGATCGACGGTGAAGCCACCTTTGACGCGACCAAAGATAGCACCTTCGACGCGCTGGTCGTCGGCATATGCTTTTTCCAGACGGTCCCATGCCTCTTCACGACGGGCCATCTCGCGCGAGATAACGGCTTCGCCGCGGGCGTTTTCTGCGGCGCGCAGGTAAACTTCTACCTCGTCACCAACAGCGATTTCAGGGGCTTCGCCGGGATTTGCGAATTCTTTCAGATCAACGCGGCCTTCCATTTTGTAGCCTACGTCGATGATGGCTTGGCCGGCTTCGATCGCCAGAACCTTGCCTTTGACAACAGAACCCTCTTCGGGCGTGTCCATTTCGAAGCTTTCGTTAAGGAGGGCTTCGAATTCCTCCATGGATGCGTTAGCCATGTGGCGTTGTTTTCCTTTACAGTACGTTTTTGCTGGCCGAGCGGTTGTCTCCGCCGGTCTTGTTTCATGATGCCGTCTGGCGTGACCCGGTGCGCCCCTAAGCAAACAAACACAAAGGGCCGAGGTAACCCGGCCCTGCTCAGAAACGTCATCCGGACGTTGACCGCCCTTGTATCGACAGCGCGCGTATAGGCGGATTCCCTGATATGTGCAAGGGCAAAGCCCATGTTTTCAAGGTTCGGCAGGTCCTTGCTGCTGCAATTCGCTTATCTGTTCGCGCCCCACACTTGAGCGTCGCGTTGCAACATGGCCCGTTCTACCGTCTCCAGACGACCAATTGCGACCAACGGGTCGTGACCACCCCCGGCCTTGTTCCATATCTTCAAAGCCGAGCTTGGGCTCCAAGGCAGACAGGCTTGCGCCAACCATTGCCGCAACTCCTGAGGTAGCGCGTCATAAGCCTGCATCGGTGGGACGTTCCGCCTGCGGCGCTTGAGGGTACTGCGCAGGTTGCGATTGGATTCGCCCATTGGGAAAGCCCGTTGCTGGGTTCTGCTCAAGTTCATGCTCTTTGCGGTCCAATTTTTGTGATGATATTACATCTCAAAGAGCCAAGTGCAAGATGACCAGAGCCATAAGGAACCCACCTAATGCCGGATCACTCACATTCCGTTGATAACGCTGCGGGTTTGTTGAATCACCGCTTGCAACAAGGCACCAGTGGGGCTGCTCAGAGACGCACCGGAGATGTCAGATCATGGAAGAGTTCAACCTCATCGTCGCCCAACAGCCTCAGTGGATTCAGATTTGGTTAAACGTCCTGAGCTTTGGGGCCTTCCTCCTCCCGATCTCTCTTTTGATCTGGAAACAAACGCGCCTGACAGCGATCATCACCGTCGTTGGCAGTGTGCTCGCTGCGGTCGGGGTTTTGCTGATCTTCAACCAGCTTGGCTATGTCCGGCTAATGGGGCTGGGCCATGTCGTGTTCTGGACGCCAGTTGCCTGGTATCTGTGGAGGCAACAGGCAAGTGAAGACATGCCCGTTATCCCCGGATGGATCATCCGCGCGGTCTTATTGACCATCGCGATTTCATTGGTCTTCGACTATGTGGACGTGATCCGGTACCTGATGGGAGATCGAACGCCGGTTCCAGTACCGGCGTAAGGCGCACCCCCATCAAGACATCTGCACAATCGGCAGCCGTTCTTTAGAACAGTTGCAAGTCCTTGGCACCGCTTTGGATTTCGGCAAAGTTGGGCATGTTCTGGATCCTGACCGGAGCCGGAGCAGTGCCCGGCATCGCTACAGTTGGCTGCGCAACCTTCGCCTTGCCAAAGGCCGGACGCTCTAGCTCGCCACGGATATCGCGCAGCAGCGTTTTGTGATCGGGCATTGTTCTAATGATCTGCGCAAGATCCTCTTTCGCGCGCTGCATACCCTGATACCAGATCACCTTCTTCAATGGTCTCACCTGATCCCGGATACCCGGCCCATAGCCTGTGTCATAGACCTGTTTGCCCAACAGAACTGTCTGATACACGCGATGATCAAACAGCGTTGCGAACTCGACATCGTGATCCATTGGCAGGCGGTGCTGCCACAGCTCCAGGTTCTCGGCCAACCGGTCCGGCACCTTCATCTGTGTCCGCGCATCGATCCAATAGGGATCATCCGTGCGATTGCCCAAGCGATAGTGCAGGCAGATAAACTCCAGCACCTCGTTGTACATCTTGTCCATCTGCCGGTTGTATCTTGCCCGCAGCGATGGCTCGATGGCGCGCGTTGGCAAATGTTCGGCGAACCAGCGCACCGCATGATCAATCATGTGGATCGCGGTACTTTCCAGCGGTTCGATGAATCCGCCGGACAGACCAATGGCGACACAGTTTTTGACCCAGGCATTGCGCACGCGCCCGACGCGCATTGGAATAACGCGCGGTGTCAAACCCTTGCCGCTGTCCCCCAGCCATTCAAGATACTCATCTGCCGCCTGATCATCCGTGCGATGCGCCGATGAGAACACATATCCCGTGCCCACGCGGTTGTAGAGTGGCACCCGCCACGTCCAGCCTGCGCCAAGTGCAGTGGATCGTGTCAGGCTCTCGATTTTCTTCGGATTGGGATGCTCGACTTGCAACGCCATGGCGCGATCGTTGGGCAGGTAGTCAGAATAGTCCAGAAACGGCTCGCCCAGCGCTTTGTTGATGATCAACCCACGGAAGCCGGTGCAATCAACTACCATCTCGATGTCATAGCGACCCCTGCGTTCCAGCATCAAATGGCTGACGTTACCCTGTTCATCCAGTTCAACCGATTGAACCTCATCCCGAATATGCTCCACACCGTTTTGGGTGCAGACCTTGGTCAGCATTCCAGCAAACTTCACTGCATCCAGGTGGTAAGCATAGCCAAAGCGCTGTTCGAATTCGGGTTGCCCCAGTTGCCGCGCGCCTTTGCAAAGACGGCCCAGATCGTCATGAGGCGAGATAGACTGCGTAAAATCCCGATCCCCGTTGCCAAAGCGTAGGAAGTACTCGGCGGCATCCAAGCCTTCCAACATCTGCCCATGGGCAAAAGGGTTCACATAATCGATGCGTTTTCCCTTGCTGTCCTTGTTCCAGTTGCAAAACTTTACACCCAGCTTGAACGACGCGTTGGTCTCGCGGAAAAAATCTCGCTCGGAAATGCCTGCCTGGCGCAGCGTGACCGGCATACGGGGCACCGTGGCCTCACCCACACCCACGGTCGAGATATTGGGACTTTCAATCAGACAGATGCGCGGGCGATCCTTTTGCGAGGACGTCCTGGAAAACACCATGTCCAGGATCAACGCGGTCATCCACCCCGCCGTGCCGCCGCCCACGATGGTGATTTGGTTCAAACGATTATTCATATGGTTTTGTCCCTGTTGGCTTTGGGGATATTACGGCTGCCTCCCTTTTTTTCGGGTTATGTGGCAGCTCTCCCTTTTCGCTTGGGGGAAACTATAACAGCTTTCCTGCGTCCATCTAGGGCTTTAACCGCAATTTACGCACACATATGGGCTGGTCAGATTTCTTCGCCCTTTTTCAAAAGTTCTTCAATCAAAGCACGCTGAAGATCGGTGCTGTCACCCCCACCAAACTCTGCAGCCCCACCGGTGTACAACGTGCCATACGTCTTTGCGATATTCACAGTCTGGGCCAGCCCCGAAATCAACTGATCTTTTTCCAGCAAAGACAGCGGGTGAATGAACGCAGCCCACAGGATACCATTGGCAATTGCGTAACGCGCATCCAGCGTACTGTCGAAATTTGCCTGCATCACGCGGATCAAATCCTCTTCCGAAAGGTCTGCGGCATTGCCGATGGCGATCATGGCGCGCATTCGGTCCGCATTAACGTCGGTGATCACCAAAACCTGCTGGTCAGCCACGGTCATCTGGAAGCCGGGACCAAACGGCTCGGCCTTGGGATCCAACGCAAAGAGGATGTTACCCAGCCGCTCATATGTCATCGGCGGCTCAGCCTCCGGGACCTTCGGCTCAACTTCCTGAGCGGCAAGGTTTCCAGAGATGAAAATCAGAATGAGGGCTAAGCGAAACATGTGGTCACTCCTGCAGACACCCTTTGACCATACGAACCGCGATACGAACTGGCCAAACAAAGCTTAGTGATCTGGGGCACCATATCATTCAGCGGATTGTACGATCTGCAAAATTAAGTGTCTCTTCTGCGATTACACGTTCAAGCGCCGCGCCTTAACTGTGTGTCATCGGCCAGCACAGTGCTTGGCCCGAAACCGAAACCAAAAGGAAACACACGATGAAATACATTGTTCTGACTGCCTTGACGACGGCTATTGCCCTGTCCACTCCGGCCTTTGCGGCTGACGAGATCAACGTATCAAACGGCATTTCTGCCGCAGGGGCACCGCTGGCCGCACATGGGGTGGATCTGGTTGCGTTGGTCAACGACGGCAATCCGGTCGAAGGCTTTGCCACACACTCGGCAACCTATGACGGCGCCTCCTACTACTTCACGACCGCTGCGAACCGCGAAGCCTTTGAGGCAAACCCCGCTGCGTATTTGCCGCAGCATGGCGGGTTCTGTTCGTTCGGCGTGTCAGTTGGCAAGAAGTTCGATGGTGATCCCGATCAGTATCTGGTTGCCGACGGCAAACTGTACCTGTTCCTTAACGCTGAAACCCGAGCGGCCTTTCTTAAGGACGTTGCCGGCACAGCAAAAACAGCTGACGATCAGTGGGCAAACATTAAAAGCGTCGCCGTGGACGAGCTTTAAATCCCTACCCTTTGCCTGCGGCGCTAGCGTGTCGCGGGCAATTTTGCGTTGATGACCTCAAGCGCTTTTGCCAATGCGGCCTCGATGCTCAGATCGGTTGTGTCCAACTGAACCGCATCCTCAGCAGGTTTCATCGGCGCTGTACTACGCTCTGCATCCCGCGCGTCGCGCTCTTTGACATCTGCCAGAACCTGATCGCGTGTCACATTGGCGCCTTTGGCGCTAAGCTCAAGATACCGGCGTTCGGCGCGCACTTCGGCGCTTGCCGTGACGAACAGTTTCACCTCTGCATGCGGGCAAATCACTGTCCCGATGTCGCGTCCGTCCAGAACGGCCCCCCCGGCCCTGCGGGCAAAGGCGCGTTGGAAATCCACCAACGCGGCACGAACCTCGGGGATGACCGCCACTTTGGACGCGGCCTGTGCGATATCGGCGGTACGCAGGTCGCCTTGCTCCAACTCCTCGGCGGTCAATGCCTTTGCTGCGTCGATCGGATCGGCGCCCTTCAAAACACTTCGACCCACCGCACGGTAGAGCAGACCTGTGTCCAGATGGGCAAACCCAAAATGCGTCGCAACGGCTTTTGAGATCGTGCCTTTACCCGCTGCCGCAGGCCCGTCAATCGCGACTGTGAAGCTCACGAGCGTTCGACCTTAGCACCCAGCGATGCCATCAACGGTTCAAAAATCGGGAACGACGTTGCAATCGGGCCGCCATCGTCAACTCTTACTGGCTTCTGCGCGCCCATGCCCATCACCATGAACGACATGGCAATGCGGTGATCCAGAAAGCTCTCGCAGGTGCCGGCCCCGGGAACGTTGCCGATACCCAGCCCTTCAACCGACCACCAATCGTCACCTTCGTTTACCGTCACACCGTTTGCGCGCAGGCCACGCGCCATGGCGTCGATACGGTCGCTTTCCTTGACGCGCAGCTCTTTCACACCGCCCATCATCATGGTGCCGGTGGCGTTGGCCGCAACCACGGACAGCACAGGATATTCATCGATCATCGAAGCCGCGCGTTCCGGCGGCACGGTGATCCCCTTCATGTTCGGCGAATATTTTGCACGCAGATCGGCAACAGGCTCGCCACCCTCCTCGCGCTCATTCTCGTAAGTCAGGTCTGCACCCATCTCACGCAGTGTGGTGAACAGGCCAGCGCGGGTCGGGTTCAGGCCAATGCCGGGCACCAGCACATCCGAGCCGGGTGTGATCAGCGCAGCGCACACCGGGAAGGCCGCGCTGGACGGATCCCGCGGCACGGCGATGACCTGCGGCTTCAATTCAGGGCGTCCTGTCAGGGTAATAACGCGGCCTTCTTCGGTATCTTCAACCGTAATCTCAGCGCCGAACCCGGCCAGCATCCGCTCGGAATGGTCGCGTGTCGCTTCTTTTTCGATCACAACGGTTTTGCCGGGGGCATTCAATCCCGCCAGCAAGACGGCTGATTTGACCTGAGCCGAGGGTACGGGCACTTCATACCGCACAGGGGTCGGGTCCGCTGCACCCACGATGGTCATTGGCAAACGCCCACCGGACCGACCAACTGATTGCGTGCCAAACAGGGCCAGAGGGTCAGTCACCCGCGCCATCGGACGTTTGTTCAGGCTTGCATCTCCGGTAAACGTCGCCGTGATCGGAGAGGTTGCCATAGCGCCCATGATCAATCGCACACCGGTGCCTGAGTTGCCGCAATCGATCACCTGATCCGGTTCGGCAAACCCACCAACGCCCACGCCATGCACGGTCCATTCCCCGCCACCGTGATCCGTGACCTCAGCCCCAAAGGCCCGCATTGCCTTGGCGGTATCCAGAACGTCTTCGCCCTCCAGTAGGCCCGAGATCCTGGTCTCACCTACAGCCATCGCCCCAAGGATCAGCGACCGGTGCGAGATCGACTTGTCACCCGGCACCTCGACCGTGCCGGTCAGCGGGCCGCAGGGATGCGAAGTCATCGGGATGGGCGTGCCGTGTCCGGACATGGGGGCTCCTTTTGCGCTATCAGTTCAAGGCGGATTAGCGAATTGGAGCGGGTTGGTCCAGCGGCAATGAGCGCAAAGCGACCTCTCAGGCTTCCCCCAGCCATTTCGCCGGGTTTTCTTCAGCGATCTGCCGGAAAATCTCCTCACCCAAGATGTTGCGCAACCGAAAACAGACCGCCTTTTCTGACAGCGCTTCTTGCCGGGTCATGTAGTAATCTGATCCAAACAGGACACGCGACCTAAGGCGCTCACCTTCTTCATCCTCGCCGGTTAGAAAAATGCGCAAGAAGGGGGCGTAATCTTCGAACTGGAACAATGTGTAAGAGATATCCGTCCAGAGGCCGGGGTAGTTTCCACTGCCGATCATGCGCCGGATTGCCACCTGCCAGTTCCTGTAGAAGGCGTCGTCCAGCGGGTTCTTTCGATCCGGATTGACATAGGCATCCCAGTCGCGCTGCCCGCCAAAATGCGCCAGGCAAATCCGTAGCTTGGGATGAGCACGCATTACGGGAACAAACGCCTCGGGCTCGGTATAGCGGTCGGCCCAATAGTCCGAAAGATAGCGCCCCTGAACGCCGCCGCGTGAGCAATGGGACATGACCGGCAGGTTCAACTCTTCTAACCGCGGGTAAACATGCTGCATAAGAACTGGATCGTCCGGCGCGAACCCCAGACGCGGATAGAGCTTCAGGCCCCGAAACTTCAGACCATCTATGGCCCGCCAGAGTTCCGTCGCCTGAGGATCGGCACGCGGGTCAATCGTTGCAAAGGGTATTACGGACCTGCCGACATCCGGGTCGCCAGACAACTTTGCCAGTTCGTCATGTTGCGCGCTCAGCGGAACCTCCGGCGCGCCGAACCCAAAGGCTGACATCTCCATTGGCAACACAACAAAACGGGTATCACTGGGATAGTGTCGCCGCATGTTGTCCAGAATATCGCACTGGCTGCCCGCGTCCGTTTCCTGCTGAAAGCGGTAAAGCCTGTCCAGTTTTTCAGCGGCGGAATGCTGACCAATCAGGCGCGCACCAAAGGCCAGAGCCTTGATCAGCCAAGGCATCTTTTTGAACGGTTTGAGTGCCGGATAGGGGTAATCCTCTGGCACATGGCGCGCGTGAAACAGGTGCGTGTGGCAGTTCGTGATCCGAATATTAGACATGGCAATCCCGGACAAAAGGCTGTGCTAAAATAAGGGTGTCACGCACATTCTAGCATAGCGTTCAGGATTGCAGAAATCTGGCGGTGATCAGGATTCCGTCCTGCGGAAGGTCAAATAATGCGGCACCCGCCCTTCGCGCAGGGCCTTTTGCTCATAGCGGGTGGAAATCCAGTCGTCCCAAGGCTCACGCCAGTCGGCAGGGCGTTCCGCCAGCCATTCAAAACCGGCGCGAGGAACTTCTTCCAGCGTCTGGCGCACATAGTCGGGAATGTCGGTGGCGACGCGAAAGATCGACCCGGGTTTCAGAACTTTCGCCAACGGCTCCAGATGCTCCGGCGTCACAAAACGGCGGCGATGATGACGGGTCTTGGGCCATGGGTCCGGATAGAGCAGAAACGCGCGCGAGATACTGGCTTCGGGCAGGACATCGAACAAATCACGCGCATCGCCGGGATGCACGGCAAGATTTTCGGCCCCCGCTTGCCGGATTTTTCCCAACAACATGGCAACGCCATTGATGTAGGGCTCTGCCCCGATGATGCCGATATCCGGGTTGCTTTGCGCCTGATGCACCAGATGTTCCCCGCCGCCAAAGCCCACCTCAAGCCAAACCGGTTTGCCGCCAAACAGACCATTCAGGTCTAAGGGCTTGCGTTCGGGGTTCGTCTCCCAATCCACTGCACCCGGCGACAGCGCGGCAAGATCTTCGTTCAGATAGGTCTTTTGGCTGGGCTTCAGGGTCTTACCTTTGAAGCGGCCATAAAAATTTCTGCGCGGGCGTTGTGGGGTCTCGGTGCTCATGGCGGTGGCCATACTGCGCTGGCCTTAGTGTTGCAAGTGCGCACCGCACCGGTAAAGAAAAAGCGCGCCCAACAGGCGCGCTTTCTTTCTGTTTGGATCAGACTGCCGCTTTCAGAGCATCAACCAGATCGGTGCGTTCCCAGCTAAAGCCGCCGTCTGCATCGGGTTCGCGCCCGAAATGGCCATAAGCAGCGGTGCGCTGATAGATCGGCTTATTCATCTGCAGGTGCTCACGAATGCCACGCGGGGTCAGATCCATGACCTGCCCAACGGCTTTTTCGATCTCGGCGTCGGCAATCTGGCCTGTCCCATGCGTATCGGCATAGATGGACAGCGGTTTGGAAACGCCAATCGCATAGCTCAGCTGGATCGTGCAACGTTCTGCCATACCAGCAGCGACAACGTTCTTAGCCAGGTAACGCGCGGCATACGCAGCGGAACGGTCCACCTTGGTCGGGTCTTTGCCCGAGAACGCGCCGCCGCCATGTGGGGCCGCGCCACCATAGGTGTCCACGATGATCTTGCGACCGGTCAAACCTGCGTCACCATCCGGGCCGCCAATCACGAATTTGCCCGTTGGGTTTACGTGCCATTCGGTGTCAGCAGACAACCAGCCTTCGGGCAGAGTTTCGCGAATATAGGGTTCGACGATTTCGCGGATGTCATCTGATGTCAGCGCTTCATCCAGGTGCTGCGTGGACAAAACGACCGAGCTGACGCCAACCGGTTTGCCATCACGATAGATGACGGACAATTGCGACTTGGCATCAGGACCCAGCGCAGGTTCGGCACCGCTTTTGCGCACTTCGGCCAGACGACGCAGGATAGCGTGCGAGTACTGGATTGGTGCGGGCATAAGCGCGGGGGTTTCTGTCGTGGCGTAGCCGAACATGATGCCCTGGTCGCCTGCCCCTTCGTCTTTGTTGTCAGCCGCATCAACGCCCTGCGCGATGTGAGCAGATTGTTCGTGCAACAGGTTGGTCACCTCGACAGTTTCGTGGTGAAACTTGTCCTGCTCGTAGCCGATGTCTTTGATACAATCGCGGGCAATCTTCTCGATACGCCCCATGTAGTCATGCAGCTTTTCTTGATCCGACAGACCAACTTCACCGCCAATAACGACGCGGTTGGTTGTGGCAAAGGTTTCGCAAGCCACGCGTGCTTCGGGTTCTTCATTCAGAAATGCGTCAAGGACGGCATCCGAAATGCGGTCACAGACCTTGTCTGGGTGCCCTTCGGAAACGGACTCCGAAGTAAATGTATAGTTCTGTCGGGACATAAATGTGCTCCATTAGGGTTTCTCTGCCACGCCAGGAAGCCGTTGTAACAGGTCAGAGACGCATACGCCCACCCGAAGATGGGGTCAATCGCTAATAGTTCGCGCGCCAGCGGGCACTAAAGCGGATAATGGCGCCGAGAAACAAAAGGGTCAAAAAAATGACACTGTCGCCTGTTCGCGAATAGATCGTCGGCTGTAGCGGCAGTGGCAGAATGGCATCGACATATCCAGCCTCGCCCAAAGGCAAAGAGGCCGTGACACGGCCCAGAGGGTCGATCATAGCCGATATGCCGGTATTTGCTGCACGGATCATCGGCAGGCCCTGCTCAATCGCCCTCATCCGAGCTTGAACCATGTGCTGATACGGGCCTGATCGGGTTCCGAACCAAGCGTCATTGGTGATCTGCAACAGGAAATCCGCCCGCCCCGGTGCACCATTCACATCCTGCGAGAACACGGCCTCGTAGCAGATCAACGGCAAGGCTTGCCCCAAGCGCCCCAGATCCATCAACTGCGGGCCCGGTCCCGCGCTGAACCCGTGGCCCGTTGTGGACGCTAATCCGTGAATGCCAAATCGCCCCATCAAATCGCCGAAGGGAACGTACTCTCCGAAAGGCGCGAGATGGTGCTTGTCGTACAGACCAGCCTGGTTCCCGCTTTCGTCCAGGTAGACCATCGAATTGAAAATCCTCGGGCCATCTCCGCGCTGAATACCCAGGATCACCGGAGTGCCCTGCGCTGCATCCGCTATTTTGGCCAAAATCGGTTGCGCACTGCCGAGCCAGGCGGGCACTGCAGTTTCGGGCCATACGATCAGATCAGGTCGCGGCTGGGCAGCTGTGTAGTCAATCTGGCGCGAAAAGAACAAAGGGGCGTAGGCCGGATCCCATTTTTGATTCTGAGGTGCATTTGGTTGTACAACCCGCACGACATGAGGACCATCGTGAACTGTTGGCCGCATCGCGGCATAGCTCAACGCGACAATGGCCAATCCGGATGTAAATACCGTTGATTGCACCAGCCCTCGAAAAGGTCTGGGGTGCATCGATGCCGAACCGATTGGGAATGTCGCTGCGAACGTTAGGGCGTTTAACCCAAATGGCCCGAACAAAGACAACATTTGCGCCACCGGGGTATCGATCCAAATCTGCGAAACCCCCGCCCAAGGGAAACCGGTTAGCACATAGCCTCGGGCCAGCTCAGCCAAGGACAGGGTAACGATCAAGAGCAGGCATTGGCGAAAAGAAGACGCGCCCGGGCGGCGAGACATCCAAAAGGCAACGGCCCAAAACAGCGCGAGGCCACCTGCCATAAACACCAGCGCAAACGGCGCCATCCAGGCGTGGCGTTCGGCGTCCACCTGAAACGGTTCGACAAGCCAGCTGAGAGCGTGCACAAAGTAACCGGTGGCAAAAACCCATCCAATCCAACCAGCCCGCGCGCGGGTTTCGCTGGACAGGAACAGCGGCACGATCAGGACCAGAGACAGGATCGTCAGCGCCCAATAGCCATAAGGCGCAAAACCAAACCCTGCGACTCCGCCCAGTATGGCGGCGGCCAGTAGTCTCAGCGGGAAAGGCAAGCCCCGCAGGGGGGTCATGCAGCGATTTCCGGCAGCATGACGCGAAGCCTTTTTATGCGACGCGGATCGGCGTCGAGGACTTCAAATTCAGGACCTTCAGGGTGGATCACAACTTCTCCTCGTGCAGGCACACGACCCGACAGCATGAACACCAAGCCGCCCAAAGTATCGATTTCCTCTTCATCCACGTCTTCATGGCTGGTCAACGAGCGGCCAATCTCGGCTTCGAAATCCTCAAGCGGGACACGGGCTTGCACGACATAACAGCCGGGTTTCTCCTGCACCCACAACTGATCTTCATCAGCGTCGTGCTCATCAGCGATTTCACCAACGACTTGTTCGATCAGGTCTTCGATGGTCAGCAAGCCATCAACACCGCCATATTCATCAATCACCAACGCCATGTGGCGCCGCTCTGTCTGCATCTTAGTCAGCAATATTCCGATTGGCATTGACGGCGGTACAAACAACAGCGTGCGCAGCATCGAGACAAGATCGAAGCTACTGCCCCCGCCGTTGAACCCATGGGTCAACGCAAAGTCTTTGAGATGGACAAAACCCAAAGGCGTATCCAGGGTGCCTTCATAAACCGGTATTCTGGACAGGCCACTCTCACGGAATACATCCGCAAGCTCGTCTTTGGTGATCGTAGAAGGCACCGATACGATTTCGGCAGTCGGGATAGCGACGTCTTCAACACGCATCCGCCGCAGGTTAATCATCCCACGGGACTGAGACGCCGTTGCATCCTGTCCGTTCGCCACCGGCTGCGGTTGAGCCTCATCGCCCGAAAACGCATCAAAAATTCGAGAAAAAAATCCGCTTTTCTCTTCGGTCGTATTGCTGCTGTCCTGTGGTTGCGCGCTGTGCGCCGCCCTAGAACTGCCGTCTGTCTCGCCCATTATCCTGTTCCAATTGATCGGGTCATCTGACCCCTTCATACCTTATATGGGTCATCGATACCTAATTTGCCAAGTATCTCGACCTCAATCCTTTCCATCAGGGTGGCATCGGGATCACGAATGTGATCATACCCGAGCAAATGCAACGTTCCGTGAACAAGCAAATGGATCACGTGATCGTCCATGGCTTTACCCGCGTCAGTTGCCTCACGTGCGCAGGTGTCGAAAGAAATCGCGATATCACCTAAGGGGATTTCACCTGTAAAGTCCGGCTCTGGCGAAACCGGCACCTGCCCTGGTTCTTCCGGGGCCAGATCCTCGGCTGGCCAACTCAGAACATTGGTGGCACTTGGCTTGCCGCGAAACTCTGTATTCAGGTCTGCAATCCGTGCGTCATCGCAGCCCAAAACGCTGACTTCACAAACCTCAGAATCCAGTTCGACAAACGCCAAAACAGCAGAAATCGCCTTTTGCGACAAGGCCTCGAGACCTTGCCACCGATTGTCTTCGACAGTGAGTTCCAGGTTCATCTTACCGCACATCAGCCCTTGCATAGGGCCTTGCACTTAACTGGTATCGCGGCCCGCATCGGCCTCATACGCCTCGATGATGGCGGCGACAAGCGGGTGACGAACGACGTCTTTTGACGTGAAATAGTTGAAGCTGATATTTGGTATCGTTTTCAATAACCTTTCAGCATCCGCCAGGCCGGATTGCACCCCGCGCGGCAGGTCCACCTGAGACCTGTCGCCGGTGATGACCATTCGGCTGCCTTCACCCAGACGGGTCAGGAACATCTTCATCTGCATGGTCGTCGCGTTCTGGGCTTCGTCCAGAACAACGAAGGCATTAGCCAGAGTTCGACCGCGCATAAATGCCAGCGGGGCGATTTCGATTCGTTTTTCCTCGATCAGCTTGGCCAGTTGCTTACCCGGCAGAAAATCGTTCAGCGCGTCATAAAGCGGCTGCATATACGGATCGACCTTGTCCTTCATGTCACCAGGCAAATAGCCCAGCTTTTCACCCGCCTCGACCGCCGGGCGGCTCAGGATGATTCGATCCACATGGCCGCCAATAAACATCGAAACACCAACGGCAACCGCCAGATAGGTTTTACCTGTTCCCGCAGGGCCAATGCCAAAGGCCAATTCGTTCTGAAACAACGACTGAACATAGGCTTTCTGAGCATCTGTACGCGGTTCGACCAGTTTCTTGCGGGTCTTGATCTCGACCGAGCCACCCTTGAACATCTCAAGCTGATCGCCGTCGCGCGTGCCCGTACCTTGTTCCGAAGCACCCATTCGCAACTCGCGATCCACATCTGCGGCTTCGACCTCGCGCCCCCCTTCCAGGCGGGTATAAAGCGATTGCAGCACTTCTACGGCTTGTTTCTGAGCATCTTCGTCGCCCATGACAACCAGCTGGTTGCCACGGCGTACAATCTGGACCGAAAGCTTGCTTTCTATATCGGTCAGATTGCGGTCGTACTCGCCGCATAGGTCAATCAACAATCGGTTGTCGGGAAATTCTACAAACGCCTCACGCTGGGGCATTTCATCTTGCGGTGGGGTCAGGGCACCGATGGCCAATCCGTTCTCCTGTCTTGGCTGTTCACCCTGAGCGTAGACAACAAAACTCGGTGGGCGCAAGCCACAGATTCAAAATTTAGTGCGGGGATGACAAAACAGCCGAAAAATGCCGTTCCAGTTGGCATCAGAACGTATAGTTCAGCCCAAATCTGAGACCGCCGTATTTTGGCGTCGACTTTGTAGAAAAACCTGAACTGAACTGGACGGTCTTCGAGTCGAACTGGACGTATTCATATTCACCGGTAATCGACCAATTGTCGGTAAGTTTATGTTCAGCCCCAATGCTGGCAGAGTATCCGTTCCGCCGATCAGTAACCGCGAAATTCTGCGTCGAACCGCCAGATGTGATGCTGTTGGTCGTTTCAATATCACCCCACAAATAGCCGACACTAACGAAATACAGGATTCGGCCGCTGCGGTTGGTCAGACCATTTTTAAACCGGATCGCCAGTACATCGGACACCTCGGTGCCACCTTGAACATCGACGCCGCCAATCTGGGTGCCAACGCTGTCATCAAAGGATCCGAACTGGTACCCGATTTCCAAACCATAAACGTAGTCACGGCCACCTCTGGCAGGCAAGATACCACGCCAGCCGCCACGAATCTCACCGTAAGAACCAGACAGATCCTGTTCGCCGACATCGAACAACCCGGCGGGTGTTCTTAGACCGAAGCGATCATCGCCCCCCGAGCCATAACCGCCGGCCAATCCCAGATAAAAGGCGCTGACATCGCTGCCGAAACTAGTCGGGCTGATCACTTCAGGCTCGTTCACTGTGCCCTTCAGATCACCTGCAATTGTTGTACTAGCCAGAAGAGTAGCAAGTGACGCTGCGGGAAGTGTTCTGCCAAGTATTGAAATCCTGAAGTTCTTAAGGGTCGTCACTCGTGCCTCCATCACTCCGGTCGCAACACCGGCCAAAAACCGTCTTTTAACGCATAACTTCACGCCCGGAAAAACTTGGCTCTTCTCCGAACATAGTTCCAAGCAATAAATCAAGGGTAAATTTTGGAAACAAACACCAACTATGGTGGCTGACCGGTGGATACTTGCCGATCTACAGCAGCTCTCCGGCCAGCGAGTTGGCGCCCGACTCGGTGATCCGAACCTCTTTCAAATCTCCAGTCTCGATCTCGGGGCCTTTGACGTGGACCGAATGAAGATACTCAGACTTTCCGACCATTTGACCCGTCAAGCGTCCCGGCTTTTCGAACAGAACACGCACGGTTCGGCCCACCATGCTATCCTGTATTTCCCGCTGATGCTGGGTGATCAGAGCCTGAAGTCTTTGTAACCGTTCATCCGCCGCCGCAGGGTCAACCTGTGCCCTCTCGGCTGCGGGCGTTCCGGGGCGGGTGGAGTATTTGAAGGAATACGCGTAGCCGTATTTGACCTCTTCGACCAAATCCATCGTTGCCTGGAAATCCTCTTCGGTTTCCTCGGGGAACCCGACAATGAAATCGCCAGACATCACAATATCCGGGCGCGCCGCGCGGATTTTTTCGATCAGGCGCAGATAGCTTTCGGCTGTATGGCTGCGGTTCATCCGTTTGAGAATGCGGTCCGAACCCGACTGCACCGGCAGGTGAAGATAAGGCATCAGCTTGTCGCAAGTGCCATGCGCCTCGATCAGGTCATCGGCCATGTCATTGGGGTGCGACGTGGTAAAGCGAATCCGCTCCAGACCGTCGACCTTGTTCAGCTCCCAGATCAGACCTGCCAGAGTCGTGTCCCCGTTAGGGCCCGCGCCATGATAGGCATTCACATTCTGCCCCAGCAAAGTGATCTCGCGCACCCCGCGTTCGACCAGATCATGCGCTTCACGAATAATGCGGTCGGCCGGGCGGCTGACTTCGGCACCACGAGTATAGGGCACAACGCAGAAGGCGCAGAACTTGTCACAGCCTTCCTGAACAGTCAGAAACGCCGTCGGGCCACGCTTGGCCTTGGGGCGGTTTTTTAGCTTCTCGAACTTGTCCTCTTCAGGAAAATCCGTATCCAGCGCCTTTTCACCAGCGCGGGTCTTGGCTTCCATCTCGGGTAAGCGATGATAGCTTTGCGGGCCAACAACCAAGTCGACCAGAGGCTGGCGGCGCATGATCTCTTCGCCTTCAGCCTGAGCGACACAGCCTGCAACTCCGATTTTCAGATCCGGTTTCTCGGCCTTCAGACCCTTGAACCGGCCCAGTTCAGAATACACCTTTTCCGCGGCCTTTTCGCGAATATGACAGGTGTTCAGCAGGATCATATCCGCATCATCAGGTGTCTTGGTTTCGACATAGCCCTGCCCGCCCAGTGCCTCGGACATGCGCTCGCTGTCATAGACATTCATCTGACAGCCATAGGTCTTGATAAACAGCTTCTTCGGTTCGGACATGGATCGGGCCTTTGCATTCGCGGGACCGGCGTCATCTATATGCTTCGAACGCCGCTTGCAATGCGGGCGCAATTACCCGAATTTGGCGGGACTTTCCAGCAAGGCAAAACCGAAAACACGCGATGAAGTACGAATCCCCGGACCATTTTCTGAAATCGGGTCAGACTGCATTGGCCAAAGGGCCCATCGCATTGATTTTTGCCGAAGACGAGGTCGAGCTGGACAGCACCGTGCGGCATCACCTGCAGTTGGGGTTCAAGTCGGTGCTTGTGTTCATGCCTCAGGACCTCGCTCTCGACCCGGAACTGGCCGATCACGTGCATCGGATCACACTGAAATGCACGCCCCGAACCATGGTGTTTGACACCATAAACAGGATTATCCAGGCCGCGCCGGGCGTTTGGATGTATTACTGTTACAACGCCGAATACCTGTTCTTTCCTTTCTGCGAAACGCGCAGCGTTGGTGAAATGCTGGCCTTTCACAGCGAAGAAAGGCGCAATGCCATGCTCAGCTATGTCATTGACCTTTATGCCGATGATCTAAGCACCAACCCCAACGGAGTCGCGCCCGATCACGCCCTCTTCGACAGCACGGGCTACTATGCTCATACCCGCCACGACCCAAGCGGTCAGCCTTTAGATCGGCAGTTGGATATTTCGGGTGGTTTACGCTGGCGGTTTGAAGAACACGTTCCATACGAACGCCGCCGCATTGACCGCATCGCCCTGTTCAAATCGGAAAAAGGGCTGGTCTTGCAGCCCGACCACACATTCAATGAACCGGAATACAACACCTATTCCTGTCCATGGCATCACAACATGACTGCGGCCGTATGCTCATTTCGGGCGGCAAAAGCCCTGAAGGCAAATGCAGGGTCTACTTTTGACATCCCCAGCTTTCGCTGGCGGAACTCAGTGCCGTTTAAATGGCAGTCCCGCCAGTTGCTAGATCTGGGTCTGATCGAATCAGGTCAGTGGTTCTGAGTCGCCTCAGCGCTGCAACAGCATAGGAAACCAGTCCTCGCGCAGGCGCTGACCCGGTGTCATGTCGTGACCGGGAAACGGGGGCGAGGTGCGGCCCGGGCGTTCAACATAGCGTGCATCATCCCCAACCAGGCGCAGCGAGAACGCGCGGCGACGGCTGTCCGACTGGTTGCCTCGTGCTCCATGCAAAGTGCGATAGTTGAACGCCACGGCGTCACCCGGCTCCATTTCGAACTCAACAACCCGCATCCCTTCGGCATCCGGGTCCGGAACTTGAATGTACTGACCTTCATCCGGGAAGAAGCCTTCCTCTGACACCCAACGGGTCGGCAGAACCTCTTTCTCCCACCGATGCGATCCGGCGACACAGCGCAGCGTTGCCTGGCGGACTGGATCCAGCGGAGACCAGAAGCTGATGGTTTGCTGTCCCTCCACGAAGTAATACGGCCCGTCCTGATGCCAGGGGGTGGCCATCGATGTGCCCGGCTCTTTGACCAGCACGTGATCGTGGAACATCTGAACACTTTGCGATTGCATCAGATCGGCGGCCACCTCGGCAGCCGGTGAGTTTTCGATAACCTCGCGGAACTGAGGAATTCGGGTCCAGTTGCAATAGTCGTCGAAAAACCGCCCGGTTTCGCCCGACTTTTTGTTTTCCGAGGCAAAGGGGCCGGGCTCAGCCATATTTGCTGCCACGCCCTCGCGTAGCTGTTCCACGTGATCCGCGAACAGTCCCTTGATAAGAACAACACCATCTTGCTGATAAGTGTCGATCATCGCTTGTGATACGAGTGGGTGTGGCATCCGGGTCTCCTTTGGCTTTGCCCCGTTTTGCTTTGAATATGTATTCTGTTCAAATCATATCTTTCGAAGCTATAAATAACTTCATGTTATATATTTCCCTTCGCCAATACGAATATGTCTGCGCGGTTGGACGCCATGGGAGCTTGTCCGCAGCAGCGCAGTATTTGAATGTATCGCAACCGGCCCTGTCCACCGCGCTGACACGGGTTGAAGAACATCTTGGGCACCCACTGTTCATTCGCCGCCGGGGTGCGGCCATGGCCCTGACCCCTCAGGGTCGGAGGTTTATTGAACAGGCCGAGGCTTTGCTGAACGCCGCTGCGCGAATCGAAACCTCAGAATCACCCATGCCGGGAATGACGCAATTCACATTGGGCTGCTTCACAGACCTTGCCCCGTTCCTATTGGCCCCTGCCCTGCATCATTTGCGCGTCGCTTTCCCAAATGTCGCGATTTCCTATGTCGCCGCGTCTTTCGAAGGGCTTCTTAACGGCTTGATCGACGGCCAGATCGACATTGCGATCACCTACGATTTGACCATGGACGCCGGGTTTACCCGAACAAAGTTGTTTGACAGCAGGCCAAAGGCGTTGATGCCGCCAGATCATCCGCTTGCGTCAACGGATGGCGTTGCCCTGACCGACATCGCAGCGCACCCTCTGATCCTGTCGACCGAAGGGCTTTCGGCGCAGCACATCCTGGGTCTGTTTCGCCGCATGGGTCTGCGCCCTACAGTCGCGCACCGGGCAGCGTCGCTGGAAATTCAACGCAGTCTTGCCGCGCATGGCGAGGGAATCGGAATCAGTTACGCCAGCCCGCCCAGCCCTGTAAGTTATGACAACCGGCGATTGGTCGGCGTTCCGATCACCGACCCGGACGCCGCCGAATCCGTGGTTATGGCACGACACGGCACAGGCCCGGCTGACCCAACAGTTAATCAGGCCGAACGCGTTTTAAAGGAAGGATTGAAACAGGTTTGACGCCCTATTTCTTGCGCAGCCGGATAACAACGTCGACCGACGCAATCTCAACGCCCTCGGGCGCTTCAGGCAAGCGCTGAATCACAAGCTGATCCGACGGAGCATCACTCAGGCGCGCTTCGTCTTCCCAATAAAAATGGGGGTGATCGTGGGTATTGGTGTCGAAATAGCTTTTTGAACCGTCCACTGTGATTTCCTGCAGAACACCCGCGTCACAAAAGGCGCGAAGGGTGTTGTAAACCGTAGCCAAAGACACAGCGTCCCCGTTTGCCTTGGCAGACTCAAACAGGCTTTCTGCGGTGACATGGCGATGGCGGCCGTCGCCCACAAGAAGCTCAGCCAGCGCCACACGCTGACGCGTAGGTCGCAAGCCGGCGTTTACCAGCCAACCCGTCGCTATTTCATGGCTCTGAGGTGTCATCGATCCGATACCCATTGTTGCTGGTTTATATATAGGGGCGCATAGTTGGCAATTTCAAATGAAATTCATTCGCAAAGTTAGGTGCGTACACAACATGATGTGGGCCACCACTCTTGCAGGACCTTGCAAACGGGTGATAGACGAGGCCAGATGTAAAGACAGACCCCCGGCAGGAAAGGCGGCAGAATGGCCCAGTTCCCTAGCAGTTTTGACAAAGATGATCTGCTCAAATGCGCCCGCGGCGAATTATTCGGTCCCGGCAACGCGCAGTTGCCTGCCCCGCCGATGCTGATGATGGACCGGATCACCGATATCTCAGGCGATGGCGGTGCGCATGGGAAAGGCCATGTTGTGGCCGAGTTCGACATCACGCCTGACCTTTGGTTCTTTGATTGCCATTTCCCGGGCAACCCGATCATGCCCGGTTGTTTAGGCCTTGACGGCCTTTGGCAGTTGACCGGCTTCAATCTGGGCTGGCGCGGCTGGCAGGGACGCGGCTATGCGCTGGGCGTGGGCGAAGTCAAACTGACCGGAATGGTCCGCCCGGATCGCAAGATGCTGACATATTATGTCGACTTCACCAAAGCCGTTCAAACCCGCCGCCTGACCATGGGTGTGGCGGATGGCCGGGTCGAAGCCGACGGCGAAGTAATTTATCAGGTAAAAGATATGAAGGTTGCACTGTCGGAAAGCTAACCCCAGCTATCGGACACGTCACTGAAAACGAAATACAGGAGTACGCTTATGCGTCGCGTCGTCGTCACCGGTCTGGGGGTCGTCTCCTCCATCGGGAACAATGCCGAAGAGGTTCTGGCCTCGCTCAAAGCAGGCAAATCCGGGATCGAGGCCAACGAGCAGATGGTCGAACATGGTTTTCGCAGCCAGATTGCCGGAACGCTCAAGATCGACGTGACCCAGCATGTGGACAAGCGTACTTTGCGCTTTATGGGCCCGGGCGCCGCTTATGCCCACATCGCCATGAGCCAGGCGATTGCAGACGCTGGCCTGACCGAAGAACAGGTTGTGAACCCACGCACCGGTCTGGTCGCTGGTTCGGGCGGCCCGTCGACCAGTGCGATGCTGACGGCACATCAAACCGTTCTGAAAACTGGTGCAACCAAGCGGATTGGGCCGTTTGCAGTGCCGAAATGCATGTGCTCGACGATTTCGGCAAACCTGGCTACGGCGTTCAAGATCAAGGGCATCAACTATTCGATCACTTCGGCCTGCTCGACGTCTCTGCATTGCATCGGCAATGCGGCGGAACAGATCATGTTGGGCAAGCAGGACGTGATGTTTGCTGGCGGCGGCGAAGAACTGGACTGGACACTCTCGTGCCTGTTTGACGCGATGGGCGCGATGTCCTCGAAATACAACGACACTCCGGACAAAGCCTCGCGCGCGTTTGATGAAAACCGCGATGGGTTTGTGATTTCAGGCGGCGGCGGCATCGTCGTGCTGGAGGATCTAGAGCACGCGCTGGCGCGTGGCGCAAAGATCTACGCCGAGGTCACCGGATACGCGGCAACTTCGGACGGCCATGACATGGTGGCCCCGTCCGGTGAAGGCGGTGAGCGTGCAATGCGTCTGGCGCTTGGCACTCTGCCCGAAGGCCGCAAAGTGGACTACATCAATGCCCACGGCACCTCGACCCCTGTCGGCGACGTGGGTGAGGTTGAAGCCGTGCGCCGCATCTTTGGCGAAGGTAGCGTGCCACCTATTTCGTCAACAAAGTCGATGACTGGCCACGCGCAAGGGGCGGCGGGCGCGCTCGAAGCGATCTTCTGCCTGCTGATGTTGGATCATGATTTCATTACGCCGTCGATCAATGTCGACACGCTTGCCGAGGGCATCCAGCCCGGTGAAATTGCGACCGAAGTGGTTGAAAACGCAGGACTGGACAGTGTCATGACCAACAGCTTCGGCTTTGGCGGCACCAACGGGTCCATGATTCTGTCAAAGTATAACGGGTGAAAGTGATGTCGGATCTTCTTAAGGGTAAACGCGGCCTGATCATGGGCGTGGCCAATGACCGCTCAATCGCGTGGGGCATTGCCAAGGCCATGCACGAGGCGGGCGCAGAACTGGCATTCACCTACCAGGGCGAGGCATTCGGTAAACGGCTCGAGCCTTTGGCCCAAAGCCTTGGCAGCGACTTCATGGTCGACGCAGATGTTACCGATGACGATTCGCTGGATCGTGCATTCGGCGAGCTGGCCCAGCGCTGGCCCACCATCGATTTCGTTGTCCATGCCATCGCATATTCGGACAAGTCCGAGCTGACCGGCCGGTTTCTGAATACCACACGGGCGAATTTTAAACATTCAATGGACGTCTCGGCATATTCTTTCATCGAAGTGGCGCGCCGCGCCTATCCGATGATGAAGGACAATGGCGGCTCGCTGCTGACCCTGACCTATCAAGGATCAAACCGCGTTGTACCTAATTACAACGTCATGGGGGTTGCCAAGGCGGCTCTGGAATCGGCAACGCGCTATCTGGCCAACGACCTTGGCCCTGACGGGATCCGTGTGAACGCTATTTCTCCGGGACCAATGAGAACTCTTGCCGGAGCAGCCATCGGCGGTGCGCGCAAGACCTACAAATTTTGCGACCAGAACGCTCCAATGCGTTCTAATGCGACGTTGGAGGCCGTGGGCGGAACTGCGGTTTACCTCACATCTGATGCGGGCGCTTGCACGTCGGGTGAAATCATCCGCGTCGATGGTGGTTTCCACGTTCTTGGGATGCCTCAGCCCGAATCCATGTGACCATATCTTTCCCTGCCGCTGCCAAGATTTCACCATCTTTGGGCGGCAGGAATTCGATATGAGCAAGCTAGATCAAATCATTGCGAATAACGCACGTGCGACGCAAACCCGGAAGAAAACCGGTTTTCTCAGCCAACGTGCCAGAGTTCTGCTGCTGACGCTGACATGTCTTTTGGTCGCGTTCATATTTTTCACACAACCGCAGGTGCGCACAGCACTTGAAGCACTGATCGGGTAAGGGCCGAGCCGGCATACCGGCCCGAACCGTGCGTCAGTTGATCGACATGACCTCGATATCAAAAATCAAATCCTGACCAGCCAACGGGTGATTGGCGTCCAGAGTTACAGTCGCTTCATTCGCACCGACCACAGTGACTGGTACGGCTTGACCATCCGGTGACTGCATTTGCAATTGCGTTCCAGGCTCAAGCGGGATGTCATCGGGAATGCCTTCGCGAGGAATTTCCTGACGCATCGCCGGATTAATGGGGCCATAGGCATCCACACAGGCAATCTCGACCCGCTTTTTGTCCCCCACGGACAGGCCGGGCATAGCACTGTCTAAGCCAGGAATAATCTGGCCAGACCCGACCACAAACTCCAAAGGATCGCGCCCCTCTGAGCTGTCAAAGGTTTGGCCGTCCAGCAGCGTCCCGGTGTAGTGGATGCGAACCGTGTCGCCTTGTTTGATTTCGGTCATCGTGGCCTCCGGCCGTTTTACAGGATTGAGCGGCCAACCCTAGAGCCTGACACAATGTTGTAAACCCTTGGCTCTTTCACCCCCCTCGTTGTTGTGCCAAACTCCGCGCGATCAGAGGAGGATCACATGCCGATCACCACCTGTGTCTTCGATGCTTACGGAACACTTTTTGACGTTGCAGCCGCTGCCCGCCAGGCTGCCGACGAACCGGGATTTGAAGCCCTCAAGGACAAATGGCCAACAGTCGCGGGGCATTGGCGCCTGAAGCAATTGCAATACACCTGGCTGCGCGCAGTGGCGGATGCCCATACCGATTTTTGGGATGTCACTCAGGACGGGCTGGATTGGGCGCTGGACGCCGCTGGACTGCAAGGCGACCAGAAACTACGCCAACGTCTGCTTGATCTTTATTGGGAGTTGCAAGCCTACCCCGAAGTTCCCGACATGTTGAAAGCGCTCAAAGAAGGCGGGTTGCAAACGGCGATCCTGTCCAACGGTTCGCCCCCCATGCTGGACGGCGCTGTGCAGTCTGCGGGAATCGGCGATGTGCTGGACGATGTTCTGTCGGTTGAGAGTGTAGGTGTCTTCAAACCCCATGCCCGCGTGTATGATCTGGTCCAGAAACGGTTTGACTGCGCCCGTGACGAGGTTCTGTTCGTCAGCTCAAACGGTTGGGATGCGGCAGGTGCCAGCGGGTACGGTTTCGTCACTGCGTGGGTCAACCGGATCGGTGAACCGATGGACCGCCTGCCCTGGACACCAGCCCATGTGCTGTCCGATTTAACCACAATCCCAAAACTCGCAGGGCTTTGATGTCAAACTTCACAACCACGGACGGCAAGCGCATCTACTTTGAGGAAACGGGCACGGGCACGCCGCTTTTGTGTCTGGCCGGGCTGACCCGAAACAGCCGCGACTTTTCGTTTTTTGCCCCTCATGCCGCTGACCTGCGCATGATTGCGACGGATTACAGAGGGCGTGGCCGGTCGGACTATGATCCCGATTTCATGAACTACAACATCCTTCGTGAATCGCATGACGCGATCGAACTGCTGGATGTACTGGGGATCGAGAAGACATTCGTTCTGGGCACCTCGCGGGGTGGTCTGATCGCCATGGCCCTGGCCGCAAGCCATCCCGAGCGGCTGGCCGGGGTGATCCTGAACGATGTTGGACCTGTCATCGAAACATCCGGTATTGCCAAGATCATGGCCTATGTGGGCACGCAACCGACTGCGCAAACCTATGATGAGGCCGCTTTGACACTGAAACAGGTAATGGAGCCTCAATTCCCCGGCGTTTCCCTGGAAACCTGGCGGATGCAGGCCGAAATTCAGTACGAAAAACACGAGGATGGGTTGGCGCTACGCTACGATCCGGCACTGCGAAAGGCACTGATCGAACAGGCCGCAAGCGGGGCGACACCTGATCTTTGGATGTTCTTTGAAGCCCTGCGCGACATTCCGACGGGCGTTATCCGAGGGGCGAACTCGGACGTTCTGAGCACCGAAACGGTAGCTGAAATGCACGACCGCCATCCGGGCTTGATCTCAACCGAAGTTCCCGATCGTGGGCATGTTCCGTTTCTGAACGAACCCCAATCTTTGGATCTCATACAAAAGGTATTGAAGAACGCCGCATGAGCACAATCGAGATGATCGAAGCCGCAGCAGAACGGCTGAACGGACACATCCGAAAGACACCGATCTTGTCTTCTCCATTTCTCGACAATCTCGCCGGACGTCGGATTTTGGTCAAACCGGAATGTCTGCAACATACCGGCAGCTTCAAGTTTCGCGGGGCCTGGTCCGCGATTTCGGCACTGGAACAAGCCGAACGTCAGCGCGGTGTGATTGCGTATTCCTCGGGCAACCACGCACAAGGCGTTGCAATGGCGGCATCAAAGCACGGCATTTCTTCGGTTATCGTTATGCCGTCGGACGCCCCTCAGTTGAAGATCGAAAACACCCGCGCGCTTGGGGCCGAAGTTGTTCTGTATGACCGTGCGAATGAAAAGCGCGAAGAAATTGGCGAAGCCATCGCGGCGGAGCGCGGACTGACCCTGATCCGACCTTTTGACGAACCTCTGGTTATTGCAGGCCAAGGCACCACCGGCCTTGAAATCGCCGGTCAGGCAGCGTATCTGGGCGTCACTCAGGCAGACGTGCTGGTCTGTTGCGGCGGGGGCGGCCTGACCTCGGGCATCGCTCTGGCCCTGGAAAAACATGCGCCGAACCTGCGCGCGCGCCCTTGTGAGCCAGAGGGGTTCGATGACGTCAAACGCTCGCTGGCCTCAGGGCAGATTGAAAACAACAACGCAGCTTCAGGCAACATCTGCGACGCCATTCTGACACCGCAACCCGGAAACATCACGTTTCCGATTCTCAACCGCCTGTGCGGTCCAGGCTTGTCTGTCACCGAAGAAGAAGCCTTGCGCGCCATGGCGCTTGCCTTCCTGCGTCTCAAGATCGTACTGGAACCCGGCGGCGCGGTGGCCCTGGCCTCGGCCCTGTTCCGGGGCGACCAGATCGAAGGCGATGACGTGATCGTTGTTGCATCTGGCGGCAATGTCGATCCGGCAGTATTTTCCAGGGCGTTGGAATTCCTGACCTGACAGGGCTGCACTAGATGTGCATGTTGCACCCCAAAAGGTCATGGCGACAAGGAAGCCAGTCATGAAGATCGTTGATCTGGGCGACGTGAAACTGAATTACCGCATCGACGGCCCAACAGACGGTGCGCCCTTGGTCTTTGCCAATTCTTTGGGTACCAACCTGCACTTGTGGGACGCGGTGTTGCCGCTTTTGCCACAAGGGCTGCGCATCATCCGATACGACAAACGTGGTCACGGGCAATCATCGGTGCCGCCCGCGCCGTATTCGATGGGCGCATTGATACGCGATGCAGAGGCGTTGTTGGATAACCTGCAAGTCCGCGACTGTGTTTTCGTGGGCCTGTCCATCGGTGGGATGATTGCTCAGGGTCTTGCCGTGAAACGCATGGACCAGATCCGTGGTCTGGTTCTTTCGAACACGGCGGCCAAAATCGCCACTCCTTCGGTCTGGCAGGATCGGATTGAGGCCGTGCGCAAAGGCGGGATCGAAGCATTGGCCGACGCAACGATGGAGCGTTGGTTTTCGCGTGATTTCCGCGCCGCACAAAACCACCTGCCTTGGCGCGACATGATGGTGGGCCAGCCGGCTGAAGGGTATCTGGGCTGCTGCTCGGCCATTGTAGGCACCGATTTCTATACCCCAACGAGTGGGCTGCGCCTCCCGACCTTGGGCATTGCAGGCAGCGAAGACGGATCAACACCCCCCGATCTAGTGCGAGAGACCGTCGATCTGATCCCGGGGTCCCGGTTCCAGCTGATGCGCCGGGCCGGGCATTTGCCCTGCGTTGAAAAACCAGCGGAATATGCAGAAATCCTGACTGGTTTTCTGAACGAAATCGGACATATCTGAAGGAGAACGGCAATGGCGTCTTTCCTGTTGGTCCACGGCTCTTGCCACGGCGCATGGTGCTGGCGCGACCTGATCCCCGCGCTTGAAGCTCTGGGGCATTCTGCCAAAGCAATCGACATGCCCAGCCATGGTGCTGACCCCACGCCCGTAGCCGAGGTCACGCTGGACAGTTGCCGCGACGCCGTGCTGCATGCCAGCACATCAGATACAATCATCGTTGGCCATTCTTGGGGCGGCTACCCGATCAGCGCCGCCGCCGAGGCGCAACCTGATGCAATGCGCGCGCTGATCTATCTGTGCGCCTATGTGCCCAAAGACGGTCTTTCCATGGCCGAGATGCGCAGGCTTGGCCCAAGGCAGACTATTGCACACGCGGTTGAGAAATCCCCGGTTGGGCTGTCATACACTGTGTCTGCCGAGGCTATTCCCCAGCTATTCTACCATGAATGCCCCGACAACATCCTGCCTTATGCCTACGCGCGCCTGTGCCCCCAGGCCATTCGACCACAAGAAACGCCCCTTCCAACGGGTGCGAATTTCGACAATGTGCCCAAGGCGTATATCCGCACCACGGACGATCACACGGTACCAACCGAATACCAGGCCGAGATGAGCGCCCTTATCCCCGAAGATATGCGCCGCACCATCGACAGTTCGCATTCCCCGTTCTTCTCGCATCCGCGCGAGCTTGCGCAAATCCTGTCAGAACTGGCAGACAAACTGCCCTGACCTGTCGCAACGGCAGTTCGACCCGCAATCAACTCTCGCTTTTCTCGGTTACCATCTGTGCTTAGGGTGCGTTGAACTGATCACTTGCCGGGTCCTATGCGTCTGCCGTTTTTCTTTATCCTCTGCATCGTCATGATCGACGCCATGGGCATCGGTCTGGTGATGCCGATCATGCCGGAGCTGATCGTCGAGGTTCAGGGCGGCTCGCTTGCCAATGCAGCGATCTGGGGCGGTGTCCTAAGCACCGCCTTCGCCGCGATGCAGTTTATCTTTGGGCCCATACTTGGAAACCTGTCAGACGCGTACGGACGCAGAACCGTCCTGTTGGTGTCCCTATTTGTAATGGCGCTGGATTATGTTGTCATGGCTGTTGCGGGCAGCATTTGGTTGTTGCTGATCGGCCGGATCGTCGGCGGCATAACCGCAGCCACCCACGCCACCGCTGCGGCGTTTATGGCGGATGTGTCCGAGCCCAAGGATAAGGTTGCAAACTTTGGCCTGCTGGGCGCCGCCTTTGGCATGGGCTTCGTCCTTGGTCCTGTCATCGGTGGATTGCTCAGTGAATATGGCACGCGCGCACCGTTCTGGGCTGCCGCCGGGTTGGCCGCACTGACCTTTTGCATCGGCTATTTCGTGATGCCCGAGACCGTGACCGACAAGAACCGCCGCGCCTTTAGCCTGAAACGCGCAAATCCTCTCAATTCGCTGAACGCCATCGCATCTTTGCCCGGTATCCGGCCGCTGCTTTGGGTGTATTTCCTGTATTCAGTGTCCATCTACGTCTACCCCGCTATCTGGTCTTATTTCACGACCGAGCGATTCGGATGGTCCCCACAGATGATTGGCCTATCCCTGGGTGTCTACGGTATAGGCATGGCCATTGTGCAGGGTGGTTTGATCCGACCTGCTATCCGGTTTCTGGGCGAGAGGGGTACAATCATCTATGGAATGGGTTTTGAGATCATCAGCTTCGCATTTCTGGCCTTCCTCACCAACGGCCTCATCGCGCTGCTTCTCATTCCAATAACGGCCATCGGGGCGGTCATCACACCTGCTCTTCAGGCCATGATGTCCAAGGCCACGCCAGATTCGCAGCAAGGCGAATTGCAAGGCGTTCTGACCGCACTACACGCGTTGTCGATGGTGATCTCACCTTTGCTGATGACATCGATTTTTGCGCAGTTCATTCGGCCCGACACGCCGCTCTACCTGCCCGGCGCTCCCTTCCTGCTGGCACTTGCGCTCATGCTGGCGGGCTTCCTTTTGTTCCGCAGATCCAGCCCTGTCGTGGCGTAACAACGACATGCAAATGGCGGTTTCTGCCTTGCGAGTTGCCGTTTCCCGGGCCACCGTGAACGCAACGGGAGAGAGAGAAAACATGCAAACAATCAAAGCCGCAGTCTGCCGGGCATTTGGCGAACCTTTGGTGATCGAAGAGGTTCAACTCGCAGCCCCCGGCACGGGCGAGGTCGAGGTAACACTGGACGCCGTGGCCATCTGCCATTCGGATATATCCTACGCCGAAGGCGCGTGGGGCGGATTCCTGCCCGCAGTATACGGTCACGAGGCCGCAGGCGTGATCAGCGCTGTTGGCGATGCTGCAGGGGGGTTCAAAGTTGGCGACCCTGTGGTTGTAACACTGATCCGTGCCTGTGGAACGTGCCCCAGCTGTGCGGGCGGAAAACCAACAATCTGCGAAACACCATACGATACGGTCAAAGGTCCGTTGAAGACCGGTGATGGAGGTCCACTCGAACAGGCCATGGCGTGCGGAGCCTTTGCTGAAAAAGTTGTGGTGAGCCACCGCCAGATCGTCAAAATTCCAGAAACCCTGCCCAAGGATCTGGCCAGCCTGCTTTCATGCGGCGTGATCACCGGAGTCGGTGCTGCGGTCAATGCCGCTGGTCTACGGCCTGGTCAAGACGTTGTGGTCATTGGTGCGGGCGGCGTTGGCCTGAACGCCGTTCAAGGCGCGCGGATTGCAGGCGCGCGGCGGATCGTGGCCGTGGATATGACCGAAGAAAAGCTTGAGATCGCCAAGGAATTCGGCGCAACCCACGGCGTGTTGGCCAGTTTGGACCAGCCCTGGAAAGCCGCTTACAAGGCGTTAGGCGGGCGTGGTGCGGATGCGGTTCTGATCACGGTTGGCGCGATCCCTGCTTATGATCAGGCGCCGCGCTATCTTGGCCTTGGCGGCAAGGCGATCATGATCGGGATGCCGCATTCGGGTGACATGGCCAGTTATGAGCCCGTTGTTCTGGCAGCCCTGGGCCAGGGCGTTGTTGGGTCGAAGATGGGAGATGTGGTGATTCAGCGGGACATTCCGTGGATGGTGGACCTTTATCAACAAGGGCGGCTGAAGCTGGATGAGTTGATCTCGGGCCGCTGGTCCCTTGATCAGATCAACGAGGCTATTGCTGACACCAAAACCGGATCGGCCAAGCGCAACGTGATCCTGTTCAACAGGACCTGACCCACCGAAAGGATTTGGGATGAAACTGCAGGATCTCGACATTATCGTAACCGCCCCGCCTGCGCCGGGCTGGGGTGGGCGCTATTGGATACTGGTCAAGGTGACGACAGACACCGGTATCACCGGCTGGGGCGAATGCTATGCCTCCTCTGTCGGACCAGAGGCGATGCGCCATGTCATTCAGGACGTGTTCGAGCGGCACATGCAGGGTGAAAACCCAGAAAACATCGAACTGATGTTCCGCCGCGCCTATTCCAGCGGCTTCACCCAGCGACCGGACCTGACCGTGATGGGCGCGTTTTCAGGGTTGGAGATCGCCTGCTGGGACATTCTGGGCAAGGATCGCGACCGCCCGGTATATGCTTTGCTGGGCGGAAAGATGAACAACCAGATCAGGGCCTATACGTATCTTTACCCCCTGCCCCAGCATAATCTGACTGATTTCTGGACATCTGCTGAGCAAGCTGGCGAAACGGCGGCTGAAATGGTGCGGCGTGGTTATACTGCCGTCAAATTCGACCCCGCAGGCCCCTACACGATCCGGGGCGGCCACATGCCCGCCATGAGCGACATTTCCATGTCAGTTGCCTTCTGCAAGGCAATCCGCGAAGCGGTGGGCGACAAGGCCGATTTGCTGTTCGGCACACATGGTCAATTCAATACCGCCGGGGCCATCCGGCTGGGGCAAGCGTTGGAGCCTTATCAACCGCTTTGGTTCGAAGAACCCACGCCGCCAGACATGATCGAAGACATGGCCCGCGTCGCCCGCAATGTCCGTATCCCCGTCGCCACCGGCGAACGCATGACAACCAAGGCCGAATTCGGCGCCGTTTTGCGCGCCGGGGCCGCGGAAATCCTGCAACCGGCGTTGGGACGCGCGGGCGGGATCTGGGAGATGAAGAAAGTTGCCGCAATGGCTGAGGTCTTTAACGCACAGATGGCACCGCATCTCTATGCAGGGCCGGTGGAATGGGCCGCCAATGTCCATCTGGCCGCGTCGATCCCTAATTTGCTGTTGCTGGAAAGCATCGAAACACCGTTCCATGACCAACTGATCAAAGGGTCTATTCGGGTCGAGGACGGGTTCGTAACCGCGTCAAAAGCGCCGGGCCTAGGTATCGATGTCGACGAAGCCCTGGCCCGCGCGCATCCTTATGAGGGCCGCGACCTACATCTGCAAATGCAGGAAGAGCCCTGTGATTACGTCAATGGCAACGCTTTTCAAGGCGGCGCACCGGCAACCGAGGGGTGACAACACCAGCGTGTTTGAGGCATATTGTTCCGATAATAATCGGAACAACGGTCAAAACGTGGCACTCAAACAAACCGATCCTCAGGCGCGCAGCACAGACACTCTGCCGGATATGAAAGACAATGCTGCCCGCGCGGCTGCGTACCTTAAAACATTGGCCCATGAAGGGCGGTTGATGATCTTGTGCCACCTTGGTGACGGTGAAAAATCCGTGGGTGAACTTGAGAATTTGCTTGAGTTGCGACAGGCCGCTGTCAGCCAGATGTTGGCCCGCCTGCGCGAAGAAGGGCTTGTTTCGACCCGCCGGGAAGGCAAGGCGATCTACTATTCCTTGCGGGATGGGAACACGGAACAGGTGATTGGTCTGCTCTACAAACTGTTCTGCGCAGAAGACAGCTGATCGCTTAACTGGAGACGTAGCCTGCGATCACCTGAAGCAGCTTGAAGGCGGTTGCAGCGTCGTTCTCGACAACGGCAAGGAATTCCTCTTCACCGATGCGCAGGCAGGAAAGCTGAGTTTCTGCCACCATGCTCAACGCGCGCGGCTCTTTGCGGATCAATCCCAGCTCTCCGACCAAAGCACCCGGCCCTACTGTGGTAATCAGCTGATCCGGTCCTTGGTCCTGTGGCAGGTACAGACCGGCCTCACCTTCAAGCACAACATAGGCGCCATCGGTTGGTTGATCGTCTTTCAGGAATACCACCTGCCCCGGCTCGGCTTCGAACCAGCGTGCACCAAAGGCCAGCAGACGCAACTGCCGCCGGTCCAGACCCGAAAACAAGGGGGTCTGTTCCAAGGCTCGCAATTTTCGCGCCAGGTCTGCTGATGCTGCGCTGTCTTCCTCCACGTCGACCGGTCCTCCGTCCGAGACCACACGACCTTGCCGGATTTCCACGTACATGTCGAATACATCGGGATTTTCGAACTGATCGTTCAGGTAGATGACAGTTGTTTCAGGCAGCAACTCTCGGAGTTTCTTGTAGACGGCCACCTGCGTTTTCATGTCATAGCTGGCCAAAGCGCTTTCCAGGATCAGGATGTCCGGTTTTTTGATCGTGGCCCGGGTAAACGCCAATGGCTCGGCAAACACTGCGGGCAGGTTCTGACCACCCAAGGCCACCGGCACGTCATAAATCAGTTCCGTCACCAATGGCCGCGCACCGTTTTCGGCCAGCACATCAACAATCAGCTTACGCGCCTCATCGGAACGGGCACCGCCAATCTGACTGACTTTTCCGAACAGCGCATTTTCCATGACTGTCAGCCCCGGCGCGTAAACTTCGGGGTCCAAAGGAACAAAGACATCCTTCAAACGCTCCATCAGCTTCTCAGAGTGGCTGTGCCGCAGTTCGAGGATACGGTTCTTCAGTTCATCAGTGAACGCAGGCCCGATCTGTTCGGCCGAAATTACAAACGGTACCGCCAGCATATTGGCCAGCTGTTCATCATCCAGCCCCGCCGAGCCTTCCTTGCGCGTGTGTTCCACCAAATCCACGGCGGCTTCATAAGTCTGTGCATCCAACCCAAGCTTGCGGAACAATGGGTGATCCGTTCCGTCAAGGCCAAAGATCTGGCGCAACATCTCGATCACGTCGCGGGTCAATGCGATCAGTGTTTCATCCAGGCCCAACTCTCGCAATTGGCCCAGAAAGACCTTCTGTTCCACCAGTAAGGCGTGGTTCACCGGCACACAGGGCGTGGCAAACAGCAGGTTCTCGGCCACAGGCAGGGCCGGGTTGTACAGGTTACGATCAAAAATCAACGCTTGTTGTTCAAGCCCCGCATCCTGAACAGCCTGACGCACAGTCGGTCGCAGCTGGACCAGTTTCTGAGCCAGTTCACAATGCTCGGCTGCGTTGAAGGTTTGTTCAGCACCGCGTTGAAACAGGGCCGCGCCCGAGCCCATGCCGTCGATCAGTTGCAACCACCAATCGCGCAGAGCTGCCGCGTCCTGAAGTCCGGCCAAAGACGGATCAAGCCAATCCGCCTTGAACGGATCGGAACTGTTCCCCGCCCGCAAGGTTTCTGCGAAATCGGGATCATCTGTACTATTTGCCAAAGGACGGAACCGCATCGGCATCATCACATTGTCACCCAGTGTGCCCTGAAACATGACGGGGCGTGAGGTGGCATACCCGATACGTGCGGCTACGACGCCTTGATGCAATTCGGCCAGATTGACCTCGCCAATCCGAACCTTGCCGCCAGTTGGCAAGATTTCACGCGTCAACAGTTCCGCAATCGCCCGTCTGTCTTCTTCGCTGGGTGCCGAAATGCCGACTGTCTTCCCGCCGGGAAAGCTGAGGTTCAGATCGTCCAACACCTGATTGCCGTCCATGTCCCGAACCGAAACATGATCCAGCACTATGTCGCCGTTCAGATGAGGGCGTGCGTCAGCTTCGCCCTCAAACAGGGCTTCGTCCTGCATCCCACCTGGCGCAAAGCGGTCAATCACCACGTCCCAACGCAAAGACATATCCTGCGTCTGGTTGTAGTAAGTCAAAAGCTCTTTCCAAGGTGAGCTCAGGTCCTTGTAGGCTGCAAGCGCTGCAACCAGCGCTCCCAACGAAACCGAGCCTTGCAGCACCAGCAGACCACCGATCAGGTAGAACATGAATGGCGTCAGTTGAGAGATGAAGTTGTTTATGAATTTCATAAAAAACTTCTTCTGGTAGATCTCGAACCGGATGCCGAACAACCGCCCCAATTGGTCGGAGATCATCGCACGGCGATACCGCCAGCCGCCATTTGTGCGAAGCGTCGACGCCCCTGCAGCGTTTTCACCGATTTGGGCCGCAAGCACCCGCACTTCCTGAATACGCTTTTTGTTCAGCAGGTTGATCTGGCGTTGCAGCTTAGGGATCAGCCACGCTTGCACCGGGATCAACGCCACAGCGGCCAAACCAAACCAAAAACTCTGCAAAAACAGAAAGGTCAGGATCGTGATCATCTGACCGGCCTGCAAAACAGGCTGGCTGATCGCGTCCCCCATCAACCCGCCCATCGGCTCGCTTTCAGCGGTGATCATCGACACCATCTCACCCTGGCTGACTCGCTCGAAATAGGGTTGCGGAAAGCGCAATGCGCGGCTGATCAACTGATAGCGAAAGCGTCGCAGCATCCGCTCGCTCAGCACACCTTTCATGGTGTTGATGCGCATTTTCATCAGGCCATGCCCCAACACGGCCGCTAAAAACGCAAAGCACAGAATGACCAGAAAATTCGTCTGCGACATCGTATAGCCCAAGATGGTCACTTCCGGGTTGGGTGCACCAATCGCGTCGTTGATAATGCGCTTTGGCAGTTCCAGCGTCAGGTACAGCAGCGGGAACAAGGTTGCTGTCACGGCCAGCAAGATCAGCTGGTCGCGTTTGGAGTACTTCCAGATAAAGCGGAAAATCGTGCGTTCTATGGAACCTGCCCCTGCTGCTGACCGACGACGCGGTTCAGATGTTATCCACGCAAATTCAACAGCATGACTCTACTGCCATCCAGACACAATTAGCAATTTTTTTCCCGATTACGCGAATTCTTAAGCTTATGTGAACTAGTTCATTTACGTATGCCCATCTAATTGCCTAGAGTGGTCAGCAGGACGATATCGGGAGGGTTCTTTTGACTGCCAGTTTTGGCGCAGTGTTCCTTATGCTTTGCTTGCTGCTTGTAAAGCATATGTTCGCTGACTTTTACCTCCAGACACCGAAGATGCTTGCTGGACGTGGTGAGTATTTTCACTTGGGACGCGCGCAACATGCTGCTGTGCATGTCGCGGGCTCTGTCATTGTGTTTGCTGTGTTTGGTGCGCCCCTGACCTTCATTTTAATCGTCGCCGCGCTGGAATGGATCATCCACTTCAATATCGATTTCGTTAAAGCCAGTTATTCCGACAAGAATCGCCTGGAACCTTCCCAAGCCGCATTTTGGCGCGCAGCCGGGTTGGATCAATTGATGCACAACCTGACATATGTGGCGATGGTCTGGGCCTGGGTAACTTTCGCGGCGACCTGAGTCAGACTACGCCGCGTTTTCTAACGCGCCCGCCCGATAGGCCTGCAACCACATTCTGTCCAGCGCATCGATCTTTACCGGGTCGAACTTGTGTTCAACCTCCCAATACCGGCCCGACTCGACAGAATAACCCAAGTCTTGCTCGGCCTGCTGAGCTGCACGCATTCCGATTGTATCGACAAGGGGCAACGCAGAAAGGTTCGATAGACCGGTTGAGGGGAATACCAAACGGCTAGGCCCACTGGACAGCCTTACAGTTCTGCACCCTTGTGCAGCGGCGAACAGCCCAAGGCGTGCGGATTTGGCTTCAAGCGAACGCAGTGTCACATCATCTCGCAGCGGGTCTGCGGCTCCGGTTCCGTAGAAATGGGTCTGTCCTGAACCCGAATACACCATATCACATCCAAAGAATGCCATTACAGCCGGGTTCAAAGCCGACAACGCCCAATACCCAGCGGTAAAGGCCATGGTTCCACCTGCATAAACGAATCCACCATATTCATTCTGTCGTGGGACGTAATCCTCCGCCGTGACGATGCGTTGAGTGGGGCCGATATCCGTTGGGCGTCTTTCAATTGGAAAGTCTTCGGGATGGATCAGGAAGTCCCAATCCTTGCGAATGCGCCAAGCGTTATTGATTGCGACGACATGCGTGAAAGGCTTGCGAGACCAAGCCCGTGCCTCTAACGCAGAAGGGGCACTTCCCAGGATCAAAACTTTGGTCTGTTTGTCGGTCATAGCGGGGCCACCTTCGTTGCCAGCCCCGCATGACGTAGAGCATTTGTGGCCCGCGACTAGCCCAGCACCGAGAAACTGCTTTCTTCGTTGATCGGGCGTTTGCGGGAATAGAAGCCCACATCAATGTTCCGCTTGATATAGGGCAGCTCGAACTGCAGCGGCTCTGCGTCGTGGTCGGCACCACCTTCACAATACGAGATCAGAGCCGTCATCATCTTACCCGCAATCGGCGCGTTCTTATACTGGTTCCCGCTGGAACCGCACGCCATGTAGAACCCCGGAAGACTGGATTTGTCATAGATCGGAATCCAGTCGGTGGACGCATCATACAGGTCAACAACTCCCCGCGTTTTCGATGGGATGCCAAGACTGGGGACGCGTTGCGCATAGCGCATCGCCTGCGTAGTCCATTGGTCAGTGAACTCATGGTTATAGTTCACATCGTCCTCGCACCACTGATGCGGATCACATTCCGGGTCTTCTGATCCGACAAGGATATGGTTTCCATGTTCCGGGCGACAATAACAGGCAATGTCGCTGTCCGAGACGATGGTTCCGTCATTTTCAAAGTCGAACCCTTCTGGTGCCGGAACATGTACCACCTCTTGCCGCAAGGGACGGGTTTTGATGGTCATGTCGTTCAGAACACCGGCCATCTCGTTGATGATCGCCGAACCCGGCCCCGCTACGTTGACCACGACCTTGGCGTGGATTTCCTCGCCCGACGCCAGTTTGACACCGGAAACGCGCCCGCCCTCGGTCAGTATTTCGGTGACTTCAGCTCCAGTGCGCACTTCGGCCCCATGCTGTTTCGCGGCATCCATCAGGTTCTGCGCAGACAAGGCCGGGTCGGTGACGTATCCCGCTTGCGGCCAATACACACCCCCGGTCATCTTCCGCCCGTTGGACTGGCCGAATTCCGGATCATCCATACGACGCGCCGGGGCAAAGCTATCCAACGAATAAACCGGCAGACGCTCGACGACTTTCTCAGCCGACCATTCCTCAAAGGGGCAGTCCAAATCCGACGAATTGCGCATGTGCTTTTCCAACATGCCGTTTGCGTCGGTCTTCATGACCAGACATCCCGTTTCACGGAACTGGGCCAGATTGGCATCTTCGGGCAGATCCAAGTAGTCGGCCCAGTCCCGCCAATAATGGTAGCCTTCCCACGCAAATGCGGTCCCGTCGAAGGTCGAGTAGTGCATCCGGATAATGGCGCAGGACCCTGCGGTAGATCCGTGACCGACCTGAGTGTTACGGTCCAGTGACAACGTTTTCCAACCTGCTTTGGACATCTCGAACGCGATTGCTGCGCCGATCACCCCGGTGCCGATAATGATAGCGTCTGGTTGACTCATGTCAGTTCTCCTTTCCAATAGCGCATTGAATACACGCTGAATTCTTCGACTTCTTCAGGTTTCGGCTTAACGCCCGTGAAGGCATAGAGGTAATGCGGAACCATAGAAACTCGCGTCTCTATGGGTTCGTTCAACTGCGCCAGATCGTAACCAATCTGCATGTAATACAACACGCGTGCGCGCGTCTCAGATTCGATGTCGGAATAGCCATAGCGGGCAAACATAGCGTGCAGCGCCTCAAGCCTCCGTGCATCGGATTGGTCCAGCGCCCGCCGCACCTTGCCGGATTTGCGCGCCCAGTCACGAACGGCAAAGTCCAGCGCAGTATCGAACAGTTCTGTATTCACCACACATCGATGCACATTGCAAACGGCTGCCGTGATCGTCTCGGCCGAGGCTTCGGCTTGTGCGACCAATGCTGCGGTGTTGGTCGCCTGCCAACGGGCCAGGAGTGCATCCAACAACTCCTGCCGGGACTTGAAATACCAATAGAAAGATGATCGCGATACAGCCATCCGCTCGGCCAGGTTCAGAACCTTGATCTGGTCCACGCCGTCCGAAATCAGCACATCCATCGCCACGTTCAGCCAGTCGTCACGCGTGACCTTGATGTTGCCGACCAGAGGTTCGGCTTCGGGGTCGTCGCGATGCAGGATGGGTTTGGAATTCATTCAACTCTCCGGCGGTGCACCGCCTTCGGCGGTTCGGCGATTGATGAAATCGTGCAAGGCACCCAATTTGTCACCATCAACTGTTGGAGCTTTGAAGTCATTCAGAATGCCCTTCCAAACGCCAGCCGCCCGATGGTTGGCATCTACTGCACCTCGCTCGGTCCAGGTGCCAAAGTTTGCATAATCGTGCAGATGCGGTTGATAGAACTCGGTGTTATAGCGTTCCATGGTCTGGCTTGAGGCAAAGAAGTGACCGCTGGGTTCTACTTCACGCAAGGCAGTATCAAATCCGATCTCGACCGCGCCCGCTTGCGCGCCCGCGCAAAGTTCGGCCACCATGTTCAGGACCTCAGCATCGCAGACCAGTTTTTCGAAAGATACGGTCAGACCACCTTCCAGCCAGCCAGCAGAGTGGATGATCACGGTCGCCCCGGCCATCAAGCACCCCCACAAACCAAACTGGTTCTCGTTCGCGGCCTGCACATCGTTGATGTTTGACGCTGATCCTGCAGCAGACCGCCAGGGCAGCCCAAGATGCCGCGCCAGTTGCCCCGCCGCCAGGGACGCTTGGAAATGTGACGGAGTACCGAATGCAGGCGCACCGGATTTCATGTCTACATTGCTTGTGAACGTTCCATAACAGACCGGAGCACCGGGCTTGGCCAACTGCGTCAGGGTCAAAGCTGCAAGCGCCTCGGCATGGGACAAAGTGATCGCCCCCGCCACCGTAATCGGTGCCATCGCCCCCATCAGGGTAAACGGTGTGATGATCGACATCTGACCATGACGTGCAAAGTCGATCAGACCTTGCGCCATCGGAATGTCCAACGTGCGCGGGCTGTTGGTGTTGATGATTGTGTAGCAATGCGCATTGCCCCGGAATTCATCATCCGCAAGGCCACGGGCTGTGGACAGCATCTCAAAGCAATCCATCACCTGCGGCGTGCCACGCGAGAAAAAGAACGGGAACTTGTCCGTTAGTTCCATCTGTGCCTGTGTCGTAAAATAGTGGCGCAAATGGGTTGGAACGTCCTGCGGCTCGACCTGAGGCGAAATCATCTGGAACACATCGAAATGATGCGTAAGCTTCAGAAACTCCAGATAATCCTGCCCTGTCGCGGGGCGACGACCGCGTTCAAGATCGGTTGCGTTCGGCGCGCCCGCGCCTGGTTGAAACACCAGCGAACCCAGTTCAAGCGTGAAGTCCCTCCGCCGCGCGCCGGCTCGGCAATCAATAGAATTGGGGGCCGAGGCCACCGCGGCCTCGATCATTTCGCGCCCAATGAAGACCATTTCACTGTCTTCGTCTACGCGCGCGCCACCTTGTTTGAAAAGCTTGCGCGCCTCGGGCAGCAGTACCTTTACGCCCAATTCTTCCAACGTACGCAACGCGGTTTCATGCATGTCCGCAATTTGCTCCGCCGGAAACACCTCCATTTGCGGGAAAGGGTTCTTGAGCTGGCGATAGTTCACGTCGCGGCTGGGTGGCGGGGCGGCCTCAGCCCCCCGTCCGCGCCGCCTGCGTCCTCGGTCCTGAGCGCTCATGATCAGCCTCGCATCGCTTTGCCTTGCGGGTCATAAGGCGACGGCGCAACCACGCGTGCCGACCGTTCCACGCCAACAACGTGGACGGACAATTCCGTGCCCGGTTCAGCTTTGTCGCGGTCGATCAGCGCCATTGCCAGCGATTTGCCGGTGTAATGCCCATAGCCACCCGAGGTCACAAAACCAACGCGTTCACCATTGGCCCAGATCGGCTCGTACCCGCTGGCATCCGCATCAACCGCATCGATTTCCAGCGTCGCCTGCACCTGTGCCGGACCATTGCCATCACGTTCGGCCAGCGCGGCCTCTTTACCGACAAACTCTTTTTCCCAATCGATCCAGCGATCCATGCCGGTCATGCCGGGTGTATAGGCTTGCGTGAACTCCGCTGACCAAATGCCAAAGCTCTTTTCCAACCGGGTCGACCCCATGGCGTTGAAACCAACCTCGCGAATGCCTTCTTCGGCACCGGCCTCCAACAAGATACGGCGCAGCTTGATGTGGTCACCATAGCGGCAGTTGATCTCGTACCCTTTTTCGCCGGTCACCGACATACGCGCCACGCGAGCCCGAACAAGGCCGATGTCAAAATCGCCGCAGCCCATGAACTTGAGGCCAGAGATGTCCTGTTCCGCCAGCTTCTCGACCACGGCCTGCGATTTCGGCCCAACCACGGCAAAGCCGCAATATTCCTCACCTAGATCACGCAGCTCGACACCTTCAATCATGTGATCGTCGAACCAGCGCATGTGCCAGGCGCGCAGATAATAGCTGCCCATGATCCACCAGGTACCGTCGCCCCAGTTCAACACGGTCAGGTCACCCTTGAGCCGCCCGTCCTCACCCAGCATTGGGGCCAGTTTCGCGCGCCCCGGGGCAGGCAGTTTCGAGGCCATCACCCTGTCGAGCCACGCTTGGGCATTCGGGCCGGTGACTTCAAACCGCGAGAAGCCCGAAATATCCATCAGGCCCACACCTTCGCGGATGGCCTTGCACTCTTCAGCCACGATGTCATGTGCGTTGGACCTTTTGAGCGTCGGCGTTTCTTCGAACCCTTTCTCTGCGAAATACAGCGGCACTTCCAGATCCCAACTGACGCCCCATTTGCAGCCTGCTTCTGTCATTGCGTCATGTGCCGGGGCCATCTTGAGTGGACGGCCTGCGGGCAGCTGTTCGTTCGGATAGGTCATCACAAAACGACGGGAATAGAATTGCCCAGTGGTTTCGCGGATATAGCGTTTGTTCTGTGCATAATCGCCATAACGGGCCACATCCATGGACCAGGCGTCGGCCTCGGGCTCACCATGGATCATCCATTCGGCCAGCGTCTTGCCAACGCCACCCCCTTGAAGGAAGCCCGCCATCACAGCGCAAGCCGACCAATAGCCACGCTTGCCGGGGACAGGCCCGACCAAAGGATTACCATCAGGTGAGAACGTAAAGGCCCCATTCACCCATGTCTTGATGCCAACATTTTGGATTGAGGGGTAACGCTCAAAGCCCAGGGTCAATTCGTTCTCGATCCGGTCGAGCTGTTCCTGGAACAATTCTTCACCGTAGTTCCAGGGCGCGCCATCCATGGCCCAGTGCTCGTGATCGACCTCGTAAATGCCGACCAGAACACCTTTCTGGTCCTGCCGCATATAGGTGAACCCTTCAAGATCCACGGTCATCGGCATCTCAAAATCGGCGGAAGCAACTTCTGGCACCGTGTCGGTGATCAGATAGTGGTGCTTAAGCGGCGACACCGGCAGCTCGACACCAGCCATGCGCCCGACCTGCTTGGCCCAAAGACCCGCAGCGTTCACAACGTGTTCGCAAGTGATCGTGCCTTTGTCGGTCACAACCTGCCAGCCATCATCGGTCTGGATCAGTTCTTCGACCTTGGTTTCCTCGTAATACTCAGCGCCACGTTTCTTGGCTGCTGTTGCATAAGCCTGCACGGTGCCGGTTGTGTCGATATACCCTTCACGATCCGCCCACATGGCCCCGATAACGCCATCCGTCGACATGATCGGGCAGCGTTTCTGTGCCTCTTGCGGGGTCAGCAATTCACAATCATCGATGCCGATGGACTGGAAAATACGGTAATTGGCCTGCAACCACTCCCACCGTTCAGGCGTTCCGGCAAGGGTCAAACCACCTGTCATGTGCAGACCGATATTCTGGCCCGACTCCTTTTCGATCTCGCTGAGAAGGTCGATGGTATAGGCCTGCAATGTCGCCATGTTCGGGTCAGCGTTCAGTGCATGGATGCCACCCGCCGCGTGCCAAGAAGACCCGGACGCCAATCGCCGCCGTTCGAGCATAACAACATCGGACCAGCCGAACTTGGCAAGGTGATACAGAACCGAGGCGCCGACAACTCCGCCCCCGATGACCACAACGCGATACTGAGATTTCATCCGAACCTCTCCCAAAACAGAATCTGCGGAGACGCTAGTGACACTGTTCACTTCTGTCTAGACATTTCTGTACAGTCTGGGTCAGCAGGAAACCGCACCCAAAAATCCGTTTACTACAGGCTGGCGCTGGGGCGGGATTTTATGTTTTCAAACCATGCAGTTGTGGCGACGTTACCCTCGGGAATTCGCATTTTGATCACCCGCGCAAAATCCACAAACACAAAGGCCGAAATATCGGCGAGCGTAAATTCATCCCCTGCAAGGAACCGGCTTTCCGTCAATCGCGCTTCCAAAAGATCGTAAAACCGCGCCACACGATCTTTTCCCCGCTGCGCCAGTTCCGGGATCTGAGCATAGTTGGACGGGCCAGGAATGGCGCGGTCTTTGAAAGCCGGATGACTGTTGCGAAGTGTTTCGGCGATGGGCAAACCACCCTGCTGCTCGACGATCGCATTCCACATCAGAACCAAACCTTTTTCATCCGGGTTTCGCCCCATCAAAGGTGGTTCGGGGCAACGCGCTTCAAGATATCCGGCAATTCCCATGTTTTCGGTCAGAACTGTGCCTTCATCGGTGACCAGTACAGGCACAGTGGCGCGCGGATTGATGGCGCGAAACGCCGCGCTCAATTGCTCGCCCTTGGCGATCGAGACTTCGCGGGTCTCGATCTCAAGCCCTTTTTCCGCAATGAACATGCGGGCACGCCTGGGGTTTGGGGCTGTTGAGCAGTCGTAGAAAATCATGCTGGCGTCCCTTTTTGGTCAGCGACGGTAAATGAAACAGCGCCCCTCGACAGCGCCTGCGGGCAGCGGCATCTCCGTCAGCCCTTCGAAATACATACGGTCACTTGACACCATCAGGCCACCCGGGGCCAGTAATGGCTCGATCAGCGGCGACACGAAACGTGCAAATTTATCGTTCTTTTCGCGGTTGTGCCCGCCCAAATCCGCATGGATCAAGCTTGCGGTCGCACCAAAACGGTCAACCGATGACGGCAACGTCTCGCGCACATCGCCCAGAATTACTCGATCCTCGGGTGGGGTCGAATCTGGGTGCGAGGCGACCGCGCGTTCGAAAACGTAAACTGGACGCTCATCCATATGCTGCACCAGATGGTGATAAGTGCGCCCATTGCCCAGACCCAGTTCGAACACCGGACCGGCCATGCCGCGGGTATGCGCAATGGCAAAATCCAGACAGGCACGCTGCGACATCATGCGGTCGATGAACAGATCCAGACGGCTTTGATTCTCGGACACCGGTAAATATCTCCTTGATACCAATCGAAAGCATAGATGCGTCCGATGCGGCCCTAGATGACAAATTCTCAAGACTTTGTGTAGCGATGAAGCCCAAAGTTTCACATTTCCGCGACATTTCAGCATAAGAACGGGTTTGACTAGACGGGCGGAACCGCGCGACACTGATGAAAAAATCACGGGGAGTTGAAACAACCGATGTTACCTATTGGCCAAACGGGTAGAAAACCCGCATGAGCGCGTTGTTGTCCGTCAGAAACCTGAGCATTGGCTTTGGTACGGGCAATTCCGTGGTCACGGATGTGAACTTCGACGTCGAGGCCGGCCAGACGCTTGCACTGGTGGGTGAATCCGGATCGGGCAAAACAATCACATGCCGGGCCGCTTTACGTATTCTACCCCGCTCTGCACAAATCCGCAGCGGCACAATAACTCTGAACGATTCCAAAGGGATGTCGGAACTGACATCGATCTCTGAACGCGAGATGCGCAACATTCGCGGTAATCGGGTTTCGATGATCTTTCAGGAACCCATGCGCTCGCTCTCGCCTTTGCACAAGATCGGCAATCAGGTCAGCGAAGTCCTTTGGCTGCATCGCGGGTTGTCCGAGGCTGAAGCCCGGAAACAGGTTATGACCCAGTTTGACCGCGTGGGCTTTCCAGATCCGCAGCGTGCCTATGACTCGTACCCGTTCGAGCTGTCAGGTGGCATGCGTCAGCGCGCCATGATCGCCATGGCAATGGTATCCAAGCCCGAACTTCTGATTGCGGACGAGCCGACCACTGCGCTTGACGTAACGACACAGGCACAGGTGCTTGGCCTAATTAAAGAGTTGCAACGCGAGACCGGCATGGCGCTGATCCTTGTCACCCATGACCTCGGCGTGGTTGCCAATATGGCCGAGCAGGTGGTGGTCATGCACAAGGGCCGCATTATGGAATCTGGCCCCGCCGCACCGATCCTGACCGCTCCAGCGCATCCCTATACTAAACAGTTGTTCGACGCCGCTCCCGCAATACCGGATCAGGATGCCGTAGGGATTCCCATGCCTGACGAAGATCTGATCCTTCAAATGAAGGGTGTGTCCAAGACCTATACGATGAGGTCCAGCAAGGGGTGGCAGGCCGACAAGGCAATTTATGCCTGCCGCGGCGTGGACCTTAATCTGTCGCGCGGAAAAACGCTTGCCATTGTTGGGGAAAGCGGATCAGGCAAGACAACGGCCGCCCGCATTGCTCTGGGGGCAGAACTTCCGGACCCCGGCGGCGAAGTTCTTTTCCGCACCGCGCCTGACGCTGACCCAATCACGGTACACAGCATGACGCGTGCCCAGCGCACGGCGTTTCAGCGAAAAGCGCAGATGGTGTTTCAGGACCCTTACAGCTCGCTGAGCCCCCGCATGCGTATCCAAGACGCAATGACCGAGCCGCTTGAGATCCACAAGATCGGCACCGTGGCTGAACAGCGCGAGAAGGCGGCCGAGATGCTGCAACGCGTTGGCCTGACAGAAGACATGCTGAAACGCTATCCCCACGCTTTCTCCGGCGGGCAGCGGCAGCGCCTTTCAGTGGCCCGCGCCATGATGCTGGACCCGCAGCTGATTGTTTGTGACGAACCTACGTCGGCTCTGGACGTCTCGGTTCAGGAGCAAATCCTGACCTTGTTGGAACACCTGCAAGACAGTCTGAACCTGTCTTATCTGTTTATCTCGCACGATCTGGCCGTTGTCGCCCGGATCGCTGATGAAGTTGCCGTCATGCGGCGCGGCCTGATTGTCGAACAGGCCCCGCCCGAAACGCTTTTCTACAATCCGCGTCACCCTTACACCAAGGCGCTGATTGCCGCTCAACCCGAACCCGACATCAACCGTCCGATTGACCTGCAAATGGTCTCTCTGGGCGCCGGCGCGCCGGACAGTTGGGAAGAAGCCTTCCGTTTCTCGGACACCGTGATACCTTCATTGGTGGAATTGGAACCGGGCCATAAGGTACGTTGCCATGTTTAAGACCACTCGCCCCCTGATCCTGGCCGCAATGCTGGCCCTTTCGGGGATGCTGCCCGCGACGGCAGAAACCCTTCCTGCTCCTCAGGAAAGCACCTTCTGGAGCTCTGAGGTTGAGGCCGGCAATCTTCCGCCTGTTGAAGAACGTCTTCCCAAGGAACCGCTGGTTGTTGATCTGGCCGCCAAAGGTCGCGAATTCGGAACGCAAGGTGGCACCCTACGCACGATGGTGACGCGGTCGAAAGATATCCGCCAAATGGTCGTCTATGGCTATGCTCGCCTTGTCGGGTTTAACCAGGACTATGAAATTGTGCCCGACCTGCTGGCCTCGTTCGAGAACGAAGACAATCGCAAGTTCACGCTGAAACTGCGGGAAGGGCATAAATGGTCGGATGGCTCACCCTTTACGTCAGAAGACTTCCGCTATTGGTGGGAAGAGGTCGCCAATAACGAACTGCTCAGCCCCTCGGGCCCGCTTGAGTTTCTGATCGTCGAAGGAAAGTCACCCACTGTCACCTTCCCTGATGAAACCACGGTGATCTTCGAATGGGAGGATCCAAACCCGGACTTCCTGCAAACGCTGGCGAATGCCCGGCCGCCCTTTATCTACCGACCGTCCGCCTTCCTCAAACAGTATCACGAGAAATACGCCGATCCCGAGGAATTGGCGTTTCTGGTTGAGGACGCAAGGGTCAAAAGCTGGGCCGCGTTGCACAACAAGCTGGACAACCTTTACAAGTTCGACAACCACGAACTGCCGACATTGCAACCTTGGCTGAACGCAAGCTCGGGTAAAAAGATCCGCCACAACTTCGTGCGCAACCCCTATTATCACCGTATCGACAGCAACGGGGTGCAACTGCCTTATATCGATGTGGTCGAGATGGAGATTGTGGCCCCCGGCCTAGTTGCCGCCAAGACCAACGCAGGTGAAAGCGATCTGCAAGGTCGCGGGTTGGCCTTCCGGGACGCGTCGATCCTTAAAAAAGGCGAAGCTCAAGGCGGCTACAAAACACTGCTCTGGAAAACCGGCGTAGCGTCCCAAGTCGCGATCTATCCGAACCTCAACTTTGCAGATGACGTCTGGCGCGACGTGTTGCGTGACGTTCGCGTGCGACGCGCTTTGTCGCTGGCCATAGACCGCAACACAATCAATCAGGCTCTGTATTTCAAACTGGCGCGTCCCGCGGCGATGTCCGTGCTGCCCGCATCGCCTTTCTACAGTGAAGAGAACGCCGCAGCCTGGGCGCAATACGATATTGATCAGGCCAATGCCCTGCTGGACGAAGCCGGTCTGACTCAGCGCGACAAGAATGGCATCCGCCTGTTACCCGATGGCCGCCCGATGGAGTTGATCATCGAAACCGCCGGTGAACGACAAGAGGTCGAGAACGCGCTGCAAATCGTCACCGACAACTGGCGCGAGATCGGGGTCAAACTGGTGATGCGTCCGCTGGACCGCGACATTCTGCGCAACCGCGTGTTTGCGGGCAACTCGATGGCGTCAGTTTGGTTTGGATGGGATGATGGCATCCCGCAGGCACATACGTCCCCTGCCTATCTGGCGCCCACCGATCAGGTGTTTCTGGCCTGGCCCAAATGGGGTCAATATTACCAGACAAAAGGCGAAGCTGGCGAAGCCCCCGACATGCCCGAAGCTGAACGCCTGATGGAGCTGGCCCATGATTGGGAAATCGCCACAAGCGATGAAGAACGCATGGCTGCCTGGACGGAAATGCTGAAAATTCATGCGGACCAACTATATGCGATTGGTATCCTGAACGGCGCGCCCCAGCCTGTCGTTGTGTCAAACCGTCTGCGCAACGTACCGGAACAGGCTATGTGGGCATGGGAGCCCGGCGCGCATTTCGGTATCCATCGCCCGGACGAGTTCTTTTTCGCCGACTAAGCAGGAGCAGCAAAATGGTCATGCTGCGCTATGCGGTGTATCGATTCTTCACGATGCTGCTGACGCTGTTGGTGGTCTCTGTTCTGATTTTCACAATCATCAACCTGCCGCCCGGTGACTACCTGAGCAACCAGATTGCCGAGCTTCAGGCCTCGGGCCAATCTGCCGGTGTCGCCAAAGCCGAGTTTCTTCGCACGGAATACGCTCTGGATCGTCCCATCTGGGAGCAATACCTGATCTGGATGGGGTTCTGGCCCGGACCGCACGGCTTTTCTGGATTGATTCAAGGGAACTATGGCTGGTCATTTGAATTTGACCGACCTGTTTCAGAAATTGTTGGCGATACGCTTTGGCTGACGGTCGTCGTCAATCTGGCCGCAATTCTGTTCGTCTATGCAGTTGCGCTTCCATTGGGCGTTATAGCGGCTGCACGGTCGCGGACGTGGATCGACTATACCTCGGCCTTTGTCGGATATTTGGGTCTGGCCACACCGAACTTCCTTCTGGCTCTGATCTTGTTCTACTACGGACACCAGTATTTCAACCTGCCCATCGGCGGCCTTATGGATCCCAAATTCGAAGGCGAGCCGATGAGTTGGGACAAGCTGAAATCCATCCTCGTTCACTTGATCGTGCCAACCTTTGTGATCGGCACGTCGGGGGCCTCGGCCATGATGCAGCGCCTGCGGGCAAATATGCTGGATGAGCTTGGCAAGCCTTATGTCGAAACTGCGATTGCCAAAGGTATGGCCCCGTCGCGGATGCTGACCAAATACCCACTGCGCGTGGCGTTCAACCCTTTCGTGGCCGATATCGGCAACCTGCTTCCGTCAATGGTGTCAGGCTCGGTTCTGGTTTCTGTTGTTCTGGGCCTACAAACCATTGGCCCGACCCTGCTGACGGCTTTGAAAACACAGGATCAGTTCCTTTCGGCCTTCATCCTGATGTTTGTCGCCTTGCTGACGCTGATCGGTACGATGATCTCGGACATTCTGCTGGTGATGCTCGATCCGCGCATCCGTTATGAGGGGCGCGAAGCATGACCGAACGTCCCGATGACCGCTTTGTCGATGACGCGCCTTTTGACCCACAGGCGTCTGTTCAACAGCTCGAACGCGCCGATCTGGACGCACCAAACTGGGTGCTGGTCTGGCGCAAGTTCCGCACCCACAAGCTTGGATTGATCTCAGGCATCTTCCTGCTGTTGTGCTATCTGATGTTGCCCTTTGCCGGGTTCATCGCACCCTATGGACCCAACGACCGCAATGGCGAGCACCTTTATGCCCCGCCCCAATCGGTTCACTGGTTCCATGAGGGTGAGTTTATTGGTCCTCATGTATATCCCATCGTTGCCGAAGCGGATCTTGAGACATTCCAGTGGAAATTTGTGCCCGACACAGACGACCCACGCCCCATCAGGTTCTTTTGCGAAGCGTCAGACTACCGTCTGGCCGGGTTCATACCATCCGACACCCACCTGTTTTGCGCCCCCGAAGGCGCCACCCTGTTCCTGTGGGGGTCTGACCGACTGGGGCGCGACATATTCAGCCGCATCCTCTATGGCGCTCAGCTTTCGTTGACAGTGGGTTTGATCGGTATCTCAGTGTCGTTCTTCCTGGGCATCTTGTTCGGCTCGATGGCGGGTTATTTCGGCGGGCGCATCGACTGGACGATCAACCGCGTCATCGAAATTCTGCGTTCGTTGCCGGAACTTCCTTTGTGGCTGGCGCTGTCCGCCGCCGTGCCATCGAACTGGAGCCCTGTTGCGGTCTTCTTCATCATCTCGATCATTCTGGGTATACTCGACTGGCCTGGCCTGGCGCGTTCTGTTCGCGCCAAGTTTCTGTCACTGCGTGAGGAAGAATATGTGCGTGCGGCTGAAATGATGGGCGCGAGCTCGGGCCGGGTGATCCGCAAGCACCTGCTGCCAAACTTCATGTCGCACCTGATCGCATCGGCCACGTTGTCGATACCAGCCATGATCCTGGGTGAAACAGCACTTAGTTTCCTTGGGTTGGGCCTGCGAGCGCCTGCCGTCAGTTGGGGTGTCATGCTGAATGATGCGCAAAACCTCGCCTCGATCGAGATTTACCCGTGGACGGCCATCCCGATGCTGCCGATCATCGTGGTCGTGCTGGCTTTCAACTTCCTCGGTGACGGGCTGCGCGACAGTCTGGACCCCTATCAGCAATGAGCCTGCTCGCCACCCTTCCTGCTGCAGACAGCTATCGCAGAACGGGTGACGGCGCGCTGCCAAGTGCTTTCGCGGTATCTGAGATGGCGACAGCCAGCTTTGCGGCGGTTGGTCACGAAATGGCCCGGTTGATGCAAGCGCTCAACCTGTCGTCTGCTACGCCTGAAATCAAAGTCGATCACCGGCTGGCATCCCTTTGGTTCGGCTATTCTTTCAAACCAGACGGTTGGGAAATGCCGAGCCTCTGGGATGCGGTCGCGGGCGACTATAAAGCCTCGGACGGATGGATACGCCTGCACACCAACTTACCTCGCCACCGGGCGGCTGCGCTGAAGGTTCTTGGTACTCCGCCTGATCGCGAGGCCGTGGCAACTGCCGTCAAGTCATGGTCTATAGCGGATCTCGAAACCGCAGTGGTGGCAGAAGGTGGCGTTGCCGCTGCCATGCGCAGTCGAACCGAGTGGCTGGAACATCCGCAAGGCCGCGCCGTGTCACGTGATCCACTGATTGGCTGGCAAGGGCCGCGCTATGTCAAACTACGCGACAGGCCGCAGGCAACTGCCGAACGGCCCCTGGCAGGACTACGCGTGCTTGACCTGACACGTGTTCTGGCCGGTCCGGTCTCGACCCGAACTCTGGCCGGTTTCGGCGCCGAGGTTCTGCGCATCGATCCTCCGGATTGGGATGAACCGGGTGTGATCCCTGACATCTCGCTCGGGAAACACTGCGCTTATCTGGACCTCAAATCAGACGATGGCCTGGAGCTACTGCAAGAATTGCTGTCTCAGGCGGACGTATTTGTGCACGGGTATCGACCGGGCGCATTGGAGGCTTTGGGTCTGACGCGCGCCAAACGCGACGAATTGGCTCCGAACCGGATCGAGGTCACTCTGGACGCATATGGCTGGCAGGGACCATGGTCCTCCCGACGCGGCTTTGACAGCCTTGTGCAGATGAGCGCGGGCATTGCCCATACCGGCATGGGCTGGGCGCAGGCGGACAAACCAACCCCCTTGCCGGTTCAGGCTTTGGATCACGCGACAGGGTATTTGATGGCAGCCGCTGTTCTGTCCGCCCTGTCAGAGGCCGCCGCAGGTAATTCGATCATGCACGCCCACCTGTCCCTTGCACGCACTGCCGAGCTTTTGGCCGTGCTCGGCAAGGACGATGCCGAAGCTGCACCCATCAGCCCAACAACCGCAGACTACAATACAGACCCCGAACCCTCCGGCTGGGGGCCCGGCCAGCGGCTCAAACCAGCGCTCCAAGTCGGTGGGGCATCTATGCGTTGGGATCTGCCAGCATCAAAACTGGGCACATCCAAGCCTGTTTGGCCCTTTACCGCCTAGGCACCCAACCGTCGCGCGGAACGCGCGGCCCACGCTTTGTGTCGCGTCTTGCCATAGACGCATTCCGAAGCGGCGGGAGAGTCCCTAGCGGTCGTCGCCACCCGGCCCGATGTCGTCCAGATAATCCTCGTCGATTGCAGTCTGTACTGCTCCAGTCACGGCCTCTCGCTGCTTAGGCGTCAGGTCCTCGGCTTCTTTGCCGTCCGCCAATCTCACAGTGACTTCACGGTGTGCAAATTTGATTCCCTCACGAGCAAACAATTCACGAATGTCCTGGTAGACCTTTTTACGCACCAACCACTGATCGCCCGGTTTGGTCATGAACTTGACCCGGATAATCATAGCAGAATCCTGCATCTCAATCACACCCTGCGATTTCAGCGGTTGGATAAAGTTATCTCCGATCACAGGATCGCTCAGCAGTTGCTGACCCAGTTTCTTGATCAGCTTGCGCACCTTCTCGACATCCGTGTCATAGGTGACGCGCAAGGGCAGTTTCATGATGACCCAATCGCGCGAATAGTTCGTCAGCACCTTGATCTCACCAAAGGGGATAGTGTTCAGCGCACCCAGATGGTGCCGCAGTTGCATGGACCGGACCGAGATCTTCTCGACCGTGCCTTTGACATCGCCGATGTCGATATATTCGCCTTTGCGGAACGCATCATCCAGCAGGAAGAACGCACCGGAAAAGATATCACGCACCAATGTCTGCGAGCCAAAGCCAACGGCCAGACCCACCACACCGGCGCCGGCAAACAGTGGGCTGACATTGATGCCCAGCTCCATCAGAGCAATCAGCACAATCGTTACGACAACAACGGCCAGAATCGCGCCTCGGAATAGGGGCAGCAACGTTGCCAGACGACTTTGTCCGCCCTCACCACCTTCATCACCCAGTTCGGCTTCACTCCCGTCATCGACCTCTTCCGCGATTTTACTGTCGATCCAGATGCGGAAGAAGTGAAACAGGATGTAGCCGATGAAGATGATGACCATCACATCCAGCGCGCGCTCGACCGGCAAATCCTGGCTCCAGTCCGCATCCGGGTACCAGATGACGACAAGCGCATAAGCCCCGATCACAAAGGCCAGAATGCCGGCCACGCGGCGCGCCAGATCTTCGTAGGTCAGGAGATATTGCTGGCGCTGCTCGGCCTCGGGCGTTTCCGCCGGGGCGATCTCGTCATCCTCTGCCGCCGCTTCTTCGTTGATTTCGTCAATCATACGGGACCGGTCGAAATACCGTTCCAGCAGATAGTTCATCGCCCCATAGGCGATGACGACGGACATGAAGATCAGATAGCTGCTGGCAATCAGGGGAATTGGCGTTGGATTCTCCAGCGCCAGATCAACGGCCAAACGGAACCAGCTAAACACGACGTAGACGATGAGGACCGGCGCCCAACCATAGGACACAACCCGCAACAACCAGGATACCTGATCCCCAGCCCGTCCGCCGCGGATCGCGTTCGAGATGGCCCGTGCGTTGAACAGGATCATCAGAACGTTGCCCAACGCGCCAATCATCGTCAGCCCACCATAGACCATGGCATAAACGTTGTAGTTCAGGCCAAAATCCGCGACCCAGGTCGCAAACAATACAACCGAGATGTCATAGGTTGCTAAGGCCGATGCCCAGATGTAAAGCCTGCGGGCGTTTTTGTCCGAGAAAGGTGGCAGTCTGTATTGGCTCAGATAGGGCGACAGAACCATCCGCCACAGATCGGATACAGTACGCGCGAGGAAGAACGCCGTGAAAATAGCCGTGACTGTAAACTGGATCGAGATGTCCTCGGCCTCGCCGAAGAACAGGTATCCAACAATCAGCGCCATCAGCATGGCAAAGATCGTGCCTCCAATCCCCATCACAAAGCGGAAGACAAGGAAAGGCATCTTTTCGCGGTATCCAACAGGGTCGTCTTTGACCCGGGCCACAACCCAGCGCCGAGCAAAGCGTTTGCCGTAAATCTCGATCGACAGCCAACGCCCCAACAGCAAGAACAGGACGTTCCAGCCCAAGACCTCAACATAAGTCTGGATGCGCCCGTCAGGGCTGGTCTGACGTAGAATATACTGCACTTCGAACACTGAATAGGGCAGCGCCTCGAGCCTCGATTGCATCGAATCGCGGAATTTCGAGAACCGCTCCTGCGCCTTCATCAGCTGCGATCCGTCGCTCATGGGGTTGTTTGCCCCACCGCCGCCTTCGGCTGAGCCTGCCTCTGCTCCGCCCGCCGTTGTCACGACCTGACCGGCGCTGTCTATGACAATCACACTTGCACCGGCTTCGCTGGCAGCGCGGATCGCGGCGGCAAGATCGTTTTCGGGCACCGTATCGGATGTGCTGCTCGATCCCGAACCGTAACCGGGAATCAACGATGTCTGCGCCGAAACACTGACCGGAAAAGCCAGAACGAAAGCCCACAAAGCCAGGACTATTGCGGCCAGAAAGGTATGTTTCATAGGGTCTTGCATCCAGTTTTTCCGATGCAGGTCAGATTAAACAAGCGTTGAAGGCAGTTCAAACACTCGCACGTCTCTGTCTCAATATCGTGTAGAGGCGTGGTATTGGCGCACAGGCGTGTTGCAGCTATTTTCAATCTGGCAAAAATTGAATATGACTTAGCACAGGTTGCGGGCGCCCTTATGTCAGCGATTTCTTTGATGCTTTTGCAATCCTATCCAAGCTTTGGTGCGATATGTCGCTAACTCGTCAATATGCTGTTGCCAAATCGCAATGCTTGGAACATTTGCAGGGGCGCATTTCCGCCTTTGGCAAGCACGACAAAAAAATATACGATAACGCTTGCGAACGCGCGGATTTCGCATCGAGATCAAGAAGACGGGCAACTCTATGAGCCTTGGCACCACCACCTCAAAACCGGACCGCGCGCCGCGTATCCTGTTTTACAGCCACGACACGTTTGGCCTTGGCCACTTACGCCGGTCGCGGGCTTTGGCCGCTGCAATCACGCAGGCCGACCCCAGCGCGTCTGCGCTTATCCTGACCGGTTCTCCGGTGGCAGGAAGGTTTACCTTTCCCCGCCGCGTCGATCACGTGAGATTGCCCGGTGTGACCAAGCGCGCCGATGGCTCTTACGCGGCACGTACGATCGGAATGGGCATCGATGAAGTGACCGAGCTTCGCTCGGGCCTGATCCAGACGGCCGTTCAGCAATTCGACCCCGACGTACTGATCGTCGACAAAGAACCAACCGGGTTTCGCGGTGAACTGCTGCCAACGCTGAATTATCTGGAGCGGAACTGTGGCACAAAACTGGTGCTGGGGTTACGGGATGTTCTGGATGAACCCGAAGTTCTGGCCGCCGAATGGGCACGCAAAGAAGCTGTTGAGGCGACCGAGCGGTTTTATCACGAAATCTGGGTCTATGGCTTGAAGTCGATCTATGACCCAACTCAAGGCTTGCCGCTGAGCCCCGCCGCGCAATCCCGCATTCATTGGACAGGTTATCTGCGGCGGGATCTGGGCCCGGTGGGTGAGCCGCCTGAGCAACCCTATATCCTGATCACCCCTGGCGGGGGCGGAGATGGCAAAGCGATGGTGAACCTGGTTCTTTCTGCTTACGAGAAAGACCCAGACCTGTCTCCACGTGCAATGCTGGTCTATGGCCCCTTCCTGTCGGGCGAACTGCGCGAGGAATTCGAAACACGTGTTGCCGCTTTGAACGGGCGCGTGACAGCAGTTGGCTTTGAATCTCAGATCGAAACGCTGTTTGCGGGGGCCGAGGGCGTTGTGTGCATGGGCGGCTACAACACTTTTTGCGAGGTTCTGTCCTTCGACAAGCGCGCCGTCATCGTTCCGCGCACCACGCCCCGGCTGGAACAGTGGATTCGCGCCTCACGCGCGGAAGAGCTGGGCTTGGTCAAAATGCTGGATGAACACCGTGACGGCCTGACCCCCGAGGCGATGATCGCAGCGATCCGTAACCTGCCCAATCAAACCCTACCATCGCAGGCCATCCAGACCGGTTTGCTCGACGGGCTGGACTACGTCACCGACCGCATCGACGACCTGCTGACCTGGGAACAGGAACGAGCCACCGGATGACCTCAGAAATACCTACGCTGGCGGTTGTGGTCAAAGGCTGGCCGCGACTGTCTGAAACGTTTATTGCGCAGGAGCTTGTCGCCTTGCAGGACGCGGGCCATCGGTTCGACATCTGGTCGCTGCGTCACCCGACCGACACCAAGCGTCATCCCTTGCACGACCGTTTCACCGGGCAGGTGCATTATTTGCCCGAATACCTGTATCAGGAGCCGCAGCGAGTCTGGGCCGCGCGTGCGATTGCGCAAACCCTGCCCGGCTATGCCGAAGCTTACCGGATCTGGCGGCAGGACTTGCGTCGCGATCCAACACCAAATCGCATTCGGCGCTTTGGCCAAGCTTGTGTTCTGGCTGCAGAACTACCCCCCGAAGTTCTGGGGCTTTACGCGCATTTCATGCACACACCGTCGTCTGTTGCCCGCTATGCGGCCATCATGCGCGGCTTGCCATGGAGCTTTTCGGCCCACGCCAAGGACATCTGGACGTCGCCCGAATGGGAAAAGCGCGAAAAGCTGCAGGCCGCAACACATGGCGCAACGTTTGGTGCCACCTGTACAGCAATTGGGGCTGAGCATTTGCGGGGTCTGGCGGATGATCCCGATCGCATGGACCTGATCTATCACGGGCTCGACTTGTCGCGGTTTCCGAACCCGCCGACCCGAACATTGCGCGCAGTTGAAAGCCCATTTCATATGATCTCAGTTGGGCGACTGGTTGAGAAAAAGGGATTCGACCGGCTGATCGCGGCTTTTGCCTTGTTGCCCGATAATCTGGACTGGCATTGGACCCATATTGGCGGCGGCGCTTTAGGCGATACGTTGCGGGCAAAGGCGAACGCCGCTGGCATTGGGGATCGCATCGCGTGGAGAGGTGCCTGTGATCAGCCCGAGGTGATCGATGCCATGCGAAAGGCCGATCTCTTTGTTTTGCCCAGCCGTATTGCGGCAGATGGCGACCGTGATGGGCTGCCGAATGTGTTGATGGAAGCTGCCTCTCAGCTGTTGCCCATCCTGTCGACCCCGGTGTCGGCAATCCCGGAGTTCATCGAAACCGGAACACATGGCATCTTGTCCGAGGACGATCCCGCCGCATTGGCAGCTGCCATCGACGCATTGGCCAAGGATCCGCAACAGGCATCTCAGATGGCGCGCGCCGCCTATAATCGGCTGATCGCCGAGTTTCGGATGGACCCAGGGATCGCTCAACTCTCCAGACGCCTGAACGCCATGTGCCTGGAAGACGCATGATGGCGCGGGTCGCATTTTATGCACCAATGAAATCCCCCGACAGCCCGACCCCCTCGGGCGACCGCGAAATGGCGCGGAACCTGATCAAGGCGCTGGCCGCTGAAGGCGACAGGGTTGATCTGGTGTCGGACCTTAGAATCTATGACAAGAGCGGCGATCCCGACCTGCAACGCACCCTGCGCGGCGCTGCAGAAAAAGAAGCACAGAGGTTAATTTCCGACTTGCCTTCGGACACGGCTCTGTGGGTGACATATCACAACTACTACAAAGCCCCCGATTTGTTGGGGCCGCAAGTCTGCAAGGCGCGCGGCATTCCTTATGTTCAGTTGGAAAGCACCCGCGCGTCCAGTCGGTTGACCGGGCCTTGGGCCGATTTTGCAGCTGATGCACATCGAGCCTGCGACGCCGCCGACGTCATCTTTTACCACACCGCCAACGACCTGATCACATTGGAACGGGACCGCTTTGGCGATCAGACCTTGGTCGAGCTGCCACCATTTCTGCCACAATCCGAGCTGCCCCCTGCAACCAGTGGAGAAGGCCCCATGCTAACCGTTGGCATGATGCGCCACGGGGACAAGCTGGCCTCTTACCAGATTCTGGCCGAAGCGCTTTCGCATCTGGCAGGTGAGTGGCATCTGAACATCGCTGGCGATGGACCCGCTCGATCAGAAGTCGAGGCTTTGATGGAGACCTTTGGAGAAAAGGTCAGCTTTCTGGGTCAACTCGACCGCGATGCGCTGCAAGCGGCCTATGAACACGCCTCTCTGCTGGTTTGGCCCGGTGTGAACGAAGCCTATGGTATGATCTACCTCGAGGCACAGGCTGCGGGCGTACCGGTGCTTGCACAAGATCGACCGGGCGTGCGGGATGTGCTGGCCCCCGCAATTTACCCTTCGATCGACGCCGGGGCGCAAGGCTTTGCCATCCGTCTGCAAACTCTGCTGGAGGACGCATCGCTGCGACACTCCCTCGGCGCGGCTGCGCGCAGCTATGTGGCTGACCGTCATCTTATGCCACAAGCCACTGCCCGCCTTTGGGCAACCCTCCGCCCCTTGCTGAAGGACGTGCCATGACCAAGCTTGCGCTGCTTCGCCACGGGCACACACACTGGAACCGCGCTGGTCAGATACAGGGCCGAAGCGACATTCCCCTGGACGATGACGCACGAACGGAATTGGCTGGCTATCGCCTGCCGGACAACTGGGCACAGGCTGACATCTGGTCCAGCCCGCTACAACGCGCCCATGAGACCGCCCAAATCGTCTCGGGTCGCATCCCGCAAACGTCAGGCGCGCTGACCGAGATGAACTGGGGCGATTGGGAGGGTCAACGCGGCGTTGATCTGATCGCGGACACAACAAGCGGTTACAAGCATATCGAAGATTGGGGGTGGGATTTCCGACCGCCAAATGGCGAAAGTCCGGCAGATGTTCGTGACAGGTTGCGCCCTTGGCTGTCCGCGCTGCAAAACGATGCGGTGGCTGTCTGCCATATCGGCATCATGCGGGTCATACTGGCCCAAGCCTGGGGTTGGAATTTTGTTGGCCCTGCCCCCTTCAAGATCAAACGCAATCGGCTGTATATCGTTGATGTGAATACCATGACCGCTGACCCCGATCCCATACGCTTGCCAAAACGAGAGACCTTGCCATGAAGGTGATGATCATCGTCACACACCTGTTGGGAACAGGGCATCTCAGCCGCGCTTTGACCCTTGGTCGTGCATTTCGGGATGACGGGCACGAGGTCATGGTGGTGACGGGCGGAATGCCTGCACCGCAGCTGGACAGCAGTGGAATGACGTTGTTTGGCCTGCCCCCTTTAAGGTCGGACGGCACCAATTTCACCCGCTTGCTGACCGAAACCGGCGAAGAGGCTGATGCCGCCTATCATGAGGCGCGTGTGACGGCTCTGGTACAGGCTGTAAAAACGTTCCAGCCACAGGTGCTGATCACCGAGCTTTATCCTTTTGGTCGCAGATCGCTGACCGCCGAGTTCGACGCAGCGTTGAGCACAGCAACAGAGCTGCCGGTACGTCCGGTTGTTCTGGGGTCGATCCGAGATATTCTGGCCCCGCCCTCAAAACCCGCCAAGGCCGAGCGCGCAGACGATATTGTGACCCGGTACTATGACGGCGTACTGGTTCATTCGACCGAAAGCGTGACGCCCCTATCCGTCAGTTGGCCGGTTTCAGATCAACTGTCGGGCCGGTTGCACTATACCGGCTTTGTTGCGCCTGAATTGCCCCAACCTCACCCGGATTTGGTGGGTGAAGGTGAAATTCTGGTCAGCGCCGGCGGCGGCTCTGTTGGGCAACCGATCTTTCGTGCGGCCATCGAGGCCGCCCGCCAGATGCCCAACAGGCGCTGGCGTCTGTTGGTGGGCGGTACGGATGCCAAGGCGCGGATTGCCGAACTGTCGGAACAGGCCAAAGGAACCTCGGTCATTCTTGAACAAGTGCGCCCGGATTTTCGCCAGATGTTGCCGCTTGCGGCAGCGTCGGTCAGTATGTGCGGCTACAACACCGCGATGGATATTCTGCAAAGCGGAACACCTGCGGTTTTTGTCCCATTCGATGACGGCAAAGAGGTTGAACAAGGTCTGCGCGGGCAGAGCTTGTCCGGCCTGTCCGCTATTGAAGTTCTGGAAAGTCAATCGCTGAGCGGGGCCGCACTTGCCCAAGCGGTTGAACGCATCATTGCCGATGGTCCCCGCGCAAAGCAGGATTTCGGATTTGACGGCGCTGCCCAAAGCGTACGCATCGCTAAACGCCTGTTGGAGCTGCGTGCATGACCCCCGACTGGCACCCTCTGGACGCCGAGCTGGATCACTGGCGTGCATCGGGTATGTCATTTCCGCTCTGGTGGCGTGACGATGACGCCGTCGCTCCAACTCCTCAATTGGACCAATTGGCTGATATGTCTGCGGAATTGGGCCTACCTGTTCATCTGGCTGTCATTCCCCACCACGCGACCCCGGCATTGGCCGAGTATGTCGCGGACCGACCTTGTTTGATCCCTGTGGTGCATGGCTGGGCGCACTATAACCACGCGCCTGTGGGAGAGAAGAAGGCCGAGTTCCGTCTCAATCGACCGCTGGACCAGATGGTCGATGATGCAAAGGCAGGAATGGCCCGTCTTGATGCGATGTTCGGTGGTAACCTGCGTCCCATGTTTGTTCCCCCGTGGAACCGCATCGCGCCCGAGATGGTCGCGCAACTTCCCCGCCTGGGCTTTCGTGTCCTGTCCACTGCGACGCCGCGCCAAACACCTTTTGCCGCACCGGGGCTGGGACAAATCAACACCCATCTTGACCCGATTGACTGGCGCGGCACACGCAGTCTGATCAACCCCGACATCCTGATCGCGCAGACAGTTGATCTGTTGCGCGACCGGCGCGAAGGACGCGCAGACAACGCTGAACCATTTGGCATATTGACCCATCATCTGGTCCATGATCAGGACATTTGGACCTTTACCGAGGCCCTGCTGCGCAAATTGTTGAAAGGCCCGGCCACGATCTGGGTCGCGCCTAAGAACGAATAAGGACACCACCATGAGCCGACTGGATTCCATGCTGCGCCGACTGACGGCTCAACGCGACGGGTTGAACTGGGCTGCCCAGCGCATCAGCGGACAGCCAGGTGATGTGCTGGACATGGGTTTGGGCAATGGCCGCACCTATGATCACCTGCGCGAAATCCTACCGGAACGCCGAATCTGGGTGATGGACCGGGTCCTGCAATGCCACCCGGACAGCACCCCTCCGGCCGAAGATTTCCTGCAAGGTGAGGCCGAGCCGATGCTCAAGAAACTGGCGGCAGACGGGCAAAAGATCGCGTTGGCACATTACGATTTCGGACGCGGGATCAAACAGGAAGATGTGGCTGAAGCCGCGCGGCTCAGTCCATTGGTCGCGCAAGTCATGCAGCCCGGCGGTTTGCTGATTTCCGGTCAGCCCCTTGTCGGCTTTAACCAGATCAAAGGGCCCGAGACGATTGCCCCGGACCGATACCTGTTCTACACCGCCTGATCAGGCGACACGCCGACCACGCGCCCAGACCGAATTAAGCGCAGGAACCCCGGCCCGCATCCGGAAACGGATGACATCGGCTCGGGCGCCGGCGCGTAACTCACCCCGATCTTCCAGTCCCGCGGCCAGCGCAGGGGCCAAAGTGACCGTTTTCATACCGCGCGCTATATCATCCCACATCTCGCCCAGCATGGCCGCCGACAACAGCAGGGCCGACGGCACATAATCCGATGACATGATGTCCAGATGCCCAAGTTCGGCCAAATCGCGCGCCGCGACGTTGCCCGAATGCGAGCCACCGCGAATGATGTTGGGTGCCCCCATCATGACCTTGATATCGTGATCGTGACAGGCACGCGCTGCCTCGACCGTGGTCGGAAACTCAGCCAGTCGGATACCGTGACCTGCCGAGACTTTCACCTGATCTTCCGTCGTATCGTCATGACTGGCCAAAACCGCCCCAAAACGACGCGCGGCTTTGACGGTCTCAACCTCATGCACATCGCCATTACGGTCGCGAAGACCCTTTAACTGGGCCACATGCTGCAGGAATGTGTCATCGTCCATCGCATGTTTGCCCTTCATATATGCCTCAAGTTTGGTCATGTCGCGGAACTGCCGCTGTCCGGGTGTGTGATCCATGATGGACACAAGACCAACCCGATCCTCTGGCCCGAACTCATCCAGCTCTTCGACCAAAGTTTCAGAACACACCTCGGCCCGCAAATGCAGGAAATGGCTGATCTTCAACGCATCCTGTTCGCGCAGATCCCACAATTCCTGCGACAGGCCACGCGCGTATTTTCCATAACGCGCTGCTCCTGACGGGATCGATCCGACCCGCATGGCATCAAACACGGTCGTGATCCCGGTGCTGGCCAATTCCGCGTCATGTGCAAGGATCGCAGCTGCATGAGGCCAGTCTACCCGTGGCCTGGGTTGAATGTGGCGTTCAAGGTTGTCTGTGTGCAATTCAACCAGACCAGGGCTGACATAATCGCCTTCGCAATCGATTGCACCAGACGGAACCGCGTTTCCGGTATCAATCTCGGCGATGGTCTCGCCCACAATCCGGACGCTGCCGGTTACGGTTTCATTCGGCAACACAAGCGTGGCATTGGCAAGGATCAAGTCTTCTGTCATCTGAACTTCACGCAGTTTGAGGTAGTGGAAGGCCACGCAATAGGAGGCCAATGTGACATTCACGCGATACGCGATCTATTTTGCGCCACCCGCTAAGGCGGAGTGGACGAAATTTGCAACCAGCTGGCTGGGTTGGGACATGGAAACCGGATCTTTGGTCGCGCATCCGGTAGTCGGAGACATCGACGTTGCCGCAGTCACGGAAGTGCCACGTAAATACGGGCTGCACGCGACGATGAAACCCCCCTTCCGACTGCGCGCAGTCCAGACCTTCGACGCCTTGCACGCAGCTTGCGGCTCGTTCGCCTCCAACCAACCTCCTGTCACGCTGGATGGCCTCGAGATCGCGCGGCTTGGCCGCTTTCTGGCCCTGCGCCCCATGGGTGAGACGCAAGCATTGAACACCCTGGCCGCCGCTTGTGTTCAGCAATTGGACAATTTTCGCGAAGCCGCATCCGAGGCTGAACTGGCCCGCCGCCGCGCCGCTGGCCTGACACCGGAACAGGAGGCCAATCTGGTTCAATGGGGCTATCCTTATGTGCTGGACGGTTTTCGCTTTCACATCACGCTCAGCGGCAAGCTGGACAAACCGACCCTTCGGGCCACCCAAGAGGCGCTGCAAGCCCATCTGGCCCCGTTGCTGCCGCAGCCCTTCCAGATCACCGATCTGGCGCTGATGGGCGAGGCTGAGGATGGTCGGTTTCACCTGATCCATCGCTACGCGCTTTCCGGTTGAAGTCGCGCAAGGATCTCGGCGACGGTGTCTTCCAGCGCACCGGAGTTGTCGACTTCGATGACCCGTTTCAAACCATCAGGCAAAGGCGCTTTGGCACGACCCAGCCGCCGCGCCTGTTCTGCTGCGCTTTCCCGCCCTCTTGCGGATAGGCGCTGCGCCAAAACATCAGCTTCGGCCGTCAGGGAAATCACGATCAGGTCCCCAAACACCTCCTGCGCCTGCACCAACACGGCACGAGACAGGTTGACCAGAACAGCGTCAGCTATCTGCCGCTGCTGTGTGATCTTGTTCGGCACACCGTAAAACAGCCCATGTGCAGGCCAGCTCAGCGCAAAAGCCCCGGCCTGCTCCATCTGTTGAAACGTCGCGACGGAAACCCGGTCGAAATCCTCACCCTCTTCCCCTTCGGGACGGGTAATCACTCGGCGCAAGCGCTGGATACCGGGCGCATGGGCCACCAACGCCCCCATGACGCTGTCTTTGCCGACCCCCGAAGGTCCGACAACGGCTATGACCGGGGCAAGCGTCATGCAGCCAGCCCCGGTGTAAAGTCCGAGACATTGACTTCACGATCACAGACTCGCTCGCGGGCTTCAAGATCGTGGAAAATCCCAACAATCGCCGCACCACGTTGCTTTGCCTCTTCAATCAGAGACAAAACGGTTTCCCGGTTCTGCGCATCCAGGCTCGCCGTCGGCTCATCCAGTAACATCGCAGGATATTCATGCGCAAAGCCACGCGCAATGTTCACCCGCTGCTGCTCTCCGCCAGAGAATGTCGTTGGACTCAGGGTCCACAAACGCTCGGGAATATTCAGCCGTTTCAGCAACCCAGCCGCCTTATCCAACGCAACTTGTTTGTCCGTGCCTACGGCCAGCAGCGGCTCTGCCACAACCTCCAGCGTCGGCACCCGAGGCACAACCCGCAGGAACTGGCTGACATAACCCAAAGTATCGCGACGCAGCGACAGGATCTGGCGCGGCTCGGCTTTCGCAACGTCCAGCCCCCCGACCAGCACCTGACCAGAAGCGGCCAGATAGTTGCCATAGATCACCCGCATGAGTGTGGACTTACCTGCACCGGACGCCCCCGTCAGGGCGACACATTCCCCCGGCACTACTTTCAACGACGCGCCTTCCATAACCGGGATCACGGCGCTGCCTTGATTATGAAGGGTGAAGCTCTTGCTCACATCGATCAGTTCAATCATCGCTTCATCTTTTCCTAAATACTCAAACCTGCAATACGCTGGACACAAGCAACTGCGTGTAGGCATGCTGCGGGTCGTCCAGCACCTGATCGGTCAGCCCAGCTTCGACCACATGACCGCTTTTCATCACCATCAGCCGATCCGCCAGCAAGCGCACCACGGCCAGATCATGCGTCACGATGATGGCGCTCAGCCCCATTTCACGCACTAGACCGCGCAACAAATCCAGCAAGCGCGCCTGCACGGATACGTCCAGCCCTCCAGTCGGTTCGTCCATGAACACCAGCCGAGGGCCCGTCACCAGATTGCGCGCGATTTGCAGACGCTGCTGCATCCCGCCAGAAAACGCGCTGGGGCGATCATCCACACGGGCTGCTTCAATCTCGACCCGGCCCAGCCAGTCGACGGCCTTGTCCCGAATCTCGCCATAGTGCCGGTCGCCAACGGCCATCAGCCGCTCACCAATATTGCCCCCCGCGCTGACAGACATCCGCAGCCCGTCGCGTGCGTGCTGATGCACAAAGGCCCAGTCAGTGCGGCCGAGCATTCGACGTTCCGGCTCGGACATGGTGACTGTGTCTACCGGTCCATCCACTCGGGTATCAAAGATCACTTGCCCGGCGTCCGGTTCCAGGTGCCCGGCCAGACAATTCAGCAAGGTCGACTTACCTGAACCACTTTCACCGACGATCCCCATCACTTCTCCGGGGTAGAGATCGAAGCTCACATCCGCGCATCCGATCCGCGCGCCATAGCGCTTTTCGATGCCCTTGACTTGCAACAGGGGGGTCATGCCGCGTCCTCCTCAGCCAGTCGGCCCACGTGGCCTGCCTCACGGCGCGACCGGCAATAATCGGTGTCCGAGCAGACAAACATTCGGTTGCCTGCGTCATCCATGATAACCTCATCCAGATAGCTGTCCTCGGCCCCACACAGATCGCAGGGATGGTTGGCTTTGGTGGCCTCAAACGGGTAATCCTCGAAATCGAGGCTCACGACCTTGGTATGCGGGGGCACTGCATAGATACGCTGTTCGCGCCCTGCACCAAAAAGCTGGATCGCGTCCATCTCAAGCTTTGGGTTGTCGAATTTCGGGATCGGAGACGGGTCCATCACATACCGGCCTGATACTTTGACCGGATAGGCATAAGCGGTTGAGATCGCCCCGTGCTGACTGATGTCCTCGTACAGTTTCACATGCATTAGCCCGTATTCTTCAAGGCTGTGCATTTTGCGCGTCTCGGTCTCGCGCGGCTCCAAAAAGCGCAGAGGTTCCGGGATCGGCACCTGATAGACGATGATCTGGTCTTCGCGCAGTTTCGCCTCGGGGATGCGGTGGCGAGTCTGGATGACAGTTGCTTTTTTCGTCTCCTCCGTGGTGGCAACTCCGGCGGTGTTCTCAAAGAACTTGCGGATCGACACTGCGTTGGTGGTGTCGTCTGCGCCTTGGTCGATCACTTTGAACGTATCCTCGGGCGTCAGTGTCGCCGCCGAGACCTGAACGCCACCCGTCCCCCAGCCATAGGGCATGGGCATCTCGCGGCTGGCAAAGGGAACCTGATACCCAGGCACAGCCAGACCTTTCAGGATCGCCCGGCGGATCATCCGCTTGGTTTGTTCGTCCAGGTAGGCGAAGTTGTACTCGCTCATAGGAGACCTCTTTCAATCAACGCGCTTTCCAGCGCTTGAGGCGTCGTAAAGTGGATGCCATCCATGCCAACGGCGCGCGCGCCGTCGACGTTGTGCAGCCCGTCGTCGATGAAAATGCAGTTTTCAGGCGCAAGCCCGGCCCGCTCACACAAGCGATGAAAAATCTCAGGCTGCGGTTTCAACAGCTTTTCCTGACCGGACACGATGGTCACATCGAAGACGTCGCCCAACTCGGGATGCGCGCCAACACCAACCGGCCATGTTTCCGCCGACCAGTTTGTAATTGCGTGAACCTGCGTGCCTTGCTCCTTCAATCGATAGAGCAGTTGCCAGGTTCCTTCGATCTTTTGCGGAACAGTCATGGCATAGTGCTCAACATACACACTCAGGCGTTGCCGGTCTTCGGCGTCATCCAGTTCTGACGCCAGATCGGCGAAATTCTCTCCGCCATCCGCCCTCAGATTGCGATCTTGAAAATCGATGCGGGTCAGGAACTCGGCCACGGCCTCGCGGCTGCCCATCTCGCCCAACCAGGCCAGATGCGGATCCCATCGGATCAGCACATTTCCGATGTCAAAAACGACGGCCTTCATTCCGCGGCCTCCTTTGGCATAATGCGTTCTTCAGCCTCGCGACGCAGTTTGCGGACCAGCTCCAGCTCAGACTGGAAGTCGACGTAATGCGGCAGTTTGATATGTTCGAGGAAACCTGTGGCCTGAATGTTATCCGCATGGCTCAGGACAAATTCTTCGTCCTGCGCCGGTGCACCCAGATTGTCTTCGCCCAGTTCTTCCCAACGCAGCGCGCGATCGACCAGAGCCATCGCGATGGATTTTCTTTCGGACTGACCAAAGACCAGACCATAGCCACGTGTGAACTGTGGCGGTTCTGTCTTCGAGCCCGTGAACTGGTTGACCGTCTCACATTCAGTCAGCTCGACTTCACCAATATCAATGGCGAAACCCAGCTCGGGGATGTCCATTTCGACCGCGACCTTGCCGATGCGCAGTTCGCCGACAAACGCATGGTTGCGGGCGTAGCCGCGCTGGGTGGAATAGGCCATGCCCAGTACAAAGCCCTCGTCCCCGCGGGTCAGCGACTGTAAGCGCAAGGGACGGTTTGACGGAAACTCCATCGGCTCGCGGGTCAGGTCGCCCGGGGTGTCATCGCTGGCGGATTCATCCTGAATGATGTCCTCACCTTTCAGGAACTCGGTGATATGGGGCGTCGGCTCCTGACGTGCCGCGCCTTCGGGTGCCTTAGGGGCTTCACCATCAGCAGCCAGTTTGAAGTCCAGCAAACGGTGGGTGTAGTCGAAAGTCGGACCGAGAACCTGCCCGCCGGGCGCATCCTTGAACGTGGCCGAGATCCGGCGGTCACACGCCATCTGAGAGGTCTCGACCGGGTTGGAATAGCCAAAGCGCGGCAGAGTCGTACGGTAAGCACGGACCAGAAAGATCGCCTCAATCAGATCACCACGCGCTTGCTTGATTGCCAGCGCCGCAAGGTCGGGGTCGAACAACGACCCTTCAGCCATGACCCGGTTTACGGCAAGGCTCAGTTGTTCGCGGATCTGCGCAAGGCTCAGTTCCGCCACATCAGTCGCGCCCCGGCGTTCTTCGGCCAGCCACGTATGGGCGTTCTCGATGGCTTTTTCGCCCCCTTTGACAGCTACATACATCGCTTAGCCCTCTGTCCTGATCTGCGTGCTGCGCGGCAGAGCCGCGATCCTGTCACCGCAGGTAAAGAAGAAATCGCACCCCAGCGGATACAGCATCGCATTGCCTTGAAGCGCTGGAACATCCGGCAGAGACAACCGCGCGGTGTCCTTGATCCCAGGGCCGCTCAGTATGGCACCGCTTTGCTCAAGCTGGTCGCATTCTACAATTAGGGTCGCAGACCGGTCCGGGTATTCCGGCGTCCCGATACGATAGGCGTTCAAAGGACCTAACGCGCCCCACGTACCAACGGCAAAATCCGCCTGATCCGCTGACACAATCGGCGCGCCCGTGTGGAAGGTCAGCCATTTGCGAACCGCATCGGTATCAGCGTCACTGGCCAGATGCACCTTCGTTTCGGGGTCGCACAGCGTCAGCAACAGCGTACCTGCTGCCACGGACAAAGGCGCAGGGGGTTCACTGCCCGTTAGGGTGCGAATATCACCCGGGCGCGCCATGACGGTCATGGCCGCACGAAACGCGTGGGCGGCCTGGACAGGCGCGTTTTGAAAGCCCCCGGAAAACTGTGTTTGCGCAGCCATCAGTCTTCCCCCCGGACCAGTGTGAAAAACTCGACCTTCGTTGCAGCTGCCTTGGCGGCGCGCGCGGTTTTGGTCTTCTGCATTTGCGTCCGCAGCGGGTTGATCAGCTTTGCCTTCAACTCATCCGCGGAAGTCGTCTGCATCATGGCATCAATCAACGCTGCGGCTTTGGCCTTGGGCTTGGACCTGCCCTGCACATATCCGTGACCAACCGTGCCATCCTGCAGCACGACCGAACAGCGCGTGGTGGTCATTTCGCCCAGATTGAACGGCGCTCCGGTAGCTCCGGTGCGACCTCTCACCATGACGCCGCCCACTTCAGGGCTGCGCAGCCATTCAAAACTTGGGCGGTCCTGAATGCCATCCCATAGCCTCATCAAAGCATCGTCCGGCGCACGGGCCAGCAGACCCATCCATTCCTTCCGCGCCTGCGTCGCGATTTCTGTCTGATTTGTCATCAAAGCCTCTTGGCCGGGTTGTCTACATGAACTATACAACTAGACAAATATTACCCTTTAGGCATCCGAGTCGCAATCCGCGATGGTGTGAAGATTTGATGACATGAGCAAAACGCCGATCTGGAAAAGCATCGCCCTGCGCCTGACCTCGGACATCGCCGAAGGGCGCTATCAAACCGGAGATCGCCTGCCGACCGAAGCACAATTGGCCGCCACTTATGGCGTCAATCGCCACACTGTGCGGCGCGCGTTGGCAGACATGTCGCAACAAGGTCTCGTCCACGCCAGGCGCGGCGCAGGCGTGTTCGTGGCAGCACGACCAACTGACTATCCAATCGGCAAAAGAGTTCGGTATCACAAAAACATCTCGGCCAGCGGTAAGATGCCGGGCAAAAAAATCCTCGCGCTGACCACACGCGCGGCAGATGAAGCAGAAGCCGAAGCCTTGGGTTTGGACAAAGGTGATCCGGTGCATGTCTATGACGGTCTGTCATTGGCGGACGGGCAGCCTGTGGCCGTGTTTCAAAGCGTTTTTCCAGCCGCGCGTTTTCCCGACCTGTTGCAGACGCTGACTGAAACGCAATCGGTTACAAAAGCTCTGCAAGCCAACGGCATCGCGGATTACACACGCATCTCGACCCGTTTGACAGCACGCGGGGCAACGGCAACACAAGCCCTGCAGCTTCAACTGTCCGAGGGGGCTCCGGTTCTATTCTCGGTCGGCGTGAACGCCGATCCAGATGGCCAGCCGGTTGAATATGGGCGAACCGTTTTCGCGGGTGAGCGGGTCACGCTGACCCTGAACGAAGAATAGACCCCCAAAAGGGGTTTTCGGCTCTTGGATCTGCGAGAACAGAGTTACGCGTGCTTTTCCAAAAACGCTTCGGCACTTAGGGTGCGAAAATCCGGCAAAGCCGCGCGAAGCTTGGCGTTTTCCCAATCCCACCACGCAAGTTGTTCCATCCTGTCCGCGACGCCCTCGGGGAACCTGTTGCGCAGCACCTGAGCCGTGACACCTGCAACAATCGTATAAGGCGGTACGTCTTTGGTAACCACCGCACCTGAAGCGACCACGGCACCATTGCCGATCGTGACCTCGGGCTTGATGATCGCGGCATGTCCGATCCAGGTATCATGCCCGATCCGGGCGGTGCGACTGGCGCGATGCGCGAACCAATCCGCATCATCTTCGGCATCGTCCCAATAGTCGGCGGAACGATAGTGAAAATGATGCAGCGAGGCCTTGTCCATCGGGTGATCTGTCGCTCCGATGCGAGTAAAGCTTGCTATGTTTGCGAACTTTCCAATTTCGGCATTGGCGATATCACAAGTCCGGTCGCAATAGGAATAGTCGCCCCAAACCGAGTTTGCCACTCGGCTGCCAGCACCAATCTCGACATATGCACCAAAGCCGCTGTTGGTGATCTGACAATCATTATGAATATACGGCTGATCAGCGCGCAGTCGTGCCATTGAATGTCCCCATCTTTGTTCAGGGTAACAGGAATGTCTTGCGTGCAGCATCGCGCGGCTTGCGTTTTTTACCCGTTTCGCCCTGGATCAATCGTTTGCGCAGCCAACCCGAGAACCAGTCCATCAACATGACCATCAGGATGATCAGGATGATGTAGTATGCGACCTCTTCCCAATCCTTTTGCGTGATGATTGCCTGCGTCAGCAGAAGGCCAATGCCACCGCCTGTGATTGCACCAATCACCGTCGCGCTGCGGGTGTTGGATTCCAGAAAATACAACAGCTGGCTCAGCAACACAGGCGTGACCTGCGGAATGACCCCAAAACGATATCTCTGCGGCGCATTTGCGCCTGTGGACTGAACGCCCTCGATTTGCTTCTGGTCCACATTCTCCAACGCTTCCGAGAAAATCTTACCGAAGGTCCCGGTGTCAGTCACCAGAATGGCCAGCGCGCCTGTCAAAGGTCCGGGGCCAAAGGCACGGGCCAGCACCACGGTCCAGATCAAGGCGTCCACACCGCGCACGAAGTCGAAAACGCGACGCATAGCAAAGCGGATGGATTTCATCGGGTTGAAGTTGCGCGTTGCAAGGAAGGCCAGTGGCAACGCGACCATGGCCGCGCCCAGCGTGCCCAGAAACGCCATCAGGATCGTCTCGAAGATCGCCCAAGCCACATCCTGATGCCGCCACATCTTGTTGGTCCAGAAGTCATTAAAAATTGCACCCGCCTCACCCGACGCCGCCCGCCCGGCCAGTTCGGGGAAGGACTTGCCGTAATAGGGGCTGTCGAGCGTGAACCAGAACAACTCCCACCCGGTGAAGTAGCGAAACACTTCCGACCGATTGCGTGTGACGGTCAAACGGCCAGCATCCGTCTTGATTGCCAAGCGGTTCTTCGAAACGTTGATCCACTCTGGTACGTCACCCGCAGGCAACTCTGCCTGTACGCCCGCCGACCGGCTGGGTGTTGCCCGAACAGTTCCATAACCGGGGATGTCATATTCGACCGTTTCCGGCCCGAACCGCACCACGTGGCCGTCTTCCAGATCGATCACGGTTGTCTCGCCCAGCGTCACCCAGTCCGGGGCCTGACCTTCAGGATATGCGCCCTTGCGTTCGCCCTCGATCGCGGCCGAAACCTCGCCGGTGCGGTTGTCACGCTCGATATGCGTCTTGTAGCTGTAGCTGTCGGACACAAGGGTCTTGCCGTTTTCCCAATTCGCACGCGCTGCAAGGCCGGGAACGTCAAACGCAAAGAAGACGTAGACCAGATAGACAAGCACCAGCGCGGGCAGCCCGAAATTCATCAGTCTTTTGCGACTGAACAGACGGTCTGCTTCGGCTTTGAGCTCATCGACGGTCAGATTGGTTGCGAAGGTGCTCATACCGAGGCTCCTTTTTCCGTCCCATGAGTCAGACGGTCGCGCAGGACACCGGACAGCTGATCCACGACGACGATTGTTACGAAAAGCAAAAGGAAAATGGCCGCGGCCTCATCGTACCGCCCCTGCCCCCAGGACATGGCGTTGCGCAGCTCATAGCCCAGACCACCAGCGCCAACAAAACCCAGGATGGCCGAGGCGCGAATATTGATTTCGAACCGCAGCAACGCGTAGCTGACATAATTCGGTCCGACCTGTGGGATCACGCCCAGATACATGCGTTGCGACCAGTTCGCACCCACCGAATGCAGGCCCTCGACCGGCTTGAGCGAGGCGTTTTCGTTGACCTCGGAGAACAGCTTGCCCAGTGCACCTGCTGTGTGAATGGCAATCGCAATCATCGCCGGAACCGGACCACCGCCCAAAATGAAAATCAGAACTAGTGCGATCACAATCTCGGGGACCGCGCGGCACACATCTGCAATTCGTCGAAACAAAGGGATCAAGGCGGGCCAAAGTGCCATGCCGCGCGTCGACATCAGGGCCAGAAACGTGCCTGCAATCGCGCCGATCAAGGTCGAAGCGGCGGCGATATTCAGTGTTTCGATCAGTGCGGGGAAAAACTTGGCCAGGTTTTCCGGCAGCGCGCCGATTTTTTCCCACGCCTCGGCCAAAACCTCAGCGGGGTAGTCGAAAATACGCGTCCAGCCATCGCGGAAACTGCCAGCGTTGCGGTCGTCAGCAACACGAAAGCCCGAGGCCATAACGGCAACGAACAGGATCAGGAGGATACCACCATAGACCCGTTTGCGGCGCGTCATCGCCGTATAGTCATCGCGGATCTGGTCGACGGTCGGGGACCCAGCGGTCAGGTCTGTCATGGAATGCTCCTGGGTGGAAAAACGGGGCCCGGATTTTCACCGGACCCCGATCATTGGGTATGCAGGCTTAGTTGGACTTCAGCTTGCGTGCTTCGATGATGACTTCGTAGGCATCATGCGTGATCGGCTCGAACGCTTTCGCCTCACCTGCGGCAACGCCGTAGAAGCAATCGCGGTCTTTCTCGTGCAGGCCAGCCATCAGGGCTGTCATCTTCTCTTTGACATCCGCAGGCAGCGCTGTACGCAGAACAACCGGACCTTCCGGGATCGGCTTGGATTTCCAGATTTCAACCATGTCGTTCATGTCGACCAGACCGGCATCAACTGCACGGCGCAGCGCGCCCGAGTTGTATCCGTCTTCCCAGTTGCCAAGACCATCGGCCCAGGTAACACCACCATCAACGTCACCATTGTTGACCGCGACGATGGTCTGCTCGTGACCGCCGGTGAACTTCACTTCACCAAAGTAGTCGCCTGAGTCCATGGTGGCACCGGTGGCCTGCGGGATTTCTATGGACGGGATCAGGTAGCCCGAGGTCGAGTTCGGATCGCCAAAACCAAAGGTCTTGCCTTTCATGTCTTCCAACGAGGTGATGCCGCTGTCCTTGCGGGCAAAACCAACCGAGTAATACCCGTAACCGCCGTCGACGTTCACCTTAACCAGAACCGGCTCAACCGCTTCGGGATCGCTCAGATAAGTTTTGGCGTAACCCGACGCGCCCAACCATGCCATGTCGATAGTGCCGCCCAGCAGACCCTGGATCACACCGTTATAATCGGCAGGCGCAAACAGCTTGGTCTCAACACCCAGCGTTTCTTCGGTGTATTCGCGCAGGCATTCGTTGTTGTTCAGACGGTCCTGAGCGTTCTCACCGCCCAGAATGCCTATGCGGAATTCGCTGATGTCCTGTGCCATGGCCGGGGCGGCAAGCGCAGTTGTCGCCGCAAAGGCAGCAATCAGTTTTTTCATCTGTCTCTCTCCAGTTTGATTGCCCCGGCCTTTCATCGGGCCGGGCGATGAAAGGGGGTTGGTGGCTCAGATGGTTGCTTCCGCTTCCATCAGGGCCTTCTGGGTGGCGTCCAGAGTTTCGATCTCGGTCGATGTCGCCTCTTCCGAGAAGCTGGCATCGGCACCATAGATTTCGCGGGCGACACCGGTCGTCAGTTGTTCGGGCAGCCCGTCAAAGACGATGCGCCCGTCGCGCATTCCGACCACGCGGTCGCAGTAGCGGCGTGCTGTATCAAGTGTGTGCAGGTTGGCGATGACGGTGCGACCGTCCTCTTCGTGGATACGGCGCAGCGCCTGCATCACCACCTGAGCGTTCATTGGGTCCAGCGAGGCGATGGGCTCGTCCGCCAAAATGATCTTGGGGTCCTGCATCAGGGCGCGTGCGATAGCGACGCGCTGTTGCTGGCCGCCCGACAGGGCCTCCGCGCGCTTCGGTGCGTGCTCGGCAATACCAAGACGATCAAGTATGTCGATAGCGCGATGGATGTCTTCCATCGGAAACAGGTTGAACATGGTCGCCAGGGTCGAATGACGGTTCAGAGTGCCATGCAGAACGTTCGACACAACATCCATACGCGGCACCAGATTGAACTGCTGAAAGATCATGGCGCAGTCAGCTTGCCAGGCGCGCTTTTCGCGGCCCTTCAGTTGGGTCACGTCACGACCTTCGAACAGGATCTGACCATCGCTAGAGTCCGTCAGTCGGTTAATCATCCGTAGCAGGGTCGACTTGCCTGCACCAGACCGTCCGATAATCCCGATCATGCAAGGCTTGTCCACATCCAGCGTCGCAGCATCCACAGCAACGTTGTCGCCAAAGCGTTTGGTCAGTTTCTTGATATGCAGCACGTGCCACCCCCAAATGATGTTGGCGGTCAGCTACAGATGCCATTCAACGGATATGTGTCAGCGTGGTGAAAGTTTTGTAACGGACCAGCCGTTGCGGGGGCTATCCATCCCCCTGCCCCACAGGTATACGCTTCGGCGACTCTTTTTTTGATACGAGGCCATCATGAGCTTTGACCGCACCATCAAGATTGCTCCATCGATCCTGTCTGCCGACTTCGCCAACTTCGGAGCAGAGATTCAGGCCATCGAGGCACAAGGCGCAGATTGGGTCCACGTGGATGTCATGGATGGTCATTTCGTTCCGAACCTGACCTTTGGCCCACCCGCCGTCAAAGCCTTCCGCCCGCACGTGAAAACCGTGATGGATGTGCACCTGATGATCACCCCTGTTGATCCTTACATCCAGGCGTATGCCGATGCCGGAGCGGACATTCTGACCGCACATGTTGAGGCGGGCCCGCATACACATCGCACCCTGCAAGCGATCCGCGCGGCAGGTATGAAAGCAGGCGTCGCCCTGAACCCCGGAACGCCGGCAGAAGCGGTCGAGCACCTGCTGGATCTTACCGATCTGGTTTGTGTAATGACGGTGAACCCCGGATTCGGAGGTCAGAAATTCATCGATATGACCGGCAAGGTGCGCAAGCTGCGCGAAATGATTGGTGACCGTCCGGTACATATCGAAATCGATGGTGGCGTGGATCCAAAAACTGCCCCGTTGGTCGCAGCTGCAGGTGCCGACGTACTGGTGGCCGGTTCGGCTGTTTTCAAAGGTGGATCGGTGGACCAGCCGGACGTGTACGGTGAGAACATCCGTGCTGTACGCGCAGCAGCACAATCAGCGTTGTCCTAGTTTCGAGACTGACATTACCGGCCAGTAGCTCAGCTCTTTACCGACGGTGAAAGGAGCCCTTCACAAAAAGGGCTCCTTTCCGTCTATCAATCCGCGCCGAACGACCCGATATGCGATACGCCGTTGGCGCCGGACGCTTGGAACGTCCCACCAACTTCTTCGGCGTTCGGGCCATAAAACACTCCGTAAGCTTCGCCATTTGTCCCTGGCCCATAAGTCGTCGCGATAACACCAAACGAAACCTCTTGGGGGTCGCGTTTACGGATTGAAAAGAACGACCTTTTCATTGGAAACGGGTTTTCCCCGTTTGGTTTGATTGAGTACAGCCGAACGGAGTCCGACATCCCGGCCTATAGTTTTACTGAGACCAATTTCGAGCTCGGGCTGGAACGACGCTTTTGACAAAGCGACATCGGTTTGTTCGTTTTTTTACTGGTGCCCGCACCTCTGGTTACGTCGGGCCGTTCACTCAAGCTCCTTTCCTACAAGCCATGGGTCTTCAACTTTCATGCCCTGATAAACCGCATGCAGAAAAAGATGGGCAATCACAGGGTCGTTTGAAAATGGCGAGAACTGCAAGTTACCCTCTCGGACGCCTTCATCTGCTTCATAGACGACCTCGTCGCCTTTTACAGTTACAAGCACTTCAAGCTCTGCCAGCGTTTCGGAGTCGACCGCTGTGGGGTCATCCGACAGGATCACAAAATCCGCAACTTTTCCAACTTTGATAGAGCCCTTTTCATCTTCTTCGAAATGCTGCCAGGCAGGCCAAATTGTCATGGCTTTCAGGGCAGTCATGACGTCGACCCTCTGATGCGGTCCCAAAATGTCGCCCGACCGTGTGCGACGCGTAACGGTCGCGGCAAGTACACGCATGCTGTCGGGAAATGCGACCGGGGCATCGTGATGTGTCCCGAACATCATGTCACGTTCTCGCAGCCATCCCGTGGGTGAGATGTTGTCAGCGTTGACCGGCCCCACAGTATGATCCCGGTGCCAATCACCCCAATAGAATGTATGCATCGGGAACAGCGATGGAAACACGCCCAGCCGTTTAAAACTGGCGACCTGATCCTCTCTTAGAAATTGGCCGTGGATCAAAACAGGGCGATTGCCCGGGTCACCATATTTGATCTGCGCCTCTTCAAGGGCCGCGATCAACATGTCAGATGCCCCTTCGCCGTTGGAATGCACGAGGATCTGGAAGCCGTTTTCGTAACACCAGTTTACCGCATCCTGAAGCTGCTCCATCGTTATTGCTGCATATCCGGCATACCCGGCGGCGTAGTTTCCAACCGGGTTGTAATAGGGTCGGTCCCGCAACGCCGTGAAACCTTGCGGCGAGCCGTCGATTGTAAGCTTGCAGCCGCCAACCCGGACGCGGTCACCGTAATCCGCTGAGGTGTTTTCTCCGATATAGTCCCTCGACTCCAACACATCTGGAAAAGCGACCACGTCTATGGGCAGACCATCTTCGGCAGCAACTTTCTTGAGGACTTCGACAATCTCACCCGAAGATCGGCCTTCTTGTCCGGTCGTATATCCAAACTTTGCCCAAAGTTCAGTTCCGGCTCTGGCAAAGGCGGCCAAGCCCTCCTCGCCCAGATTTCCAAGTATGGGAACGAGCACCGAAAAGAACGCGTATTCTTCCAAAACACCATTGGGTTCTCCGGCTTCATCGCGCTGAATGACCCCGCCGGGAGGCGCCTCTGAAGCGGCAGTGATGCCTGCCAACTCCAGAGCTTTTGAATTTGCGACACCAAGATGCCCGGATTGATGAATGATGATCACAGGCAAATCCTCGGACACCATGTCCAGATCTTGCCGTGTCGGGTGACGCAGTTCCTTCAGTTGCGCATTGTCATAGCCAAAGCCGATGATCATTTTCACCTGCTCAACGGCTTCCGCGTTCTCAGCGGCCCAGTTGGACAGTGTTGATTGCAGGGTCGCAATATCTACGACGTCCCCATCCGGCGGCGCGAGGAGGTTGGCGGACAAAGCCTGCAATCCACCCATGACGACATGACCGTGGCTGTCCACAAAGCCCGGCAGCATCGCGCGTCCGTTCAGGTTGAAGGTTTCCGTTCCATCACCTTGATGTGTGGACAGATCAGATAGTGAACCGACGGCCAGTATGCGTCCGTCTTTGACTGCGACCGCTTCGGCAGTGGGGCTTTTGTCATTCATCGTGACAATTGGACCCCCGAGATAGATGCGATCCGCAACTTGTTGGGACGCCGCCGAAGAAGACGAAAACGCGAGTGCCGCGACAAGACAGAGTGAACGAGCCGATACGTGCATCTTGTGACCTCTTTCGAATTGCAATGTCTCAATATGAAAGAAGGTAGCATTTTGGCGGGCGTTTCCGAAAAAGAAAAAGGCCGCCCCCTGTTGGACGGCCTTCTTTAGTTCTTTACCGAGTTGCTCCCGGCAGATTTTCCTGAGGAAAATCGCCTGCCGCAACCAGGCGCGACAAGCGCGCCTTACTCGATGATTTTCGACACAACGCCGGCGCCGACGGTGCGGCCGCCTTCGCGGATCGCGAAGCGCAGGCCCTGCTCCATCGCGATCGGTGCGATCAGCTCAACGCCGAACGACACGTTGTCGCCAGGCATGACCATCTCGGTGCCTTCGGCCAGGGTCACGGTGCCGGTCACGTCAGTTGTACGGAAGTAGAACTGCGGACGGTAGTTCGCGAAGAACGGGGTGTGACGACCGCCTTCTTCCTTGGTCAGGATGTAGGCTTCGGCTTCGAACTTGGTGTGCGGTGTAACCGAACCCGGCTTACACAGAACCTGGCCACGCTCAACGCCGTCACGGTCAACACCACGCAGCAGCGCGCCGATGTTGTCGCCTGCTTCACCGCGGTCCAGCAGCTTGCGGAACATTTCAACGCCGGTGCAGGTGGTTTTCGAAGTGTCGCGGATGCCGACGATTTCGATCTCGTCGCCAACGTTGATCACGCCACGCTCAACACGGCCGGTCACAACGGTACCACGGCCCGAGATCGAGAACACGTCTTCGATCGGCATCAGGAACGGCTGGTCAACAGCACGCTCAGGGGTGTCGATGTAGTCATCAACAGCCGCCATCAGTTCCTTGATCTTCTCTTCGCCGATTTCCGGGTTGTTGCCTTCCATCGCGGCCAGAGCCGAACCTGCAATGATCGGAATATCGTCGCCGGGGTATTCATACGAAGACAGCAGCTCGCGGATTTCCATTTCCACCAGTTCCAGCAGCTCTTCGTCGTCAACCTGGTCAACTTTGTTCATGAACACGACCATCTTCGGGATGCCAACCTGGCGGCCCAGCAGGATGTGCTCACGCGTTTGCGGCATCGGGCCGTCAGCGGCGTTCACAACCAGGATCGCGCCGTCCATCTGGGCAGCACCGGTGATCATGTTCTTGACGTAGTCGGCGTGGCCGGGGCAGTCAACGTGCGCATAGTGGCGGTTGTCGGTCTCGTATTCCACGTGGGCGGTCGAGATGGTGATGCCGCGCGCTTTTTCTTCCGGCGCACCGTCAATCTGGTCATACGCTTTGAAGTCACCGAAATACTTGGTGATTGCTGCGGTCAGCGTCGTTTTACCATGGTCAACGTGGCCAATCGTGCCGATGTTGACGTGCGGTTTTGTACGCTCAAACTTTTCCTTTGCCATTCCTCAGGCGCCCTTTTGCGATTTGGGGGACCCTTGGTCCCGTGGTTACATCTGCGCGCGCGAGATATTTGGTTCAGGGGGGAAAATCAAGCACATCCTGAGGGAAATACGCCGATCACGCCGGATTTTGCGTGACCTCGACAGATTCCAGCGGTTGGATCAGGTCAGGCCGCTTGTCGAACCACCCTTGCTCAAGGTGTTCTTCGGCTAGCCATTCCTCGACGCGATCAGCAACTTTCAGGGCCAGACCGCTCATTTGTTCTTCCTTGGTGCGCTCATGCCCCGACCCTTTCAGCGCACTTCCACCTGTCGTGTCTTCCAACACCTGAAATTGCTTTCCTTTGGCAAGGAACTCTTTTTTCTTAACATCATAGACATTGACCAACACAATCGCCGTGCTTTTGGGATTGTAGATCACGGGTATGCCGGGCGGGGCCAGCATATAGCCTTCCAGACTGATGCCGATGTCGTATTCCTGAGCCCCTTCATAACGTCCCAGGCGAATATCGACCGCATTCTGAATCGCCGCAGTCCATTCGTCCGGGGTAGCGTCCCGGCTGACCGGTCCCTGAACGGCCTTATCAGCGAACGCGTAGTTGACGCGCAGCTTGAATTCGCCCAACGACTCGGGCTCTTCGTATAACTGCGTCTGCGTGCAAGCGCCCATCAGGGCCAATCCGGTGATCAAGGTCAGAATGCGCAACATGGTCTCGTCTCGATAGGCCTGTTTTTCTTTGATCTAGCGCACCGATGCGGCTTGTGCCAACCCGTATCGGCAGATTTCCACTTTTGCGATCACGAGAACTTGTAATCCCGCGGGAAGCCATAGGGCGGTTTTTTACCAACGCTGGCACGTTTCGACAGCCATTGGGACATGTCGGCCTCGTGCCGGGTTTTGTCGCCACCCATGGACCATTTCAGTCCCTCTTCCCAGTTGAAGGTGGTAATGTCGGACAACCCTCCATCCAGCTCCAGCGTACCCTGCCGCCCGCGCGCCATGTTGTATTTCTGCAAGCGCACACCTTTGCCACGGGTCATCTCGGGCAGCTCTTCTGTTGGGAATACGAGGAATTTGCCGTTCTGAGACACGACAGCCACGTGATCTCCTGCGACCGGCTTGCAGATCATCGCCGACTCGTCGCCTTTTACATTCAATACCTGTTTGCCGTTACGGGTCTGTGCCAGCACGTCATCTTCGGGCACCATGAACCCGTTGCCCGCATCCGAGGCCACCAGCAGCTTACGCCCCGGCTTATGGATCAGGATATCGATGATCTGCGCCTCGTTCGGAAGATCGACCATCAGGCGCAGCGGTTCGCCCATGCCCCGTCCACCGGGCAGATTGGCCGCACTGACAGTGTAGAAGCGCCCATTCGAGGCAAACACCAGCAGGCGATCTGTGGTTTCCGCGTGGAAAATGAAACGCGGGCCATCACCATCTTTGAACTTCAATTCGCGCTTCAGGTCGATATGGCCTGTCATGGCGCGAATCCAGCCCATCTGAGAACAGACGACCGTGATCGGCTCCTTATCGATCATTGCCTCAAGCGGAACTTCTTCGACTTGTCCGGCCTCGGCGAACATCGTGCGACGCGCGCCGCCTTCGTAATCCTTGCCGAAAGTTTTCTTGGTCTCTTTCAACTGCTCGGCAATCTTGGCCCATTGCAGGGCGGGATCTGCCAGCAGGTCTTCAAGATTGGCGCGTTCCAGCATCAGCTCGTCGCGTTCGCGGACCAACTCCATCTCTTCCAGACGGCGCAAGCTGCGCAAGCGCATGTTCAGGATGGCGTCGACCTGAACCTCGGACAGTTCGCCCTCACCCAGCTTGGGCGTGACGTAGTCAGACTCATCGGTGGCGCGGACGTGGTCGATGCCCCAATCCTCGCGCATCAGCGCGGCTTTGGGGTCGTCGTCATAGCGGATAATGTCGATCACACGATCAAGGTTCAGGAAAGCGACGATAAAGCCCTCCAAGACCTCCAACCGATGGTCGATCTTCGCCATGCGGTGACGTGAGCGTCGGATTAGCACCTCTTGTCTGTGATCGAGGAAGGCACGCAGCACTTCCTTCATCGAACAGACCTTGGGCGTTACGCCGTCGATCAGCACGTTCATGTTCAGACTGAACCGCACCTCAAGGTCCGAGTTGCGATAGAGCATGCCCATCAGCACCTCGGGGTCCACGTTTTTAGATCGAGGCTCAAGGATCAACCGGATGTCATCGGCAGATTCGTCGCGCACATCGGCGAGAATCGGGATTTTCTTGGTCTGGATCAGCTCTGCGATCTTTTCGATCAGCTTGGATTTCTGAACCTGATACGGAATTTCAGTGACGATGATCTGCCACTGGCCGCGCCCCAGATCTTCGACCTCGTATTTGCAACGCAGACGGAATGAGCCGCGCCCGGTGCGATAGGCCTGCGCGATGTTCTCGGGCGGCTCGACAATCACGCCACCAGTCGGGAAGTCCGGTCCAGGCACGTAGTTCAGCAACGTATCGTCGCGGGCATCCGGCGTCTTGATCAGATGCAGGCAGGCATCGCACAGCTCGGCAATATTGTGCGGCGGAATGTTCGTCGCCATACCCACAGCGATACCGCTGGCACCATTGGCCAAAAGGTTGGGGAATTGCGCAGGCAACACCACCGGTTCGGTCAACGTGCCGTCATAGTTGTCGCGGAAATCGACAGCGTCTTCGTTCAACCCTTCAAGCAGCGCTTCGGCGACGATGGTCATCCGCGCCTCGGTGTATCGCGAAGCAGCCGGGTTATCCCCGTCGATATTGCCAAAGTTCCCTTGCCCGTCGACCAACGGGTAACGGACGTTGAAGTCCTGCGCCAATCGCGCCATCGCGTCGTAGATCGCAGCGTCGCCATGTGGGTGATAGTTACCCATCACATCGCCCGAGATCTTGGCGGACTTCCGAAAACCTCCGGTTGCACTGAGTCGCAATTCCCTCATCGCATAGAGGATTCGCCGGTGAACCGGCTTCAGCCCGTCGCGCGCGTCAGGCAGGGCGCGATGCATGATGGTAGAGAGCGCATAGGTCAGATAGCGCTCACCTATCGCGCGGCGCAGCGGTTCGGCTACCTCGCCCCCACCTTCGGGGGCCTCCATGTTGGGGTCGTCGATGGTATCGTTCATATATGATGTGATACGACGCAAGCGCGCCTTGGTAAAGCAAGCAGCAAGTATTTTGCTGGGGACAAGTCGCGCTTTTTGCAACAGGGGGAGGCAAGTGTGTGTTTTCCCCGAATTTTCGACTCGGCGTTACAATTATGCTACCATTCCAACAATTGAATAATTGCTGCCTAATATTGTTGTTACGATTACCTTGGGGGACGGCCACTATGCGCCTGATACTTGTTACTTTTGCCGCTCTCGGCTGGACCTTTTACGTGATGAGCGGAGGTCCGGACTTTGAACCGCGCGGTGTGCGCGAAGCTAAACCTGAACGCGTTGCTGTTGCACCAAAACCGGCTGCGCCGGCGATCGAACCTGCGCCTGTTGAAAACCTTGTCACACAAGCGGCCATCAAATCTGAACCTGTCGTGCCGGTGACTGCCGAGGTGGTGCAAGTGACTGCCGAACCTGTCGCCGAGCTGGGCGAAGAAGAAACCAAAGCGCTGCTATCGCAGGTGGCTGCGGGTCTAAAGGCAAACCCATCGTTGTTTAGCGACGAGAATGTTACTCTTACCTTGGCGTCGCTGGAACAAGGCGTCGCCTCGCTTGAACAGGTCACCACAGATGCCGAACTGCCAACAGTGGACCTGTCCTCAACCGTTGAAACACCTAAGGACATCCGCGAGATTTCGGGCACCCGCGTCAACCTGCGGGACGGCCCCGGAACTATCTATCCGATCATTGGCAAAGCCGGTCTTGGCCAGCAAGTCGAGGTATTGAGCGAATCGGGCACCGGCTGGCTGCGCCTGCGCGTGTTGCCGGGGCAACAGGTTGGGTGGATTTCCGCATCACTGGTCCGGAAAACAACAAACTGACGCCAGAGTGTCATTGCCCTGCCGCAAACCCCGCCATAGCTATTGGCGGTGTAAAGGTGCGGAAGGCTTATGCAGAAATCGATTCTAATTACGGGATGCTCTTCGGGCATCGGCCTGGATGCGGCACACGGAATGCGTGCACGTGGATGGCGTGTCTTCGCATCTTGTCGCCAGCAGCGCGATTGTGATCGTTTGCGCGCACAAGGCTTTGAAAGTCCGAGAATCGACTATACCGACCACCAGAGCATAACATCAGGTGTGTCATCCATACTTGAGGAGACGGGTGGTACTCTGGATGCGCTGTTCAACAACGGTGCCCACGGCCTGCCCGGGGCAGTCGAAGACGTGCCGACCGATGGATTGCGCCATATCTTCGAAACCAATGTCTTCGGATGGCATGAGCTGACGCGCCAAGTAATTCCCGTTATGCGGGAACAAGGTCACGGCCGAATTGTTCAATGCTCTTCGGTTTTGGGCCTTGTCGCCTTTCCCTGGAGAGGCGCTTATGTTGCAACTAAATATGCCATCGAGGGTCTGACCGATACGATGCGGCTGGAATTGCGCGACACCGACATCCATGTGGTTCTGATCGAGCCCGGACCCATTACGTCGAAGCTGCGGGAAAAGGCGATTCCGATGTTCGAAAAGTACATCGACTGGGAAAACTCGGCTCTGCGGTCAAAGTACGAAGCCTCTTTGCTGAAACGTCTTTATGAAAGCAGCGGGCCCGACAAGTTCGAGCTACCGGCCTCTGCTGTGACAAACAAACTGGCCCACGCGGTCGAAGCGCGACGCCCCAAACCGCGTTATTACGTGACGACGCCCACATATGTGGCCGGAGTTCTGCGGCGGATTTTGCCCACAAAAGCCACTGACCGGATCCTCTCAGATATCTGAGGTGAAATTTCCCGTTCGCTTTTTGACCTCTCAACGCTAGATGGGTCATAATCGAAAAAACCGGACGGTGACTTAAAATGGACCTTTTGATGGTCGTACTGCTTTTGGCTATGGCGGCGGTTGTCGTTGTGCTGACCTTGGGCATTGCGAATTTCGGCAAAAGCGGCATGGAAGCCGCAAAGAAAAGCAACAAGATGATGCGGCTGCGTATCCTCTTTCAGTTCATTGCCGTGGTGCTGATCGTTCTATTCGTCTATCTGCGCGGACAAGGGGTGCAATAAATGGTCGTTCTCAACAAGATTTACACTCGCACGGGCGACGACGGCAAAACGGCTCTGGGCAATGGCGAGCGCGTTGCCAAATACGCAGGCCGCGTTGCCGCATATGGCACGGTAGACGAATTGAACGCCTTTGTCGGTGTAGCCAGAAGCGAGGCTGAGGGCGAAACGGATGCAGCACTATCGCGCATTCAGAATGACCTGTTCGACCTGGGTGCAGATTTCTGCCGCCCGGACATGGATAAGGACGCCGAGGCCGACTACCCGCCTCTGCGTATTGTGCCATCTCAGATCGATCGGCTCGAAGCCGAAATCGATGTAATGAACGAAAATCTTGAACCGCTGCGCAGCTTCATCCTGCCAGGCGGATCGCGTCTGGCTGCACATTTGCACGTGTGCCGTACCGTGTCGCGCCGCGCAGAACGGCTGGCAGTTGAATTGACGAATATGGAGCCGGTCAACGACGTTGCGGTCAAATACCTCAACCGCCTGAGCGACTGGTTCTTTGTCGCCGCACGTTGCGCAAATAACAACGGCAAAGATGACGTTTTGTGGGTTCCCGGCGCGAACCGCTGATCCCGAATTGCAGAGGATTCAGGCGGCAGCGCCCGCCCCTCTGCGAAAAAAACCGCAAAACGCGACGTCCCAACGCCATGACGTGACGATTTTGCTCTGTTGTGCCACTGCCGCAGGCGCTATCTAGTCCGTCGAGAGCATTGGTGGAGTCGCCACAGCGGCTTGCCGTTTTTTTGAGGAGCATACGCAAAAATGAAGGTACTGGTGCCTGTCAAGCGCGTGATTGACTACAACGTTAAGGTCCGCGTGAAAGCGGATGGGAGCGGTGTTGATCTCGCCAATGTGAAAATGTCGATGAACCCGTTTGACGAGATTGCTGTCGAAGAAGCAATTCGTCTGAAAGAAGCGGGCAAAGCCGACGAAGTTGTTGCCGTTTCGATCGGCGTCAAGCAAGCACAGGAAACGCTGCGCACCGCGCTGGCGATGGGCGCAGACCGCGCGATCCTGGTTGTGGCTGCCGATGACGTGCACACCGACATCGAACCGCTGGCCGTTGCCAAGATCCTGGCCAAAGTGGTCGAGGAAGAGCAGCCGGGCATCGTTCTGGCGGGCAAGCAGGCGATCGACAACGACATGAACGCCACCGGTCAGATGCTGTCGGCTCTGCTGGGCTGGTCGCAAGGTACCTTCGCGTCCGAGCTGGACATCGAAGGCGACAGCGCCAAGATCACCCGTGAAGTGGACGGCGGTCTGCAGACTATCAGCGTCAAGATGCCGACCATCGTAACCGTTGACCTGCGCCTGAACGAGCCGCGCTATGCGTCGCTGCCGAACATCATGAAGGCGAAGAAAAAGCCGCTGGATGAAAAAACCGCCGCCGATTACGGCGTCGACGTCACCCCGCGTCTGGAGATTGTCAAAACTGACGAGCCGCCGGCACGTGCCGCTGGTATCGTCGTGGGCTCGGTCGACGAGCTGGTCGAGAAACTCAAAGAAGCGGGGGCTGTGTAATGGCTGTACTTCTGCTGGCTGAAGTTAACAATGGTGAGCTGTCGATGGACGCCACCGCCAAGGCCGTCAACGCTGCGAAAGCTCTGGGCGATGTGACCGTTCTGGCCGCAGGCGGTTCCGCCGCCGCTGCTGGTGAGGCCGCCGCCAAGATCGACGGTGTGTCGAAGGTTCTGGTCGCCGAAGATGCCTCGCTGGGTCACCGCCTGGCGGAATCGACTGCGGCGCTGATCGTGTCGCTGGCTGATGGATACGAGCACATCGTTGCCCCTGCGACCACCGACGCCAAGAATGTGATGCCGCGCGTTGCTGCGCTGCTGGACGTGATGGTGATCTCGGATGCGTCCGGCGTAGTTGACGGCTCGACCTTCGAGCGTCCGATCTATGCGGGCAACGCGATCCAGACCGTGAAATCCTCCGACGCTAAGAAGGTTGTCACCCTGCGGACCGCCAGCTTTGATGCAGCGGGCGAAGGCGGCTCGGCCCCGGTCGAAACCATCTCGGTCCCGGCCTCCGAAGGTCTGTCGTCGTGGGTCGAGGACAAGGTTGCCGAGAGCGATCGTCCTGAATTGACCTCGGCAGGTGTTGTTGTCTCGGGCGGCCGTGGCGTCGGCTCGGAAGAGGACTTCAAACTGATCGAAACCCTGGCCGACAAGCTGGGCGCGGCAGTTGGCGCCTCGCGCGCGGCTGTGGACTCGGGCTATGCCCCGAACGACTGGCAGGTGGGTCAGACCGGTAAGGTTGTTGCCCCCGATCTGTATGTCGCTGTCGGCATCTCGGGCGCGATCCAGCACCTTGCTGGTATGAAAGACTCGAAGGTCATCGTTGCGATCAACAAGGACGAAGAAGCCCCGATCTTCCAGGTCGCCGACTTCGGACTGGTCGCAGACCTTTTCCAGGCCGTCCCGGAACTGACAGAGAAACTCGGCTAAAGCCAAAGTTTTTCGTCGACACATCTTTGAAGGCCCGCCAATACGCGGGCCTTTTTCAGTTCAAGTCCCGCAAAACAGGCAATAGTTTCCCGGCAATCTCTCTGTGCGCGGACGGGCCAATGACATGCTCGGCCATCGGCTGCTGCAACGTCCCAAACAACACATCCTCTAACGTGTCTGACACTGCCGTCACGCAAACCGAACATTCAACGACGCCGCTACAGAAGGGTCGAAGCCGTTCGATCATCGCGGCATCCGGCAAGACAGGATCGCTATGCAGACCGGCCTGCCTTTGCACATGAAGCCAAAGCAGTATGACTGGCGGCTCTATGCGGCGAACCAGCTTTGAACAAGCGCGCAACCAAGCTTCTTGCAGCTCTTGCACGACAATTTCGAAACGGGCGCCCTGTTCGGCGCGCAGCCGATCCAACAGATGCCGCACGAAGTGGATTTCCGTGAAATCGACCTCTGGATATAACTGTACCAGATCGAGCGTAGGTTCCACGAAACGATCATTGCGGCGCGGATGCACCCGGTAGAATCGGTTCGACTGGTACGGCAGATCGGGGACCTGCAATACGCAAAATTCCGACGCATTCACCAGTTCCGAAAGCACCGGGTCACCCAGCATGGCCTCAAAACCACAAAATAGGCTGCCGAAATTGATGCAGGGCAGCTTTAAACGCTGGCCAAGCTCAACTGGAAACGGATTCTCAACAAACCGGCCAAAGGTCTCCTCTCCGCCCAGACAGGCCACATAGGGCTTGCTCAGATCGCCCGGCGGGCCTCGAAACCACAGTTTGGACCCCATGTATTGACAGGCGGCGTCTCCACCACCGCCAGATTGATGAAAGCTCATATCAAGCCCCCCATTTTCTCACCCGGTTGCCATCTTGCGGCCGCAGATGTTGAGAAATTCCTAATGCGCGCATTTGAAGCAAAATTGACAGGTTCGATCCCCTTGCCGCCTGCCCCGCTCTGCCGATACTGTCGCGATAACCTTCAGGGCAGAGGCAGCTGGACATGGAAATCAAATCGGTCGGAGTTATTGGCGCGGGTCAGATGGGAAATGGGATTGCCCATGTCCTGGCCTTGGCGGGATACGAGGTCTTGCTGAACGATGTCAGCCAGGACGCGCTGACTAATGCTGTGTCTGTTATCGAAGGCAACTTGGCGCGTCAGGCTTCTCGCGGCAAGATCAGCGACGACGATATGCAGGGTGCACTGACACGTATTACGACAACGTTGGAACTGCCCCGTCTTGGTCAAACCGATCTGGTCATCGAAGCCGCAACCGAGCGGGAGACGATCAAGCAGGCTATCTTTGAGGACCTGCAGCCGCATCTGCTGCCGCATACAATCTTGACGTCGAATACGTCATCCATCTCGATTACGCGCCTGGCCAGCCGCACCGACCGGCCAGAGCGGTTTATGGGCTTTCACTTCATGAACCCGGTGCCGGTCATGCAGCTGGTGGAACTGATCCGGGGCATCGCCACGGACGAAGAGACATTCAGCGCTTGCAAGGCAGTGGTCGATCGCCTTGGTAAAACCGCCGCAAGCGCCGAAGATTTCCCGGCCTTTATCGTTAACCGGATCTTGATGCCGATGATCAACGAAGCCGTTTATACCCTGTATGAAGGCGTCGGCAGCGTTCAATCCATCGACCAGTCGATGAAGCTGGGCGCGAATCATCCGATGGGGCCGCTGGAACTGGCGGACTTTATCGGGCTGGATACCTGCCTGGCGATCATGAACGTCTTGCACGACGGTCTGGCAGACACCAAATACCGCCCCTGCCCGCTGTTGACGAAATATGTCGAGGCTGGCTGGCTGGGCCGCAAGACCGAGCGCGGGTTCTATGACTATCGCGGAGAGGTTCCGGTACCAACACGTTGAAAGGGGGCCAGCCCCCTCGCCCGGATTTCATCCGGGCTCACCCCCGAGGTACTTTTGGCCAGATGAAGACGCGGATCAGGCTTTGTTTGACTGGCCCAAGGACATTGTGCGATCCCGTAGCCATGCCATGAAGCCGCGTGGGTCGCGCTCGAGCAGTTCCATGTCTTCATCACCGATCGGCTCGCCGATAACCGGCGATTGCGGTTTGTTGCAGGATCGGACGATTTCATGCAGCAGCAAACCCTGGCGCAGGATCGGCGACAGTTTATTGGCAATCTGGTACCAGCGCGAGTTGCTGCCCGGAAAGAAAATCGGCAACACTTGCGCGCCCGAGCGACGGATCATTTTGGCGGTGAAAACGTTCCATTCCCGCTCGATAGCTGGACCAAACCAGTCATCCGATGACATCACCACGCCTGACGGGAACAAGGCCACTACACCGCCATTCTTCAGGTGCTCCATGGCCTTGCCGCGCATCTCCAGCATCTTGGCTTGCGCCTCGGGGTCGTGCGGGAAAGGCACCGGGATCATGAAGGATGTCGCGGCCTCATCCAGCCCGGTTAGAACTGAGCGGGTTAGAATGCGGTAATCGCTGCGGACCCGTCCAATCAGCTCGGCCAGGATCATACCATCGACCATACCGTGCGGATGGTTGGCAACCACAACGACGGGACCGGTTTTGGGAATCCGGGCAATCTGTTCCTGAGGTGTGGTCAGGTCGATTCCCATAGTCGTAAGGGCACCGCCCCAGAACCGCTGGCCGCGATAGTATTCGTTCTTTTTTTCGAATTTGTTGACCATGCGCAGGATGGTCAGCTTGCCAGTGCACCATTCGATGGCCCGAATGGCGGTCGAAGTCCAGGCATCGTCAAACGAGTTCGCATAGGTCAGGGTTCTACGGTCGTAGATTTCGCCCTCATCCGCGGTCCCATCCACCACAGGGCTTGTCTTGGTTTCGTGCGTCGTTTCCGCCAATTCCTGGTCTTCCCGTTTTCATGTCCCGGCGGGGCGGATTAGAACCCCTCTCCGAACTTGTCATTCACAAGCGCTTCCAGAGCTTCCGCCAATGCCTCAGCATCCGGCCCCGACGTCTCGACGTCAATAGTTGTTCCGCGCGAAGCTGCCAACATCAAAAGACCCATAATACTGTCGCCTGAGGCAGAAAGTCCGTCTTTTGACACCTCGGCGCGAGCATCGAACCCTTCTACGACCTCGACCAGCTTTGCCGAGGCGCGGGCATGCAGGCCCTTTTCATTGATAATTTTAAGGCTTCGGTTGGTCATAGTCGTCAATCCGGTCTTATTCCAATGTCACATTTTGTGCATTTATGTATTTCCGTCCAGCCTCCATCGCCTGTCGCACGGCATCGCCGATAGGCAGGTGGCGGCTTTTGGCCAATTTGATCAGCATAGGAAGGTTGGCGCCATAAAGAATGCGCCGGTCCTGAGGCGCACAGGCCCTCAGGCTGAGATTCGACGGGCTTCCGCCGAACAGATCGGTGACAACAACGACACCATCGCCCATGTCTACGCTGTCCGCTGCCTGGCAGATCTCGGCCTGTTTGGCATCACGATCGTGTTCAGCTTCGATTGCAATGGCCACCAGACCGGGTTGCGGCCCGACGACATGCTGTGTGGCTGACAGGTATTCCTGAGCCAACCCCCCATGCGCAACGATCACAATTCCGATCAATCCGACCTCACATTCAACGTCCGGCGTTCCATTTCGCGATGCCTAATTGCCACTTGCTGGCCACCTTCGGCAAGGGCCTTTGCCACGGCTTCGGCCATTGCAACAGAGCGGTGTTGCCCCCCGGTACATCCAAAGGCCACAGACAGGTGCGCTTTACCTTCGGCCCGAAATGCGGGCAACAAAAGATTTAGCAGATCCATGACACGTTCATAAAACGGCAAATAGGTCGTGTCCGATTGCACATAGTGCGCGACATCCGGGTGTCGACCATCCGCTGCACGCAACTCGGGGCGCCAGTAGGGATTGGCAAGGAACCGGCAGTCGAACACCATATCCAGCCCGCGCGGCAGCCCGCGTTTATACGAGAAAGATTCAATCGAAACCGCAAGGTGCCGCCCATCCTTGGGGGCAAACCAGGTTTCAACCTCTTCGCGTAACTGATGCACGTTCAAAAGACTGGTGTCGATCAGCGTATCGGCAATCTCGCGGATCGGGGCCAGAAGTTCCTTTTCACGCCGGATGCCGGTTTCTGGGCTGGCATCTCTTGCGACCGGGTGACGGCGACGGGTTTCCGAAAACCGACGCAGCAGAACGTCATCACTACAATCCAGATACAGAACCGTCAGATCCACTTGCGCCATACGACCCAGTTTTTCGGCCAACTCGATAAATCTGATTGTCGAAAAATCCCGATTGCGGGCATCAACGCCCAACGCCATTGGACGATCGCTATCGGCGCTATCGAGCAGGCGCAGCAACAACCCCATCGGCAGGTTATCAATCGCCTCGAAGCCAAGATCTTCCAGTACGTGGATCGCGGTGGACCGGCCTGCGCCTGACGGGCCAGTGACCAATACGATCCGCCGTTGTGAAGTCATGTGTTCGGCCATTCCGCGTCTACACGCCCATACTTTAGCAACTGCACTAATGCTGCTGCCAAATTGGGGACGCCAGCGCCCCGAAGCAAGGGAACAGTTTGCCTCAGGACTTGAACGGTGATCTGTTCGGGAAAACGCGCGGGCTCGCTCTGCGACAGATCCACGACATAGGTTACCGGAGTTGATTCGACCGCCGGGGTCTTGAGCAGGCCGATGTGGCGTGCTTCGATCAAGCCGCGCAGGTGTGGAACGGCGGACGCAATGACCCGCTCTTCGACCATTTCAAGGATCACACGATCATCTGCAACCAAATCTGTCCCAACGGCCATCATCTGCAATGCCAACCCGGATTTACCTGTGCCAGAGGCACCGATGATCAACACGCCGCGCCCTTCAACCGAAACACAGGAGGCATGAACGCACGCCTTGTCCAGGTTTTTGGCGTCTGACAGAAAATTGGTTTGCATCGGTTAAACGGGCAGCCCCACCACGAAACGCGCGCCCAGAGGATCCGAGGTGATGTCGGCCTCGGTCGGGCGTATATTTTCAGCCCAGATTACACCGCCATGGGCCTCGACAATCTGCTTTGAGATCGCAAGACCAAGGCCCGAGTTATTGCCGAAATGCTCGGCCGGGCGCTGCGAATAGAAACGCTTGAACACTTTGGTCAGTGCCTGTTCGGGAATGCCAGGGCCTGTATCCTCAACTACGACCAAAACGCGATTATCGCGCTGACGAACCCAGACGCGAATGGCGTCGCTTTCCTCGCAGAAGGAAATGGCGTTGGTGATGAGGTTGACGAAAACCTGCGCCAGTCGGGCTTCGAGACCGTTGATGATGATCGGTTCAGGTGGAAGATCGGTGATGTAATCGATGCCTTTGGAACGTGCATCCTCGCCCAAATACTGACCCAGATTGCCCAGCAGCTTGAGAAGGTCAAAGGGTTGCTCTTCTTCTTTGACCAGCTCCGCATCCAGACGCGAGGCGTTCGAGATATCGCTGACCAGACGGTCCAGACGCCGGACGTCATGTTCAATCACATCCAGCAACTTGTCGCGCTGATCCTCGCGTTTGACCATACGCAGCGTGCCAACGGCGGATTGCAGGCTGGCCAAGGGGTTTTTGATTTCATGGGCCACGTCGGCAGCGAACTGTTCATTCGCGTCGATCCGATTGTAGAGCGCTGTCACCATACCCCGCAGCGCACGGCTGAGACGCCCAATTTCGTCCGGGCGCGCACTAAGATCCGGAATGCGGATACGACCGGGGTTGACCCCTGTACCGCGGTCCTTGCCCATTTCAGCAGCCGCCGCCAGATCCGCCAGAGGGTTGGCGATTGTCGAGGCCAGCACAAGGCTCAGACCTACGGAAACCAGAAGGGCCACCACAAACATCTGAAGAATGCGTTCCTGTTCGCGACGGGCCAGCGCGTCGATTTCCCCGGCTGGGCCGGTAATGGCAACCGCACCGGCTGGACTATCCGCATACAGGATCGGTGCGGCAGCAACGATCACCGTGTCCCCCGCGCTGTCTTGCACCGCTTGGACCTGCGCTTGCCCTTCCAGCGCTTGCGGAATAATCGCCTGAACCCGTTGCGCCAGCGTCGGAGATTCCGTCTCGGTCGACCAGTTGAACAGGTTGGACAGGCCAATCCACACCGCATTCAGCGTATCGCTGATGACAGTGCTGCCAGTTTGCACTTCGGACTCCGAACGAAGAAGCACGGGCATGTCAGAGATTTGCGGCGCGCCACGCGTCCAACCGATCAGAGTGCCACTTGCGTCATAGACAAAGACTTCGCCGCCTTCGGGAAGTGTTAGCCCTGAAAGCGTATCCTTGACGTCCAAGTTACCAGCATTTTGCGCCGAGGTTTGAGCGCCCTGTCGCAGCTGAGTTTCAAAGACATTGCTGACTAGCTGCGCGTCGCCCAGCAGATTGCGCGCGGTTTGCTGCACCTTTTCTTTACGCGAATCGTCCAGATACAGCAGCCCGGTGACCAGGATCACCAAGGCAATCAGATTGAAGGTGATGATCTTGCGGGCCAAGGGCGATCCACGCAGAGAAAACAGGTTCCTCCGGGATCGCTTTTCTCTCAGCTCGGCAGACTCGGGATCCTGGGGGATGACCCAGTCATCCCCAAGAACGACGTCACCGTCGCGCAGTTCTCTGGCTTCTTCGGTGTCGCGCACGAGAGCCCATTACCTCTTGCAGGCGTCGCGCCTATTCTTCGTTGTACCGGTAACCGATACCATACAGGGTTTCGATCGCCGAGAACTCGGGGTCGGCTGCGCGCATTTTCTTGCGTAGGCGTTTAATGTGGCTGTCGATTGTCCTGTCGTCCACATAAACTTGATCGTCGTAAGCCACATCCATCAGCTGATCACGGCTTTTGACAAAGCCCGGACGCTGGGCAAGCGCTTGTAACAACAAGAACTCTGTCACGGTCAGGGACACGTCATTCCCCTTCCAGCTTACGGCATGGCGCAGAGGATCCATCCGCAGGTCACCGCGTTCCATAACCTTGGTGTCACTGCTGTTGGCGGCCACTGCGTCGCCGCTTGTTGCCTCTTGCCGGCGCAGCAACGCGCGGATGCGTTCCACCAGCAACCGCTGCGAGAACGGCTTTTTTACATAGTCATCTGCGCCCATGCGCAGGCCAAGAACCTCGTCGATCTCGTCATCTTTCGAGGTCAGGAAGATCACTGGCATCTGCGTTTTCTGACGCAGCCGCTGCAGCAAATCCATGCCATCCATCCGAGGCATTTTTATATCGAGAACAGCCATATCCGGCAGCTTTTTGTTGAACGCATCCAACGCGGCCTGGCCATCATTATAAGTTTCAACCTCGAAACCTTCGGCTTCAAGAGTCATGGATACAGACGTCAGAATGTTTCTATCGTCATCCACCAGTGCAATCTTTGACATCGGGCTCACCCCTATTCCTGCTCACTCGCGCAATAATTCGCTTATTTGTAAGGCATTGTTGGCGGTTTTAAGACGCCGAATCAATCCGTAACCTCGAATCGTGCCTTTGTTGCGGCAGGTCTGCGGCAAATTTGCCTTTATGCCCGCAAAAATCTGCCTGCTTTTCGAACATTGAATTTGTGGTGGCGCTAAACTCGGACTTGGTTGCGCTAACTGCGTCAACCCGCCTGTTCATGCCCCAAATGACCGTGATAAGACGCGCCCAGCCGCCGGTTTGCCCGGCTCACTGCCCCAATGGCGCTAACGGCCAAAGCCACGCGCCGCCACAGGAGAAGACACACATGACATCTGGACGGGTTAACCCGCAATTCCGCCTCGAAGATCAGGGCATCGAGGGTCTGGGCAATGTCTATTACAACTTCATGGAACCGGCGCTGATCGAAGAGGCGCTGAAGCGCGGCGAAGGGACACTTGGCAACGGCGGTGCGTTTCTGGTCACCACTGGCAAGTTCACCGGCCGCTCACCCAAGGACAAGCACGTCGTCAAAACCGACAGTGTCGTCGACACCATCTGGTGGGAAAACAACGCCGAAATGAGCCCCGAAGGCTTTGAAGCGCTGTACCAAGACATGCTGGCCCATATGAAAGGCCGCGACTACTTCGTGCAGGATCTCGTCGGCGGTGCTGACCCCGCATACGCGATCAACGTGCGTATGGTCACCGAGCTCGCCTGGCACAATCTTTTCATCCGCCACTTGCTGCGCCGCCCGGATCGCGAGGATCTGGATGATTTCACAGCCGACTTCACCATTATCAACTGCCCCAGTTTCCAGGCCGACCCGGCCAAGCACGGCTGCCGCAGTGAAACGGTGATTGCGCTGAACTTTGATCGTAAGCTGATTCTGATCGGTGGAACCGAATACGCGGGCGAGAACAAGAAATCCGTCTTCACTCTGCTGAACTACATGTTGCCGGAAAAAGGTGTGATGCCGATGCACTGCTCGGCCAACCATGCCGTTGGCAACCCGGTTGATACCGCCGTGTTCTTCGGGCTGTCAGGTACCGGCAAGACAACTTTGTCCGCTGACCCGGCCCGCGTTCTGATCGGGGACGACGAGCACGGTTGGTCAGATCGCGGCACCTTCAATTTTGAAGGCGGCTGTTATGCCAAGACAATCAACCTCAATGCCGAGGCCGAGCCGGAAATCTACGCGACCACCAGTAAATTCGGCACTGTCATCGAAAACATGGTTTTCGACCCCGAGACCAAAGAGCTGGATTTCGACGACGATTCACTGACTGCCAACATGCGTTGCGCCTATCCGTTGGAGTATATCTCGAACGCATCCGGCAGCGCTTTGGGTGGTCACCCGAAGAACATCATCATGCTGACCTGTGATGCCTTTGGTGTTCTGCCTCCGATCGCGCGGCTGACCCCGGCGCAGGCGATGTATCACTTCCTGTCGGGCTTCACTTCGAAGGTTGCGGGGACCGAACGTGGTGTGACTGAGCCTCAGCCCACGTTCTCGACCTGCTTTGGCGCGCCGTTCATGCCGCGCCGTCCGGAAGAATACGGTAATCTGTTGCGGGATAAGATCGCCCAGCATGGCGCGACCTGCTGGCTGGTGAACACCGGCTGGACCGGTGGTGCTTATGGCGTAGGAAGCCGGATGCCGATCAAGGCGACCCGCGCATTGCTGACGGCAGCCCTGGATGGTTCGCTGCGCGATGCTGAATTCCGCAAGGACGCCAATTTCGGCTTTGATGTACCGGTTTCCGTGCCCGGTGTCGCCGAGGTTCTGCTGGACCCGCGCCGCACTTGGGACGATCAGGCCGCGTTCGACAAACAAGCCGAGAAACTGGTTCAAATGTTTGCCGAAAACTTCGAACAATACCTGCCGTTCATCGACGACGATATCAAAGCCGTAGCGATTGGCTAACGTGGTACCAGATACAGAAACAAGGGGCCTGCGGGCCCCTTTTTCAATTCAGAAACCGCTCGTATAATCCACCCTTAGTTGTATGTCACAAAAAGCACATACAAGTGCGTTGTTTCAAAATGCGATCTGGGGTACCTGTTAGTCTCGATGAGACGAAAAAGCCCGGCACATCAGCGCCGGGCATTGACTGAAAGGACTTTGTGGCAGCTCAGAAGCGTACACTCACAACGCTGGATTGAGCAACCTAATCAGGCACCTAGTCTAGGTAAAAGGGGATGAGTGTCAACATGGGACTCGCTGGTTTCTTAAAGGACCGGTGTGGCTCAAATAGTCGCAGACCGGCGGCAGTTGGCTCAGGAAATTGCAGGTAAGAACATGACAGAAATCTCGAAACTCACCGAACTTCGCAAATTGATGCAAAGCATGGAGCGGACGCTTGGCCTGGAAAAACTATCTCCGGTTGAGCGCGACATTTATTACGCAGCGGAAGAACTCTCAAAATCTGATCAAGAAGTACGCACATTCGGTTTGATCGAACACACATTGGTCCAAAGCGTGTCGCGCCCGACCTTTTTCCGCGCGCTGAAGTCACTGGTTCAAAAAGGCTATCTTTCGCAAAGCGGCAGCGCCAACCGGGGGCGGTATATCGTTAATGCTCCCAGATGACGCCAGTTCAACACGCACGGCCCAATAATGTCCGTGCGCGCTTGGGCAATTGATACGTTTGCGGCCTCATCGGCCTATGTGGTGGCGTCATTCCTGACATTCGCCGTTCTGATGCCTCTTCAGAATATGTATTTCCCGGAATATCCAAGCCGGGCAAGCCTGCTGTTTCTGCCTCATGGCGTGCGGGTTCTTTCTGCATGGCTATTAGGGTGGCGGGCGATCTTTGCCCTGTTACCAGGGGTATTCATAGTCTTTGTTTATCTGGGAGGCGCTGACGTTTTCCTACCCAGCCGCCTATTGGCCATTGCCATAGCTGTCACCACAGTTCCGGCAGTGTTCTATCTGTTCAAGGCCGTCGGATGGGACCTGTTCCCGCGTCCTGATCGCAAACCCTGCTGGGCCTGCGTCATGGGTGTCGGCATCATCACATCTTTTCTGGTCTCGGGCCTGACCAATCTGGCTTTCGGCAGTGCAACTGTCGAATACATTGCCTTTTTGATCGGCGATATCTCGGGCTTGTTCTTCCTGATGCTGGGACTCTACTTTGCGTTTCGCTTCGCCGACAAACGTCGCGGCTGAGACATCAGCCCATCAGCCCGCGTCGCAGCAGGTTTAGTCCAGCCACCAACAACACAAACAGGGTCGCCTTGCGAAAGCTGGCCTGATCGATTCGGTCCTGCAGCCTGATGCCGACCCACATCCCCACCAAGGCAGGAAGGATCAGGATAGCGGAAAACGGAAGCGTTTCTGCCCGCAAGATACCTGACCCCAAATGAGCGGCCAGCAACAGCACTGCCCCAAGCCCATAAATAACGCCCTGAATGCGGATCTGTTCCTTTTTGGGTGTGTTCAAAGCCATCAGATAAGCAACAGTTGGCGGACCCCAAACACCGGACATACCGCCAGCGAAACCTGCAACTCCGCCCATAGCAGCCTCTATACGCGCGGATGGCTGGTTCAATACCAGCCGAACCCCCAAAACCTGAAACAAACAAAAAACCGAAACCAAACCACCGATCAGAAGCAACGAAACCGAACTAGGGATCATGGTGACAAGCTGCGCGCTGAGAACCAACATGAGGCCCCCGACGATCAGAAAAACCCGAAAGCGCAGGATTGAAGAATACGCGGCCGTTGCGCCGCCGCGCAAAGCTTGAAGCCCGTTTGTCACGAGAGTCGGCAGGATAAGTCCGGCCAGGGTCAACTCGGGAGTCAGGAATGAATTCAACCCTGACACCATGACCATAGGCATGGCGAAACCAACAATGCCCTTGATCCAACCGGCAGCAAAAGCCACGGCCATAGCAAGCATGAGGTCTTGCGGAGAAAGAATGGAAAACAGGGACATACCCTCTAAATACCATTTAAGATTCCTTCTGCATTGCAAAAATGATCAGGTAATTTTTGAACTTTTTCGTAGCGTAATAAGTATTTTTGTTGCGCTGCACGTGCAGCATGATATGACCAGACGACCGAGGAAAGGACGCGATTCATGGCCCACGACGGACAAGATATGACCGAGATGACAAAAGCTGCAGTATTGCCCGATCTTCTGGAATTGACCCGTACCGCTGTGCCTGCGGTGGAGGCGGTATTTGAAAAAGCCCGCGAGTCCGTACGCTCTATGGTTACTGCAGATGGGCGCGTCTCTGGCGCCCTGATCGAAGCGAACCAAACGGCTGCTCATGGCTTGGCTTGGCTGGCAACCTACGCTCAATCGCTGCAACAGATGCAACGCTGGGCAGAAGCGCTGCAAGCCGAAGGTAAGTTCGGCGAGGTTGAGCAGCTGCTGCACCAGATCGCTTTTGGCGAATATCTGCATCAGGTCGCTGGCGGCATTCCGATGAACCAGGGCGAAGTTGTACGCCTTCAGGATATGGGGCTGGGCTGGGACGCGCTGTCGGGCTTTCAATCGACCGAAGTTCAAACCCTGATGGCGCAGGCCAATTCTCAGGCTGCGCGCAGCCGCCTGGTTGAACTGATGCAGGACCAGGCCGGTGCCACCATGTTCGGCGCCTCTGGTCTGGACGAAGAACTTGAGATGATCCGCGATCAATTCCGCCGCTATGCGCAGGAAAAGGTCGAACCGCATGCGCATGAATGGCACCTGAAGGATGAGCTGATCCCGCTGGAGATCATCGAGGAACTGGCAGAAATGGGCGTTTTTGGCCTGACCATCCCCGAGGAATTCGGCGGGTTCGGCCTGTCCAAAGCCTCAATGTGCGTGGTGTCCGAAGAATTGTCACGCGGTTATATCGGCGTGGGCTCACTGGGCACCCGGTCCGAGATCGCGGCTGAGCTGATCATCGCAGGCGGCACGGATGAACAGAAAGCCAACTGGTTGCCTAGACTGGCCAGCGCCGAGATCCTGCCCACCGCCGTCTTCACAGAGCCCAACACCGGGTCGGACCTTGGCAGCCTGCGCACGCGCGCTGTGAAAGACGAAAACGGCAACTATCAGATCACCGGCAACAAAACCTGGATCACACATGCAGCGCGGACCCATGTGATGACTCTGCTGGCACGGACGAATCCCGACAGCACCGACCACCGCGGCCTGTCGATGTTCCTGGCAGAAAAGACCCCTGGCACCGACGAGAACCCATTCCCCACCCCCGGTATGACTGGTGGAGAGATCGAAGTTCTGGGCTATCGCGGCATGAAAGAATACGAGCTGGGCTTTGATGGCTTCCACGTCAAAGGTGAGAACCTGTTGGGCGGCGAAGAAGGCAAAGGTTTCAAGCAGTTGATGGAAACCTTCGAATCTGCCCGCATCCAAACCGCTGCCCGCGCCATCGGCGTGGCGCAAAGCGCGCTGGATATCGCCATGCAATACGCGATCGACCGCAAACAGTTCGGCAAGTCTCTGATCAACTTCCCGCGCGTCTCGGGCAAGCTGGCAATGATGGCGGTTGAAATCATGATTGCACGTCAGCTGACCTATTTCAGCGCATGGGAGAAAGACCACGGCCAGCGTTGTGACCTGGAAGCCGGCATGGCCAAGCTTCTGGGCGCCCGTGTGGCCTGGGCCGCTGCCGACAACGGGCTGCAGATTCATGGCGGCAACGGTTTTGCACTGGAATACAAGATCAGCCGCGTTCTGTGTGACGCGCGCATTCTGAATATTTTCGAAGGGGCTGCCGAGATTCAAGCGCAGGTCATCGCACGCCGGCTGCTTGGCTAACGGTTTACGGCACCCCGTTTCCCCAACTGACCCGGCCAGTGCGCCGGGTCTTTTTCTTTGAGTGGTGACTTTCCTGACGACACCGTCCACAATTCTTCGATGAGCACAAAACGGAATGCATACGGCGCACCACCGCGCACAGGTTCACAACTCTGCAAACTTCCCCTTTGCATCTGTTTTGGTCGCCAGTAGAGCACCGAGCGAAACCAAACCCATCCGAGTGAGGGTGAACAAAATATGACCCAACGGATTATTGCGCTTTGGGCGATTCTTGCAGCATTTGTGCTGAGTGGCTGCTCCGTCAGTCAGCCAACCGCCACCCAAAGCGATATCGATGCGCTGGCAGAAGCCATCCTGTCACTCGGGCCTCAGGTTAGTCCCGTCGAAGCGCAACAGGCCGCTACGATTTCGTACACCTATTCTCAGCAGTTGGCGCGGGAATGGAACATCACGGATCCAGCCATCATCCACAACGCCAAGATCGCAAACGGCTTTCGCGAGTATGGCTTGTGCAATGACTGGGCGCAGGCCATGACCGCGCGGTTGCGGCAGGAAAATTTCGACACGCTTGATTTGCATTGGGTCACGTCTCCGCCGACGCAGTTTCGCATTATACACCATTCGGCGTTGATCAGCGCCAAGGGGGATTCGATGCATGACGGGATCATCCTGGATCCCTGGCGCAACAGCGGCGCGCTGTATTGGGCACCCGTGCGTGAGGACACTAAATACAACTGGAGGCCCCGCCTTGAGGTGCGACAGGAATTGTTGAGCGGCGCGATCCCCTATTGAGGTTTTCCCACCCAATAAAATTGATTAAGACCCTATGATGACCCGCCTTATCCTTACGTTGCCCCTACTCGCCTTGTTCCAATGCGAAAAGGATGAAACCGTCGCCGCCTATGGCGCGGCGGGGCAAACATGGGTCCTGCAGGAAATCGATGGGCAGCCCTATGAAGCCAGCGCGTTGCTCCGGTTTCCCGAAGAAGGGAAAATCAACGGAAACGCCCCCTGCAACAGTTACAACGGCACACTGAATGCGCCCTACCCTTGGTTCGAGATCCAAGACCTGAGCGCCACGCGGGCCGCTTGCGCCGGGCTTGAAGCCGAAGGTATTTATTTTGCCGCCCTGATGGCCATGACCCAGTCCGAAGTATCGGGCAACGTGCTGATCCTACGTAATGAGGCGGGGCACGAAATGGTTTTCAAAGCCGCCGAGTGACCTGATCCACAAACCGCGCCCTGGCTTCGGGCAAGGGATTGTGCCCAAGCGACGGTGCAACACGATTTTCCAGGAAATAGCCCGTCGTGCGCAGGGCTTCCGCGACCTCAAGATCGGGTGCCATACCCTCGCCCCTTAGGCAAGGTGGCAGCGGCAAAAGCTTGTCTGCCCACTCTCCGGCTCCATTTGCACTCACAGCGCGGCCCGTCTTAGGTGACACGTAAACCAGACCTTCGGTCGCGCCAGTCACGGCACAGGCCGTCAGATCAAGGCCAAAACCCAGTTCGTCCAGCAACGCCAATTCCCATCGCAGATATGCCAATGGCCAGATCTCATCCTGACCCAGCAGGTCCATCAACTGTTCCGTCATCGCATAAAGCGCCGGATGTGGTTCGCGTTCAGGCAAACAAAATGACAATAGTGAAACAACTGCATTGAGCCCGGACAAGGCTAGCCGCCCTGAAAACGCCGCCGCCGCGCGGGACCGCAAAGGTTCGACCTGAAAAGTGCCGATATGTTCTTCCAGACGAGCGCGCCACAGTACGTCCAATTGCGCGCCAGGTTGTAATATGGGTGCGATCTTGCGACTGGTTCCGCCGCGCACCACACCGGCGTGACGACCGTGCGCCTCGGTGAAGACCTCGATTATCGCCGCTGTTTCACCATGGCGTCGAGAAGTCAGGAGTATGCCGTGATCGCGCCAGTCCAAAATTCGACCTTACTTCTGGTTAAGTTGAACCGCAGAAAATCCGAAGCGGGACAGGCACGCAAGGGCGTAAACTCTTCTAAATCTCCCGCGACGGATGTTCTTTTTTTTCAAACCGCCATAGTTTTGCGACTTCGCGCCAGACGGCTTGTACGTGATCACCCACGCCCCACTTGCAGTTCAAACAGAAGGGGCCGCGCTATGACTGATGACGAACCACAACCCGTCGCCTTTTACGACGAACACAAAATCTGGACGCCTGATCCAACAGCTGCCGATATGCAGGTCTATGACACCTTTGCCTCGGCTGTTGTAGATCTATTGCAGGTGTTGGATGACAACAAACCCATGTTGTCGAGGGACGTCTACGCACGCTTTTTTGCGTCTCTGCTGCATCTGTCCAGAGTGTTGGGCGAATATGAAGATGGATGGAGCCGGGAAAAATAGCTCAGTCAGTGACTGAGAATAAACTGTTGGGCTAATACACAAGGTCGTACTGCGCCTGTGGCATTTCAAGAAACACGTTGCACCAGCGTAACTCGGGCATTAATGTTCTCTATATGTTCCATTAGAGGATTTCAGCAATGTCACTCAACTATGTCATGATCGGTTCTAACGACGTTGTTAACGCGCGCACGTATTATGACGCGGTTGTGTCCAGTATAGGCGGCAAAGTCGTCGCCGAATATATGCCTCATGCCGTCTGCTACGAACTGCGAGGCGGTGGATGCATGTGGGTAGCGACGCCGTTCAACCAAGAGGCCGCCACAGTTGGAAATGGCAATATGGTTGGCCTTGCATGCCAAAGCAAAGAAGAAGTGAAAGAAGCACATGCAGCCGCTTTGGCCAATGGCGGAACAAACGAGGGTGATCCGGGTGATCGCCCGCAATATGGTCCCAATTTCTTCGGCGCCTACGCGCGCGACCCGGACGGAAATAAGATGAGTTTTGTTTACCTTGGTGAAGACGGCTGACTGCTGAAACCAAGCTTTGCATCGACTTTACAGTCTGGCAGGGAGTTTACTCCAACCCCTCTTCATCCAGCAAATGTCGCCCTTGCCGGTCCTCGACCTCGATCACCCAGAGGTCAGGATCAAAGCTGCGTTGTTTGGTAATTGCGGTGTCCACATCCGTCTCAGTCCCGCTGGACAGTTCGACCCATTTGCGCGCGCCGGACATTAGGTCAAAGCTGCGTTGAAAAGCAATTGCCTGCCCGTCCAGAGTATTGAGCTTCACCAGAACGGCCCCAGCCGTGTCGTCACCATGGGCCACAACAAACGCCGGGATTTCCTGAAACCGAAGCCGCGCCAGATAGGCATGGACCCAGAATTCAGCAGTTAGCCGGGTCATGCGTTGCCGTCTTTGAAGTCCAGACCCATCTCTGAATACCGCTCGGATTCTTCCAGCCAGTTCGGCCGGACTTTGACCTGTAGGAACAGATGGATCTTGCGGTCCAGGAATTCTTCCAACTCGGCCCGCGCCGCTTGACTGACCGCTTTGATTGTCTCTCCGCGCTTGCCAAGAACGATGCCCTTGTGGCCGTCGCGCATGACGTAAATGACCTGATCGATCTTTGCGGAACCGTCTTTACGCTCTTCCCAGTTTTCAGTCTCGACAGTCAGCTGGTACGGCAGTTCCTGATGCAGGCGCAGGGTCAGTTTTTCGCGCGTCATTTCAGCCGCGATCATGCGCAAAGGCAGATCGGCGATCTGATCTTCGGGATAAAGCCACGGACCTTCGGGCAGCTCCCCGGCCAGCCATTTGCGCAAATCGTCTACACCATGGCCCTTTTCGGCCGAGATCATGAAGGTCTCGGCAAACGGATAGCGGGCGTTCAGGTCGCTGGTCAGCGCCAGCAGTTTTTCAGACGGCACCTTGTCGATCTTGTTGATCGCCAACGCGATGGTCCGGCCTTGCCCGATCTCGTCCAGCCCCTCAAGGATGCGTTCAACCCCTTCGGTGATACCGCGATGCGCCTCGATCATCAGCACAACAACATCTGCATCTGCGGCCCCACCCCATGCGGCCGCGACCATGGCGCGGTCCAAGCGGCGGCGGGGCTTGAACAGGCCCGGCGTGTCGACAAACACCAGCTGCGCGTCACCCTCCATCGCCACGCCACGAATGCGCGCACGCGTGGTTTGCACCTTATGCGTCACGATCGAGACCTTGGCCCCGACCATGCGGTTCAAAAGGGTGGATTTGCCCGCATTGGGCTCTCCGATCAGGGCGATAAATCCGGCGCGTGTGGTCATATATTGGCGTTCCTGTGTGCAATTGCGCTCTGCTATAGCAGAAAGGGCCTGCGGGCCAGAGGGATTTGTCGCATTGCAGCCATGCATCAGCAGTGGCAGGACTTGCAAAGACACCCAGCCGTTCCCAGCCCGGTGACACATCCGTTCAGTGAGGTCCTTATGAAACGTCGCGAGTTTCTTCTTGGAAGCGGTGCTGCCGCTGGCGTGGTCGGCTTAGGCGGTTTGACCATGGCAGCTACTGGGTCCGCGCAAGAGCTGGTGCTGCAGCCTGCCAGCTACAGGTTGCGCGATCAACTGACCACCGGGATGGTCAGCCTGTCGCCGGACGCACCGCCACAGGTTCTTTATGGGAAGCAGGGTCAGAGGATGCGGCTGGCGGTGCGCAACACTTTGCCCGACTATACCGCGATGCACTGGCATGGATTGCGCATCGCCAACGAAATGGACGGCGTGCCCTACCTGACCCAAATGCCCATCGGCGAGGGCGAGAACTTTGCCTATGAATTCACGCCACCGGATGCCGGGACATACTGGTATCACCCCCATTGCATGACGATGGACCAGATGGCCCACGGCCTGACCGGTGTCATGGTGATTGCCGAGCCCGAAAACCCCGGCTTTGACAGTGAGCAAGTGATCAATCTGCGCGATTTCCGGCTGGATGAAGAGGATGCGTTTCTGCCCGCTTACACCGCGCGCGGCGCGGCGCGTAGCGGTACGTTTGGCAATATACAGACTGCAAACTGGCTGACCGAAGCCGTGTATGATCATACGGCGGGCAGTCTTGTGCGGCTGCGCGTGGTCAACACTGACACGACCCGCATCTATAAACTGCATCTTGAAGGTGCCGAGGTCCGGATCATCGCATGGGACGGGCATCCGGTTGAGGTTGACCTGGCTCTACCCACAGCGGACGCGCCCCTTTGGATGGGGCCCGGACAGCGTGTGGATCTAGCGGTTCGGATGCCTGATGGAGAAGGTCGATCTGCAGCCTTGATGGCGAAGTTTCCCGGACAAAAACCCCGAGCCATGGCGCGTTTGCGGGCAACAGGGCAATCAGAAGCCCGCACCTTGAAGGAGCTGCATCCTTTGCCTGTAAACCCTGTACAACGACCCAATCTGGATCAAGCAGAGCTGCACGAGTTCGTATTCGGTTGGACGCCCGAAGGAGGTGCCCCAAACGACGGGTTTTGCGGGTCGCTGGGTTATAGCTTTTGGTCAATCAACCGCGCACCGTGGCCCGGAGATGCAGCACAGGGGACCGGACCGTTGGCCGTGCTGAAGCAGGGTAAAAGTTATGTTCTGCGAATGCGCAATGAATCACCGAACCTGCATCCGATCCACCTGCACGGGTTGGCGTTTGTGCCGTTGAAGTCGAACCTACGCAAGCTGCCGCCATTGATGACCGATACGTTTCTTCTGTTGAAAGATGAAGTGGTCGAGATTGCGCTGGTTGCCGACAATCTTGGCGACTGGGCGTTTCATTGCCATGTGATCGAGCATCAGAAAACCGGGCTGGCCGGGTTCATCCGGGTGGTTTAAAGACAGGAAAACGTTGCTACTCCGAAAGAAAAGGGGGCCAGCCCCCTCGCCCGGATTTCATCCGGGCTCACCCCTGAGATATTTTTAGCCAGATGAAGTGGATCTGGTCAGGTGCACCAGATCACTGCGGCAGGGAGGACAGCAAAGCCTTTGCCGCCGCCTGCTCGGCTTGTCGTTTGGATCCCGCAGTGGCTTGTGCCTCGGTTCCGTCCTGAAGACGGGCAGCAATGGTGAAGATCGGCGCATGGTCAGGGCCGCTGCGTTTGATCTCGACATATGAGGGCGGTTTTTGACCACGGGCCTGCGCCCATTCCTGCAACGACGTTTTGGCGTCGCGCGCGTCAGCCTCGACCGTGTGGATCCGGTCGCCCCAAAGGGCCAGGATGACATCGCGCGCGGCCTCGAACCCTGCGTCGCGGTAAATTGCGGCAATCACGGCTTCCATTGCGTCGCCCAACAGGGCCTGTTTGCGGCGGCCACCGGATAACATCTCGGACCGGCCCAGCTTCAGCACCCCGCCAAGATCGATCTGGCGGGCCACATCGGCGCAGGCCTCTTTCCGGACCAGCGCGTTGAACCGGGGGGCCAATTGGCCTTCGGATGCCGTTTTGTCGGCCTCAAGCAAAGCCGTTGCCATGACAAGGCCCAGAACGCGGTCGCCCAGAAATTCGAGCCGTTGATTATCGGGCCGAGTGGACGACGAGACCGAACCATGTGTCAGCGCACGTACCAGCAATTCAGGATTGGCGAACTCATACCCCAAACGCTGCTGGAATGCCTTTATTTCAGCCGAAAGCTTCAATTGACCGCCTTGAAGAACCGGTCACCGCGCCAGGTCCAGAAGAACAGCATCGACCGGCCAGCAGATGAGAACATGATGCGATCAGCCCGACCAATCAGGTTTTCGTAAGGCACGTAGCCTACGCCACCCGCAGATTGGGGAAGGCGGCTGTCGGCAGAGTTGTCGCGGTTGTCACCCATAAAGAAGTAGTGGCCTTCGGGCACGTTGTAGATGCCGGTGTTGTCCGACCCCTGATTCCCGATATTCAGCACGTCATACGAGACGCCGTTGGGCAAAGTTTCAATCAGGCGCGATTTTTCGCATGCGCCACCAATGCCAACGGGCCCATTTTCACAGCGCGGACGCAGACGTTGCGGGCCTTGCGGCTCGGCAACTTCAGTGAAGACGCCATCGGGCTGCTGTGGAACCGGAACATCGTTCAGTATGATCTGACCTTCCCGAACCTGGATACGATCACCCGGCAGACCAATCAGACGCTTGATATAGTCGCGGCCCGTGACCGGATGGCGGAAAACGATGACATCGCCGCGCTCGGGCTCACCGCCCCAAATGCGGCTGTCACCGTCACCCTGCATCCAACCGCAGATATCTTCGGCATCCACATTCAGACCCACGCTGGGGATGATCAAGCTGGGACAGGACGCGTAGGAATAACCATAGGTCATTTTGTTGACGAAAAGGAAATCACCGATCAGCAGCGTTTCCTTCATCGAGCCCGAGGGGATCCAGAAAGGTTGAAAGAAGAGGGTGCGGAATACGCCCGCAATCAGCAGAGCATAGACGATGGTTTTAATCGTCTCCCAAACGGGATTTCCGGTTTTGGCTTCCTCGGCCATACTGCTCTCTCCAGTCTATGCGTGGTTGGGGTGCTACATGCGGGTCAGGTGGGGGCAAGTCAAGGCTACGTGGGCGCTTCTTGAAGCGGACGGGCCTCGATCACCACAAAGGCGTGTGCCCAGGGATGGTCATCGGTCAGCGTCACGTGGATGATCGCCTCGTGCCCGTCTGGGGTCATTTCCTTAAGGCGCTCGGCGGCCCAGCCGGTGACATGCATGACCGGCTGGCCGGTACGTAGATTGGTGACAGCCATATCCTTCCATGCGATGCCCATGCGCAGTCCGGTGCCCAGCGCCTTAGAGCACGCCTCTTTCGCCGCCCATCGCTTGGCATAGGTGCCAGCTGTATCGTGGCGGCGCTCGGCTTTGCGCTGTTCGGTATCAGTAAAGACACGATTGCGGAACCGGTCGCCGAAGCGATCAAGCGTGCCCTGGATGCGGTCGATGTTTGCAAGGTCTGTGCCGATGCCGAGGATCATGAAAACCGCACCGTCAATATCTTGTAGCTCGCAACGCCAAAGAACCCGGCAAAGGCGAAATCGAACCAGCGGCGGGCGCGGCGGTAGGTGCGGACCATGCGTTCGGATGAAAACAAAAACGCGTACCCGATGAAAATCAGCAACGATCCGGCATAAAGCATGGCGAAATAGCCCAACAGCATCGACAGGCTGGCATCGTTGGGCGCGACAATGGCATAGATCGAGCCCCAGCTAAGGATCGCTTTGGGATTGGTCAGGTGGATCGCAGCGCCTTTGGCAAAGATCGTCGGCAGTGAACCCGTGACAGGTTTGCCCAGTGCAACCTCGTCCGAGGTCATCGCGCGGCGCAGGGCCTTGAAGGCCAGCCAGCCAAGATAGGCGACACCGATGTACCGGATCACCTCGAACACCCAGACATTGGCCAGCATGATTGCTGACAGTCCCAGCGCTGCGGCAATGCCCCAGGCTGCGGACCCGGCGCAGATGCCCAGCGCAAAGACCAGACCGGCGCGGCGGCCTTCGTTCATCGCAGTTCCGGCAATACCCATCGTGGCAGGCCCCGGAGAGCCGCCAGCCATCAGCCAGGCCAGCCAGATGGCGACAAAGCCGGGCGTGATCACGCCCGGGCCTCGTCCATCAGGCGGCGCATTTCCTGAATGGCAGGGGTGAGGCCCAGAAAGATCGATTCACCAATCAAGAAGTGACCGATATTCAGCTCTTTCACCTCGGGGAAGGCAGCAATCGGTTGTACGGTGTCATAGGTCAGGCCGTGACCCGCATGAACCTCAAGCCCCAGAGAATGGGCAAATGTGGACATTTGGCGCAGCGCATCAAGCTCGCGGGCGGCGTCTTCCATACGGCCTTCTGCATGCGCATCGCAATAAGCGCCTGTGTGCAGCTCAATCACCTCTGCACCAATGCGATGTGCAGCCTCGATCTGACGTTGATCGGCGGCAATAAAGATAGACACGCGGCAGCCGACGTCGCGCAGGGGCGCGATGAAATGGGCGAGTTTGTTTTCCTCGCGCGCAACTTCCAGACCGCCTTCTGTGGTGCGCTCCTCTCGCTTTTCCGGGACGATGCACACTGCATGGGGTTTGTGGCGCAGAGCAATTTTCTGCATCTCGTCTGTTGCGGCCATTTCAAAGTTCAATGGCACCGACAGAACCTCTATCAGCCCGTCGATGTCAGCGTCCGAGATATGGCGACGGTCTTCGCGCAGGTGGGCGGTGATGCCGTCGGCTCCTGCCTCTTCCGCCAGTTTGGCGGCGCGCAGCGGATCGGGATAAGCCCCACCCCGTGCATTTCGCACGGTGGCGACGTGATCGATGTTCACACCCAGACGCAGATCGTTCTCAGACATCTCTCGATTCCTTTTTCAGTTTCGCGGCGGAGCCTAGTGGCTTTGCCTCAGGAACGGCAGTCGATTTTTCAGCCAAACGTTTGATTTCCTCAAACTTCGCTTTGATCCTGGCGCGGCGGCGTTGTTGATAGGTGAGGATCAGCGGCAGGCTGAGGTAATAGCAGATCACACCGGCCACAATGCCGGGAATGATGCCGCCAATCATATAGGGGAAAAAGACGTCGTCGTAGAACTGGTCCAGCCCACGCCAATCAGCCACGCGGTCGGTGAACAAGGCCAGAAAGTTGTTCTTGAGGTCACCGATTGCATCGGCGAACTTCCCCATCAGCCCCTGAGTGTCACCCTCTTCGTATTTGGTGCCCAAAAGAAAATGCCCGGTTTGAAGGCAGATGACACCGATTGGCACGTAAGTGAGTGGATTTCCAAAAAACGTACCGCTGAGCGCGGCCAGGATATTCCCCTTGATCAGGCGCGCACCAATGGCCGCGACCAGAAAATGCAGTCCGTAGAACGGGGTAAAGGCTGCAAAGACTCCCGCGCCGATACCGCGCGCAATTCGGTCAGGGGTGTCCGGCAAACGGCGGACACGATGTTTGACATAGTGAAAAGCGCGGGTCCACCCGCCACGCGGATAGACAAACTCCGACGCGACTTGGACGGCAGAGCGTCGGTCTCGGCGCTTGAATACCACGCGTGATCACCCCTTCTCAGCCAGCCGCGGTTGCGGTCTTGGTCCGGTCTCTGTGCCGTTCGACGGCTGCAACGTCGCTTTCTGCCTCGAGCATCAGCATCAGCGAGTGCAGCTGTTCAAGGTCGCGCAGTTCGACATTGATCAACAGACGGTAAAAATCCGGTTTGCGGTCAACAAATTCCAGGTTCGAAATATTGGCCTTTTTCTCACCGATCAATGTGCAAATTCGCCCCAGAACCCCGGCATCGTTGCCGATGGTCAGATCCAGCGTTGCGCCGTACACGGCTGGGTGGGTGCCCGAATGCCAGTGCAGATCGACCCAGCGGTCGGGTTCACCTTCGAATTCGCTCAGCCGGTCGCAGTCGATGGCATGTACCACCACGCCTTTGCCCCGGTAGGTGATGCCAACGATCCGCTCGCCAGGCAGAGGCTGACAACACGGCGCACGGTCGAATTTCTGCCCCGGCTCAAGGCCGATCACGGCACGACGCAGCGGAATGGCGTCACCGTCGTCCTTGGCCAGTTCTGGATAGACGGCTTCGACCACCTCATGCGCCGTCAATTCCGCGCTGCCCAGACGGGCCAACAGCTCGTGCCGATCTTTCAGACGCAAGTGTTTGGCAGCCGTATCCAGCGCCTTGTCCGTTGCCTTGCGGCCAACATGTTCGAAGCCAGAACGGGCCAGTTCCTTGCCCAGCTTGATGAACCGCTCTCTGTCGACCTCCCGCAGAGCACGGCGGATCGCAGTACGGGCCTTGCCGGTGACAGCGATCTCAAGCCAGGTGACCTGCGGTGTCTGACCATCAGCGGTAATAATGTCCACTGACTGACCGTTCTTTAGCCGTGTCCACAGCGGCACACGAATGCCGTCTACCTTGGCCCCGACACAGGCATGGCCGATCCGGGTGTGGATGGCATAGGCAAAATCAATCGGTGTTGCCCCACGGGGCAGCTTCACCACATCCCCTTTGGGCGTGAAGCAGAACACCTGGTCGGAGTACATTTCCAGCTTGACCGCTTCGAGGAAGTCTTCGTGATCTTCCTCGTTGTCGAACTGCTCAGTCAGGTTCGAAATCCACTTGGCCGGGTCGACCGCAAAAGGGTTCTCGGTCCGTACACCGTCGCGATAGGACCAATGCGCCGCAACGCCGGTTTCAGCCACGTCGTGCATCTGGCGAGTGCGGATCTGAACTTCGACCCGTTTACCATCGCGCCCCGACACAGTGGTGTGAATCGAGCGGTAGCCATTTGATTTTGGCTGACTGATGTAATCCTTGAACCGCCCCGGCACCGCGCGCCAGCGTTGGTGGATGGCACCAAGCGTGCGATAGCAGTCCTCTTCGGTCTGGGTGATGATGCGAAAGCCGTAAATGTCCGACAGGCGTGAAAAGCCCTGATCCTTTTCCTGCATCTTACGCCAGATCGAATATGGCTTCTTGGCGCGGCCAAAGACCTCGGCCTCGATGCCCGCCTTTTCCAGCTCGTGTCGCATGTCGCCGGTGATGCGGTGGATCACGTCACCGGTTTCGCGTTGCAGCGTGATAAAACGCCGGATGATCGACTGGCGGCCTTCGGGGTTCAGCACGCGGAAGGCAAGGTCTTCCAGCTCTTCGCGCATCCATTGCATACCCATTCGGCCAGCGAGTGGAGCGTAGATGTCCATCGTCTCGCGCGCTTTGACCACCTGCTTTTCGGGGCGCATCGCCTTGATCGTGCGCATATTGTGCAGACGGTCCGCCAACTTGACCAAAATGACCCGCAGGTCCTTGGACATGGCCATGAACAACTTGCGGAAGTTTTCAGCCTGCTTGGTTTCGCGGCTGGACAGTTGCAGGTTGGTCAGCTTGGTGACGCCATCGACCAGCTTGGCGACCTCATCCCCAAACAGTTCGGCAACCTTGCCATAGTTGGCTTTGGTATCTTCGATCGTGTCGTGCAGAAGCGCTGTTATGATAGTCGCGTCATCCAAACGCTGTTCGGTCAGGATGGCGGCAACTGCAACGGGGTGGGTAAAATAAGGCTCGCCGGAATGACGGAACTGCCCCTCATGCATCTGCTGGCCGAACTCATAGGCCAGCGTAATGCGATCAGCATTTGTCTTGGGATTGTAGTTGCGGACCAGCGCAATCAGGTCGTCTTCAGAAATCATCCGGTCCGCACCTTCGTTATTAGGGCTTACCCCTGTCCCTGAGCCTCCATCAGAGCGCGCAGGAGTTTTTCTTCGGACATGTCGTCCATGGCTGGCTTGTCCGATTCGGCACCCATCAGCAGCGCCATCTGGTCTTCTTCCGGCTCATCGACCTCGATCTGGGTCTGGTTGGCCTCGATCAGACGCTCGCGCAGGTCATCCGCGCTTTGCGTTTCGTCGGCGATTTCGCGCAGGGATACGACAGGGTTTTTGTCGTTGTCACGGTCAACGGTAATCGCAGCACCAGCGGAGATTTCGCGCGCCCGATGGGCGGCAAGCATCACCAGCTCGAACCGGTTTGGAACCTTATCTACGCAATCTTCAACCGTCACGCGGGCCATGGGGCGCTCTCCGTTTCTGAATCCATGTCAGGAAGAGGTTTATCTAAGCGCGAATCCGCGCCTTGACAAGCAGGAAATGCTGCATTTGCAAGGATCACAGCGGCGTGACCGCCTCAACCTCAGCTAAAGGCAAGTCAGCGACCATCTGCGTAACCGAGCGCTCCAGAACCGGATGGCACCAATCCGGCGCGATATCTGCCATGGGAACCAATACGAAAGCACGGTCCTGCAGGCGTGGATGGGGCAGTATCAGTTGATCGGGCGCCTCATTCTGCTGTGCGTCAGAGGGTAATGTCAGCCAGCGATCAAACACAGCCTGATCTGGCAACACCAGATCGTCAAAGCACACAAGATCCAGATCCAGTGTCCGCATACCCCAGCGTTGGATCCGTTCGCGCCCGAACTCATGCTCAACTGCATGCAACACGCGCAAAAGCTCGGTCGGTGACTTTTCGGTTGCGATCAGAGCCGCCGCATTCACATAGTCAGGACCCGCACCCACGGGGAAACAGGGAGTTGCAAAAAATCGGCTGACTGACCGAATCACCACCTCCTGACGCGCAATAGCGTCAAGTGCATTTCGAAGTGTCATTGCGGGCTCATTTCCTCTCAAGTTGAGATTTGCACCCAGCGCAACAACGGCATTTGACAACGAATTGCTCATCTAGCACCCTATATTCGACACATTGCATACTTGCGATAACCGGCAAAAGTTCTAATTATAGACCGACAGAACGCGCCAATTCATCACTCACTCACTCATCTAGCGGTGCGGTCTGTATTATACCGGAAGGGACTATTTATGTTTTATAAGGACGAACGGCTAGCGCTGTTCATCGACGGCTCGAATCTTTATGCCGCGGCAAAAGCACTCGGTTTCGACATAGACTACAAACTTCTGCGGCAGGAATTCATGCGCCGCGGCAAGTTGCTTCGGGCTTTCTATTACACAGCGCTCCTGGAAAACGACGAGTATTCGCCAATACGCCCATTGGTCGACTGGCTGCATTACAACGGCTTCACCATGGTCACGAAACCGGCCAAGGAATACACCGACAGCATGGGGCGTCGGAAAGTCAAAGGAAACATGGACATCGAACTTACAGTCGATGCCATGGAACTTGCGCCGCGTGTGGATCATATCGTGCTGTTCTCGGGCGATGGGGATTTCCGCCCGTTGATCGCCAGCCTGCAACGCCAAGGCGTGCGTGTTTCCGTTGTGTCGACCATCCGCAGTCAGCCACCGATGATTTCGGACGAACTGCGTCGTCAGGCCGACAACTTCATCGAGCTGGAAGATCTGCGTGACGTGATCGGACGCCCGCCACGTGAAATGCCGGCCGAGCCGCGCAACGTTGCGATGGCTGGCAACAGCTGATCAGGCATACGCCTTTTTTGATGGGGAAAAATTAGCGCGGTCAGGACCAGGGTCCTGGCCGCGCTTCTTTAACAATGAACAGGTGCTGAAACATAACTTGGCTAGCATCGATTCGTGTCAGTTGAATGACGATCTCCTGTCTGGACCAAGGCCGGGAAAAGACTTACCTGTGCCCTAAGGAGACAGCCTAATGACAAAGCCACCACTGACACTTTACCTTGCCGCTCCCCGGGGTTTCTGCGCCGGTGTGGATCGCGCCATCAAAATCGTTGAAATGGCCCTGCAGAAATGGGGCGCTCCGGTTTACGTGCGCCACGAGATTGTCCACAACAAGTTTGTCGTCGACGGGCTGCGGGCAAAAGGGGCCGTTTTTGTCGAAGAACTGCACGAATGCCCCGATGATCGTCCGGTGATCTTTTCCGCCCATGGCGTACCGAAATCGGTTCCTGCCGAGGCCGCCAAGCGCGAAATGATCTATGTCGACGCGACCTGCCCACTGGTCTCTAAAGTGCATGTCGAAGCACAGCGCCATGCGGATGCAGGGTTGCAGATGATCATGATCGGCCACAAGGGTCATCCCGAAACCGTTGGCACTATGGGACAGTTGCCCGAAGGCGATGTTCTGTTGGTTGAAACCGTCGAAGATGTGGCCACGGTTGATGTGCGTGACCCCGAAAAGCTTGCCTTTGTCACCCAGACAACCCTGTCGGTTGATGACACCAAAGACATCATAGCTGCGCTTCAGGCCAGGTTCCCGGCCATTGTCGGGCCGCATAAGGAAGACATCTGCTATGCCACCACGAACCGGCAAGAGGCCGTCAAGGCCGTAGCCCCCAAGGCAGACGCCCTGCTGGTTGTAGGCGCGCCGAACTCATCAAACTCGCGCCGTCTGGTTGAGGTCGCCTCGCGCGAGGGCTGCAAATACGCGCAACTGGTACAGCGCGCCACCGAGATCGACTGGCGTGCGCTCAAGGGCATCTCATCCGTGGCCGTCACCGCCGGCGCATCGGCCCCCGAGCTTTTGGTTGACGAAGTGATCGACGCCTTCCGCGCGCATTACGATGTCACTGTGGAATTGGTTGAAACCGCCACCGAAAACGTCGAGTTCAAAGTGCCGCGTGTCCTGAGGCAACCAGCGTGATCGGAGTACCAAAGGCACCGCTTTATCTGGGGTTGGCAGGGCTGATCCCTTTTGTCTGGGGTGCGTTGACCTATCTGAACGGCGACCTGAACGCTTGGGGCGCACAGAACCTTGGCGCGCGGTTTGTGGGTCCATACGTGCAGCTGTTCTATGGCTCGGTGATCCTGAGTTTCATGTCCGGTGTTCTTTGGGGGTTTGCCACTAAGACCTCGGGCAGCAAGGCAGGTCTGTGTTACACACTGTCGGTCCTGCCCGCGCTTTGGGCCTTTTTCATGACGGGCGGCGGGCCGGTGCAGGCGGGCACAAACCTGATATACGGGTTTGCCGGCCTGTTGGTGCTGGATGCCCTGTTTTCTTATTGGCGGCTGACACCGGTTTGGTGGATGCGGTTACGCGTCCTGCTGACCGCCGTTGTTTTGGCCAGCCTTGCCGTCGGAGTATACCTGTGACCGATAAACGCACGATCGACGCATATACCAACAGGGTGGCCGAGTACCTGAACATTCCCCTGCCCGAAGCACAGCTTGAGGCCAGACAAGCATTTGTAGATGCAGTCGTCGCAGGTGGATATGTTCTGGATCTAGGATCCGGGCCGGGTTCAGATAGCAGTTTCCTGATGCGTCAAGGATTGACGGTAAAGGCGCTGGATGCGACGCCTGCCTTCGTGGATCACGCCCGGCAGAACGGAGTGGACGCGTATCTGGGCACGTTCGATGACGTCACCGAAACCGCTACCTTTGACGGTGTCTACGCCAGCTTTTCCCTGCTGCACGCGCCACGCGCAGATTTCCCGCGACACCTGAAGGCGATTCACTCTGCTCTGAAGCCTAAGGGGCAGCTTTTTCTCGGCATGAAGCTGGGTACAGGTGAGCATAGGGACGAGTTGGATCGGTATTACACCTATTATACCGAAGCCGAGATCGAAGACGCGCTGACCCAAACCGGCTTCACAATTGATCGCTCGGTCAAAGGGATGGGGAAAGGTCTGGCAGGCTCTTACGACGGTTTTATTCTGGTGTTCGCCCATGCCTGACTTGTTTGCCTATACCGATGGTGCCTGTTCCGGCAATCCCGGACCCGGAGGCTGGGGTGTTTTGCTACGCGCGATGGACGGGGGCACCGTTTTGAAAGAGCGTGAGCTGAATGGCGGCGAGGCCGAGACAACCAACAACCGAATGGAACTGCTGGCCGCCATTTCCGCGTTAGAGACGCTGGAGCGCCCGTCGAAAATCACCATCGTGACCGACAGCGCCTATGTGAAGAACGGCGTCACCGGCTGGATCTTTGGCTGGAAGCGTAACGGCTGGAAAACCTCGAACAAGAAGCCGGTCAAGAACGTCGATCTGTGGCAACGCCTGGACGAGGCGCAGGGGCGACATGATGTGACCTGGGAATGGGTCAAGGGTCACGCGGGTCACCCCGAGAATGAAAAGGCCGACGAACTGGCCCGTTCTGGCATGGCCCCATTCAAACCTAAAAAGGCACAGGCGTGACCGCGCTGACGCTGCTGGATTATGCCTCGGTCCTGATCTTTGCACTGACCGGAGCCTTGGTGGCAAGCCGCGCGCAGCTGGATCTGGTAGGGTTTGCCTTCATGGCCTGCCTGACGGCAGTCGGGGGCGGTACTGTGCGTGATCTGTTGTTGGACCGGCACCCAATCTTTTGGGTCGGTCAGCCGGATTACATTCTGATCGCCGTCGCCGCTGCGGTATTGGTTTTCTTTACCGCACATCTGATGGAAAGCCGTTACAACTGGCTGATCTGGCTGGACAGTTTCGCCTTGTCGGTGGCAGTCGCCGCCGGTACCGGCGCGGCACTGTCGTTGGATCAATCCGGCGTCATAGTTGTGTTGATGGGCGTGACGACCGGATGTCTGGGCGGGTTGATGCGCGATGTCGTCTGCAACGAGGTTCCGCTGGTGCTGAAACAGGGCGAGCTTTATGTTTCATGCGCATTTACCGGCGCGCTGACAGCTGTGATTGCTGTCCGGCTAGGGTTGGAACCCGCGCTCTCACTGGCTCTTTGTGCGCTGGTTTGCTGGGCGTTGCGGGCTGGTTCTTTGACGTTTGGATGGCAGCTGCCCGTCTACAAAAGCCGCCCGCCGCGCAGCTAAGCCAGCCGGTGGACGCAACAGAACTGTGCTGATACCTCTTTGGGCAGTACAGTTCGGCGAGGCACGCGATGACCTTCAGATTCACATCCATATCAGCTTGTCTGGCTCTGCTCGCCTCGTGTGGCGAGTACTATACACCTGTCAGTTTCGTTGCACAGGGCGACCAGATCATTGCGTCAGGCACGATTGATGAAACGACGCTATCGGCATTTGAGGAAGTCGTCGCCGAAAATCCCGAGGCCCGAACTCTGGTCCTGCAATACATCGAAGGATCAGTGGATGACGATGCCAATGTCATCTTCAGCCGCGAGGTGCACAAGGCCGGATTCGATACAGTCGTACCCTCAGATGGTCTGGTTGCCAGCGGGGGCACCGATCTGTTTCTGGCCGGAAACCGCCGCATCTTGCAACCGGGGGCCTGTGTCGGCGTTCACAGCTGGGCCGGATCGGGACTGGTGGCGACCGAGTTGCCCGAAGACGACCCGGAACATGACCGATACCTGGACTATTTCAAAGACATCGGCGTGGATGAGGAATTTTACTGGTACACCCTCTTCGCAGCCCCGGCTGAAAGCATGCACTGGATGACCGCCGCTGAAGCGAACCGGTACGATATGACCACAAAGGGTGCACCGGCCCTGGGTTCAGCCACGGTGTGCGACGCGCGGTGAATCAACGCGACAGCAAGCGCGCACCGATCTCTTTGACGAATTTTGCGGCCACCATTGCGGTCATACCGTATGGGTCGCGATGCGGGTTCAGTTCAACAATATCCGCGCCGACCAATTGACCCTCGAAACGATGGATCAGGTTGATGACCTCGCGGGTGCTCAGCCCGCCGGGTTCGTGATGTGAGACCCCGGGGGCAAAGGCCGGGTCCAGCGCATCGAGATCCAGTGACAGATAGACGGCGCCATCAAAAGAAATCTGCAGGTCGGCACTCCAGTTGCGCATGTCGATCACTTCGACTCCGAACCTGTCGGCTTGCGCGCGCTGATGGGCGTTCATGGTTCTGATTCCGACCTGTACCAATCGCTTGACCGGGCAGTTCTCCATCACCCGCGCAAAGGGGCAGCCATGGCCCAATGGGCCGATATCCTGCTCGTCATACAGATCGGGATGGCTGTCGATATGCAGAATGTTCAGGCCTTCGTATCGGTCCGCATGGGCTTTGATCAGCGGATAGGCTACAGAATGATCCCCGCCCAGAGACAACAGGCGCGCGCCGGTTGCGATCCGCTTGGCTGCTTCGGTTTCGATCCGGTCAATCGGCTCCTGACCGCGCATTTCGAACACGTCCAAATCGCCGGTATCACGAAACCGCTCGGTCGCGCCCAGATCAGTGCCGTCCTCGGCCGTCAGATTGGCAGCACCCGAATGCAGCGCCTCGCGAATTCGTCCGGGCGCGAAAGCCGGACCTTGCAGGAAAGAGGAATGCAGGTCCAGGGGCACACCCATCAGGGCGACATCACCCGGTTTCAGTTCGTGCAGCATCGGCATCCTCCCAAATCGTTTGGACGCGATCTGGACGGACAAAAGACCTAAGGTCAAGCGGTTATCGGCGCAGATAGGTTTGCCAGATCCAGATCACCAGTAACGCGCCAAGAACTGCGCCAACAAAGCCAGACAGCCAGCCCATGACTGTTACCAAAAACCGCAGCAGGAACCCTCCGATCAGAGCGCCAACAATCCCAATCAACATGGTCGTCGGGATATCTGCCTCGATCCGCATCAGCCGGGTGGCCAAAAACCCAGCAGCTGCTCCAATGATGATCAGGGCGACGACGGGCATCTTACTTCCTCCAATGGGTCGGCACGATGATCAAGGCCCCGACAGATGAAATCACCGCGTCCAATCCCGGCGGGCCAAAGCTGATCCCAAACATGATGCGGACAAAATAAAACAAGAACGCTCCGCCCACGCAAATGATGATCGAGGGCAGATAGCCGTTATGAGTAAAACCGGATTTCTCGGACAGGTACCCCACAATCCCGGCAATCACGACGGTGCCCATCATCACCATGAACATATGGCTTTACTCCGAAGACAGCCGAGTGCCGGTCGGTATCGCCCAGCCCCGCAGAAACGTTTCCCTATCCTGCGCGCCTTTGCCTGCCCTTTGCAAGCGCAGCAGTTCGACGGCACCCTGCCCGCAGGCCACGTGCAGATCGTCATTCAAAACTTCGCCAGGGGCGCCCTGCCCGTCTGCGACGCACGACGCAACCACCTTGATCCGCTCACCGTCCATTTCGGTCCAGGCCCCGGGAAAGGGCGACAGGCCGCGGATCTGCCGATCAACCTCGACCGCCGGGCGTTTCCAGTCAATGCGCGCCTCGGACTTGTCGATCTTAGCGGCATAAGTCACGCCGTCCTCGGGCTGAGGTTCAGGTGCAAGGTTCGGCAGATTGGCCAGTGCATCGACGATCAACGCGGCCCCCATGATCGACAGGCGATCGTGTAGCTTCGCAGTGGTTTCTTCGGGCTCGATCGCAGTTACCTGCCGCAACAGAACGGGGCCAGTGTCCAGACCTGCCTCCATCTGCATAATGCAGATCCCGGTCTCGGCGTCGCCGGACATGATCGCCCGATGGATCGGCGCGGCCCCGCGCCAACGCGGCAACAGGCTGGCATGGATGTTCAGGCAACCCTGTTTGGGCGCATCTAGTATGGGTTGCGGTAGGATCAGGCCGTAAGCCACGACAACAGCCACATCCGCGTTTAACTCGGCAAAGGCGTCTTGTTCTTCGGCTGATTTCAACGAAACCGGATGGCGGACGGGAAGGCCCAGCCCCTCGGCCCGGGCGTGAACGGGCGTGGGGCGGTCTTTCTTGCCGCGACCGGCAGGGCGCGGCGGCTGACAATAGACGGCAGCAATTTCGTGCCCAGCCTCAACCAGCGCATCCAACACCGGGACTGAGAATTCGGGGGTTCCCATGAAGATGACACGCATGCTCGTCTCCGGAGTTTTTCAGGTGCCGGGCTGAAACCCGACTTACGTCAGTTTCTTTGCTTTACGCAGCAGCATGTCGCGTTTGACCTTACTGAGCCGGTCGAAATACATCTTCCCGTTCAGATGATCGATCTGATGCTGCACGCTGGTGGCGTCGATCCCGACAAAGTCGCGACGGTCCACCATGCCCTGTTCGTTCACGTATTTCACAGTCACTGCACGCGGGCGTTTGATCTTGGCTGACACACCGGGCAAGTTCGGGCTGGCTTCTTCATGTTCGCGCAGCTCAATCGAGCTGTGCAGGATTTCCGGGTTGGCCAGACGCACGGCCTTGCCCCGCTCAGCCGATCCATCAACCACGGCCAGACGCAACATCACACCAATCTGCGTCGCAGCAAGGCCAACACCGGGCATTGCCTCCATCGTGTCGATCATATCGTCCCAGATCGTCCGAATTTCATCGGTGATTTCTGCCACCTCATCCGCTTCGGTTCGCAGACGTTTGTCAGGCCAGGGCAAGCAGGTGCGCACGGTCATGAGCGTGCTTTCTCGCGTTTCAGCTTTTGCATCTTGCGCGTGATCATCTGCCGTTTCAGCGGTTTGAGATAGTCGATGAACAGCTTGCCGTTCAAATGATCGATCTCATGTTGCACGCAAGTGGCCCAAAGCCCATCAAAGGTTTCCTGCTGCAGATTGCCATTCTGATCCATCCAGGTGACGTCCACCACCTTGGGGCGGGTCACTTCGGCGTATTGATCGGGGATGGACAGGCACCCTTCCTCATAGACATTGGTTTCATCCGATGATGCGATGACCTCGGGGTTGAACATGATCAGAGGGCGCGGGGTTTCACCTTCTTCCTTGACACAATCCAGAACAATCAAACGATCCAGCACACCGATCTGCGGCGCGGCCAGGCCGATGCCGGGCGCGTCATACATGGTTTCCAGCATGTCGTCAGCCAGTTTGCGCAGCTCGTCCGTAAGGTCGCCTACGGGCGCGCAGACCTTCTTCAGGCGGGGGTCGGGATGGATCAGGATATTGCGTTTCATGAGGCTGATTTAGGCCATCCCGCCCCGCGCCGCAACGCCCCCCTTGCACCTGCCCGATTTGCGGTTAGCTTTCGACCAACAGAACGGAGCAGACATGACTTTCAACGACCTGATCGACCGCCGGGGCACCAACAGTTCCAAATGGGACAAGATGGAGATGTTGTACGGCGTCTCACCCAATGACGGGCTGGCCATGTGGACGGCCGATTCCGATTACCAAACAGCGCCTTGCGTAATCGACGCGGTACGCAAAGCCGCTGATCATGGCGTGTTCGGGTATTCCTGGATGCACCCGGATTATCTGGCTTCCGTCCAGTGGTGGATGAAAACCCGCCATGACTGGGAAATCGATACAGATTGGATTCTGACAACCCAAGGTCTGGGCAATGCAATCGCGCTGTCGCTGGATGTCTGGACCGAACCCGACGATGGCATCGTGATTTTCACCCCCGTCTATCATGAGTTTGCGCATAAGGTGAACAAATCAGGCCGCCGGGTCGTCGAATGCCCGCTAGTGCGGGAAGGCGACAGCTATGGACTTGATCTGGACGACGCACAGTCGCGGCTGGACGGGTCCGAGAAGATGTTGCTGTGGTGTTCGCCACAGAACCCGTCGGGGCGTGTCTGGACGCCAGATGAACTGCGTGCCGTGGCCGCGTTTGCCGAGCGGAACGGTTTGATCCTTGTGTCGGACGAGATTCACCACGATCTGGTCTATCCCGGTGTCAAGTTCGTGCCGATGGACGTGGCTGCCCCGGATGCGCGACCCTGGACAGTGACGCTGACCGCTGCGTCAAAGACCTTCAACATCGCCGGGCAGCGGACCGGCAACATGATCATCCCTGATCCCAAACTGCGCGCGGCCATGAAGCATCGGTTGCAGACACTGGACTATGACCCCAGCGCTTTGGGTGTGGCGATGATCACCGCAGCCTACAGCCCTGAGGGGGCCAAATGGGTGGATGCGCAAATTACACATCTGGAAGGCAATAAGCGTTTGTTCGATCAGACCATCGCCGAAATTCCAGGTCTGTGGTCGATGCCTTTACAAGCAACCTATCTGGCCTGGGTCGATTTCTCGGGCACGGGCATGGACCACGCAGAATTTGTCCGTCGCCTGCGCGAAGACGCGCGGATCGCCACATCTTCTGGCCCCGGCTTTGGCAAAGGTGGAGAGACGTTCGAACGCTTCAACCTCGCCACGCAGCGCGCGCGGGTAGAGGAAGCTTGTACCCGACTGAAACGGGCTTTTGGCGACTTGCAGTAAGGCATGCGGCGGCTGGGGCTGATAGGTCTCGCTCTGTTGATCGCGGGTGCCGGCTGGGTTGGCTGGGACCGTTTTGGCCCTCGCCCGCCTGCGCCGCCAATGGCACCCGAAGCCACGCGCATCGACCATATCCTGATCGAGAAATCTGCCCGCCGCCTGACGGCCACGCTGGACGGGGCAGTGGTGATGCAGGCTGACATTGCACTGGGCTTTGCTCCGGATGGGAACAAAGAGATCGAAGGGGACGGTAAAACGCCCGTCGGGCTGTTCAGGATCGATCGGCGCAATCCAAACAGCGCCTTTCATCTGTCGCTGGGCATTGACTACCCACAACCCGACGACATCAAACGCGCACGCCAGCAGGGTACGGACCCCGGAGGAGACATCTTCATCCATGGCCAACCCAATGGGGTGGCCGGTTTTACGCTGCCCGGAGACTGGACCTTGGGCTGTATTGCGCTGTCAAACGCCGAAATGGCGCAGCTTTGGACTCTGACTGAAACCGGAACGACCGTCGAAATCCGGCCCTAGTCCTCGCGCCCCAACAGGGCAATCGGTGCATCCGGCGCGCGATAGAAATCCAGCGGAGCCTTGTCATGGGCCGCAGTGCTGCGCTTGAACTCATACCGCATCTCACCGCCCTCATCCTCATCCGCGACGATCAGGCATTGGTAGAGGTAGTTGGCCCCATCGTAGATATCGACCAGCCCACGCAGGCGGGGTGTCGTTTCGGCCTCAACAGTGAAGCCGTCCTTCCACAATTTGAGGATTTTATAGGTATTGTTGCCCATTTCCACCCGCAAACGGCTGGCTTTCTTCAACGTGGCGATTCGGGCCGCGTCCAACTCGGCGCGTATTTCCTTTGAAACATAGGTACTCATTAATCCGTTCCCCCGTGAATGACATCTATTGTGCGGGAACAGTTGTAAAAATCCAGTGAACCACATCACAGAATTCAGCGCGGTTGCGAATTGTTGCACAGAAATCCCAGCCCCGATTGTGCGCGAATGCAGAGCAGTTGCGCGGGCGTTCGGATAGGCACAGGGCAGGCTTGGACCTATCTTTGGTCAAACGCCTACGCGGAGGAAAAGAAATGGGCCTGCTGGTCGACGGAACATGGCATGACACTTGGTATGACACAAAGTCTACGGGAGGCGCGTTCAAACGCAGCGCGGCGCAATTTCGCAACTGGTTATCGGCTGATGGAAGCGCGGGGCCGTCCGGCAAGGGCGGATTCAAGGCTGAACCCGGGCGCTATCATCTCTATGTCAGTCACGCCTGCCCCTGGGCGCACCGCACCCTGATCTTTCGCGAATTGAAAGAGCTAACTGACCTGATCTCTGTCTCAGTTGTGCACCCTGACATGCTGGACAAAGGCTGGACCTTTGTGACCGACGATCATGGCGCAACAGGTGACGATCTTTACGGCATGGACTTCGCGCATCAAATCTATACCAAGGCCGATCCGTCGTATTCCGGTCGGGTCACGGTGCCGATCCTGTGGGACAAGCAGCAGGAAACCATTGTCTCGAACGAGAGTTCGGAAATCATCCGCATGTTCAATTCGGCCTTCAACGGGATCACCGGCAACACCGATGACTACTGGCCCGAGGCGATGCGGGACGAGATCGAAGAGGTCAACGCCCGCATCTATTCAGACGTGAACAACGGCGTCTACAAATCGGGCTTTGCCACCTCGCAAGAAGCCTATGACGCAGCGGTGGGCCCGCTGTTCAACACACTGGACTGGCTGGAGGACCGCCTGTCCCGCAATCGGTATTTGATGGGAGACCGGATCACCGAGGCTGACTGGCGTCTGTTCACGACATTGATCCGCTTTGATCCGGTCTATCACTTGCATTTCAAGTGCAACAAACGTCGCCTTATCGATTACCCCAATCTTTGGGCCTATACCCGCGAGTTGTATCAATGGCCGAGTGTCGCGCCCACGGTCAACATGAACCATATCGTGCGCCACTATCACTACAGCCATGACAGCATCAATCCGCACCGGATCATCCCGACCAATCCGGTTCTGGAATACATGGAACCGCACGGACGCGGTCAACGCCCTGCTGCGTAATGCTCCACCATCGCCGCCAGATCTTCTGGCGGCGTTTCACTTTGTACATAGGCACAGGCATTCGGGCTGTGGGCAAAGATCGAGCCGTCCGAAAAGAAGGTGGTGTTGGTGACAAAGATCACCCGCGCCTCGGGGCGACGATAGCTGGCAAAATCAGCCACAGCCAACGCACTGCCGCTTTCCAAAACCAGATCCAGCACGATGATTTCAAAATCCGTGCCATACAGCGCCAGAATGGCGGCCTCCTGCGTCTCGACCAGCGTGACCTCGGCGCCTTGCCGCTCCAGATGCCTTTTCCAGACCCGACCAAGGTCGGGGTTACTCTCAACAATCAGAACTTTCATTTGCAACAACCTCGGCACTTGATATGGTGAGTGGTGCCGACCCCCGTGGTCCGTGATCTCGTTATTTCCTTAACAAAGTGTTAACAGCGGCCCCACAGGTCCGTGATCACACGGATTTGCTTGTGTAAGAGGCGAAAATCCGCTTGAAACGCGCCAAAACCGGTCATTTCCCACAGAGAGAACAGATGAGCACATTGGATCACGGTCTGGACCCTCGCGCCGTGCGCGACCACGGCGGCGGACTGGACAGGGCGATTGTCAAATATGGCGGTCAACGCGCCAACTGGATCGATCTGTCGACCGGCATCAACCCGCACCCGTATGAGATATCTGGGCTTACAGCAGAGGATTGGACGGAACTGCCAGACCACGGGGCTTTTGAACGCCTGAGCGAGGCCGCGCGCCGGTTTTGGAACGTGCCAAAGGGCGCGGCGATCCTTCCCGCACCAGGAGCATCCGCCATCATCGCCCGTATCCCAGCGCTGGCCACATCCGGCACGGTTCAGATCACGCCACCCACCTATAACGAACACGCGGCCGCCTTTTCAGCTCAGGGTTGGAATGTTCAGGCCGACACAGCTGGAGACGCCCGTGTGATCGTGCATCCGAACAACCCCGACGGACGGATCTGGCGGGAAAGCGATGTCACTGCGCCGTTAACCGTAATTGATGAAAGCTTCTGCGACGTCACGCCGGATGCGTCTCTGATACATCTGGCGGACCGCCCCGGTGTGATCGTGCTAAAAAGCTTTGGCAAGTTCTGGGGACTGGCTGGAATGCGTCTGGGATTTGCCATCGGACGGCCAGACCTGATCAACCGGCTAAACGATTTGACCGGTCCGTGGTCCGTGTCGGGCCCTGCCCTGCGCATTGGAACCCAAGCCTTGTCAGACAACGGTTGGGCTGACGCCACACGCGAGCGTCTGACTCAAGAGGCCGCGCGGCTGGATGCGCTGGTTACTACCAAGGGTGCTCAGATCGTTGGTGGCACCAGCCTGTTTCGCCTGTACAAAGTCGACGACGCCGCCAATTGGCAGGACAGGCTGGCACAGAACCATATCTGGAGCCGCATTTTCCCCTATTCAACCATCTATCTGCGCCTGGGCCTGCCACCCAAGGACGGATGGGACAGATTGGAGGCCGCGCTGTGAGCGTTGGCCTGATGCTGGTCTGCGCCATGTGCCTGGACGCCGCACTGGGAGAGCCTGACTGGCTCTGGTCTCGCGTCAAACACCCCGCAGTGATGATCGGCAATCTGATTGGCTGGTTGGACAAACGGCTGAATCACGGAAATACGCGACGATTGAAAGGCGTTTTCGTGCTGATCCTGTTGCTTTGCGGCGCATGGGGGCTTGGCTGGGCGCTTTCGTTGCTGGGACCGGTGGTCGAGATTCTGGTTTGCGCGATCCTGCTGGCACAGAAATCTCTGGTCACGCATGTGCGTGCTGTGGGTGACGGGCTGTTGACTTCGCTGACCGAGGGGCGGGCACAGGTGGCGATGATCGTCTCACGCGATACCCGCGACATGACCGAGGCGCAGGTGGCACGGTCGGCCATCGAAAGCGCGGCAGAAAACCTCAGCGACGGGGTCATTGCGCCTGCTTTCTGGTTTCTCGTCGCCGGGTTGCCGGGGCTCTTGGTCTACAAAGCCGCGAACACTGCCGACAGCATGATCGGGTATCGCAATGAAAAGTACAGCGAATTTGGCTGGGCTTCGGCCCGGTTCGATGACTTGCTGAACCTGATCCCCGCCCGGCTGACTTGTGTGCTGGTCGTGGCGCTCTCAGGCCAACGGTCGCGCTGGCGCGAAATTGTTGGGGATGCGCGCCGCCATATCTCACCCAATGCAGGCTGGCCCGAGGCCGCGATGGCCCGCGCGCTGAACGTCGCCCTTGCCGGGCCACGCAGCTATGATGGAAAGCTGCGGGACCTGGCCTGGGTCAATGGCGACGCGCCGCGCGAGATCGGGGCGGCGGAGGTTTTCCGCGCATGTCACATGTTGTGGAGCGTTTGGGGGCTTGCGCTTGGGCTCGTGTCGGTGTGGGTTGGGGTCAATCTGGTTTTCTGACGGGTCCCTTCATGCGTTTTCTTTCCGGCCTAGTTGCCGCCGCTTTGCTTGCTTCTCCTGCCTTTGCCCAATGTGGGGGTGGGTTCAATTCCTTTGTCAAAGGCTTGAAGACCGAAGCCATGCAACAAGGCTTTGACAAATCCACCGTGAACGCATTTTTCAAAGGTGTGCAGCAAGACAATGCGGTGCTCAGGGCCGACCGGGCGCAAGGGGTGTTTCAGAAACCGTTCATTGAGTTTTCGCGCCGCCTGATTTCAGCCAACCGGATAGAGCGCGGGCAAGCCATGTCGCGTAAATATGATGCGGTCTTTGACCGGATCGAACAGGAATACGGTATCTCACGCGGGGTGCTGCTGGCCTTCTGGGCGTTCGAGACTGACTATGGCTCGTTCCAGGGGGACTTCAACACCCGCAACGCGCTGGTGACTTTGGCGCACGACTGCCGCAGGCCCGAATTGTTTCGCCCGCAAATCTTCGCCGCTATCGAACTGTATCAAAACGGCGATTTCGACCCGGCCCGCACGACTGGTGCATGGGCCGGAGAGATTGGCATGGTCCAAATGCTGCCGCGCGACATTTTGGAAAACGGCGTCGATGGTGATGGTGACGGGCATGTCCGTCTGAAAACCTCGGCCGCTGATGCGCTGATGTCCGGGGGCAAAATGCTGTCGCATCTGGGCTGGCGCGCGGGCGAGCCATGGTTGCAAGAGGTCACGGTGCCCGCTCAAATGGACTGGTCCCTGTCCGGCCCGGGTAAACCCCGCTCGGTGGCCGATTGGCAAGCCATGGGCGTACAGGCGCGTAGCGGGTCGTTGGCCAACCTGCCAGCCTCGCTAATCCTGCCGCAAGGGCGCAATGGTCCGGCATTTTTAGCCTACCCGAATTTCGACGTCTATTTCGAATGGAATCAAAGCTTTGTCTACGTTCTGACCGCCGCCTATTTTGGTACAAGACTGGAAGGCGCGCAGATCTATGACGTAGGCAATCCGGCGCAAGGTTTGAACGGAGCGCAGATGAAAGAGCTGCAAACCAAACTGCAAGCCAAAGGGTATAATGTGGGCAAGATCGACGGGATTCTGGGGGCCGGAACACGCGCTGCGGTGCAGGCCGAACAGGTCCGCTTGGGCCTGCCCGCCGATGCCTGGCCAACGGTCGACTTACTGAACCGGCTTTAGCCTGACACGCCGCGCTTAACTGTCGTCGAACACCGGGCGCGGCGCACCGTTTTCGTCCAAAGCGACGAACACGAACTCGGCTTCTGTAACCTTTTTTCCATTCTGCGATTGCCTCGGGCGTGCCCAGACATCCACGTGAACACGAATGGATGTGCGCCCAACATGCGTCAGCGTCGTATACAGCGTCACTTCGTCCCCAACCTTGACCGGGTGCAGGAACTGCATCGCCTCGACGGAAACGGTCGCTGTTCGCCCCTGCGCCACGCGCGCCGCCATATTGCCTGCCGCCAAATCCATTTGCGACATCAGCCAACCGCCAAAAATGTCACCGGCCGGATTGGTGTCTGCAGGCATCGCTATCGTGCGAATAACCAGAACACCCTCGTCCTGTTGGCGGCCATGCGACCCGCGGTTTTTACCCAAAGCGAGCCGGTCGTCGGTGTCTTCTGCCACAGGTTCAATCCCCTCCTAAGCCATTGACTGGAATGGTCGTCGGTTCAGTGTGGCAAGATTTCCCACCAAAATGAAGAGAACACCAGCTTTGCGCTTAGGTTATGTATCTCAATTCAGAAAAGATTTACTCAGGCCGGACGGGATAGCGGTCTCCTTTCTGATCAATCAGGATCAGCCGCTCACCGCTTCTTACATAAAGATCACACCGGCTGAATCCGTTGCGATAGGCGATACAGACGCTGCCGTCCTCGGCGATGGAATATGTGCCAAAAGCCGAGTCTCCGCTGGCATACGTGTAGGAATAGGCCCCACCGGCCGAGAATTTGGCCTGACCGTCATCGTAGAAGGTGAATGTTTGGCCTGCCAAAGCGTCAAGCTCTGCTGATGTCAGGGGAATGTCCCCGGACTTTAAAGGCCAGTCTGCAGCATAAGCTGAACTGGCTACGAACAGGGCGGGGATTAGAAATCGTGTCATGCGCCCAAGTTAGCGCGATCCAAGCGCAAACGTCATAAACTTGCAGTGAACGGTCACGCGACCATCTGTTCGGCCTTTTTCAGATCAACCGAGACCAACTGGCTTACGCCTTGTTCCTGCATCGTGACACCGAACAATCGGTCCATCCGCGCCATTGTCACTGCGTGGTGCGTGATGATCAGGAACCGCGTATCGGTCTGGCGGCACATCTCGTCCAGCAGATCGCAGAAGCGCGTGACGTTGGCGTCGTCCAGCGGCGCGTCGACCTCGTCCAAAACACAGATCGGTGCGGGATTGGCCAAGAACACACCAAAGATCAACGCGGTCGCGGTAAGGGTCTGTTCCCCGCCAGATAACAGGCTGAGGGTCGACAGTTTCTTGCCCGGCGGCTGGCACATGATCTCAAGACCCGCATCCAGCGGATCGTCGCTTTCGACCATGACCAGATTGGCCTCACCACCCCCAAACAGGTGCTTGAACAACATAGCGAAGTTCGAATTCACCTGTTCAAAAGCGGTCAACAACCGTTCGCGTCCTTCGCGGTTGAGGCTGGCGATGCCGCTGCGCAGGGCTTTGATCGCCTCTTCCAGATCGGCCTTTTCGCTGCTGAGCGTGTCGAACTCTTCCTGAACTTCTTTGCTGTCTTCTTCCGCCCGCAGGTTCACCGCACCCATGGCGTCGCGTTGGCGCTTGTGGCGGTTCACCTCGGATTCCAGAGCATCTGCAGCAGGCATCTGGTCGGGGTTCACATCCAGCTGATTCAGCAACTGGTTCGGGGTTAGCTGTTGATCCTCGGCGATCCGTTCTGCTGCAGCGACCACACTTTCCTTTGCCGCATCACAGCGCGCCTCGGCCGCCGCGCGGCTTTCGCGCGCTTCCGACGCAAGGCGTTCCGCTTCACGTTCAGCCAGAACAACCTCACGCTGCTGGGTCTCAGCCTCGGCCAGCTTGTCTGCAGCCTCTGCCCGGCGCGCTTCGGCGGCTTCGATCAATTCGTTCAGCTCTTCCCGCGCTTCAGCAATCTCACCGGGGGCGGCCATGGCGTCGGCCAGCTCCTCTTCCGAGCTTTCCTTGCGCTCAGCCAGTTCCGAGATCCGTTTTTCAGCGGTTTCCAATCTATGCCGCCACCCGCTGAGGTCTTTTGTGACCTCCTGCGAGCGGCGGGTGCGCGCGTCCCCCTCACGACGCAGCTCATCATGGGTCGAGCGGTGGGTCAGCATCGTGATCCGGGCCGCCTCGACAGTTTGTTTGATGTCCTCGACCTCAGCACGTGCACTGTCGAGATCGCCCAAGCCGCTCAATGCGCCCTCGGCTTCGCGCAGTTGTGCGCGGGCCGCCATAGCGTCTTCTTTGTGGCGATCTACGGCAAGGGTCAGGGTCTCCAGTTTACCCTGCGCCAGATTACGATCCGCTTCGGCGCGGCTAAGCAAGCGCGCAGTTTCGGCCATGCGCTGATCCGCAGCACGGCGGGCTTCTCGCGCACGGCGGTCTGCCTCGGTCACATCCGCCAATTGCCTGGACAGCGCTTCATGCGCGGCACGGGCGCCATCTGCCTGCGCCTCGGTGCGTGTCAGTTCCTGCTTGAGTGCTTCCAGCTTGTTGAGTTGCTCTAAACGCAGTGCAGCTGCGCTTGGGGCATCCTCGGCCCATGCACGGAAGCCGTCCCAGCGCCACAAATCACCCGAACGGGACACCAACCGTTGGCCCGGTTTCAGCGCTGCTTGCAAACGCGCGCCCTGATCGGCATCCACAAGACCGATCTGTGCAATCCGACGGCTGAGACGATCCGGACCCGAGACGTGAAGCGCCAGCGGTTCGACCCCATCCGACAAAGGCTGATCGCTGTCATATCCTGCCACCTGCACCCAGCCAGAAGGGCCATCGCCCTCAACCAAGGGCGCGCGTAGATCATCGGCCAGGGCCGCGCCCAGAGCCTTTTCAAAGCCCGGCGCGACGCGCAGCAGATCCAGCACTTGACCACCTTCGGCAGTGTCACGTTCCACCAGCTTGGCCAGCGCCGTGGTTTCAGCCCGGATCGCGCCAAGCTCACCTTCGGCCTCAGAACGCTGCGCGCGTGCTTCGGCCTCGCGCGCTTGCGTTTCATTGCGCAGCTCATCCGCAGCTGCCAGAGCCTCTTCGGCGGCTTCCGCGGCTTCGCGGGCTTTTTCCTCACCTTCCTGGGCGGCTTCAAACGCCTCGCTTGCGCGGGTCAAGGCAGTTTTGGCCTCATCCACTGCCTGCCGTGCCTTTTCCTCCTCACCCTCAGACCGGGCCAATGTCTTACGGCTGTCTTCGACCAAACGTTGGGCTGACTGGTGCCGGGCGACCAGACGGGCCATGTCCTCGGTTTGTTGTGACAGGTGGTCTTCGCGGTTTTGCAGGATCGAGGCTGCCTCACGCGCGATTTCTGCCGCCTCAGCCACTTTCTCGTCATGGCCTTCAGCGGCCTTTGCCAGCTCGCGCGCTTCCCATTCCAGGCGCTCAATCATTTGACCTGCGTCTCGGTTCAGACCGGCTTCACGCTCAATATCGTGGCCAAGCTGCTGAATACGGTTTGTCAGCGTCTCAATGGTCTGCCGCGCGCGGGTTTCCTGATCCGATAGTTGATCGCGCTGCACCTGCTGACGTTGCAGAACCGCAGCTGCGATTGCCTCTTCTTCACGGAGTGGCGGCAAAGTTTCTTCGATCTCGGCACGTTTTGCAGCGGCAGCGCGCGCCTCGGCCTCGGCACGGGAAGCTTCGGTTATACGTTCGCGCAGCTTTTCCTCTGCCTGCTGGCGGGCCATATCAGCCTCTTTCCAGCGTCGATACAGCAGCATCCCTTCGGCCTGACGCAGTTGTTCGCCGATTTCACGGTATCGCGCGGCCTGACGGGCTTGGCGCGCCAGTTGAGCCAATTGCCCACCAAGCTGTTCCAGAACGTCATCGACGCGGGTCAGGTTCGCCTCGGTGCCTTTCAGCTTTAGCTCGGCTTCGTGCCGACGCTGATACAGGCCCGAGATCCCAGCAGCTTCTTCCAGAATGCGGCGGCGAGCGCGGGGTTTGGCGTTGATCAATTCGGCGATGCGGTTCTGCCCGACCAGCGCAGGCGAATGCGCCCCCGTCGAAGCATCGGCGAACAGCATCTGTACATCGCGCGCGCGCACATCCTTGCCGTTGGTCTTGTATGCGCTGCCAACGTCGCGGGTGATGCGCCTTACGATCTCCAACTGATCGCTGTCGTTGAACCCAGATGGCGCAAGACGTTCCGAGTTGTCCATGGTCAGGACGACCTCGGCAAAATTGCGTGCAGGACGCGTGGCCGCACCCGCGAAGATCACGTCTTCCATCGCGCCACCACGCATGGATTTGGGCCGGTTTTCACCCATCACCCAACGCAATGCTTCCAGAAGATTGGACTTGCCACAGCCATTAGGCCCCACCACACCGGTCAGCCCGTCTGCGATGATCAGATCGGTCGGATCAACAAAGCTTTTGAAGCCGGTCAGTTTGAGCTTGCTGAAACGCAATGGCAGCGTGTCCCTTGATTCCTATGAGTTCAAAGTCTGCGCAAGGGATAGGGTCCGAGTCAACGGAGTTGCGCAGGATATGGGATATCATTTTGACTTATCCACAATATCTTGCCGAAATACCCAAGAACACGCGTATATCAATATGGGGTGCACTCAAAGACCTGATAGCCGTAGTCATCCCCAACGTTTTCGTAGATGCCATAGTCGATGCATTCATAGTTGGGCGTAGAAACAGCAGTCAGCAGCAACCGCTCGCCCGCGTCTCGATCACAGCCCAAAACACCAACCGTTACCGCCGCATCGCCCAGCACATCCAGAATCGGACAACCCGAAACCTGAGCCATCGCAAGGGCGGCCCGGTCTCGGACCGGACCCAGCCGTGGTGCGTATTGCGCGTTGACCCGAACCGCTTCGGCCAGCTCACCGCGCACGCGCACGTCGAATACGCTGCCATTCACCGCCACCCGCGTGGCAGGCACTTCGCGGAAATGAGGGGTTCCGGCCGCACATGCGGCCAACAACAAAGGGGCAAGACACCGGATCATGCCGCAGAGTTGCAGCATTTTGGTTAACAGATCCTTTCTGCGTATCAGGCCCGCAGTACTTCACCCAACCGACGAATACCTTCGCGGATTGCTGCCTCGTCAGAATTTGAAAAGCTAAGTCGAATGGTATTGGCGCCGCTGCCATCCGGGAAGAATGCCTGACCCGGCACAAACGCCACTTTCACCGTGTCCAACGCACGCGCCAGCAATTCAGACCCACTGACCCCTGCAGGCAGCGTGACCCAGATGAACATACCGCCCTCGGGCCGGGTCCACTCGACCCCGTTGGGCATATGCTGTTCCAACGCGTCCAGCATCACATCGCGACGGTTTTGATAAACCGCACGCACTTGGGGAATATGGCTGTCAAAACACGCTTGCGCCACGTCATGAACGGCCATTTGGTTTATGGTCGCCGAATGCAGGTCCGCCGCCTGCTTCAACAAAACCAACTGAGATATGATCGGCTTGGGCGCCACGACCCAGCCCATGCGCAGCCCAGGAGACAGGGTTTTTGAAAAGCTGCCACAATAGATCGTCCGGCAGTCTTCAATTGATCCTTTGCGGGCCAGCTCCAAAGACAGGATCGGTGGGATCGGATCCCCGTCATAGCGCAACGCCTGATAGGCCCCGTCTTCGATTATGGCGCAATCCAACTCTTCTGCCAGATCCAACAAAGCCTCCCTGCCTTGCAGATCCAGAGTTTCGCCGGTTGGGTTGGCAAAATCCGCCGACAGGTAAGCGAATTTCACCGCCCCGTCCCCGGCTGCTGCCTTGTATTCTGCGGCCCCGCTGTTGCCGTTCAGCCGATCAAACCGGGGTTCATACGCATTGAACGCTGCAAGCGCGCCCAGATAGGTGGGCCAACCAACCAGGGCGGTGTCGCCGGGCGACAAAAACAGCTTGCCAAGATAATCCAGCGCCTGCTGCGATCCCGACGTGATCAGAATGTTGTCGATGTCACACGCCACTCCGATTTCACGCATGTGCTGCGCCAGCCATTTGCGCAGCGGGACATAACCTTCGCTGACCGAATATTGCAGTGCCTGCGCTTGTGTCTCTGGCCCCAGCGCTGCCTGAAACGCCTGTGCAAACGCGTCGGCTGGGAAAAATGCTGGATCCGGAATGCCGCCCGCAAACGAAATGATCCCTGGTTGGTCGAGCAGTTTCAGCAGCTCTCGGATTTCTGATGCCTTCATCCGGGAAGCCCGGGTGGCAAACAAGGGATGTTGGGACATGAGGCTCCTCCGATCTCAGTTTCGGGCAGCCTATTGCCAGATGATTTAAAGTCAATAATGCTGACCTATTATTTCAGCCGATGTGAACAGGTGTTCTTGAACGTGCCCCATGTCCGTGGTCAAATGACTTGACCAATTGCGGAAACAACATGCCCTTTCACAAAGTTGAAACCGAAAAACTCTCGCTTGCCGTCGTTCGCCAGATCGAGCTTCTGATCCTGCGCGGCATCCTGCGCCCTGGCGAACGTCTACCCTCGGAACGTGAACTGGCCGAGCGGATGGGTGTGTCCCGCCCGTCCCTACGCGACGCAATATCTGAGCTTCAGGCGCAAGGATTGCTGACCGCCAAGGCTGGATCTGGGATCTACGTGGCCGAGGTTCTGGGATCGGCCTTTTCCCCTGCGCTGATCCGTTTGTTCGGCAGTCATGACGAAGCGGTGTTTGATTACCTGTCTTTTCGCCGCGACATGGAAGGGTTGGCAGCGGAAAGGGCTGCGCGCCAAGGATCCGAAAGCGACCTGAAAGTGGTACAGGCGATCTTTGACAAGATGCAAGCGGCCCACGACCGGAATGCAGCGGATGACGAGGCGCAACTGGATGCTGAATTCCATATGGCCATCATCGAGGCCAGCCATAATGTCATCATGTTGCATATGATGCGCTCGATGTATGATTTGTTGGTGCAGGGCGTGTTCTACAACCGTCAGACGATGTTCCAACAGCGCGCCACGCGCGAAGCGATTTTGGACCAGCATCGGGCCATCAATGACGCGTTACAGGCGCGCAGTCCTTTAGCCGCGCGCACCGCAATTGAACAGCACCTTGATTTTGTCGAACGTTGCATGGCCGATCAAAGGAAGACGGATCGAAACGAATCTATTGCGCAGCAACGTTTGCAACATGAAACCGGGCGGGCCTAAGCGCCACCATTATTTGCCGGTCGAATGTGGAAAACGCCGCGACTAAGCGGCCCCTGTTGCAGCGGGGAGCAGGTGGCGCGGAAAGGGTTTTCCACTGCCTTCTCCCAAATGACGATCAAGGGCCACTGTTGTCAGGGCCGGGTCAATGAACAGCCTTGCGCCACGGTCCCGAAGCCGTTTGTGAAGCATCACATGTTCGCACACCCGCTGCCCCTTTTCGTCGCGGCAAGAATAGCGCAAGCCCCGGAGCGCACGGGTTTTGTACAACCCGGCACCTCCAAACGCGCTGTCGACCGGTATAAGCGGGGTTTCGGTTGGAATATGGAATTGGCGGTCATAAACCGCTGACTTCAGCAACGCCCGGCGCCATTTCCGGCGCCCGAACAAAGGCCTGCGCGTGCTCTGAATGCGCTGCCAGACGTCTTCATCACACCAGCCGGGGCAGCGCAGAGCATAAATGTCGTAATATGCAGGTTTGGAATTGGCAAAGACGCCTTCCCACAAAGGAGTGACCCTTTTTGCGGCGGTCAGAACCGCCTGAACGTCCAGGCACGTATTCGGACCATTCAGATCCAGCACCAGGGTCAACTCGTTGTCATCGTCTTTTGCTTCCAGCCTGTTGAGTATGGCATTTCTTGCCGCAGTGATGCGCTCAATCCGGTCAGGAAATCTAGAAACAAGCCCGTCCAGCTGAATGATGTCGACATGCCGGTTTCTTTCGGCGTAGTCGTTCAATACACGGTTCGTATCGTCCGAATTGTCGTTGGTCGCAATGATGACCGAATACCGGTGCAACTGAGCAGACAGGTTTTGAACCCTGTTGATCGTGTCGATCAACGCCGCGCCACCATTTCTGACCACGCCTACAATATTCATCGAAACTGCGTCGCCCGACACGGTCTGTCTTTCCCTGTATTTTCACGCTAGCTGCAAAGTTTCCCTGTCGACCAGTTCCCCAACGGTTGGCAGGATTCGGAGTATGCTTCAAATCAAGCAGAACTCGCCACAAAACAAAAGACCCGAAAGCGAAACGCCCCCGGGTCAACTGTATCATTTGTCTGGCGGGTCAACCGTCAGTGCAGCTTGGTGCCTACATCTGCAATCGACGCGTCGATCAGTTTGTTGGCTTGTGCTGCGGTCATTTGCTTGGCCAGAACCGAACCCGCCGCAGCAACTGCGACCGAAACGGCCTGATCACGCACTTCTTTCACAGCAGACGCTTCAGCCGAAGCGATCTGATCCTGAGCTGCAGCCAGGCGGCGTTCAATCGACTTTTCAAGGTCAACCTTCGCCTGTTCCGCTGCCAGAGCCGCGTCTTCCTTGGCCGCGGCAACGATGGCATCGGCCTGCCCCTGAACTTCGCGCTGCTTGCGCTCGTACGATGCTAGCAAACTGCGTGCTTCTTCGTGCAGGGCGCGTGCTTCGTCCAGCTCGGACTTGATGCCTTCGGCACGATTGTCCAGCGCCCCACCGATCATGCCGGGGACCTTGAAGTAGAACAGAACCGCAATGAAGACGATGAAGCCCAGAAGGACGACAAAGTCCGTGTTGCCAAGCGAGAAGAACGGGCCTTTGGCCGCAAAGGCCGGGCTGGCCGCACCAAATGTCAGGATAAGAGCAAGAGTGTTCCGCATGTCACTTATCCTTTCGTCTGCGCATCTACGGCACCGGCAATGGCATCCGCATCCGCTTCGCCGCCAAGTGCTGTGACCAGTTCGGCAGCCGTGTCCTTGGCAACCACTTGAATGCTTTCCAGCGCACCGGCTCGGATTTCGGCAATTGCCTTTTCCGATTCAGCCGCTTTTGCAGCGATTTCCGCGTCCGCCTTTGCAATCGCGTCATCCAGACCAGCCTGAATTTCGGCGCGGGCTTCCGCTGCGATACGCTGTGCCTCAGAACGGGCATCGGCCAGGGATTTGTTGTAGGCTTCTTCAGCCTCGACCGCCTTGGCCTTCAGATCTTCGGCCGCAGCCAGGTCGTTGGTAATGGTCCCCTGACGTTCAGCCAGGATTGCCGCGATGCGAGGCAGAGCCACGCGGGACAGGACCAGAAAGATGACGACCAGCGTAATGACCAGCCAGAAAATCTGGTTGGGGAACCAATCGAAGCAGAGCTGCGGCATACCGATGGCAGAGCCATAGGAGTCAACGCACGAGCCAGCTACTTCTTTCGTAATGGGTTCAGTCGCCATGATGTCCTCCGTCGGAACGTTGTCTTTACAACAGGTGGGCCGCTATGGCTTGGGCCCACCTGCGCGTAAGGATCAGGTTCCGCAGATTAGACGGCGAACATCAGCAGCAGCGAGACCAGGAATGCGAAGATCCCCAGGGCTTCTGCGAACGCGATACCGATGAAGAGGGTTGCGGTCTGCGAAGCAGCCGCCGAAGGGTTGCGCAGGGCGCCGGCCAGGAAGTTGCCTGCAACGTTGCCCACCCCGATTGCGGCTGCGCCGGAACCGATTGCTGCCAGGCCTGCGCCGATGTGTGCGAGATCGCCTTCCATGATGTATCTCCTTACGAATTGGAAGTTTCGATGTTTGGGTATCGGACCTTAGTGCGAAGGATGCAGCGCATCTTTCAGGTAAACACAGGTCAGAATGGTGAAAACGTAGGCCTGAATGAAGGACACAAGGACCTCAAGACCATACATTGCAGTAATCGCCAGAACGGACACGGGCGAGATCACGGCAATCGCAGCAAAGCCTGCGAAAACCTTGATAACCGCGTGGCCCGCCATGACGTTACCGGCAAGACGAATAGAGTGGCTGACAGGACGTACGAAGTACGAGATCAGCTCGATGATCGCCAGGATCGGACGCAGTGCCATCGGTGCGCTGGACACCCAGAACAGACCCAGGAACGCGGCGCCGTTTTTGACGAAGCCCAGAACCGTCACGGTCAGGAACACGGCCAACGCCAGCGGGATGGTCACGGCGAAATGCGATGTGGTGGTGAACGATGTCGGGATCAGGCCCAGGAAGTTCGCGCAGACGATGAACATGAACAGAGTCATGACATAAGGGAAGAACTTAACGCCTTCCTTGCCGCAGATGTCTTCCAGCATTTTGTAGATGAAGCCATAAGTCAGCTCTGCAACAGACTGCATCCGCGTGGGGACAATCGCGCGTTTGGACGTCGGCAGCACCAGCAGGGCGATTACCGCCAGGATCGCGAAGAACAGCCACAGGGTCACGTTGGTCACAGTGAACATGCCGACCGCACCGTCGCCGAACAACGGTTTCACGATGAACTGATCCATCGGGTGGAAAACCAGGCTGCTGCCTTCTGCTGCGGTGGTCTCAGTTGCCACGTTCAGTCCCTCTCGTCCTTCTCGGCAGCCGTTGCCGCCGTTTGTTTCTCTTGAACCTCCTTCGCGCTGCGGAGCATAACCTTCACGCCCGCGACAAGGCCCAGCAATGTGAACAGCACCAGAAAGATCGGGATCGTCCCGAGCAGGCTGTCCAGCCCGTATCCGATGCCAAATCCGATCCCCAGACCGGATACCATTTCGATGACCATCCTCCAGGCAAGCTCGCCCCCGGACACGTCAGCATCTGCACGAGGCTTGGGCGCTTTGGCCTTTTTCGCCGCTTCGATCTTGGCCTCCAGCTGCGCCATACGCTGCTTTTGGTCGTCATCGGTCACGGGCGTTTCCCTCGTACAGTCTTGGGCATGGTGCTAAGGCGCGACGGGCGCAGAGTCAACGCTCTTGAACGCGCCGATTGACGCATTTTAAGATATTGTTTTTAAATTACTTTTTCGACACCGACATGATGTCGGAGAGACACCGAAACCTTCCGAAGCCTCAAAATGCATTGAATCTGCATATTCAACCAAAGAGTTGATTATTCCCGCAGGATGGGTTGGCCGCGCAGGTTTGCACTTTCATCCAGCAACCACGTTCGGAACGCCTGTACCGTTCTGCGGCGCACCGCACCAGCGCCCAGAACCAGCCGGAAACTGCCCTCTCGGAATCCGATGGGAAAGCACCGGATCAAGCGCCCAGCTTGCAGATCACTCAGAACGCAGTCCTCTGATCCGAGAAAAACGCCCAGCCCGCTAACGGCTGCCGTCAGAGACAGATCCGTTTCCATCCGCCAACCGTTCATGCCGGACTGTGGCATTTCAAACCCGGCCACTTCTGCCCAGCGCGGCCAGACTTCTCCGATCCGATCGCGATACAAACGATAGTTCAGCACCTGTTCGGGGCTGTCCCATCCCTCGGGCCTCAGATCCGGCGTGGCATAGGTAAAAAGTGGTTCATCACTGATCAGGTCGGACGGAATATCCAGCACACCGCGATGCGCAAACCGGATCGCCAGATCCGCATCATGTCGTTCGACATCCGCCAGCGCGCGTGAGGCCTCCAGCCTTAGCTGGACCCCTGGGAAGGCTGAATAGAAACCCGGCAGCCGGGGGATAAGGTATTTCATGGCGAACAGCGGCTCACAACTGATGGTGAGTGTGCCTTCTGGCCTTTGACGAACGATCTCAGTGGCCTCGGCGATTTCATCAAGCGCACTCATCACCCGCAACAGCAAGCCTCGCCCTTCCAAGGTCAGTTCGACCCCACGGGGCAAATCCCGAAACAACGAGACGCCAAGCCGGTCCTCTAACCCACGCACATGGCGGCTAATGGCCGAATGGCTGACGTTCAACTCGTCGGCTGCACGGCTGAAGCTTTCGTGCCGTCCGGCCGCTTCAAATGCTTTCAGTGCGTTCAGTGGAGGTAATACACGGGCCATCCCAAATATGTGCTTTTTTAGCACATAATAAGTCAAGTAATTGATTTTGATTGGCTGCTCGAATTCACGCATTTTTTCGTAAATACAGTGACAAAGGAGCAATCATGGAAAAGACTCAAAGAAGTTTCTCCATAGTTTCGCATCAGTTTATTAAACGTATACTGCAGAAGTGTCGCCCAGCTTCGCGCTCTCGTACTAATGCGACACCTTTGCCCCCAAACGCGCGTATGGCCCGCGACATCGGCCTGACCGCAAGCGCGACAGAGCAGCTAAACCTGCGGTTCCCCACCTACGACTATCGCCATCCGATGCTGTAACGCCCTTTCCGCCCTTGCCCCAAGCGGTTATGACAGGGCAATGACTGATCCGCTCGACATTGTGTTTGCTGCCCTGGCCGACCCCACGCGCCGTGCAATTCTGGCAATGCTGCTAGAGGACGACATGGCCGTGACAGATGTCGCCGAACCTTTTGAGATGTCATTGGCCGCGATCTCAAAACATTTGGTTATCCTGACCAAGGCCGGATTGATTTCTCAGGAAAAACGCGGACGGGTGAAATGGTGCAAGCTGGAGCCCGACGCCCTGCGCGCCGCTTCGGTTTGGATGCAGGGGTTCGGACAATTCGAACCCGTCAATCTGGACGCGTTCGAACGGTTTTTGGAAGTTGAGCTTCCGACGTCGGACGACGCTTAACGCACCACAAAAACCGACATGCTGGCATGTTTGGCCAGATAACCCGCGTGACTTGAAAAGATATAGTCGGTGATCCGAGGAGCGTGGGTTCCCACGATGATCAGATCAGCGCCCAGCTCTTCTGCGGCCCGGGTCAGGTCGCTGTCCACTTCGGCGGCGACGTCGACAGAATGAATTTTGCGAGTGGCAACTTTAGCACCGCTTTCGGCGGCGAGCGTTTCAGTAAACTTCGCAAGATCCTTGTCGATCTCGGCTTCGGTTGTTGTGGATTCACCCAAATGGGCGCCGGTGACGCTGACCAGAGTGATTTTAGCACCTTGCCATTTCGCAACTTGCGCCGCGATATCAGCAGCTTTACGGACTTCGGGCGGCAGGTGCCGGTCTATCGGCAGCATGATATGCTTAAACATAATCTCCTCCTCTCACCTAAATCTCAGTGTATTGGAGGGACCTGCCCCGAACCTTGATCTGGCTCAACAAATTCTACATTTGGAATGCATTTGAGGCTGGAAGCACCTTCTAGCGAAAGTGCAGCGCTATTCTGCGGTCCTTCGCACCGGCATTGCACGCGGCGCTTCCTCTTTCAACAGCATCAGCAGAGCGATGACTGTCAGCGCAACACCGCCCAATATCAAGCCTGTGGGTACAGCTTTGCCCAAAGCGATTTCCCAAAGAATTACCCAACTTGGTACCAAGTAGGTATAAGCCATGACCTTCGCTGACGGCAGCCTCAAAGACGAGAACTGCACCAATACAAAGCTGGCAGCCGTTGCAAAGAACGAGATGTAAAGCAAACCAATCCAAACGATGGCCGGCAGCGCACTCCAGTGGGTTGCCTTCAGATCAGACCAACCAAACACGGTCAGAAGCAGGCATCCGGCGACCAAAGTGCCAAAGGTGAACACCACGGCCGGTTCACCACGATTCAGTTTGCGAACCATCGGCGTATAGATTGCGTGGGCGACACATCCCCAGAAATAGATGATCTCACCACCCCCTATCTCAAAGGCGCGGAACATCTGCCAGTCGGCTCGAAAGATCACCCAAAGTGCCCCTACGGCCCCAATGGTTAAAGCCAGCGCCATACGCGGCGTGGTGATCTGTCGTAACAAAACCCATCCCGCGACCGCTGAAACAACCGGTGTAAGGGTGAACACCGCAGCAGCGCTGACCGGTGGGGCAGTTTGCAATCCGTAGAACATCAGGACGAAATAGGTGGCAAATAACCCACCTAACACCAGGTAACGCCACGGGGCTTGCGCAGCGCTGCGCGGCAAACCAGTTGTGGCCAAAGCCGCCACGCCGATCACCACAGCGGCAATCGCAAATCGGACTGCATTCAGCGCGGCAGGCGCAATCTCGTTCGCGATCATGGATCCCAGCGAAAAGCTGCCCGCAACAAGGGCTGAAAAGGTCAGCATGGCCAGATGACCACGGGCCTGAGGGCTCATGGCTGCCAACCTTTGGCTTCTTCTTTGAGATAACTGAGGAACGCCTGCACCTTGGTAGTGCGGTGTAAATCCACGTGGGTCACGAGCCACAGGTTCCCGAACCACTCAGGAAGCGGGTCCATCACCTCGACCAGATTGTCGTGGCGGGCCGCTTCCCAGCGGGCCATGAAACCTATACCCGCCCCGGCCAGGACAGCCTCGCGCATACAGAAGTTGTTTGTACAGCGGAAGGTTATGCGACCCGCGGGAACAGTCGCACGCAGCCAACGGGTGAACGGCGCGCGGCTGCTTTCGTCGTCAGAACTGACGAAGTGATGGTTGCCGAAATCCTCAATACCTGACGGTTTACCAAAGCGTTCGACATATGCGGTGCTGGCGTAAAGGCCCACTTCTTCTTGTCGAAATGGTTGTACAACGTTGTCCGGCTGATCCGGGGCTGATCCCGCGCGGATCGCCACATGCGCCTCGCCGTATTCCAGTCGGAAAAGCCGGTCGCCGGTCAGGTAGCGCACGATAAGATCCGGGTGCATCTTTTGAAACGCTGTGAGTGTGGGCACAACCAACGGCGCAAGTGATCCAAGCGATGTCACCACCAATTCGCCTGAAACGTCATCGCCCCGGCCCTTCATCCGACCAACAAGCTGGTTGAACTGATCTTCGGTGGCCTGTGCGACGCGCAACAGATCGTCGCCCGCCTCGGTCGGTGTGTATCCGCGTGCGTGACGCTGGAACAATTTTACACCCAGCCGAGCCTCGATCGCATCAATATGGCGGATCACGGTGGCGTGGTGAACACCAAGAACCTCGGCCGCGCCGCTGACTGTCCCCATACGCGCCACCTGATAGGCGGTCCTCACTTCGTCCCAATTGTCCATGGTAATAACGTCACTGTGCAATTTCCAACAATAACTGTTGATGTATCCGAGTTTTGTTCACAAACGCAATATTCATATTGGGAGCAGGACAAGATTTCCCTGACCCAAAGGACCTGAACAATGCCCAAAACTATCCTTCACATCGACTCATCCGCCCGCCGCGTAGACTCGACGACCCGCGATCTGTCGGGCCGTGTGGTCCAGCAGCTGGGTGCAGAGCGCATCATCCGCCGCGACCTGGCCACACCCCTGCCGCTTTTGACCGAGGACTGGATCGCCGCCAACTTCACCCCGGCCGATCAGCGCGACGATGTACAGCGTGACCGACTGGCCCTGTCCGACGAACTGGTGTCCGAACTGCAAGACGCTGACACCATCGTCATTGGGCTTCCGATCTACAACTTTTCGGTTCCTGCTGCATTCAAAGCCTGGGTAGACTTGGTTGCGCGCGCGGGTTTGACCTTTTCCTATACTGAAAACGGCCCCAAAGGTTTGCTGGAAGGCAAACGCGCCATTCTGGCGATTGCCTCTGGTGGTGTCCCCGTCGGGTCCGAGGCGGATTTTGCCACCAACTATGCCCGCCACGTTCTGGGCTTTATCGGCATTCATGACGTAGAGGTCATCGCTGCGGATCAGATGGCGGTGAACCCCGAAGCTGCATTGGAAAGCGCCCGCAAGGCCGTTGCCGAGCTCGCAGCCTGATTGGCTCTGGTCAAAAAGAATAGAAACGTCCAGTCTGCCGTTCATGCAAATGAGCAGGCTGGGCGTTACTTATGAAGAAAATCGGCATTCTGGGCGGTGTGGGCTGGGCTTCGACCGTCGATTATTACCGGGCCATTGCGGAAGGCGCAGGGCGCCACTTCGCGCAACTGGGTCACAGCTCTCCTTTACCAGTCCCGCCGATAACCATTGAATCCGTCACTCAGGCCAAGACACGCGCTTTGCGCGGCGTTGCCGGCGATGAGGCAAGCTGGGCGGAATTTGACAACGTGTTCCGCGATGCTCTGCTGACTTTGGAACGCGCGGGCTGCGACTTCGGAATCATCGCCTCAAATACGCCGCACGCCCGGCTGCACGCAATCCGGCAAGGCGTTTCCATGCCTATTCTCAGTATCTTTGACGCAACCGCCGACGCCACGGCGAGCACCGGCGCATCCGAGGCTCTGGTCTTGGGAACTTCTGTGACGATGCAGGCCACGAACTACGCAGATCGGTTGGCTGCCGAGGGTATCACTGCAAATAATCGCCTGCCCGAACCTGAAATAACCGAGATGCAGGCCATGATTGACAGCGACTTTTATGGCGGCGCGTCCGATACAGCGCGTACGAGATTGCTTGCTTTTTGCAACAAACACGCAGCCAACGGAACGGCAATTCTGTTGGCCTGTACCGAGCTGCCATTGGCGTTTCCGGCTCATCTTGATGATCCGGTTTTCGAGGCGGAAGGGCACCTGTTCGTCAACCCATCAGCCGCACATGTCTCTGCCGCGCTGAAAGAGGCGCTCGGGTGATCAGGGCAGCCAGGTCACCTCACATCCGATGTGATCAAAGAAGGCCATCACGTCGGCCCGCTTCAGGGCCACCGTGCGGTCATTGACCAGCGGATGCATGTAGATCACTTCGGCTTGCTTGGCCGCTGCGTCCATGAAGAACCGGACATTGTTTTGAACCCCGTTGATCATCGCCAGCGGACTGACCGCCCCGGGACGAATGCCGAGATTCTGCATCAGCCGGTCTGCCGACCCGAAAGACAGGTTTCCGACACCCAGTTCCGCACCCAGCGCCTTGAGATCGATTTCGCGGTTCTGCTCGAGCGTTACTAAGTAGTTGCGCTTTTTCTTGTCGCGCAAATACAGGTTCTTAACCCGTAACGCATTTTCGCCGGGAACCATGAACTGATCTTCGACTGCTTTCGAGTCCTCGACCGTGCGCAGCGGCACATGTGTATGAAGACGATAGGCCAAACCCCAATCATCCAGCTGCGCCAGCAACGCATCAGAGGTCAAAGGCAACGTGCCCTGAAAAGCAGATGAGGCGTCCATCCCGGTCTCCTTGCACTGAATTTTCCGCGCTGTGCCACAGAACGCCCCTGCCTGCAATCAGCGATCGGGAAGACCACATATATCCATTGCCGCAGGAATTGTTTGTCGCGTGCGCGCACTTTTATTAAAGGCGCAAGCGTTGCGCTTTGCTTCAACAGCGCCGGAAAGTGCTGTAGCGTTCCGCCATGAAAGTCACGCGCAACACCCCTGACCTACTGATCCTGTCGAACACGCCATGGTTTATCAGCATCACACTGGTCCTCTTCATACTCGCCTTTGTAGGTGCCGGCCTGTTCATGGCCAGTGAAGGCGGTGAGGGCATCTGGTTTGGCCTCTTCTTCGCTGTTTTTGGGGGCGGAATGGGCCTGGGTGCTTTCTGCGCGTTTGTTCGACGCGTTCAGGTCGTGTTGGATCGTCGTGACAACAGCATCCTGATCCGCCGCCAATCCGTATTTGGCTATGAGGCCGTCGAGCATAAGCTGTCCAGCCTGTCTCATGCCGAGGTCGAAAGCACAAAGTCCAGAAACGGCAAGCGCACGTCGACGATGTATCGCCCAGTGCTGATCCTGGACGAGGGAATGAGCGCTGGCCGCCATCCCATTGTTGAGGCATATGTCAGCGGGTCAGGCTCACATCGGCTGGCTGAAGCTGTGAATGGTTGGCTGCCCGCGTCCAACCAAGGCGACCAAGACGTCAGCGTGGGCTAGAGGCTAAACCACGTTCCAACCACAGACGTTCTTCAGGTGAAACCAGCTCGGACATGCGGGCGGCGTACCTGGCCATGTCATCAGACGTCAGCTTGCCTTCCCACTTGTTGCTGGTGCCCGAAGAAAAGAACTGTGCAAAGTCGTGAAACCCACTGGTGAACCCGGGTGTTTGCTCCAGACGCTGCGCATTGTTCTTCATCGACCCGAAACTGCCCGCCTCGGCGATGTCATTGATCAGCTGCGGGCTGATCTCGGTGTCCATGATGTTGGCCAGGCACGAGACTTGTCCGGGTAGATCGCGGCTAAGCTCTGCGTAGTGCAGGAAATGAATATTGGGCAATTCACGGAAGGTCCAAAAGGATCGGAAGTGATGGATAAATGATCCAAGTGTCAGATCGTCGGTACCTTTTGATGAAGCCGGTCGGTCCAGAAACATTGCAAAAGCTTCCGAAAGATCTTCAGGGAACAGGTGATCCAGCCAATCGTCCTTCATGTTTTCAACATGACGGCGCATTGAGAAATGCACGTCGACAGGATGGCGGTGCACAACCAGATACTGCGCATCAGGCGAGAAGGTAATTCCGTCCAGCGGCGTATGTGTCTTGATGCAGCGCCGATGGCTTTGCGCGTTCAGCGTTTTTGCCTGCTCTTCCCTGTCGCGAAAGCCGCAATCCAGCCATGGTGAAATCTTGTTGTCGTATACGCCGGGATCAGCGGTTTGCGTGATCAACATTCGCACCAAGGTCTGCGTCCACGTCGTGCCGCATTTAGGCGGCGTGCACACAAAGATATCGTCCGGCCGTATCTCGAAACCAGACCAGATATCGGTGTTGGTCACTTCACCAACATAATCCGTTGTCTTTTGCGGAAGATCGTCCTTCATTGCCCCCTCCCCAAGCTTGTTTTGATCAGAGTACCCTACACCAGCCACCTTGATACAGCTTATCTTGACTCACCCGCCTCCAAGGCGTAAATGACCGCCAAACATCCGGAAGCCTTTCGATCTTCCGGTCCCTTGAGTCGTTCAGGGATCGCCCCCCACCAGCGAGTTTCGCCCGTGGGGGCGTTTGTGCATTTAACCGGCGCATCCTATGTAGGGCACGCCATCAGATAACCGGCTAAGGAGGCCGAAGGCATGTTTGAAAATCTATCCGAACGCCTCTCTGGCGTCTTTGACCGGCTGACCAAACAGGGCGCTCTGTCCGAAGAAGACGTCAAGACCGCCCTGCGCGAGGTCCGGGTTGCGCTGCTTGAGGCCGACGTCTCGCTGCCAGTAGCCCGCGCTTTCGTCAAAAAGGTTCAGGAACAGGCGACAGGTCAGGCTGTTACTAAGTCGATTACCCCCGGCCAGCAGGTCGTCAAGATCGTGCATGACGCGCTGGTCGATACCCTGCGCGGCGAAGAAGACCCCGGCAAGCTGAAGATCGACAACCCGCCTGCCCCGATCCTGATGGTGGGTCTGCAGGGCTCGGGTAAGACGACCACCACCGGTAAGCTGGCGAAACGCCTGAAAGAGAAAGAGGGCAAGAAGGTCCTGATGGCCTCGCTCGACGTTTATCGTCCGGCGGCGATGGATCAGCTGGCTGTTCTGGGCACGCAGGTCGGCGTCGATACGCTGCCGATCGTGCCCGGTCAGAAACCCGTCGATATCGCCAAGCGTGCCAAGCAACAAGCGACGCTGGGTGGATATGACGTCTACATGCTCGACACCGCGGGCCGTCTGCATATCGACGAAGTCCTGATGGACGAGGTCGAGCAGGTCCGCAACGCGGTCGACCCGCGCGAGACTCTGCTGGTCGTCGACGGCCTGACCGGTCAGGTCGCCGTTGAAGTGGCCGAGGAATTCGACGCCAAGGTCGGCATCTCCGGCGTGGTCCTGACGCGGATGGACGGCGACGGGCGCGGTGGTGCGGCGCTGTCGATGCGCGCGGTCACCGGCAAGCCCATTCGCTTTGTCGGTCTGGGCGAAAAGATGGACGCGCTCGAAACCTTCGAGCCGGACCGGATCGCCGGTCGTATTCTGGGCATGGGCGACATTGTTGCCTTGGTCGAAAAGGCCCAGGAAACGATGGAGATGGAACAGACCGAGCGCATGATGAAGCGCATGGTCAAAGGTCAGTTCAACATGAACGACCTGAAAATGCAGCTGGAACAGATGATCCAGATGGGCGGTATGCAGGGCATGATGGGCATGATGCCCGGCATGGGCAAAATGGCCAAACAGATGGACCAGGCAGGACTGGACGACAAAATCCTGCGTCAGCAGATCGCCATGATCCAGTCGATGACCAAACGCGAACGCGCCAACCCTCAGCTATTGCAGGCGAGCCGTAAAAAGCGGATCGCGGCAGGCTCGGGCATGGAGGTCAGCGACCTGAACAAGCTGCTCAAGATGCACCGACAGATGTCGGACATGATGAAAAAGATGGGCAAGATGGGCAAAGGCAAGATGCTGAAACAGGCCATGAAAGGCATGTTCGGCAAAGGCGGCCCCTCGCCCGAGGAAATGGCTGCAGGCATGGACCCCAAGGCGTTGGAACAAGCGGCTAAGGCGATGGGCGGCAAGATGCCCGGCGGCCTGCCCGGATTAGGCGGCGGCATGGGCCTGCCTCAGGGCCTCAGCGGGTTCGGCAAGAAAAAGTAAATGAGCACCGCGCCCACCATAACCACAACGCGCCTTACACTGCGCCATCACCGGCTCGAAGACTTCGAGCCGATGGCAGCGCTTTTTGCGACGGAGTGGGCGAAATATATGGATGGGCCGTACTCGGCGCAGGACCTGTGGTCAATGCTGGGCTCGGACGTAGCCAGTTGGCAGTTTCTCGGATTTGGTGCATGGGCCGTCGACTTGACGGAAACCGGTGAGTTCATTGGCCAGGTCGGGATCAACAAACCCCCGAAATTCCCCGAGACGGAAATCGGCTGGTGCATCTTCCCCGACTATGAGGGCAAGGGTTTTGCATTCGAAGCGGCATGCGCCGCGCGCGACTGGGCTTTTCAAAACGCCGGTTTGGCAACACTGGTCAGCTATATTGATGCGCCCAACACGCGTTCAATCGCCTTGGCACAGAGGCTCGGCGCAATTGAGGATCAAAACGCAGCGCGCCCGTCTCCCGAGGATGTCGTTTATCGCCACCCGCACCCAGATGAACTACAAGGCGGGATGGAGGCATACGCATGACCTCGTTCACCATCCCTACCATCGAGACCGAGCGTCTGATCTTGCGCGCGCCACATCTGGACGATCTACCTGCGATGACAGCATTCTTCGCGACTGAGCGCAGCCATATGGTCGGCGGACCCAAGGATGAGCTTGGCAGCTGGGACTCGCTCGTGAAACGCCTTGGACATTGGGCTCTGAAGGGCTTTGGCCTGTGGCACCTGACCGAAATGTCCAGCGGCGCGTTTGTTGGATGGGCCGGTATGATCGATGCCCCCGGCTGGGCCGAGCCCGAGCTGGGCTGGACCCTTATGGCCGAGGCCGAAGGCAAAGGGCTGGGATTTGAGGCGGCGCAAGCGGCACGCCACTATGCAGCGCGGCAACAGGGGCTGAACGGCGTGATCTCGTACATCGCCCATGCCAACGACCGCTCGCGCGCTTTGGCAGAACGCCTTGGAGCCACGCTGGAGCTTGAAAATGCCGAGCTACTGGGCAAGCACGCTCAAATCTGGCGCCACCCGCAGATTGACCTGACCACCGAAAGGACCGGCCAATGACCAACCCCGTGACACAGGCTGCCACGCTGTTGAAAGAGCATCGCGAAAGCATCGATCGGCTGGATGCGATCCTTGTCTATACGCTGGGCGAGCGGTTCAAGCACACGCAAGCCGTTGGCAAGCTCAAGGCCGAACACGACCTTCCCCCGTCCGATCCATCGCGCGAAGCGGCGCAGATCGCACGGCTAGAAGACCTGGCGAAAGAGGCCGATCTGGACCCCGATTTCGCCAAGGCTTTCCTGAATTTCATCATTCAGGAAGTCATCCGACACCATAAGAAACACCAGAACTAACCGGCACCTACGCCGGCTCAACAAAAGACACGCCTCCGGCGTGATGCCATTCAAAGGAGATACCACCATGGCAATGAAAATTCGTCTCGCCCGCGGCGGCTCGAAAAAGCGTCCCTTCTATCGCATCGTGGCTGCTGACAGCCGCATGCCCCGTGACGGCCGTTTCATCGAGAAACTGGGCACCTACAACCCGCTGCTGCCGAAAGACAGCGAAGAGCGCGTGAAAATGAACATGGAGCGCATCCAGTACTGGCTGGATCAGGGCGCTCAGCCCACCGACCGTATCGCGCGTATGCTGGAAGCTGCCGGCACCCGTGAAAAAGCCGAGCGTAACAACCCCAACAAGGGCACCCCGGGCAAGAAAGCTCAGGAACGCGCAGAAGAAAAAGCGGCCAAGGCTGCTGAAGCTGCCGAAGCGGCGGCTGCACCGGCTGAAGAAGCGGCTGCAGAAGAGTAAGAAGGGTAACGCGTGCGGGATCAGACTTTCACCGACGATTTTCGCACGCAGTTTGACCTGTTGTTGCGGCTCCGGCGTGATGTGCGCCGGTTCCGCACCGACACCGTGGACGAGGCAGTGCTGTTGCGCTGCCTCGACGCATTTCAACTGGCCCCTTCGGTGGGGCTCAGCGAACCCTGGCGCGTGATCCGCGTCGAAAGCGAAGCAGCCCGCGCTGCCGCGCTGAAGAATTTCCAAACTGCCAACGATGATGCGCTGGCGGGGTATTCCGGCGACAAGGCGCAGCTTTACAGCCGCCTGAAACTGTCCGGGATGCAAGAGGCCCCCGTGCAACTGGCTGTATTCTGCGACGACAGCACCGACAAAGGCATGGGGCTGGGTGCGGGCACAATGCCCGAGATGCGGCGTTACTCTGTTGTTTCGGCAATCACACTGTTCTGGCTGGCCTTGCGGGCCGAGGGGTTGGGACTGGGTTGGGTGTCGATCCTGGATCCCGAGCAAATGATACGCGATCTGAGCGTGCCGGAAGACTGGCGACTGATCGGATACTTCTGCGTCGGATGGCCTGAACAGGTATCAGACACACCGGAACTGGAACAGGTAGGCTGGGAAAACCGTGCCCAATCCCTGGCGGTCGAAACACGGTAAGGTCCCATGTTCGGATTGATTCGACTTCCCATTTTGCTGCTGATCGCCTTTATTGTCGGCGTGTTCTTCGAACGCAACAATCAACGCGAAGCCTGCGAAGGCCTTGGCGAATGGAGAAACGGGATTTGTTTGACAACAGGCGCGTCCAATGAGTGATCTGATCTGCGTCGGCAGCGTTGCGGGGTCTTACGGCGTACGCGGCGAAGTGCGCCTGAAAAGCTTTTGCGCCGTGCCCGAAGATATTGAACACTACTCTCCACTGACAGATGAGACCGGCGAACAGCGCTTTCCGGTTGTTTTGACGCGCACCATCAAAAACGGGTTTGCGGCACGTCTGGGCGGGGTCGAAACCAAGGAAGAAGCCGATGCGCTGAACGGTCTGCGCCTGTTTGCGCGGCGCGATCAGTTGCCTTCGCTTCCCGATGATGAGTTTTATCACACCGACCTGATCGGACTGGATGTCTATGACACCGGCGGCACGCTGCTGGGCAAAGTCAAATCCGTACAGAACCATGGCGCTGCGGACTTGCTGGAACTGCATGGGCCGGGTTTGAAATCCACCGTTCTGCTGCCTTTTACGCTGCAAGTGGTGCCAACGGTGGATCTTGAGCAAGGCCGTATCGTGGCTGACCCGCCCGAAGGTCTGATCTGATGCGGCGCATATTGCTGCATCTGGGCCTGCACAAGACAGGCATGACCGCAGTACAGTCGTTTCTGCATGAAAACCGTGAATTGATCTGGCCCCGCTTTGCATTGGTTCTACCCTACAAAACCCGCAAGTCCGGGCTGAGCGAGGTCGCAACGCGCCATTCAATCTATCGGCTGGACGCGACGCTGGCCGGGTTTGGCGGACAAGTTCAAACCTTTTTGGACGGTTTGGATTTTGGCGAACGCCGGGGCCTGATCCTGAGCGAAGAAAACTTCCTGGGCCTGCGCCCCAGCAGAAACCGCGAGGAAGGTTATGGGGCCGCACCCGAACTGGCCGAGACGCTGGTCAGTGTGCTGCGCCGACGATTTCTGGGCGACGAGGTCGATATCACTGTCTACCTGTCTCTGCGCCAGCGCGAGGCGTGGCTGCGCAGCCTGTGGGCTCATGATCTGCACCAAACTCGGATCGTGCAGGATCTGGACGGTTTCTGCTCTGATTTGGCGCATCTGCCCACGTTGCAAGAAACTGCAGACACGATCAGGGATCGGCTACCGACCATCACCGTCCAGACTGCGTTTTTGGAACAGGTGCAGAACCATCCCCTCGGAGCAGGTGCGCCGTTTGCCAATTTCCTGGATCTGCCGCCCGAGAAAGCTGCGCTGCTTCGAGGTCCTGCACGCGTAAGCCCCAGCTTTTCTGACGAGGTGTTGCAGGAAATGCTGTCTTTGAACCGTTCATCACTGGACGAAGCCGCTTTGATCACCCAGAAGAAGGCTTTGATTCAAACTGCCCAGACCGAACTGGCCCGCCAGACATGACAGACAAACCCAGCAAATCCCACGGCCGAAAAGCGATCCGGCCGACTTTGAAACCGCGTGAACTGATGACGCCGACGCCGGATTTGCACGGGGTCTGGAAATCAAAGATCATCACGCTGTTTCCGACAGCCTTTCCCGGAGTGCTGGGCGAAAGCCTGACTGGCAAGGCTTTGCAGGAAGGCTTGTGGCAGCTCGAGACGGTGGACCTGCGGCAGTTCGGCGTTGGCAAGCACCGCAACGTCGATGACACGCCAGCCGGTGGCGGTGCTGGCATGGTGCTGCGCGCGGATGTTCTTGGTGAAGCTATTGAACATACGATGGCGGGTGTTCATGGCAATTGGCCTCTTATCTACCTTAGTCCGCGCGGGCGACGCATGGACCAGCGCATGATGCAGAACCTCGCTCGATGCGATGGCATGACCTTGTTGTGCGGCCGCTTCGAAGGTGTGGACGAGCGGGTATTGGAGCACTACGGGGTACAGGAAGTATCGCTGGGTGACTTTGTAATGACCGGCGGGGAAATCGCGGCGCAAGCTCTGATCGACGCGACCGTTCGTCTGATCCCCGGCGTTCTGGGCAATCAGGCTTCTACCGAGGAAGAAAGCTTTTCCTCGGGCCTGCTGGAACACCCGCAATACACACGCCCCGCAGACTGGAAAGGGCACCCAATCCCTGAGGTTTTGATGTCAGGTCACCATGGTCGCATTGCGGAATGGCGTCACAAAATGGCAGAAGATATCACCCGCGATCGACGTCCCGACATCTGGGCAGAGTATGTAAAATCCAAGCCCGGAAAACAGGACTAAAGGACAGGGATGTGGCGGCGATGCCGCAGACTAATTCTTTGTCGGATTGCCATTTGAAGTTGAGCGCGCCTCAATTTATTCACTTTCTAGGCCCATAGGATTCGTGGGCGAGAAAGATTGAAGTGAGACTGACTACATTATGAAAAAGCTATTGCTTGGCACGTTGTTGGCTGCTTCGGCCTGCACCACAAAACCACTTGGGATGTCTGTTCCCACACAAGCGGGCCATAATCTGCACTCTGCGCGGGTTGCGGTAGATTCCTGTTCTCAAGAAGCAGACGAAGGTGGTAGCAGCGCGGTCATCGGCGGCTATGCGACCAATATTCTTCTTTGGGGAATCATTATCGGGCCAGCCGTAACCGCCCCGTTTCAAGACGAACTGCGTGTGCAGGGCGAAATTGATCAGGTGGACCGCTGCCTGCGTGAACGCGGCTTTGAACGTCGCGAGCTTAGCACGGGTGAGTCCTTTTGGCTGCGCAACGCATTTGGGGAAGAACGCGAGCGGCGATTGGATCATCTGGTCAGCGGCGGTACGATTGAAACTTACGGAACGCCGAAGATCTAAGGCCTGGCCTTCCATCTGGCCCAGTTTTCCGGCGTGCCGTTGAAGGCGTTGATGTCCACCCTGCCCTGAACCCCCGGCACCAACCCTGTGCCGGTATACTGCCAAAACCGCCATACGGTGCGCGGATAAACCTCACGCGGATGACCGGCGACCGAACGCAACCAGAACTCGGTCTTTGGCAGGCGAGCGATGTCGGTATCTTCAAAGAAGTCTACTGTTGTATAGACAATGGGACGACGACCATAGTGCCGTTCTAAAATGTCCAGGAACCGTTGCGCCTCGGCGCGAACGGTTTTGCCGTCGGGACGCAAGGTGCAGGTCTTCGAATGCGGCGTCCATTCCATGTCCAACACATGCGGTAAGTCCGCGCCTTTGGGAACGTTGCGGATGAACCAACGGGCCTGTTCGCGGGCCGAACGACAGAAATAGTAGTAGTGGTAAGCCCCCCAAGGCACACCGGCGGCCTGTGCGCCGCGTCGATGGTCATCGAACATCGGATCGGCCACATCCCCGCCCTCGGTTGCTTTCATGAACACAAAGCTCACACCCGAAGCTTTGGCCCTGCGCCAGTCTATTGCCCCCTGCCAACGAGAAACGTCAAGACCATGGATAGGATACAGGCCGGGATGACGGCCCTCCCAATCATGCGGATCAGCGTCACCAAAATCGGGGTAAATCACCGACGGCGCTGTCCGGTCCACGCCCGGCACAGGCTCGACCGCCTGAGGCTTCGGGCCACCGCGTCCGCATGACACAAGCAAAGCAGCCGAAACTGCCAGCACAAATGCAATTCGCATCCTTGAAGTCCTGTCTTAAATTCTGCTCTTTCAATTTGCCTCAGAATGCCTGATCTGAGAGGCAAGGCAACGCTGCAGTTTGCGACTGGCGGAATCCCACCAGTATTGCCCGGTAATTCGATGCGATTTGCTCTTGATCCCTGCGTACAATCCCCTTAAACGACCGCAATCCGGTGCCGCAATCTGCGACTCCGGTGTTTTGGTTTGCATCATGGCGTAACGCCCAGCTTTCTTCGGCAGGGAGGTGTCAGATGGAACCGGACTTAAGGAACAGTCGATCTGACCTCTGGCGGGCTGCGTGCAGGACCCGATGAAGACCAAGAGCTCTCAGGCCGTGCCCAAACTTCGTGGACCAACCACGAGCAGATAGGAGTACCTGCGATGGACCTGATCGCACAGCTTGAGGCGGAACAGATTGCCGCCCTGGGGAAAGACATCCCCGACTTCAAAGCCGGTGACACCATCCGTGTCGGCTATAAGGTGACCGAAGGGTCGCGCACCCGTGTGCAGAACTATGAAGGCGTCTGCATCGCGCGCAACAACGGCAATGGCATTGCCGGTTCGTTCACCGTTCGCAAAATTTCGTTTGGCGAAGGCGTGGAACGTGTGTTCCCGCTGTACTCGACCAACATTGACAGCATCACCGTTGTCCGCCGTGGCCGCGTCCGTCGCGCCAAACTGTACTATCTGCGCACCCGTCGCGGTAAATCTGCACGTATCGCAGAAGTCACCAACTACAAGCCCAAGGCTGGCGCCGAGGCGTAAGGAGCGGAAAGATGAAAAAAGACATCCATCCCGATTATCACGTCATCAACGTCAAAATGACCGATGGCACCGTGGTTCAGATGAAATCCACCTGGGGCGCAGAAGGCGACCAGCTGGCTCTGGAAATCGACCCCTCTTCGCACCCGGCATGGACCGGTGGCTCGTCGCGCCTGATGGACGCCGGCGGCCGTGTGTCGAAGTTCAAAAAGAAATACGAAGGTCTGGGCTTCTAAGCTTGACCGAAATGAAATGCGAAAGGCCGCCCCATCGGGCGGCCTTTTTTCTTGCCTGGGCTTAATCCGGCTTCAACCGAAGACATAAAAACAAAGCTTGTTGCCGTCAGGGTCCCGCACATATGCACCATAAAACCGGTCCGGCACGCGTTGCCCGGGCTCGCCTTCGTCTGTCGCGCCAAGGCTGATCGCTTTGTCATACATTGCGGAAACGGACTCTTTGGTGTCGGCAGGAAAAGATATCATATTGCCATTTCCGGACGCGCAGTCATTGCCATCATATGGTTCGCATACGGCCAGCATCGGTGCCGTCGGGTCATTTCCGATAAATACGATACGGCCCGCATCGATCAGAACCTGCGCGCCTATGTCTTCGAACAGTGAAGTGTAAAATGTTTTGGCGGCGTCCATGTTGGAAACGCCGATGGTTACATATCCGATCATAAGTGGAGCCCTTTTGAATACTGTATGATTTACCGGGCATAGTCGGTCAGGCGTCAAAGGGTTACAAGTCACGAAAATGGCATTGCCGAGTGTCAGATCCAGTAGGACAGCGCCACCGGAAGCACCAGTATTGTCGCCAATGTCGAGACCAGAATGAAGCCTGCCACATCTGGCCCGTATTCCGGTACATGCTGATCGATGAAGAGATAGGTCGCCACAGACGACGGCATCAGGCAGCACAGAATCAAAGCGCCCCGTTCCGATCCCGTAAACCCGAACAGCCAGATCAAAGAGCTGGCGATGACAACGGCCATCACTAGGTGCATCAGCGTTAATGTGATCGCCCGTCCCAGGCTTTTGACCTGCAATGTCGCCAAGGTATGACCCAATGTCAGCAACATCAGCGGAATCGACAGTCCTCCCAGAATATCAAAAGATTTTGCAATCGGCTGCGGCAGGCTGGTTCCTGTCGCCATCAGGATCAGTGAAAGCGCTACGGCATAAATAATCGGTGAAGAAACCAGTTTCCGGGGCGAGAACTCTCCGGCCGGGATCCACATCCCAACGGTAAAGATGCTGATCAGCACAACCACCACAAACGCCATCGTGTAAGCCATACCTGCATCACCCAGTGCCAACAGGGTGATTGGCAAACCTATGTTGCCAACATTTCCGTGCATCAACGGCGTCAGAAACGCCCTGACCGGCAGGCGCAGGGCCTTTAGGGCGACGAAACCCAACACACCGAACCCTGCCACCGCCAAAGCAGCAGCGGTCATCATGTCCAGAAAAGTACCTACAGCTAAATTGGTCGTCGAAAGGTGCGAAATAATCAGCGTAGGATAGCCCACCTTTGAGACGATCCCACCGATCACCTTGTTGTCAAAGGGCGCGTGAATCAGCGCAAGGCCATAGCCAATCCCGGCGCAGATCAGGACCGGCAAAACCACGTTCAAGACGTTCAGGAACAGGTGTTCCAAGCTGCTTTCTCCCTGCTCAACCAGCATGCTGACTGTGAATCAGGTCCGGCACATTGGCAAGCGCGCGCCCGTAACCCGCGCACCGCGCAGGGTTTTCCAAAATAGGGTCTGATATTGCCCGAAACCGCCGCTTGAGGTTCTTTCCTTCCAACGCGACACAACATATAGTGGGTGCCAACAACGTGTAGCGAAGCACGGCGGGACTTGGGAATACAAGCATGGCACATATCATCGTGGTCGGGAACGAAAAGGGTGGCGCAGGCAAATCGACCGTGTCGATGCATGTGGCAACCGCGCTGGCCCGATTGGGGCACAAGGTCAGCACGCTGGATCTGGACTTGCGCCAGCGCAGTCTGGGGCGCTATTTCGAGAACCGGAACAACTTCCTCAAAAGCTCGGACCTGACCCTGCCCAGCCCGCGTCATCACGACCTGCCCGAGATCGATGCCGCCACGCTGAAACCCGGCGAGAACATCTATGACCACCGCCTGTCCGCCGCTGTATCGCAACTGGAAAGCGACAGCGACTTCATCCTGATCGACTGCCCGGGCTCTCACACCCGTCTCAGCCAGGTGGCGCACTCGTTGGCCGACACGCTGATCACGCCGCTGAACGACAGCTTCATCGACTTCGACCTTTTGGCGCGGATCGACTCGAAGGGGGAAAAGATCCTCGGCCCATCGGTCTATTCCGAAATGGTCTGGAACGCGCGTCAGTTACGGGCCCAAGCTGGGCTGAAACCCATCGACTGGGTCGTGGTCCGCAACCGGGTCGGCACGCAGCGTATGGTCAACAAGGAAAAGATGCAGCGCGCGATCGAGATGCTGTCTCAGCGCATCGGCTTTCGCGTCGCTTCGGGCTTTTCCGAACGGGTTATCTTCCGCGAACTGTTCCCCCGTGGCCTGACCCTGCTGGATCTCAAGGATATCGGCGTAAAGCAGTTGAACATCTCGAACATCGCCGCCCGTCAGGAACTGCGCGACATGATGAAAGAGCTGAGCTTGCCGGGCGTGGAGATCGATTTCTGATCCAAGGCCCTGTCGGACGCTGTGTAAACAAATCCAGCAGTTGGATTCCAGCACTGAGTGGCTGCTCTAGGCGCTTTGCGTTGGCAGCCAGGATGCAATAGAATCGAGGATCCGGTGAACCAACCGTACAGCGCACTTCAACCCCGCCCCTAGCCGCGTTAGTCTCTGATCCAAACAAGCTGAAAGGAGCTGGTCCATGTCACTCTTCTCAAAACTCTTTGGTGGCGGCGAAAAGTCGGGTCCTGAGCCGGTCGCATACAAAGGGTTCGAAATCTTCCCAGACCTGATTGCCGAGGGTGGCAAGTATCGCCTTTCGGCCCGAATCGAAAAGACCATCGACGGAGAACGAAGAACACAAGCGGTGATCCGGGCAGATGTCTTTGAAAGCCGGGATCAGGCCGAGAGCTTCAGCATCACCAAGGCGAAGCAGGTGATTGACGAGCAGGGCGAACGCATATTCGATGCTGGAAACCGATAGCTTTTTGCCCGAGATGCGATCGACGATTACCATGTGACCTGCGCTTGCCGAACGACACACCCTCGGCCTTGTTCATGCAGCCAATAGCGTCAATGTAGGGTACGACCGCAGAAGGAAGGAACCAAGACGTTCTGCAAGGTCCATCAACTTAGGAACAGGCTCAGTTTCAATCGGTTACGGATTGCCCACTGGGACTGTACACCGTAAACAACTCTTTCGGTTCGTTCACTCCGCGCAGCATGTAACGACCCACTGACACAAGCTCTTGCACGCAGGGTTGTGCGGCGCGGGCGACGTCGTCTGAGATCAGGATCCTCTGTCCCAGTGACCGGTGCATCCCCGCAATACGGGCGGCCTGATTGACGGCCGGGCCGATGACTGTGAAATCCAACCGCGTCTCGGAACCGATATTGCCATAGAGAATTTCGCCTGAATGCAGAGCCAGCGTGTAATTGGCCACTGGCAGGCCTTGCTCCTGTCGTTGAGCGTTCAACGCATCCATACGCGACTGCAAAAGGGGAACCGCGCTCAGCGCGGCGCGGGCGTCTTCGTCGATTTCGCCGACATCGAACATGGCCATCAGACCATCGCCCATGAATTTCAGGATATTACCGCCCCTGTCATGCACCACGCCCACTGCCACGGCCAGATAGTCGTTTAGCATGTCAATAATCTCGTGCCCCGGTAGATCCTCTGACAGGGTGGTGAAGCCTTCGAGGTCGAAATTCCAAATTACCGCATCGATCTGCTGCAAAGACCCGCGCTGGATTTCACCAGACAGAACCCGACGACCGGCATCGCGGCCCAGGTAAACACGCATCAGATCTTTGGTCAGGTTCTGGTTCTTGGCGGACTTAAGCGCCAGACCCAAATGCGGCAGAACGGTGTGGATTTGGTTCAGATCGCCGTCGTCAAAACCGGTTGGTGCGTCACTGGTCCAGGACATCAGAACGCCATCGCTGACCTTCTTTGCGCCATTGGGGCGCAACTGCTTAGCCCCTTCAAAAGACAAGCCCGTGGCATAATAATCGGTTGCCCCGATTTCCCGCAGGTCGTTCAACAGCGGAAAGCGACTGGGTTCATTATGTTCGACCAGTTTGACCCGGATTTCATCCAGATCCTCATGCAACAGGGCATACAGCGGACTTTGCTGCCAAACCTCGCTGGGTTCATCGGTATTTTCAAACCGCTCGAATTCACCGCCTGTGCCGTTGTACCAACTGTAACCCATACCGCCGTAAACTGGGTGCAAAGTGGACTGGGCTGCGTGAAAGCGCATCAACGGGATGCCCATATCGACCAGCCGGGTGCAAAAGCCTTCCAGCAATTCTTCCTGCCCGGCCCCTTCAAGCCCCTTATTGACCAACCAATCGATCAGCTTGTGTGTGGGCACCGACGAAGAGTCTAACGAGGTCATATTTGTGTCCGTATCAAGCATGTATCCCATCTGGGGATCATGCACATCAATTGCCAGTGGTCAGTCCAAACCAGCCAATCTTTGCAGCATTTTACGCAGCAGAGCGGCTTCCTCCGCTTCAAACAGGCCCGACAGTTTCGCATCATAGTCTGCGGCGACGCCATGCAAGTCACGATACACGGTTTGCCCAGCCGGTGTTAGTGTCAGCCATTCTGCACGCCGGTCCGCTTCATCGCGTGTGCGTTTCAAGTAACGACGCTGTTCCAGCTTGGCGACCGCGCGGCTGATCTTGGTCTTGTGCATTCTGGCACGTTCGCAAATCTCTTTCGCGGTCATCTCGCCAAATAGCCCGAGATGAAACAGCACCCGCCATTCGGTTCTGAGCATCCCATAACGGCCTTTGTATACGCTCTGAAATTCCAATGACGCCTGTTCAGCCGCCTGGTTCAGCAGGAAGGGCAGAAAATTTTGCAGATCAAACTCATCATTTTTTTTGGATTCTACGTGTGACATGCTTGTTAGTTACAAAATCAACTATTACCCGACAAGCAGCAAACGGAGGAAACCATCATGAATCGTCCGAGTGATCCGCATATGCTGACGCAGGCTGCAACGCCGGTCGGCACACATGCCGGCTATATGCCCGGCTTTGGAAACGACTTTGAGACCGAGGCCCTGCCCGACGCGCTGCCACAAGGGATGAACAGCCCACAGCGGTGCAACTATGGCCTTTACGGAGAGCAGCTGAGCGGCACCGCTTTCACTGCGAACCCGCCCGAACGCACTTGGTGTTATCGTATTCGCCCATCGGTGAAGCATTCACATCGTTACGAAAAAATCGACCTCCCCTATTGGAAATCGGCACCGTGCATCGACCCGGATGTGATCAGCCTGGGTCAGTATCGCTGGGATCCCGTCCCACATTCTGATGAAGGTCTGAACTGGATGACCGGGATGCGGACCATGACCACGGCGGGGGATGTGAACACGCAAGTGGGCATGGCCAGCCACATCTATCTGGTCACCGAATCCATGGTGGATGACTACTTCTTCTCGGCCGATTCCGAGCTGTTGGTTGTTCCGCAGGAAGGACGCCTGCGTTTTGCGACCGAGCTGGGTATCATCGATCTGGAACCCAAAGAGATCGCGATCATTCCGCGTGGTCTGCTGTACCGGGTCGAGGTTCTGGAAGGCCCCGCGCGCGGTTTTGTCTGCGAAAACTACGGGCAAAAGTTCGAGCTGCCGGGCCGCGGCCCGATTGGCGCAAACTGCATGGCCAACCCGCGCGACTTCAAAGCGCCCGTAGCTGCGTTTGAAGATCGCGAAACGCCGTCGACCGTGACGATCAAATGGTGCGGCCAGTTCCACACCACCAAGATCGGGCACAGCCCGCTGGATGTGGTTGCGTGGCACGGCAACTATGCGCCCTACAAATATGACTTGCGAAATTATTGCCCGGTTGGCGCGATCCTGTTCGACCATCCCGACCCGTCGATCTTTACGGTTCTGACGGCACCGTCTGGCCAGCCCGGCACGGCCAATATCGACTTTGTTCTGTTCCGCGAACGCTGGATGGTGATGGAGGACACGTTCCGCCCGCCGTGGTACCACAAAAACATCATGTCCGAGCTCATGGGCAACATTTACGGCCAGTATGACGCAAAACCACACGGCTTCGTGCCCGGTGGCACCAGTCTGCACAACATGATGATCCCGCATGGTCCCGACAGGGAAGCCTTTGACAAGGCTTCATATTCCAACCTGGGACCGGACAAGCTGGACAAGACAATGTCGTTCATGTTCGAAACCCGCTTCCCGCAGCATCTGACGCCATTTGCCGCCACCGAAGCGCCGTTGCAGGATGACTATATCGACTGCTGGACATCGCTCGAGAAAAAGTTCGACGGAACACCGGGTAAGAAATGAGCTTGGATATCTGGTTCACCTATGTGGCAACCGTCCTGCTGCTGATGAGCACACCGGGACCCAGCCAATTGCTGATGTTGTCAAACTCAGCCACCAACGGGCTTCGGCGCGGGCTATTCACCGCTGTCGGAGATCTGACGGCGAACTTTCTGCAGATGTTGGCGGCGGGGCTTGGCCTGGCCGCCCTGATTGCCACATCCGCAACCGCGCTGACAGTCATCAAATGGCTTGGTGTGGCCTATCTGGTTTATCTTGGGGTTAAACAGATCCTCAAAGCGCGCGTGTCTGATACGCAAACCGCGCCCAAGACAAGTCGCAAATCGCTTTGGATGCAGGGGTTTATTACCTCTGCCGCGAATCCCAAAGCCGTGGTCTTTTTTGCAGCGCTGTTCCCACTGTTCATTGACGGAGCACTGCCTTTCTGGCCGCAATTCGCCATTCTTTCGGCCACCTATCTGGTCATGGACGGGATGTTTCTGACCGCATATGGCGGCAGCGCAAGCTGGCTGGCCCGCCGTTTGCAAGGTCCTGCAAAGCTGTGGCTTGACCGCATTGGCGGCAGCTTCATGATCCTGGCTGCTATCTTGTTGGGGCTGAAATCCCTTCGCCCCTCAACTTAACCAACAAAACAGGGACATCGTATGCCTCTAATGACATCCTGGGTGACGTCGGCCAATGACGCGGCACATCCGTTCCCACTGAACAACCTGCCTTATGGCGTCTTCTCGACCGAGGGCGACGATCCGCGCTGCGGCGTGGCCATTGGGGATATGATCCTCGACGTCACCGCCGCCGAATCCGAAGGGTTGATCACCCTATGCGATGAGCCCCTGTTCGACATGCCGTTCTGGAACCCACTAATGGAGGAAGGTCCCGCTGTCTGGGCCGCCCTGCGGGAACGTCTGATCAGCCTTCTGACCGAGGGCTCGGACGAGCAAAGCAAGGTTGAACCATTGCTTGTCAAACAAGACGACGCCGAGATGCACCTGCCCTTCGCGGTCAGCGAATACACCGATTTCTACGCAGGCCGGAACCACGCCTTCAACGTGGGCACGATGTTCCGGGGGCCGGAAAACGCATTGCCGCCGAACTGGCTGCATATTCCCATTGGGTACAACGGACGCGCGTCTTCGGTCGTTGTTTCGGGTACGGATATTCGCCGCCCTTGGGGACAGCTAAAAGCGCCAGAACAAGAGCTGCCTGCCTTTCTGCCCAGCCGTCGTTTTGACATCGAGCTTGAGATGGGCGCGATTGTCGGCACCCCTTCGGAGGGTCCGATCTCGGTGCAAGAGGCGGACGACAATATATTTGGCTACGTCCTGCTGAACGACTGGTCTGCGCGCGACATCCAGGCTTGGGAATACCAGCCACTCGGTCCGTTTCAGGCCAAAGCCACCGCAACATCAATCAGCCCCTGGATTGTCACCAAGGCAGCGCTGGAGCCTTTCCGCTGTGACACGCCGGCCCGTGAGTTCGAGTTGCTGGATCACCTGAAAGACTGCGGCCCGATGCTCTATGACATTGATCTGTCGATCACCATGGCACCTGCCGGGCAGCCTGCCACGACAATTGCACAGACCAACTACAACCAGATGTACTATTCCGCCGCGCAGCAACTGGCCCATCACACGACGTCCGGCTGTCCGATGAATGCAGGTGATTTGCTGGGGTCGGGCACCATTTCCGGACCAACCAAACCCGAACGCGGTTCGTTGCTGGAACTCAGCTGGGGCGGCAAGGAACCTCTGACGCTGGACAGCGGCGAAACCCGCAGCTTCATCGAGGACGGCGACACACTCACCTTGACCGGTGCGGCCAAAGGCGACGGCTATACAATCGGCTTCGGTGACTGTGTTGGCACCGTTCTGCCTGCCCTTACTTCCCCTTTCGAACGATGACGCACTGACTTCATCTTTTTCCAAATACTCCCGCCGGAGGCTTCCAACCGCAGCCTTCCGCGCAAACGCAAAAGGACAATACCAAGATGGCCAAAGCATTCGCGTCCCAGGGGGACATGTCGGAGAAAAAGATCAGCTTCACCGAGGTGGGCCAAGGGCTCTATGCCTTTACGGCCGAAGGCGACCCGAACTCGGGCGTCATCATCGGCGATGACAGCGTGATGATTGTCGAGGCGCAGGCGACACCGCGTCTGGCCAACAAGGTGATCGAGTGCGTTCGATCAGTTACAGACAAGCCGATCACGCATGTGGCACTGACCCACTACCACGCCGTTCGCGTTCTGGGCGCAAGCGCGTTTGGCGCACAGCAAGTCCTGATGTCAGACATGGCCCGCGCCATGGTCGTGGAACGCGGGCAAGAGGATTGGGACAGCGAATTCCAACGGTTTCCTCGCCTGTTCGAAGGGCACGAAAGCATCCCGGGCCTGACCTGGCCCACCACCACGTTCAGCGACACGATGACCGTCTATCTGGGCAACCGTCGCGTGGATCTGATGCATCTGGGCCGTGCGCACACTGCCGGTGATATCGTAATTCATGTGCCAGACCAGAACGTGATGTTTACCGGTGACATCGTCGAATACCATTCGGCCTGCTATTGCGGCGATGGGCACTTCAGCGACTGGGGTGACACGCTGGATGCGATCAAATGGTTCGATGTCGACGCCATCGCTCCGGGTCGCGGCGACGCGCTGGTTGGTAAGGATATGGTCAATGCGGCCATTGAAAATACCCGCGATTTCGTCAGCAGCACCTACCGTCCTGCCGCCAAGGTGGCGGCGCGTGGAGGATCTCTGAAAGAAGCCTGGGACGCCGTACGCGCCGAGTGTGATCCGAAATTCGCTGACTACGCGATCTACGAACACTGCCTGCCGTTCAACGTGGCGCGCGCCTATGACGAGGCACGTGGCATCGACACGCCGCGTATCTGGACCGCCCAGCGCGACCTTGAGATGTGGGAAGCCCTGCAAGGATGACAAAACGACCCGGTTTGATCCAGATCGTTTTACGCGGCGGGATTCGATGAAACCATAAGCCAAGGCCTCCGGCGCCTGTCGCCGGAGGACAGGATATGCAGCACTTTGGTGCGTCTGCTTGGGGGGAGCCCATGAACAAGATCTTTGAAACACCGCTTTACGGCTATGAACGCAGCCCGGATCAGGACAGTCCCACGCCCGTCAGGCGCAAGGTCATCGTGATTGGTGCCGGTCCGGTTGGTTTGGCCGCCGCCATCGATCTGGCCCAACAAGGGATCGAAGTTGTGGTTCTGGACGAGAACGACAAGGTCAGTTTCGGCAGTCGCGCCATTTGTTTTTCTCAGCGCACTTTGGAAATTGCCGACCGTCTGGGATGTGGACACCGCTTGGTCGACAAAGGCGTGTTGTGGGATCGCGGCAAGGTCTTTTTCGATGATCGTCAGGTCTATGATTTCAACCTGCAACCGGATGAGGGATATGCCAATCCGGCTTTCATCAACCTGCAGCAATACCATTTCGAAGATTACTTCGTTCAACGGGTTCACGAGCTGCAGGCAGAAGGCGCACCGATAGAAATTCGTGGGCGCAACAAGGTCGAGGCCATTGGCACGCACGAGGATCACGTTCGGATGGAGGTCGAGACCCCCGAAGGCCCCTACACGCTTGAGGCTGAATGGCTGATCGCTTGCGACGGAGCCACCTCTCCCACCCGCCGGATGCTGGGCATTGATTTCGAAGGGCGTGTATTCGAAGACAACTTCCTGATCGCGGATGTGATCATGGATGCCGATTTCCCATCAGAACGCTGGTTCTGGTTCGACCCACCGTTCAATCGCGGTCAATCTGCACTGCTCCATAAACAGCCTGACAACGTCTGGCGCATCGACCTGCAATTGGGCTGGGACATCGACAAGGAGCGTGAAAAGCGCCCCGAGAATGTCATCCCACGCCTCAAGGCGATGCTGGGCGAAGACGTCGAGTTCCAGCTGGAATGGGTCTCGATCTATACCTTCCAGTGTCGCCGCATGGAAAGCTTCCGCAAGGGGCGTGTCCTGTTTGCAGGCGACAGCGCGCATCAGGTCAGCCCCTTTGGCGCACGCGGGGCAAACTCGGGCCTGCAAGATACCGACAATCTGTGCTGGAAACTGAAGCTTGTGCTCGAGGGCAAAGCCCCTGAAAGCCTGTTGGACACCTACAACGCGGAACGCGTGCAGGGGGCCGACGAAAATATCCAGAAATCCAGCCGGTCGACCGATTTCATCACGCCAAAATCCGAGATGTCGCGGCTTCTGCGCGATGCGGTTCTGGATCTAAGCGAACAGTATGAATTTGCCCGACCACTGGTGAATTCCGGGCGCTTGAGCCAACCCTGCACGTATGACGGGTCTTCTTTGAACTCGGCCGATGCGCTGAACGGCCCAGCCTGCACACGCCCGGGGTCGGCCTGCCCGGATGCCCCGCTGGGCGATGAATTCCTTCTGCCCAAGCTGGCGGGCAAATTTACCTTGCTGACCATTGATGCCGATGCCCCAGACACTCTGGAAGAGGATGGGATTGAGGTCACCCGGCTGGCGTTGTCGGTCAAAGACGACCTGACGCTGGCTCTCAAACGTCGTTACTTGGGTAATGCAACCAGCGCTGTGTATCTGATCCGCCCGGATCAGCACGTAGCCGCTCGACGGGACAGCTTTGAAGAAAACAGTTTCCGTCATGCGATCCGCAGAGCTTGCGGTAAGGAGTAAGCGCAATGTCAGACTTGATCCTAACCCCCAATTTCGACAACGCCGACGACTTTTACGCCACCCTTTTGGCGGCGCATGAAGGGCTTGAAAAAGCCGACAGCGACGCGCTGAACGCCCGACTGGTGTTGGTTCTTGCCAATCACATCGGCGACGGAACGGTGTTGTCCGACGCCATTCGCGCAGCCGCTTTGACCGAAAACTGACGGGTTTTAACGTGAACAAACCCGTTCTTTTCGACTATTGGCGGTCCTCAGCCAGCTATCGTGTGCGGATCGCCCTGAATCTGGCCGCAATCGACTATGACGCCGTTGTTGTCGATCTGGTGGGCGGCGAACACAAAGGCGCTGAGCATTTGGCACGCAATCCGCAAGGGTTTGTGCCGGTACTGGATGTCGACGGGCACCGCCTGACACAGTCTTTGGCCATCCTCGACTATCTGGACCGAACGCGCCAACTTAATTTACTACCCAACGACGCGGTCGAGCGCGCGCGTGTACAGGCACTTGCATATGCAATTGCGGTGGATATTCACCCGGTCTGCAACTTGTCTGTCGCACGTCACGCGACGTCGTTAAGCAAAGAAGCAACCGACATGCCCGGAGATTGGATGCGGCACTTCATCCGGCCCGGCTTGCAAGCCTTTGAGACCATGTTGGGCACGTTTGAACAGGCCCCGTATTGTACCGGTTCGCAGCCAAGCCTCGCCGACATCTGCCTGATCCCTCAACTCTACAATGCACGCCGCTGGCAGGTGGAACTGTCGGACATGCCACGTGTTCTGGGGGTTGAAGCAGCCTGCGCTAGTCATCCAGCCTTTGTTGCAGCGCATCCCGACGCGCATGCACCCCAATAACCCTGCACAGGCCCTGTGTGCCTGTGCGCCTAGGCGTATGCCCCGTTTGACCTTAGCTTTGATAAATCAAAGAAATGAGGTCCCCCATGCCCGAGATCACCGGCTACCACGCCCATGTCTATTTCGATGCCGACACGCAGGATACGGCGCAACAGGTCTGTGAAGAGGCCGCGCGGCTATTCCCGGTTCAGATGGGGCGTATGCATGCCCGCAACGTCGGTCCTCATCCGCGCTGGAGTTGCCAGTTAGGCTTTGCCGCCGACGCTTTTGATCAGGTCATGCCATGGCTGATGTTGAACCGGCAGGGCCTGACCGTGTTCACCCATCCCGAAACCGGTGAGCATCTGGAAGATCACCGCGATCGGGCAATCTGGATGGGTGAGATGCTGGATCTGAACCTTTCGATCTTCGACAAGCTTTAGTCCAGCGACCGCGCCTGATCCCGCAGGACAAATTTTTGCACCTTGCCCGTAGATGTCTTCGGCAGGGTGCCAAACACGACGGTCTTAGGTGCTTTGAAATGGGCCATGTTGTCCCGACAGAAGGCAATCAGCTCTGCTTCGGTCGCGGTTGCTTCGGGTTTCAGCTCGACAAAGGCACAAGGCGTTTCGCCCCATTTTTCGTCTGGACGCGCAACCACAGCCGCCTCCATCACCGCCGGGTGTTTATAAAGGATACCCTCGACCTCAACGGACGAGATATTCTCGCCACCTGAAATTATGATGTCCTTGGATCGATCCTTGAGGGCGATATATCCATCGGGATGCATAACACCCAGATCGCCGGACGCAAACCAGCCGCCTTTAAAGGCCCCGTCCGTGGCGTCCGGGTTCTTAAGATACCCTTTCATCACCACGTTGCCCTGCATGAAAATCTCACCCATAGTTTCGCCATCAGAAGGCACGGGTTCCATCGTTTCGGGATCGGCCACCATCAGGCCAGACAGCGCCGTGTACCGCACACCCTGCCGTACTTTCAGAGCAGCGCGATCTTCTGGCCCTTTCTCATTCCACTCGTCTTTCCAGGCACACACGACCGAGGGCCCGTACGTCTCGGTCAGGCCGTAGACATGGGTGACTTCGACGCCCATCGCCTCCATCGCTTCGATCACTGCCGCAGGCGGTGGGGCACCTGCGGTCATTACCTTGATCTGGTGATCAAAGTCTTTCAGCTCATCCGGTGCATGGGCCAGCATGTTCAAAACGATGGGCGCACCGCAGAAATGGGTGACTTTCTCATCGCGGAACGCCGCATAGATCGGCTCGGCCCGCACGGCGCGCAGACAGACAGACACACCCGCATTTGCCGCCATGGCCCAAGGGAAACACCAGCCATTGCAGTGAAACATCGGCAGTGTCCACAAGTAGACGGAATGTTTGGGCATATCCCAATCCAGCAAGTCCGACTGCGCGTTCAGGGTTGCGCCCCGGTGATGATAAACAACCCCTTTCGGGTTGCCTGTTGTACCAGAGGTATAGTTCAGCGTGATTGCGTCCCACTCATCGTTTGGCAAGGACCAATTGAATTCCGGGTCACCTTCGCTCAGCAAAGCATCATATGTCAGACTGCCCAGTGTCTCACCGCCCTCAAAGCTCGGGTCTTCGATATTGATAATCAAAATGTCACGCTCGACCTGCTTCAGCGCCTCTTTCACAACACCTGAAAACTCCGGGTCAACCAGCAGCACCTTGGCTTCGGCGTGATTTAGAATGAAAGCGACGATTGGTGCATCCAGGCGCGTATTGATGGCGTTCAAAACAGCGCCTGCCATCGGCACGCCAAAATGAGCCTCATACATCTCGGGAATATTCGCTGCGATGATTGAAACGGTATCGCCCTTGCCGATGCCACGCGCGGTCAGCGCACCCGCCAGTTGTCGGCACCGGGCATAGGTTTCAGCCCAACAATACCGGCGGTCCCCATACACCACCGAAGGGTAATCCGGATAGACCTGCGCCGTTCGCTCAAGGAACGTCAGCGGCGACAAAGGCGTGTAGTTGGCCCGGCTTTTGTCCAAATGACGCTCGTAGATGTTTGTGGCTGTCATCTGCTGATCCTCCCAAATCACAGTTCGCGCGACTTGAGCATAATCTTGGTGCTCTGACAAATCCGTAGTAATACGATAGGCCCAACTTCTGGCAATATGGGATGGCGCGATCTGGCCCTACTTACAACGGGCCTTTCGCGGTGATCTGAAGCATCTTAAACACAGGCGGGGGTGTGGCCTGACCAATAGCCCCTCAAGCGCATCTCAGTGAAAGGACTTGTCATGGACGGCACGTTCAACGAAAACGATCTTTCCCGCGTGGTCGAGGCCGACCGCGCTCATATCTGGCACCACCTGATTCAGCATAAACCCTTTGAAACCAATGACCCGCGCATCATTGTCGAAGGCAAAGGCATGCGCGTCTGGGACCAGAAGGGCAAAGAACACCTGGACGCTGTTTCCGGTGGAGTGTGGACCGTGAACGTTGGCTATGGCCGCGAATCGATCTGCAAGGCCGTCTATGATCAGTTGATGAAACTATGCTATTTCGCCAACTCGGCAGGCTCGATCCCCGGCGCAATCTTTGCCGAACAGCTGATCGACAAGATGCCGGGAATGAGCCGCGTCTACTACACCAACTCCGGCTCTGAAGCGAACGAGAAAGCCTTCAAGATGGTCCGTCAGATCGCGCATAAGCGCTACGGCGGCAAGAAGACCAAGATTCTGTACCGCGACCGCGACTATCACGGCTCGACGTTGGCAACCATGTCGGCCGGCGGTCAGGATGAACGGACTGCGCAATACGGACCTTTCGCGCCTGACTTCGTACGCGTGCCGCACTGCATGGAATACCGCAAGCACGAACTGGACGGCGCACCGGAAGAGAATTTCGGCGAATGGGCGGCGGATCAGATCGAAGAGGTCATCCTGCGCGAAGGCCCCGACACAGTTGGTGCCCTGTGCCTTGAACCGGTAACGGCTGGCGGCGGCGTAATCGAAGCGCCCGAAGGGTATTGGCAGCGCGTGCAGGAGATCTGCAAGAAATACGACGTGCTGCTGCATATCGACGAGGTTGTCTGCGGTGTTGGCCGGACCGGCACATGGTTCGGATACCAGCAATACGGCATTAAACCTGACTTCGTGACCATGGCCAAGGGCGTGGCCTCGGGCTATGCGGCGATTGCCTGCATGGTCACCACCGAAGAAGTCTTTGACATGTTCAAGGACGACGCGTCGGATCCGCTGAACTATTTCCGTGACATCTCGACCTTTGGCGGCTGCACGGCCGGTCCGGCGGCAGCGATTGAGAACATGCGCATCATCGAAGATGAGAACCTGCTGGGCAATTGCACCGACATGGGCGACCGCATGATGGGCAACCTGCAAGCGTTGATGGAAAAGCACAAAGTCATTGGTGACGTACGCGGCAAGGGCCTGTTCCTGGGGGCCGAACTGGTCACTGACCGTGCGACCAAAGACCCGATGGACGAAAAGCGGGTTCAAGCCGTTGTCGCCGATTGTATGGCGCAGGGCGTCATCATCGGTGCCACCAACCGCTCGATCCCCAGCCGTAACAACACGCTGTGCTTCTCGCCCGCACTGATCGCAACGGCGGACGACATCGACCAGATCACCGACGCGGTCGATGGCGCGCTGGGGCGTGTTTTCGGGTAAGCTGACCGAATATTAAAAAAAGAAAAACCGGCACATCGAGTGTCGGTTTTTTTTGTGAATAGTCGAAGTGCGGACAAAGCGGTCATTTTCTTGCGCCGAATCTTGTCATCCGTATGCTCATATTCACGACTGAACAAACGGAGCATTCTCCTAAATGAAGTTTTTCTCCCGCAGATATTTCTGGTCACTCTCAATGGCTTTGGTTTCGTTGACGACTGTACCAAGCCCTTCATTCGCACAAGTTTCGGAGAGTGTAACATCTCAAGTCATCTATGTTCCCTCCTACTCGCGAGTATTCACGCAGGAGGGGCGCAGCGAACCGCTCGCGTCTACCCTCGTTGTGCACAACATTAGTCTTCAATCAGAGATCAAAGTTGAGCGCGTCGAATATTACGACAGAGCGGGGCAGCTTCTGGAAACCCTCATAAATGAGCCCGTTCAACTGATGCCATTTGGGTCAATGAATGCGCTTGTACCTATTGGTAGCGTCGGAGACGGCATTGGCGCGAATTTCGTAGTCACATGGTCGGCAGAAGTTCCGGTGTCACCCCCTATCGTAGAAGCAATCATGGTCGGTGGAAGCGGCACTCAAGGGATCTCGTTTACAAGCCGAGGTCAGGTGTTGTCACAAGAACCGTAACACCGACCACTACTTTGCTTCTATGTGACCAGCTCGACCATTAAGCCAATACCTAAGCAACAGTGACTGGTTCTTTGCCACTGCGACTGGAGCTAAATTTGGGCTCAGAGCCGACATTCTCTACGTTCAAAAAAGGCCGCTCCAATCGGGACGGCCTTGAACTCGAAATCTCTCGAAAGAGGATCAGGCAGTCAGAGCGGCCAGCGTTTGGGCCACTCTCTGCTTTGCGTTTTGCCCAAAGCGTTTCGTCAATGCTTCAGGCTGTTCCTGCTATTTCAACATGACGCTGTTCCAGCTCGATTTGCCTATGCACCGCCACAGGATCAAGATCGCTTTCAGCGGGAGTGTCGATTCCAAAATGGCCGAAATTGTCTTCTCCGCGCACCAGCATTGCCGTATCGAGATCATGTTTGGTCTGACGTACATGCGCCGCAAGATACTGGATATTCAGCCCAATTCGGCGATCCTTACTTTTGTTCGGCATCGAGGCATGAAGCGTCCAACCATGGTGAAAACTCGCCTCGCCCGGACGCAGCGGACAAAGCTTAGCCTTGCTCTCATCAACTCCAAGAACAGTCTGCCCCTGCAAAAGAACGTTATCGTCATCTTCCGTTGTTTCATGGCTCATCACACCATTCGCGTGACTTCCCGGGAGCATTCGCATGCAACCGCTTTCCTCGTCCGCTGGCGACAAGGCGAGCCAAGCGGATACCTGGTCGTCATGACTCAGGCCCCAATACGTCAGATCCTGATGCCAACTGACATGCGAGGTCGAGCCAGGTTCTTTGATGATGTAGGTAACATTGTACAACAGAATGTCGGGCCCGATCAGCGCTTCGATGAGATCGAGCATCAGGGGGTGCGTAGCAAGCTTGTACGGCGAAGTTAGAATTGTGTGCGCTTTGGACTTATAATGCATGGACGCACCTAGTTGGTTTTCGGCCCATTCCATTGCGGCACGGTGTTCTTGCGCTTCGGATTCAGTCAGGATCGGAACACCACCTACATAACCGTCCCGATTGTAAGCGTTCGCCCAAGTTCGTACCCTTTGGTCGATTCCCATCGTCGCCTCCCACGAAATGACTAAGCAATCGTTAGTGGAAAAATATGACCTGCCAAGCCTGTTTCGGCTTTGGTTTGCGTCGGCGCCAATGAAAATTGAAACATACCGTACCGAATGCGCGCTTGGAGCTTTTCAACCCATGATGCAAAAAAGCCGCCCCAAACCGGGACGGCTTTTCTTTCACTGTCTCTTTTCAGAAGATCAGGCAGTCAGAGCGGCCTGAGCTTTGGCGACGATCGCGCCGAACGCTTCCGGTTCGTGCACGGCTAGGTCGGCCAGAACTTTGCGGTCCACTTCGATACCGGCCAGGTTCAGGCCGTTGATGAAGCGGGAATATGTCAGAGCTTCGTCATGCGAACGGACAGCAGCGTTGATACGCTGGATCCACAGCGCGCGGAAGTTGCGCTTGCGGTTCTTACGGTCGCGGGTTGCATACTGGTTGGCCTTGTCGACGGCCTGACGGGCAACCTTGAAGGTGCTCTTGCGGCGACCATAATAACCTTTGGCAGCCTTAATGACCTTCTTGTGACGGGCGTGAGTTACGGTTCCACCTTTAACGCGGGACATCTCTTAATCTCCTCTTAGCGGTCGTAGGGCATGTAGCCCTTGACGATCTTGGCGTCGGGGGCGGACAGGGTGGTGGTGCCACGGGCGTCGCGGATGAACTTCTTGGTCCGCTTGATCATGCCGTGCCGCTTGCCGGCCTGGCCTGCCATGACCTTACCGGTCGCAGTCACCTTGAAGCGCTTTTTGGCGCTCGACTTGGTCTTCATCTTAGGCATTTCCGTCTCCTTTTTCGGGTTCGGTTTCAAACGCGACTCGGCATGCCATCTCGGCCGGTCACGCGATCAGAAGCGCCATTTACGCAAGTTCCGTCATACTGGCAAGGGGGATTCGATCAGAATCTGCGCTTTGTGCGCGGTTGGTCTGACACCGGGGCGACGGTTGCCGCCCCGGTGGTTTGTGTTAATGGCCGAACTTGCGGATTTCACCGCTTTTCAGCCGTTCTGCATAAGATGCCAGTTCCTGACGCACCACTTTCATCAGGAAGTAGAGCGCAAAGACGTTCACCACAGCCATCGCAAAGATCGCCGCGTCCGAGAAGTCGATGACAGGACCAAGATTGGCCGCCGCACCGATGACAACGAAGACGCAGAAGATGATCTTGAACACCAGCTCTTTGGTGTGACCTTCGCCGAACAGGTAAGTCCAGGCTTTCAGGCCGTAGTAGGACCAACTGATCATGGTCGAGAAGGCAAACAGAACCACGGCAATCGCCAGGATGAAGGGGAACCAGCTGAACGCGCTGCCGAAGGCGGCAGAGGTCAGGCTGACGCCGGAGTTGCCATCAACGGTGGCAATGGCGTTACCCGCCTCGTTCAGCATGTAGTTGCCCGTCGCCGGATCGACGATCAGCTGCTGCGTGATAATGATTACCAGCGCTGTCATGGTACAAATCACAACGGTGTCGATGAACGGTTCAAGCAACGATACAAAGCCTTCGGTGATCGGTTCCTTGGTCCGAACAGCCGAGTGTGCAATGGCGGCCGAGCCCACACCCGCTTCGTTCGAAAACGCCGCTCGGCGGAAGCCCTGGATCAGCGCACCGACCATGCCGCCCGCAACACCGAGACCCGTGAAGGCACCCGCGAAGATCTGGCCAAAGGCCCAGCCGATCTGATCAGCGTGCATAATGATGATGACCAGCGCTGCCAGCACATACATCACGCCCATGAACGGTACGACCTTTTCAGTCACACGCGCAATCGACTTCAGACCACCTACGATTACCGCAAAGACAATGGCCGCAAAGACCAGACCAGTGATCCAACCGGGGTAATCCCCGACGATTCCTGCGATCTGCTGGTGCGCCTGATTGGCCTGGAACATGTTGCCCCCGCCCAGCGCACCAAGGATACAGAAGATCGAGAAAAGAACCGCGAGGATCTTACCGCCAGGCAATCCAAGCTCGGCAAAGCCCTTGGACATATAATACATCGGGCCGCCCGAGACGGTGCCATCGTCATATTCATTGCGGTATTTCACGCCCAGTGTACATTCGGTGAATTTTGAAGCCATGCCCAACAGGCCCGCGACGATCATCCAGAACGTGGCCCCCGGCCCACCGATCCCGATGGCAACCGCCACACCGGCAATATTACCAAGACCAACAGTACCAGACAGCGCTGTGGCCAGAGCCTGAAAGTGGCTGACCTCACCGGCATCATTGGGGTCGGAATAGTCGCCTTTGACAAGGCTGATCGAGTGCCCAAAAAAGCGGAACTGCACGAAAGCGAAATACAGCGTGAAAACCGTGGCTGCGACGACCAGCCAACCCACGATCCACGGAAATCCGGTTCCCGGAAACGGAGCGAAGATAAAGCTGACAAAGGGCCCGGTTGCATCAGCAAAGGCCTGATTAATCTTGTCATCCAGACCCGGAGCCTCTTGCGCCGAAGCGGCAGTGGCCATGAAGGCGGCAATCGCCGCAAGATACAGGTGTTGTAGCGTTTTCATTTTCCTGCCCACCTCAATTTACAACTGTGACCGGGACGTCGGCATGCATCACAAGGTTCTGTGTCGAGCTGCCGAAGATGCGTTTCTTGATACCATCTGCCGAAGCCCGACCCACAACGATTTGGGAGCCGCCGTTTTCGACCGTGATGGCATTCAGAGTTTCCGCCACATCGCCATGTCGAACGACGCCATGCGCTTCGAAACCAGCTGCCTTGAGGGCGTCAACGGCAGGTGTCACGATACGTGACGACGCCAAAGCGACCTCTTCCTCGCGCCGTTTGTGGCGCAGGGCGTTTTCTTCCGGTGTTTGAAATGTGTAAGGGGACCATTCTATCACATAGGCAACCAGCAATTCGCATGTTCCGATCAGCTTTGCCAGATCTTTGGCAAAGGCAATCGCGCGTTCGCCGGTCTCTGTCCCGTCGAGTCCTATGACAATCTTTGTTGTCATCTTGTTCCTCCATTATTGTTGTTCAGTCCGGGGCCCGTGCCCCCGGCAGGGCAGCCGGAACTTGGAACTTTGGCTAAGACTGCCCCTAGGTCATTTATCTGGAAATTCTACCCACGAATGAAGCCCATTGTGCCAAATTCACCTGTACGGGTCAAATTTCGCTTATAAATCAAGTTTTTCGCGTACAAAAAAGGAAACGGCCGCTTTGCCAGCGGCCGCTAACTAAATTCCGGGACTATCCGGGGAAAAGCCTATTCAGGATCGGTGCTGTAGATCAGGCGTTCGTCGCAGGGGGCCACGCGCAGGATGTTCGTGGTACCCGGAACGTTGAAAGGCACGCCCGCCGTGACGACAATCTGATCCGCCTCGGACGCAAATCCCCCAGCACGTGCAGCGCGGGCCGCGTTGACCACTGCACCCTTGAAGCGTTGCAGTTCAGGCGTCATCACGCAGTTACAGCCCCAGCTCAGACACAACCGACGCGCCGTGCCGCGTTGCGAGGTCATGGCAATGATCGGCACCCCTGGACGTTCGCGCGCAGTCAGAGAGGCCGTTGTGCCGCTTTGGGTGAAACAACAGATGGCCTTGATGTCGGTCTTTTCTGCAATCTCACGGGCTGCCGCTACGATGCCGTCGGCAACAGTGGTACCCTTGGCAGTGCGCGAGGCGGAGATGATCTGGGTATAAGTCGGGTCGGCCTCAACCTCGATGGCGACCTTGTTCATGGTCTGCACAGCCTCAACCGGATAGGCTCCAGCGGCCGATTCCGCGCTAAGCATGATGGCGTCCGTTCCTTCATAGATCGCCGTCGCCACATCCGATACTTCGGCGCGGGTGGGCATCGGGCTTTCGATCATGCTTTCCAACATCTGGGTCGCCACAATGACCGGTTTGGCAGCGCCACGGCACCTACGGACCAGACGTTTCTGGATTGGCGGCACAGCAGAGACCGGCAGTTCCACGCCCAGATCACCCCGCGCCACCATGATCCCATCTGACGCATCGAGAATATCGTCAAACGCCTCAACCGCAGCGGGCTTTTCAATCTTTGACAGGATCGCAGCACGACCGTCAGCCAAAGACCGGGCCTCGAACACATCCTTGGCACGCTGTACGAAGCTCAGCGCCAGCCAGTCGACACCCAGCTGACAGACAAACTCCAGATCGTCGCGGTCCTTGGCCGACAACGCCGCCAGCGGCAGCACAACATCCGGGACATTCACACCCTTGCGGTTCGAGATGGTGCCGCCAACCTCGACCGTGCAGTTGGCGAAATCCTGACCGCAGTCCTGAACCGTCAGGCGGATCTTGCCATCATTCACCAACAGGCGCGCACCCGGCTCAAGCGCCGCAAAAATCTCGGGATGCGGCAGGCATACCCTGTTTATGTCTCCGGCGGTGGGATCAAGATCAAGGCGGAAGGCCGCGCCTTCCTCCAACTCTTCCGCCTCATTGGCAAAGACGCCAACGCGCAGCTTTGGCCCCTGAAGGTCAGCCAGAATGGCAATCGGGCTGTCCAGATCCTTTTCGACCTGCCGAATAATCTTGTGCCGCTCGCGGATCTCATCGTGGCTGCCGTGGCTCATGTTGAGTCGAAACACATCGGCCCCTGCCTCATGCAAAGCACGAATGGTGTCATAGTCACTCGACGCCGGTCCCAGCGTCGCCACGATTTTTACATTTCTCAGGCGTCGCATTGGTCTTGATCTCCTTACGTCGTCTTACTTGCTGATTAGGGTACAGCAAAATGTTACCGCAAACATCGGCTGAGTGCTTATTGCGCAATTCCCTTTTCAAAGCAACTGCCCTACACCTGCGACAAACTAGATGACAGGCTCATGACGTACACCCCATTTTTTGTTCACGGCGCGGATCGCCCGTCGCGCTGGTTGATTACATGTGATCACGCAACCAATACCGTTCCCCCCGAAGTAAACGGCGGCGACCTTGGTTTGCCACGTGAAGATATGGAACGCCACATTGCCTATGATGTCGGCGCATATGAAGTCTCCAAGCATCTCGGAGAGATTTTGGATGCACCAGTGATTGCCGCCAATTTCTCGCGCCTTGTCATTGACCCCAACCGTGGCGAGGACGACCCGACCCTGTTGATGAAGCTCTATGACGGTTCGATCATCCCCGGCAATCGCCACGCGGACGCCGCCGAGCGCGTAAGGCGGCTGAACATGTGCTATCGCCCCTATCACGAGGCGCTGGCGCAGATGGCCGCCCTGCCCCATGCGGTGGTCGTTTCAATGCATTCCTTCACCCGCCAGCTTCGCGGACGTGATCCTCGCCCCTGGCACATCGGCGTCTTGCACACCCCGGACAAACGTTTTTCACGCCCCCTGATCGAACGTCTTCAGGCCGAAGGTGATCTGTGTGTTGGCGTCAACGAACCTTACACTGGCGTGTTGCCGGGTGACGCGATTGACAAGCACTGCACCGCTTTTGGCCGTCCTAACGCTTTGATCGAGTTGCGCAATGACCTGATTGCAGATCACGCTGGGCAAAGGGAATGGGCCGAACGTTTGGCAGTTGTCTTGCAAGACGCACTGGATTCCAGTGACCTTTGAAGACGCAGGTCGCGGTTTGCGATCCGTACTTCACGCTGTTGTGAGCGCACAGCTTGATCCCCATATAGTAGGGGAAAGGGGATCGTCGTGACACATGAGTTTCTGACAACTTTTTTCGGCTGGATGGCCGCCCTCAATATCGCGGTTCTTCTGTTCACCACTGTCATGGTCCTGCTGCTGCAGGATTGGATTGCGGGCATTCATGGCAAGCTGTTCCAAATGGAGCAGCCAGACGTGAAACGTGCGTATTTCAGATATCTTGCCAATTACAAGATTCTAACCCTTGTCTTTTGCATTGTGCCCTGGCTGGCTTTGAAACTGATGTAGGTGGGCCAGCCGGCTTATTGTAACAAGGCTGCGGGGTTGTTAGGTCAAGCACAGCACACAAAGCCACCCGGAGCAGCCTTATGGACAAGCAAACCGAAATCGAACTTCAGGCCGCCGCGTTTCGTCGGCTGCAAAAACACCTGATGGAAGACCGCACCGACGTTCAGAACATCGACATGATGAATCTGGCCGGATTCTGCCGCAATTGCCTGTCGCGCTGGTATCAGGAAGCCGCCAATGAAAAAGGCATCGAGATGGGCAAGGACGAGGCCCGCGAGGTGTTTTACGGCATGACCATGGATGAATGGAAAGCCAACTATCAGACCGACGCCAGCCCCGAGAAACAGGCAGCCTTCAAAGTTGCTTTCGAAGAAAATGTAACGAAAAAGGGCTGAGCCCAAATAAAAAGCCCGCCAAATCGGCGGGCCTTTTCTTTAGATCGCTGCCTTGCGGCTTTCGTCCAGATAAATTTCGCGCAGCCGTTTGGCAATCGGCCCCGGTGTGCCGTCGCCCAGCGCAACCCCGTCGATCTCGACCACCGGCATGACAAAAGCACTGGCCGAGGTTGTGAAGGCTTCATCCGCTTCTTTGGCCTCGTCGATTGTAAACAAACGCTCTTCGATTTCCATCTGCGCTTCGGCTGCCATGCGCAATACAGCCTTACGCGTGATTCCGTGCAAAATATCGTTGGACAGCGGGCGGGTGACGATTTTGCCGTTTTTGACGAAATAAGCGTTGTTGCTGGTGCCTTCGGTCACATAACCGTCTTCGACCATCCAGGCATCGTCGCAGCCTGCTTTTTTGGCCATCATCTTGCCCATCGACGGGTAGAGCAGCTGGACGGTTTTGATATCGCGGCGGCCCCAGCGGATATCTTCAATCGAGATGATTTTGGCGCCTTTCTGTGCAGCCGGACTATCAGCCAGCCCGGGCTTGTTCTGCGTAAACAGAACAAGGCTGGGTTTGGTATCTGCGGATGGGAAAACAAAATCCCGGTCGCCATCGCTGCCGCGTGAAACCTGCAGGTAAACCAGACCTTCTTCGATTTCGTTCAGCTCAACCAGCTTGCGGTGAATCTCAAGCAACTCGTCCTTGGTGCAGGGTTCGGCCATCTCCAACTCGTCCAGCGATCGTTTCAGGCGAACCGCATGACCTTCGAAGTCGATCAGCTTGCCATCCAAAACGCTGGTGACTTCGTAAACCGCGTCTGCAAACAGGAAGCCACGGTCAAAGATGGATACCTTGGCTTCGGTCTCGGGCAGGTATTCGCCATTTACGTATACGGTTCGGGTCATGTTTGTCTCCTCAGCCCCAGAGCGCGGACACCGGCGGGTGCACTCCGGCGTCGTCAAAAATCAGCGGGGTGTCGCGGTCTTCGGCCAACAAAAGCGGCCCGTCAAGGTCTGTCACCATCGCACCCTGCGCCAGAAGTGTCGCAGGGGCCATGGCAAGTGAACTGCCAACCATGCAACCCACCATGATGTCATAGCCTTCGGCAATTGCGGCCTTGCGCAGCTCCAGCGCCTCGGTCAGACCGCCGGTTTTGTCGAGCTTGATGTTAATGACATCATATTTGCCCTTCAGCTTGGGCAGGCTGGCGCGGTCATGGCAGGATTCGTCTGCGCACACCGGCACGGGACGGTGCATACCAATCAGCGCATCGTCGTCCCCCGCAGGCAAAGGTTGCTCAACCAACGCCACACCCAAACGTACCAGATGCGGGGCGAGGTCGGCGTAAACCTCGGCAGACCACCCTTCGTTCGCGTCTACGATAATCTTGGATTTAGGCGCTCCAGCACGCACAGCCTCAAGCCGAGGCATATCATCAGGCGTACCCAGTTTGATCTTCAGCAGCGGGCGATGTGCATTCACAGCCGCCTGTTTCTGCATCGCCTCCGGCGTGTCCAGCGACAATGTGTAGGCCGTGATCTCGGGGCCGGGTACCGGCAGGCCAGCCTGATCCCAAGCACGCTTGCCAGCGCGTTTGCATTCCAGATCCCACAACGCGCAATCCACGGCGTTCCGGGCAGCTCCCGCAGGCAGCAGGTCCATCAGCGACTGTCGGCTAAAGTCCACAGGCAGACCGGCAATCTCGGCCTCAACCGACTCGAGCGTTTCATCATAGCGCGCGTAAGGAACGCACTCGCCCCAGCCCTGATGCGTCCCATCCGAAACCCGAACCGTCAGCACTTTTGCTTCGGTTCGCGACCCGCGCGAGATGGTAAAAACCTGCGCCAGCCGAAACACATCGCGAGAGACCTCTATCTGCACGCAACCGCTCCTTCATCTTTTTCCAAATACTCCCGCCGGAGGCGGAAGAACCCGCCACCGGCACGTGTCTCAGATCATATCGCAGCCAGCGCGTCCACCAGCTTGCCGGATCCAAAGCGGAACGGGTCGGTTGCAGGCAGGCCCATGTCGGCTTCGATCTTGGCCAAATAAGCCGTCGCATCCTCTTCAGACATATGCTGCGTGTTCACCGAAACGCCGACAACCTGACAATCCGGGTTCGCCACTTTGGCCAGCGCCAGCGCGGTGTCGCGCAGGGCTTCCAACGATGGCTGCTGATAAGTCGGCAGACCACGCATATGTTCACGGGTGGGTTCGTGGCTCAGGATCAGGGCGTCCGGCTGACCCCCATGGATCAGTGCCATCGTCACGCCGGAATAAGACACGTGGAACAGCGAACCCTGCCCTTCGATCAGGTCCCAGTGGTCCTCATCATTGTCGGGCGTCAGCCATTCGATTGAACCGGCCATGAAATCCGCAATCACCGCGTCAAGCGGCACACCATCGCCGGTGATCAGGATGCCGGTCTGACCAGTCGCCCGGAACGTTGACTTCATACCACGCTTGCGCATTTCCGCGTCCATCGCCATCGCAGTGTACATCTTGCCGACCGAACAATCGGTGCCCACAGCCAGACAACGCTTGCCCTTGCGCTTGATTCCGTTGGCAATTGGGTAATCCACCTCAGGCACACGCACGTCGTGCAGCTTTTGACCGGTTGCTTCGGCGACGGCCACCAGATCGGGTTCGTCGCGCAGAAGGTTGTGCAGGCCCGAGGCCAGGTCGAATCCTTCCTCCAGCGCCATAACCAGAACCTTTTTCCAGTCCTGGCTGATGACACCGCCACGATTGGCCACGCCGATAACCAAAGTCTTTGCACCGGCTTCTTTTGCCTCGGTCAGGGTCATATCCGTCAGACCCAGGTCAGCCTTGCACCCTTCCATGCGGTATTGGCCGACGGCGTTTTCGGGACGCCAATCTTTGATGCCCACAGCCACTTTGGCCGCCAATTGGTCGGGCGCATCGCCCAAAAACAGCAGGTACGGTGTCTCGATCATTGCGGTCACTCCTTTGATTCCGGCCTAAGCTAGAGAAGCGGCAAAACGAGCGTTTCGCGTTTTTGTCCGCCCAGAATGGTCGGGGCGCGATTATCGTGCGCAGATTTGCCAAGAAGCGCAAAAATCTTCGAAGTTTTCAAAGTGACTAAACTTTAATCACCTTCTTCAACTTGCTCCATTGCTGCATTCTGCAACCGCATTGCCGCAGGTGCACAAACGCTCTTGCGCCGCCATGCGCAATTTAATACCTCATTGAGCAGGAAAATCGCAATTTCATTACTCACACGAGGTCCAGATGAGTTTTCGCATCCAACCTGCCGCACCGGCGCGTCCAAACCGTTGTCAGCTTTTTGGCCCCGGGTCGAACACCAAGCTGTTCCCCAAAATGGCCGCTTCGGCTGCGGATGTGATCAACCTTGACCTCGAGGATTCGGTTGCGCCTTCGGACAAGGATGTTGCACGCACCAATGTCATTGAAGCGCTGAATACCGTTGATTGGGGCAACAAATACATGTCCGTCCGGATCAACGGGTTGGACACGCCCTACTGGTACCGCGATGTTGTCGACGTTCTTGAGCAGGCAGGCGACCGTTTGGACCAGATCATGATCCCCAAAGTCGGATGCGCGGCGGATGTCTATGCGGTGGACGCGCTGGTCACTGCCATCGAACGCGCCAAGGGCCGCACAAAACCAATCAGCTTTGAGGTCATCATCGAATCTTCTGCCGGCATCGCGCATGTCGAAGAAATCGCGGCCTCATCCCCCCGCCTTCAGGCCATGAGTCTTGGGGCAGCGGATTTCGCGGCCTCGATGGGAATGCAGACCACCGGCATCGGCGGCACGCAGGAAAACTACTATATGCTGCGCGATGGTGAAAAACACTGGTCTGATCCGTGGCACTGGGCGCAAGCCGCCATCGTTGCTGCTTGCCGAACTCATGGCGTGTTGCCGGTGGATGGGCCGTTCGGTGATTTCAGCGACGACGAAGGCTATATCGCGCAGGCCAAACGGTCGGCAACTTTGGGTATGGTCGGTAAATGGGCGATCCATCCCAAGCAAATCGCATTGGCCAATCAGGTCTTTACCCCATCGGACGAAGCCGTTTCCGAGGCGCGCGAAATTCTTGCGGCCATGGAGCAGGCCAAGGCAAATGGCGAAGGCGCGACTGTTTATAAAGGGCGTTTGGTCGACATCGCCTCAATCAAGCAGGCCGAAGTCATTGTGGCTCAGGCTGAACTGATTGCGGCAGGCAGCTAAGTTAAAAAAGGGCGCTCAATCGAGCGCCCTTTTTTTGCGGATACTTCAACGACCAAATACTTCATTGGGTGTCCACGTAAAGCGTTCACCCTTTTTTCCTGACTTCATCATCAGGCAAGAGGTTCCCAGCTTCTGGAAGTAAACGATCTTCAACGGATACCAGCCCGCCTTGGGCACTTCTACTTCGGTGCGCTGATTGGCTTCACAGCCTTGAATGCCGGATACACGGCCAATCTGTTGGCCTCCTACCCAAGCCTCGATCCCGTCATTGGACCACGTTTCCAACTCGTAAACCCCGGGCGAGTTGAACCGCATATAGCCTGTCACTTCGGCGGCAACGTTATAAGCCTGGTCGAACGTCATAACGTCTTCGCCCTTGCTTGTGTCCCTGTAATCCAACCCCCGCAGCGGTTGTCCGGGCTTCGCTTTAGACAATAGGCTTTTTGCCTGACTCAAATCCCGGATCTTCTTGTGCTGGTTGCCCGTACCAAAGTACTTTACGTTCAACCCTGCCTTCGGGCTGGGTTGCGGACTGGCGGGTTGTAGTTTCAGCGGTGCAGACCAAGCAGCCCCGGCAACCACCGACACGGCAATTGCGGCTGCCAATGTTTGAACAAGTTTCATCGTTATCTCCCTGTTTGCGTGCCGTTTTGGCTAGGCTTATCCCCTGGCAACGTCATTACAGTGACACTAGGCCGTGAATTTTTACCCTGCAAGAGAGTGAAGCTTCACAATTTCAGACGTTACGCGCGCAAGTCCTTGGGCGATCCCATAACCACATAAGATGTGATCGACGTAACATGGGGCAGTGTTCCCAACACCTCGGTATGAAAAGTCTTGTAGGACGGCAGGTCGGCGCATTCGACCCGAAGTAAGTATTCGATAGTGCCAGTGATGTTGTGGCATTCGACAACCTCGGGGGCTTGTTGCAGGGCGCGTTCAAACCCCTCTTGCGCGGCTTTTGTGTGCTCACCCAAGCCAACACCGATATAGGCAACAAAGCCCACCCCCATGGCGGCTGGGTCCAGAACCGCGCGATAGCCAGTGATAACCCCAGCCTTTTCAAGCTCTTGCACGCGGCGCAGACAGGCCGAGGGCGACAGACCGACCCGTTCGGCCAATTCCAGGTTACTGATCCGCCCATCACGTGTTAATTCACGCAATATCTGGCGGTTTATTTGATCATTCTTCATCATATGTTGCGAACTTACCGAAAAGACGCACGAAAAAGCAATTTCATTCTTTCAGACCCGGGCAATACTGCGCGCAATGACCTATGACATCCTGATGGCCCTGATCGTCTTTGCCTTCGTGACCTCGATCACCCCGGGGCCAAACAACCTGATGCTGATGGCATCAGGCGCGAATTTTGGTTTTCGACGCTCGATCCCGCATATGTTGGGCATTGGCCTGGGGTTCACGGTCATGGTGCTGCTGGTTGGTGCAGGGTTGGTGCAGGTGTTCGACAGATACCCGATCAGCCACACAGCGTTGAAAATCGTTTCCGTCGTCTATCTGCTGTATCTGGCTTGGAAGATTGCCCATGCCGCACCAGCCCAAGGATCCGAGGCGTCGGGTGTCCCGATGACATTTCTGCAAGCGGCCGCCTTTCAATGGGTGAATCCCAAGGCGTGGGCCATGGCCCTGACGGCCACGACGGCATATGCCCCCAATCAGACACTGTACGCGATCCTGCTGGTGGCCCTTGTTTTTGGGGCGATCAATCTGCCCTCGGTCAGCACCTGGACGGTCCTTGGTCAGCAGATGGCGCGCGTGCTGACAAATCCGCGCAGGCTGGTGGCCTTCAACTGGACTATGGCAGCGCTGCTTATTGCCTCGCTCTACCCTGTGCTTTGGCCGCATTGAGTTATGATGACAAGCCGTGGTTCTTGGGCTATCCCGCATAGCATCTGACACGCTATGCGGCATACAAGAAAGGTATCCCTGATGGCCAACCCACTTTACGATGGTTTGTTCGGCGTTCACGCAGGAAAAGACACAACTTTTTTGTATTTGCCTGATGGTGAAGCCCTCAGCTATCAGGCGTTTTTGAACACCGCGGCTCAAATCGCGCATGTATCGGCAAAGCTGGGTCTGAAACCCGGGGATCGCGTGGCCGCGCAGATCGAAAAATCGCCCGAGGCGCTGGCGCTTTTTGCCGCCTGCGCGCAAGCGGGCCTTGTGTTTCTGCCGCTCAACACCGCCTATACTGCGGATGAGCTGACCTATTTCATCGAAAACAGCGGTGCGTCGTTAGTTGTTTGTGACAGCGGCGCCCTAGACAACCTTTCGCCTATTGCAGCCCGGCTTGACGCACAGGTTGAGACCCTGAGCGCCGATGGCACAGGCTCTTTGATGGATCAGGCGAAAGATATGCCTGTGCATTTCGAGACCGTTGACCGGGACGGAGAGGACCTGGCCGCGTTCCTCTATACATCCGGAACTACGGGGCGGTCGAAGGGCGCGATGCTATCGCAGAACAACTTGTTGTCCAACGCGCAAACATTGGTCGAGGAATGGCGCTTTACCTCAGACGATGTGCTGCTGCACGCCTTACCGATCTTTCACACCCATGGGCTCTTTGTGGCGACTAACGTCATGCTGGCAGTCGGGGGCAGCATGATCTGGCTGCCCAAATTCGATCTGGACCAGATCATCGACTGGATGCCGCGCGCCACGTCAATGATGGGCGTTCCAACCTTCTACACCCGCCTTCTGGGCGACGCGCGTTTCACCAAGGACCTGTCGGCCCATATGCGGTTGTTTGTGTCCGGCTCTGCCCCTTTGCTGGCCGACACCCATGTGCAGTTCGAGGATCGCACCGGCCACCGTATCCTGGAACGCTACGGCATGACCGAAACAAATATGAACACGTCAAACCCCTATGACGGAGAGCGCCGCGCCGGGACAGTCGGCTTCCCGTTGCCCGATGTCGAGCTGAAGGTTTGTGACGCTGACGGCAACACCCTCCCGCAAGGAGAAATCGGTGTCCTAGAGGTACGTGGCCCCAATGTCTTCAAAGGCTATTGGCAGATGCCCGAGAAGACCGCTGCGGAACTGCGCGCGGATGGGTTCTTCATCACCGGCGATCTGGGGCGCATAGATGAGGACGGGTATGTCCTTATCGTTGGCCGAAACAAAGACCTGATTATCTCGGGCGGCTACAACATTTACCCCAAAGAGATCGAGTTGGTTCTGGATGACCAACCCGGTGTGCTGGAAAGCGCGGTGATCGGTGTGCCGCACCCGGACTTCGGCGAAACCGTCCTGGGTGTGATCGTGGCCGAGCCCGGAGAAAGCCCCGATTTGGACCAGATACAAACCTCAGTGTGTGAAAGCCTGGCGCGGTTCAAACATCCGCGCAAATTGATCGTGATGGATGAACTGCCCCGTAATACCATGGGCAAAGTTCAGAAAAACGTCTTACGCGATCAGTACAAGGACATGTTCACAAACGCCTAAGGTTGAGCGTCTTTATACCCTGCCTTGGGATTTCCATCCAAGGATGCTGAGGCAGGCAAACAAAACTGCCGCCACACAGACAATCGATGGTCCCGCAGGGGTGTCAAAAACATAAGCCGCTCTTAGCCCTGCAACGGCTGAAAACGCGCCGATCCCGGCGGAAATCAGGGCCATGGACTCGGGTGAACGCGCCAAGTTGCGGGCCGCTGCGGCCGGAATGATTAGCATGGCCGCAATCAGCAGAACGCCCACAACTTTGATCGCTACGGCCACGGTGACAGCCAGGGATAATGTCAGGATCAACTGCTCTCGCTTAGGATCAAAGCCACTGGCATAAGCCAGTTCTTCGTTCAAAGTGGCCGTCAACAACTGCGACCAGCGCCAGGTGATCAGCGCAACAACCAACGCCGCACCGCCCCAGATCACGATGAGGTCCGAACGGGAGACTGCCAGAATATCCCCGAACAGATACGCCATCAAATCGATGCGTACACCGGACAGGAACGACACAGCCACCAATCCAAACGCCAGGGCAGAATGCGCCAGAACGCCCAATAGGGTATCCATCGCATAGCCGCGACCGGCCAACAGGGTCACGGTCAGCGCCATGATCAACGCAACGGCCAGTGCGCCGGTGAAGATCGACATCTGAAAGGTCAGCGACAACGCCACGCCCAGAATCGCGGCATGCGCCGTTGCATCCCCGAAATACGCCATCCGCCGCCACACGACAAAGCACCCCAAAGGGGCCGCTGCAAAGGCCACGCCGACACCGGCGAGCGTCGCGCGAGTCATGAAATCATCAAGCATTATTCTGCCGCTTCTTTGGGTGGGTGGTCATGATCATGATCATGATCATGATCGTGATTGTGGTCATGCTCGTGCCGGTACAACGCCAGCGCACCACCGGTGCCCGTGCCAAACAGGGCCCGGTATTCCGGTGCCGATGCCACAACCGCCGGAGAGCCTTCGCAACAGACATGCCCATTGAGGCAAATCACCCTGTCCGAGGCGCTCATGACCACGTGCAATTCGTGGCTGATCATCAGGATGGCACATCCGGTTTCACGGCGCACCGCCTCAATCTGTTGATAGAAGCTGGCTGACCCACGTTGATCCAGCCCCTGGGTCGCCTCGTCCAGCAACAGAATATCAGGCCGGTTGATCAACGCCCGTGCCAACAGCACCCTTTGGAACTGTCCACCGGACAACTGCGACATCTGGCGGTGCAACAGATCCGGCACACCGGCAGTTTCCAGCGCTGCAACACACTGCTTGCGCGACACACGGTCGGTCAGGCGCATAAACCGTTCGACGGAAATGGGCAAAGTCGGGTCGACATGCAGTTTCTGAGGTACATACCCAATCTTCAGACCTGGCTTCAGGGACACTTGCCCAGAAGACGGACGCGTCGCACCGATAATGGCCCGCAGCAAGCTGGTTTTTCCCGAACCATTGGGACCGACGATGGTGACGATCTCACCCGGTTCAACTGCCATGTCAACGTGGCTCAGCACGGTATGCGCCCCATAGCGCACGCTGAGGTTTTCAACGGTGATCAAGGCCATCTTTATGCCTTTTCGGTGCAGTCGGGGCAGAGACCCTCGGCTTCCACAACCGTACGCTCAATCTCGAAACCCGCCGCGCGTGCGGCAGCGCCCAGAACACCTTTGGCGGGGGCCGATTGCGCTTCGGCCACGGCATCACACTTTCTACAGATCATGAACGCCGGAGAATGCGACTGACCCGGATGCGAGCACGCCACAAACGCATTCAACCGCTCGATCTTGTGGACAAATCCGTTCTGCACCAGAAAATCCAATGCGCGATACGCAACGGGCGGCTGTGAGCCAAAACCTTCATCGCGAAGCCGGTCCAGAATTCCGTAAGCGCCAATCGCGCGATGCTCTTGCAGCAGCATTTCAAGGACCTTGCGGCGCACTGGCGTCAGGCGCAGCCCTTCAGCCGCACACCGGGCTTCGGCCGAGGCCAGGGCCGTCTCGACGCATGTCTGATGGTCATGTTCTTGAAACCCTACCGGAGCCGTGTCTTTGGCCGGTACAGGGCGTGCATCACTTGTCATGTTATTTCATATCATGTATTGCCACTCGCAACGTTATAAAATCACACAGAGGGTCTGATGTCCAGAAAGCTTCTTCCATTGTCGATCACAGCTGCATTGATGGGTGGAACGGCCCTTGCGGACGCACCAAATGTTGCGGTTGATATTGCACCGGTCCATTCGCTGGTCGCCCGTGTTATGGACGGTGTCGGAACCCCGGACCTGATCGTTGCGCCGGGCGCATCGCCGCATGAATACAACCTTCGCCCGTCTGAAGCCGCTGCGCTGCAAGAGGCCGATCTTGTGTTCTGGATGGGCGAAGATCTGACGCCATGGATGGAGAATGCGATCGATACGCTGGCCGACGGTGCAACCGTCACATCCATGCTGGAGGCCGACGGTACTGTTCTTCTTGATTTCCGCGAAAACGCACTGTTCGAGGCGCATGATCACGGGGACGAAGATGGCCATGACGACCACGCCGAAGACAAGGATCACGACGATCACGACCACGGCGATGATCACGACCATGAAGATCACGCCAAAGAAGATGGGCACGATCATGACGAGCACGATCATGACGATCATGCCAAAGATGACGACCATGATCACGAAGAACATGCGGACCACGACGGGCATGATGATCACGACGATCACGACCACGAAGATCATGCCGAAGAAGATGGGCATGATCACGACGATCATGAGGAGCACGATCATGACGATCACGCCAAGGATGACCATGATGATCACGACGACCATGGCCACGAAGGGCACGCCCATGGCGACCATGACCCCCATGCCTGGCTGTCACCGGCAAATGCAGAAACCTGGCTGAATGTGATCGCGGCGCAGCTGTCTGCGGCGGACCCTGAAAATGCTGGCACCTATTTTGCCAACGCCGCAGCTGCGCGCGACGAAATGGCTGCGCTGTCTGCTGAAGTGGCCGAAACACTGGACCCCGTACGCGGCGGCAGTTTCATCGTGTTCCACGACGCCTACCAGTATTTTGAGGACGCCTTCGACTTCCCCGCCTCAGGCGCAATTTCGATCGGTGATGCGTCCGACCCAAGCCCAGCGCGCATAGCAGAAATTCAAGGGCGTATCCGCAATGAAGGTATTGACTGCGTCTTGGCAGAACCACAGTTCGACCCGGGGATCGTAGAAAGCGTTATGGGTGGCGTCGAAGCAAAAACCAGCGTGATTGATCCGCTGGGATCCAATCTGGAACCGGGTGTCGATCTTTATCCAAATGTCATTCGTAGTCTGGCGAAATCCCTGGCCGAGTGCCTCTGAATCTGTCTTTTCAGCCCGGCCAAGGTCGGGCTGCTTGCAGCCCGGGGCAACGCTTTTTGCGAGTATTTCAGTTGGGTGGCAGTGTTACCCCGGGCGCTCAAATAATCACGTCAACACCCGGTTCAAAAAAGGCGCGCAATCAATCGCTGTCGGTCTTTGCTGCAACACAAACCGCGCAAAAGTCAGCTTGTGTTGCGATCCGATTGCACAATCCAGTCCAAAAACTGTGCGGCGCCAGCCTTGCCAGAGCCCGATGGGGTAACCGAACAAAAGTACCCTCGTGACGTCTCGCGCTCGTGATCGCAGGCGCGTAACAGCGATCCATTTGTAAGGTATTCACGCATCAAGGGAGACCAGCCGATTCCGACACCGAGCCCGTTCAAAATCGCACGCAGGTAAACCATGTAACTGACATACGTGTCATGAGGTGGCGGTTGCGAAATAACAAGCCCAGTTCCGGCGAAGAAACGATTCCAGTCGCCACGATGATCTGCGCTGTTGAGGTGCAGTAGTTTCTGTTCCGACAGCGATTGCAAATCGAAGGGCGCACGGTTGTCCAACAGATCAGGATGGCACACAGCGATCATGCCTTCCTTGAAAATCAAACCGCTTACGGTTTGCGCAAGCCCCCCTTCCCCGAACAGAATAACGACATCGCAGGCGTTTGGATCGAAATCGTCGTTCTGATCTCGCGTCATGACCTGAAGTTTGACATCCGGAAAGGTGGCCTGAAACTCGGCCAGCCTTGGCAGCAGATAGTGGCTAGTGAAGCCGATACTTGCACTGACCTTCAAGGTGTCAACCGCGTGACGGCTTTGCAACGCTTCAAACCCGTCTCGGATCGCCTCGAAACCTGCGCCTACGGCTTTGGCCAGAAGGGTTCCGTCTTCGGTTAAAGTCAGTTTCGGCTTACTTCGAAGGAATAGCTGCGTACCCAGCTCTGCTTCAAGGGCGGCGATCTGACGGCTGATCGCTGGCTGCTGGACGTTCAGTTCCCGCGCGGCCCGCGAAAAACTCAGATGTCGCGCTGATGCATCGAATGCATTGATCTGGTGAAGAGGGATCGGCCGCGTCACAATCATTCCTAAGGTGAATGTATTCCATTCATCGTTTCCGTCTTTCCTCAAATTTTCAACCGCGAAATGATGCTGGGGACAACGCGAGGGGAACAGGTCTTGCAGAAACGTATTCTGGCGCTTGGTGGAGATGGCATTGGCCCGGAAATCCTGACCTACGGGTTGCAGACCGTTCAGCAGCTTGCAGCCCTTGCCGGGATCGAGGTTGAGGTCACACACGGGCTGCTTCACGACGCGGCGTGGGAAGCGCATCAGACATATTGTACCGACGACGTTCTACAGCAGGCACGCATATCAGATGCTGTTCTGATCGGCGCTGTAGGCGGACCCCAATGGGATAACATCCGCGTCCCCGGAGGTGCCGAATGCCAGGACGGGCTGATGTATTTGCGTCATCATTTGCAAACCTATCTGGGTTTGCGCCCGGTACGTGCCTGGGCACCTTTGTTGGGCAGAACCCCGTTTCGCGAAAATCTGGCACACCAGACAGATGTCCTGATCCTGCGTGAAATGTGTGGCGGCGCCATGTTTGCAACCGAACGTGGACGACGCGACGTAGGGGGTCTGCGGCAAGGCTATGACCTGACCGCCTATGACGAGGCCGAAGTGGCGCGCTTCGCGCATGGGGGATTTCAGCTGGCCCGGCAAAGGCGCGGCAGACTTGTCAGCTGCGACAAATCCAACGTCATGGAAAGCTACAAACTCTGGCGCGAGGTCGTGACGGAAGTGTCCCGCAACTATCCGGATGTCGTGTTCAAGAACATGTTTGCGGACAATTGCGCCTATCAGCTGATGATGCGGCCACATGATTTCGACGTGATCCTGAGCTGCAACCAACTGGGCGACATTCTCAGCGACCTGTCGGCAGTTTATGCCGGTTCGTTGGGAATGCTGCCTTCCGCCTGCCTGTCGGCCAACCCGGATCAAGGACCGGTCTTTGGAATTTACGAAAGCACCGCCGGATCAGCCCCTGATATAGCAGGCCAGGGCATCGCAAACCCAATAGGGACAATCTTGTCTGTCGCGATGATGTTCACCTACAGTTTTGGACTTCCTGAGTTCGAAACCAAAGTGGAAGCGGCAATAGACGCCACCCTGAAAGACGGCATCAGGACGCCCGATATTGGCGGTTCCGCCACTGGGTCCGAGGTGACGCGAGCGATCCTTGAAAGGCTCACCGGATGAGCGCGTTCGACTATGTGATCGCCGGGGGAGGTTCGGCCGGGTGCGTGCTGGCTGCGCGACTGGCCGAAGAGCGCGACGTGTCGGTCTGTCTGGTTGAGGCAGGCGGTCGCGGACGTGATCTTTTTATTCAAATGCCCGCAGGAAACGGGTTTGTCTTTGGCAATCCCAAACTCGATTGGGGATATGTGTCGGTCCCTCAGGTGGGTTTGAACGGTCGTTCAATTTACTATCCACGCGGCAAATCGCTTGGCGGGTCGTCGATTGTCAACGGCATGATCTATATGCGTGGTGTTGCCGCCGATTATGATACCTGGCAACAACCCGGTTGGAGTTTCGCCGAGGTTCTTCCTTATTTTCGTCGGTCCGAAGGGTCACGTGACCGGCGTGATGCCTGGCATGGCACAGACGGACCTCTCAAGACCGAACCCGCGCGCAATTTTGGCCCAATGGACCAAGCCTTTATCGACGCAGCGATCTGCGCAGGGCACCGTGAAACCAGTGACTTCAACGGGTCTGAAAGGACTGGTGTAGCCCGGAATGACAGCACGGTCAGCAACGGCGTCAGGCAATCTGCAGCTATATCCTACCTTCGAAAAACGCCGCCAAACCTGACAATTCGAACCGGAACTCATATCGCGCGGATCGTGACACGAGGCGGCAGGGCAACAGGGATTGAAACGCTTGCGGGTGAAGTAATCGAAGCCGAACGCGAAGTGATCTGTTGTCAGGGTGCTTTTGGGACACCGCAGCTTTTGATGCTGTCGGGGATCGGTCCGGCCGATCACTTGCGCTCTCATGGGGTCAAGGTGGTGGCCGACTTGCCTTCGGTCGGTGCGCATTTGTCTGACCACCCGGATGTTTCAATGCAATGGGGATCAACGCGGCATGACCTGAGCCACGCTAGATATCAGCGCTTCGATCACGCCATGAAATTGATGCTCCACTGGCTGGTGAATGGCGGTGGCCCCGGAGGTGGTGCGTTCTTCTCTACGGTTTTGTTCCACGCTTTTGAGGATCCGATGTTACCCGAGCTCGAGGTTTTCATGACGCCAATGGTTGTCGAGGAAAACCTGGGAAACGGCGCGCGGGAAGATGTGCCCTTGCTGCAGCGCTTGGGTCGCAGGTTGTTGGTACGGGGGCGAAAGATGGCGCGGTCCGGCGTTCAGATCGACGTCAATCTCGAACGTCCGCGATCAGAAGGATCTGTTCGATTGGCCGGTGCTGATCCTCGGAGGCATCCGGTAATCGACCCCAACTATTTTTCCGACCCCCACGATATCGACGTCCTGCGGCGGGGCGTTGAGGTCATGCGCGAGATCATGGGGCAAAACCCGATTGCCAAATTCGTAACAGAAGAGCTCGGCGTCTGGAAAAACGCTAAAACCGATGCCGAGATCGAACGGGCAATTCGAAACACCGCTTACACAGGCCACCATCCTGCATGCACATCCCGAATGGGCGAGGTTTTAGATAATGAGCTGCGCGTGCACGGGATCGAGGGACTGCGTGTTTGCGATGCCTCTGCCATGCCACGCCAGATCACAGGCAATCTTTATGCAACGGTCGTTATGATGGCCGAGAAAGCTGCCGACATGATCCTTGGCCGCCCCCCGCTTGCGGCCGAATACCCGATGGAGCATGACCTATGAGTGACATCCGAACCTTCAAATTCTTTGCTGGCAATACATGGCATGAGCCATTCGGTGGCAGCTATATCGACAGCGAAAACCCAGCCACTGGCAAGGTCTGGGCCAGAGTACCCGATTGTCGTCAGATGGACGTGGAGCTTGCAGTCGCCGCCGCGAAATCGGCCTATTACGATGGGCCTTGGGGGCGGATGCAACCTGCAGAGCGGGGTCGCATTTTACGGAGAATGGGAGACGTGATTTCCCGCCATGCCGACAGGTTGGGTCAGGTCGAAACCCGCGACAACGGCAAATTGCCTTCGATGATCACGCCCGGTTTACGAGAGGGTGCGTGGCTGGTGGACAGTTTCCATTACTACGCTGGAATGTGCGACAAATTCGAAGGCCGCGTTACCCCGGCCGAGGCTTCGAACATCCACAATTATGTAAAATATGAACCGTTCGGCGTCGTGGCGCAGGTGCTGCCCTGGAATTCGCCTCTGGGCACTCTGCTCTGGAAACTCGCCCCGTGTCTGGCGGCAGGCAATACGGTGGTGATGAAGCCATCCGAGCAATCCAGTTGCTCGACCTTGGAATTGATGGCGGTTTTACTGGAAGCGGATTTGCCGCCCGGCGTGTTGAATGTTGTCACAGGATATGGTGCGACAACGGCCCAACCCATGATCGAACATCCTGACGCGCGCATGGTCAGCTTTACAGGTGGCACAGCCGGGGGGTGCGCGGCCGCCATTGCCGCTGCCAAGGGCGTAAAACCCGTGGTGATGGAATTGGGAGGAAAGTCACCTCAGATCGTGTTGCCGGATGCCGATCTTGATCTGGCCGTCAATGGAGTGGCGTCGGGGATTTTCCCACCGGCCGGGCAAAGCTGCATAGCAGGATCACGCCTTTTGGTGCATCGGGATATCATTGATGTGTTCTCGGAAAAGCTAGTTGAAACGGTCGCAAAAGCCCGTGTCGGCGATCCGCTAGATCCAGCCACACAGATCGGCCCCATAGCCAACAAGCCTCATTACCAGCGCGTTCTGCAGCACATTGCAGATGCTGAAATCGCCGGGCACAGGCTGTTGCTTGACGGCAGAACGGCCTGTCGATCCGAAGGCTACTACATCGGCCCAACCATTTTTGCCGACGTACCGAACGACGCGAAACTTGCGCAGTCCGAGGTATTTGGACCTGTCGTCAGCACCGAGAGCTGGGAAAACGAAAGAGATGTGATCCGAACCGCCAACGATACGCCCTACGGTCTTGCTGCGGGCATCTGGACCCGTGACGTGGCCAAAGCGATGCGGATGGCCGACCGGATCGAAGCCGGCACTGTGTACATCAACAACTACTTCAATGCGTCGACCCAATCTCCAGTCGGGGGGTACAAACAGTCCGGCTATGGGCGCGAAAACGGCTGGGACGGGATGCGATGCTTCTTACAAACCAAATCTGTCTGGCTCTCCACAGATCCCCATCAGCTTGATCCGTTTGCATGAACGGCAGTGTTGCGCAGCAGAGGAAGAATGACATGAAAGGCATTTTCGGCGACGGCAGCAGATTAACACAACATATCCGTGCCGCTGCGGTTCTTGGGCCGCTGCTCACCATGCGGATATGTGCGGGGGAAAAGGTCAGGTTCCAGGCAACTCTGGGTGCGGTTTCATGACCGCAATTTCCCGGCTGGCGCAGTTTGCAGTCCATGCAGTTCCCCCGCCTGATCTACGCAAAGTGATTGCCCCGGCAATCGCCGACTGCTTTGGATGCATCCTCGCCGGGTCGACAAGCGAAGTTGTCATGCGCGCGACCCGGGCCTTGGGCGGGTTTGGCGCAGGCCCCTGCCCACTATTTGGCACGAACCAGACCCTGAGCGCGCTCTTTGCCGCTCAGATCAATGCGATCGCTGGTCATGCCTGGGATCTGGATGATTGGGAGGAGCCGGGGAACTCGCATCCTACCGTGGTGTTGCTGCCCGCCCTTCTCGCGGCCAGTACGTTTCGCCGCACCACCGGGGCAGAGCTGTTGGCGGCTTATGCAGTTGGCACCGAAATCATCATGCGCCTTGGCGAAGCCGTGAGCTTGGATCACTATGCGCGTGGGTTCCATTCCACGGCTACATTGGGCACGATCGGCGTTGCCGGGGCGGTATCGCGCCTGCTGGCCCTATCGGCGGATCAGACTGCGCACGCCCTGTCGTTGGCAACCTCGACTGCGTCAGGATACACGCTGCAATTCGGGTCAAACACAAAACCGTTGCAAGCCGGATGGGCGGCACGGAATGGCTTGGAAGCAGCTGTGTTGGCAGCGCAAGGCGTGACGGGCCAACCGCACGTTCTGGATCATGCGCGAGGCTTCGCCGGGCTTCAAGGAAACTACGATCCATCTGTATTTAACGCCGCGATGGGCAAAATGGGATCGCCTTGGGCTTTGGGTGAATATGGCCTTGTCCTTAAACCCTGGCCCTCTTGCGGGTATACACATCGGCTGATGACCGCTGCGATAAACCTGCGCCCGGCGGTTAACGGAAGGTTTGGGGGCATCACCGCGATTGATACCCGCTTGCCTGACTTCCACGCCGAGATATTGCCGTTCAATCACCCCAAGTCACGCGCGGAAGCCTTGTTCTCAATCCCAGCCTGCGTCGGTCAAATTCTGGCCTCAGGGAACCTTACGCTATCAGACAGCGAAGACGCGTTCTGGAAATCACCTGCTGTTTCAAGGTTGATCCAACTAACGCGTGTGACAGCCGAACCCGCACGAAACTCGAACCTCAACTATGACCCCGATCAACCTGACCTGCTGCGCATAGAATTTAATGACGGGAGCGCAGTTTCGGAAGCCTGCGCTTTTCCGCTTGGCGCATCGCAAAACCCGATGACCAACGCACAACTGGCCGCAAAATACACCGCGCTCACAGGACAACCGGAACGCGCATTCAACGGCCTTCTTGCATGGCCTGATGCACAGGACAGTGCCACGTTATTCAAGGGATATTCAAATGAACCAGCGTAGACGATCAGGTGGCCGTGCGGCGCGACACCAAGCGAGAAACGATGGGGCCGGGTCTGGGCCGACACGCGCGATCTGGCCTGGAATTGAGGGCGGGCAATATGCGCCCCTCACCCAGGCCGAGATTGAAATGGTCGATCACACTGCCATGCGTATTCTCGAAGAAATTGGCGTGAAAGGCGCGACGCCGCGATGCATCGAAACACTATGTTCAGCAGGTGGGTCCCTGACGGATGACGGGCGTTTGTTGTTTCCTGAGGCAATGGTTCGAAAGACCCTTCAGATTGCAGGCCGCGGCTTCAAACTCTGCGGTCTGGATCCCGCAAATGACATCGACCCCTCTTCGTCGCGAACGCATTTCGGCACATCGGGTGCTGCCGTCCACATGATAGACAGTCAAACAGGCAAAATACGCGACACAACTCTGCGCGACCTATACGACATGGCGCGCTTGGCTGAACAACTGCCGAACATCCATATGTTCCAACGCACTGTTGTCGCGCGTGACATTGCGGACCCGCGTGAAATGGACCTCAATACGCTCTACGCCTGTCTGAAAGGAACAAGCAAACCCACAGGTACGTCTTTTGGATCGCCAGACGTCATGGAAGAGGCTGTCCGAATGCTTGCCCTTCTCATGGGCGGGCCCGATGCCTTGCGTGCACGACCGCCGGTTTGCGTGTCCACCTGCTTTATCGTCCCGCCGCTGACATTCGCCGAAGAAGCACTTGGTGTGATCGAATGTGCGGCACGGCACGGTATTCCGCTCAAGCTTGTCGCGGCCGGTCAGGCTGGTGCGACCAGCCCGGCCCCATTGGCCGGGGCCGTGGCGCAACAAACCGCCGAGGTCCTGGCCGGGATTGTCTATGTCAACCTGCTGAACCCCGGTCACCCAGCCACTTTCGGAGCGTTGCCATTTGTCAGTGATCTGCGGACCGGGGCCATGTCCGGAGGGTCCGCCGAGCAAGGTTTGCTGATGGCCGCCTGCGCACAAATGGCGCGCCACTATGATATCCCATGCGCTGTCAGCGCTGGCATGACCGACAGCAAACTCCCTGATTTTCAAGCTGGGTACGAAAAGGGATACACGGAACTTCTGGCCTCACTTGCTGGCGCAAATCTGGTCTACGAAGCGGCAGGAATGTACGGTTCGCTTCTTGGCGCATCGCTCGAAAGTTTCGTATTGGACAATGACCTCATTGGTTCAGTGATGCGGGCGACCCGCGGGTTCGAAGTATCGGAAGACACATTGTCACTTGAAACCATCCGCGATGTTTGCGTCGGAGGACCGGGGCACTTTTTGGGTCACGCGCAGACCATAAACCGAATGGAAAGCGACTATTTCTACCCGGCGATGGCGGACCGCAGAACGCCGCAGGAGTGGTCTGAGGCACCTGATAAAGATGTCCTCGAACGGGCCCGACTGCGCACGCAAGAACTGCTTGCCAACCCAAGCCCTACGCATATCCCTGAAGACATGGACAAGGCGATACGGCAACATTTTCCCGTAAGGGACCTGCGGTAACGTTGGTGAAACTCTTAGGCCCAACTTAAAGGTCGAGGTATTTGCAGCGCTATATCAAACGCAGTTGAAACGCGGCGCATCCGATTTAAGAAAGCCGCGCCCCAAGGGCCGTTCGAGCGCACGTCACAGAAATTTTGATATCTTGTCGAGCGTGGCTTTGCTGACTGCGACGCCCGATTTACGAGCGATCTGGCGCTTCGCACTGCGGCCGTCACCGGGCAAATGCGCAGCCTCTTGAGCACGGATCGCGCCGACCAATTCGGCAATCCCAGTCTCAAACCCACTCGACGTCGTCGCGCTTGGATCAATCGCAATGAAGAACTGACCTGTCTTCGGGGGGCCGCCCAAAGTTCCTGAAAACGGGGATGCGTTGATGCCCAAACTGGCACCTGTCAGAGCCGCCGCCATAAGCTCTACCATCAGAGCCACACCGACACCCTTGTATCCACCCGACGGTGCCATGGATCCCTTCAATCCAACCTCAGGATCGGTTGTTGGATTGCCGTCTGCGTCCAAGGCCCATCCCACCGGGATTGGCTTGCCTTCACGCGCATGTTTCATGACCTCGCTTTTGGCGATGGTACTGGCGCTCTGGTCGATCAGCAGGGCGGGTTCACTATCGGGACCGGGCGCGGCAATGGAAAAAGGATTGGTGCCCACCACAGGCTTCGACCCGCCGGACGGTGCGATCGAGGCGGGGGCGTTGGTGAACCCCAGCCCCACCAGCCCTGCCTGGGCCAGCCGATAGGTGTGGTAGCCCAAAACGCCACAGTTATAGCTGTTTTTAATAGCCAAAACCGCGACGCCCTGTTCTCGGGCCGCCGGGATCAGGACCTCAAACCCTGTGTCGATGGCCGAATGCGCAAAGCCGGTTGCGGCGTCAACCGCCACGACACCGGGTTTGGGGCGTGACAGAACGGGAACCGCTAAACCATCGACCTTGCCGCATTGCACATGCTCGCAATAGATCGGGATATAGGCGAGCCCGTGACTTGCAACGCCATCGGCCTCGGTTGCCGCTGTGGCCTGCGCCAGCGGGCGGGCATTTTCTTTGGATGTGCCAGCCGCTACGAGCGCGCGGAAAGACAGGTCTTCGATCTCAGCAAGGGTCAGGGTTTGTGTATCGGTCACTTTGGCGTCTCTTCAATCATTGTCAGAAAGCCCGGACCCTGCACCCAGCAGGCGGGATTCCTCGGTTGCGGGGGCATAGGTGCGGTGGGCAAAGCGGTTCAGTGTGTCCCAATCCTGTGGGTCAGGATAGGCGCGCGTCTCTTGTTCACGTGTTGTGATCGGCGCACCGCCTCGGGAAACCACGACCGTGTGGGCCGTTTTTGGCAAACTGTCCGGGGCCATGAGCCAATCCTCGCCCACGACACCCTGAACCGTGTCGATCTCAATCGTCAGCGCTTCATTCAAAATGCGCGCGGCATGACGCGCAAACGGCAGCATCAAGGCGGGCACTGCGACGTTCCGCATCTCAATTGGGCCCGTTTTCAGAAAGTGGGCCGCATCAGACAACAAAGGCCCCGCAGACAAGGGACACAACGCTTCTTTGCCTTGCCAGAGGCAATTAATCTGCCCAGGGCGATGCGCTGCCGGATCCGAAGCCAGCCCCTGCTCCAACAACAAGGACAAAATCCCCGCCCCGTCCAGCCCCTGCACGCACAGCCAGCGGGCCGCCTTCGACGCCTCCTCGGCCTGGCCCCAGGAATAGCCCGCGCCACGGGTGGCCCGTTTTGCGGTTGCTTCCATCTCGTTGAGCGAAAAATTCATGTTGGTTCCTGCGGGTATACCCAAAGATCCGCGTTTTCAGAAGTCAGCTCCTCCGGGTACGGCGCACCGGAATACATGCAGATTCGCACCCATCGATCCGAACGGGGGTCAAAATGGGTTGCCCCAAAGAATGACAGCTTTGCACGCAGCATGTCGATAGGCAGCACCTTTGACCCAATCGTGTTATCCCGGATTTCGCCATAGGGTGCGGATGGGGTCATTTGAACGCGCCGGATCGTGTGGCGATGTTCCGGGTGGCGCAGCAGAAATTCGGCCACGGGCTTGGTGTCTTCCCACCCGCCCAGCGCGTCATAGGCAGCCGCTGCATCCCGCGCCGGGGCCAGAGGTTGTTCATAGTCAGAAATGGGTTCATCAAACCGTTCCCCCATGCGGGGTTCCAGCTTTTCTTCAGAAACATACCACGCCCGCGCGCAATTCTCGCGGACGTCCCAATCCAGATCCAAAGCCCAGGCATATGTTTCCCGGATAAGATCACGGACTGCCCCGATAGGCATGGTTCCATCTATCACAAACGCCTGCGAGCGGGTATCTGCCATGCACGAAGCCAGCCCGTCCACCAAATCGCCATAAGGCTCCAGGATCAGCGACGCCAGCAACTCCTGACCTTCCTCGCTAAGCGCGGTTTCTGACCAGTCCACCAGTCGATTCCACGGTCGATCTGCGGTCAAATCATCTTGGCTCAGATACTCGGAGATCAACAACAGGTCGGCCTTCAACGCCTCGAGCTTTTTGACCTGTATCTGATGTTCAGATCGCCACCACGAAACCGACAGTCGGCTGCGTTCGAAAACTTCGCGGAACCGCGCGATCTCGGCGTCGCTGGCAACTTCCGCAGACCGAACCCGCGCAATCGCTTCTTCCCGTACCATGATCCAGTTGTTGAACAGAACCGGGTGGTTGACGATGAACGGTGCCATGCCAAGCCCGGTGGAGTTACCAATCCCCAGCCAGCGGGAAATTTCTGGGTCCAAAGTCGCCGCTTTATCGCCGCCTTGGACATTCGCCATGTGTTGCACCAGATCCCGCACAAACGCTCGGGTCAGAAAGACCGATAGCATCTCGACCTGAAACGGGGCCTGCGTCTCGGGCCGGTCAGCAACTTTTTCCCGATCCGCCGCGCCAAATTTGCCCGAGCCATATACAGCAGTTGTCCGCATCAGGTACCCAACTTGATAGATCTGCTCTACATCCGGCTGCTGGCCTGCGGCCAAGGATTTCACAACATGGTCCCAAAGGCGGACCGAGCGATTGGCACGAGACAAGGACAGCTCGCTTTCGCTCACCCGCCCGGCCTCTTGCAGGGGTACGTTTTGGGAAAGGCGGTCAATGTCGGCCTCGGTCGGGATGCCGTCGAACAAAGCAAAGGTGGCATCCCACGCTTCGGCAATCACCCGATCCGACCGTTGTTCCGGTGGCAAGTCATGAGCAAAGGCCACCAGCGAATAAGTCCGATCCGGCCCTTGAGCGGTATAGACCGCCCGACCAACACCATTGGCGTCAATGTCAAAGACAGGCCGTGTGAACGACCAGTTTTCCCGCGCCATTCGGCGGGTCAATTGCCGCATGAAACTCAGCCGACACTGATGCAAAGAACCCAACCGCGACAGCCGCATAACTGTGGCCGGGTCTCGTCTTTCGATCTGTGTCTGCGTCAGTTTTTCCATTCATCTACCCTTGAGGCCCGAAGTTCTCGGCAAAGAACCTGTACCAGTTTTCACCCATGATACCGGCCACTTCTTCATCGTTCAGACCGGTCGCTCGCAACCCGGATTCGATGTTTCCAAAGTCCCGATTGTCCTGAAACCAGGACGGCATCGGGGGGAATCCGGGGTTACTTGCCGACCCCTCGCCATAGTCGATCTGCTTCGACCAACGGCCAACCCGCATCCATTCGACAACGCTGTCGGGCTGATCCTGACACAGATCCGTACCGATCCCCAGATGTTCCGCTCCGTATTTCTCAGCCGTCCGCGCAATCATCTCGCAGAAGCTTTCAAGAGTGCAGTCCGACTTGTCCTTCAGGTGATGAGGATAGACCGAAAACCCCAACATCCCACCGTTTTCAGTCACCGCACGTATTACTTCGTAGCGTTTGTTACGCAGGGCCGGGGCCCAATCAAACGGGTTAGCGTGGGTGATCGCAATCGGACGCTCGGACAGCTCGGCCGCCTCGATCGTGGACCGGTCGGCTGAATGGCTCATGTCAACGACAAGCCCGACCCGGTTCATTTCCTTGATCACCTGACGCCCCATGCGGGTGATCCCAGTGTCTTCGGCCTCGTAGCAGCCTGTCGCCAAAAGCGATTGGTTGTTGTAGGTCAGCTGCATGAATCGCGCGCCCAGTGTATGCACGATTTCGACCAAGCCGATGTCATCTTCGATGGGCGATGGGTTCTGAAACCCAAAGAACACTGCTGTGCGCCCGGTTTCCCGCGCCGTGTCAATGTCGCTGGCCCATTGACCCTTCATGATCAGGTCCGGGTATTGTTCGAACCAGCGGTTCCATTTCTCAAAGTTCAGAACCGTCTCGCGGAAATTCTCGTGATAGGCGATGGTGACGTGGATCGCGTCCACGCCCCCTTCGCGCAATTGCCGAAAGATCTTTTCGGACCAGTTGGCGAATTGCAGCCCGTCGATCCGCATCAGATCGGCTTTCCGGCGCTGATATATGCGGTTTTGACCGTCGTGTAGAACTCGGCCGCAGCCTTGCCCTGTTCACGTGGGCCATAAGAGCTGTCACCACACCCGCCAAAGGGTACATGATAATCCGTGCCCGCTGTGGGCAGGTTTACCGTCACAACCCCGGTGCGTGCATTGCGCCGGAAATGTGTGGCGCGGGCCAGATTTTGCGTGACGATGCCCGAGGTCAGACCGAAATAGGTATCGTTGACCGTTGCCAAAGCCTCATCATAGCTGTCGACCTTGATGACCGAGGTCAATGGCGCGAACATCTCTTCCCGGTTGATGCGCATGTCGTTGGTGGTGTTCAGGAACACGCCGGGGCTCATGTAATACCCATCATGCGGCATCTCCAAACGCTGTCCACCGCAAGCCAGTTCAGCCCCTTCAGATTTGCCCAGATCGACATAGGCCAGGTTCTCGGCCAGTTGCTGCGCGCTGACGACAGGGCCCATCTGAGTCCCCTCTTCCAGCGCGTGACCGACTTTCATCGCCTGAGCACCAGAGACCAGTTTCTCGACAAACGCGTCATGCACAGCAGCATGAACCACCAGCCGCGATGAGGCGGTACATTTCTGACCGGTTCCCCCAAATGCGCCACCCAATGCCAACGAAACGGCAAGGTCGAGGTCGGCGTCGTCCATCACGGCCAGCGCATTTTTCGAACCCATCTCCATCTGCACCTTGGTCAGGTTCTGGATGGCAGCTGCTGCAATGCCCTTGCCCACCGGCACCGATCCGGTGAACGAGATGGCGTTCACCTTCGGGCTTTCCGCCAGCCGTTGCCCAATGGATCGACCCGAGCCCATGACAAGACTAAACAGGCCCTTGGGAATATCCTGACGGTTGATGATCTCGGTCAGGGCCACGGCAGAGGCAGGCGTGATGTTGGCGGGTTTCCAGACTACCGCATTGCCATAGCAGAGCGCCGGCGCGATTTTCCACGAAGCCGTCGCGGTCGGGAAGTTCCACGGGCTGATAACGGCCACAACGCCAACCGCCTCGCGGCGCACGTCAATCTCGATATCAGGACGTACGGAATCCGCGTTCTCGCCGATCTGACGCAGGCATTCAGCTGCATAATAGGTAAAGAACTGACCGGCGCGATAGACCTCGCCCTTCCCTTCTGCAAAGGGTTTACCTTCTTCACGGCTGAGCAAAGTGCCCAGCTCTTCGGCGCGGGCCATCAGTTCGTTGCCAATGTTCATCAACACGGCCTGCTTGCGTTCCAGCCCATAAGCGGCCCATTCGGCTTGCGCGATGCGCGCCTGGTCCAGTGTCGCCTCAAGCTGATCCGCACTGGCTTGTGCGAAATGGCCGATCAGGTCGCTCAGATCAGACGGATTGCGGTTTTCGATTTCACTTTCACCGGCAAGCCATTCGCCAGCGATGAGATTCAGGTTGGTCACGACGGGCCTCAAGTTCAAGAAAGTTTGCCCGAGAATGGACTTTTGGGGCCATATCAGTCAAATTCAAATAAATTTACCAAACTTCAGGAAAACTGAAATTTGACAATCAAGATTGAAATGCTGCGTTGCTTTTGCGTTGTCGCACAAACCGGCAACCTGTCGGAGGCTGCCGACCGGCTGGGACGTACCCAATCCGCTGTCTCGATGACCCTTAAGCAATTTGAAGATCACCTGGGGAAAAAGCTGTTTGTCGGCGAACGTAAAAACCATCTGTCCGCTTTGGGTGAGCAGGTGTTTGAGTTATCCCTCAAACAGGTGCGCCAGTTTGATGAGACAGTGCAATCCATCGAAGCTGCGGCCCACGCTGCCAATGGGTTGATCCGAATAGCGTCCGTCCCCTCGGTCGCCGCGTTGATTTTCCCGTCCGTGCTTGAACACATGACACAATGTTTTCCTGGCGTTAAAGTTGAGCTTCGGGATGCTGATACGCGACAGGTTCTGGACGCGCTTGCAGACGGGAAAGCCGACATTGGAATTGCGTCTGGCTTTCATCCAGTCAAGGGCGTCAAAGCCTATCCCTTTTTCGAAGATCAATTCGGTCTGGTCTGTACGGCTGACCATCCGCTGAATAAAATGGCCGATCCGCCGACCGTGGATGAGGTGGTAACACCCACATTTGTTCGAAATGCCCTGTGTGATCTCATTGAGGCACAGGAATATGTTGAAGCGCTGGAAGGGACCAACGTTACGATTCACAACACCCAGTCCCTGATAGCAATGGTGGCAACTGGAAAGTGGATCACCATCCTTCCCCAAACCGTTGCTCGCATTATCCCTGAAAGCATGGCCTTTCGCACGTTGTCCGATCTACCCGACAGGCGACAGGTCTATTTGTATGTCAAGGAAAAGCCCCGCTTCAAAGCATTGGCAGACGCGTGTAGCACGTTCATTCTTTCCAGCGACCTGACCTAAGGGCTGCAAGTTATCACCTCAGCACCGAACATCAACCGTTCTGGCCCGCTTCTTGCACAATCCAATCCCGAAAAGCTTTTAGCTGCGGCTGTTCAATTGCATCGGATGGGTAAACCAGATGGTAGGATCTTGAAGGCGCAAAATCGTTGTCGAACGGTCGGATCAACTGGCCGGATTGCAATTCGACTTCAATCAACGGCAATAACCCAAGTGATACACCCTGACCCGACAACACCGCCCGGAGCAGAACACTCGAATCGTCTATAATCACACCGGGAAGGTGGTCGCCGGTTTCCACCCCGTGTGCATCGAACCACTCCAGCCAGTCGACTTGATCCTTCCAGTGCAACAGAGGTAGGCGCAGCAGATCCGCAGGCTTCAAAGGGCGCGCACTCTCGGCGATCAGAGTTGGGCTGATGACGGGCGACGTTGGAAATCGCAGCAGCGGTTCCGATGTCAATCTCGGCCAATCTCCGTCCCCCCATGCCAGCATCATGTCGGTCTGACCGTCCGAAAACTCCACCCCGCCCGGGGAATACTGAAGATGCAGGCCCGTTTCGGGAAAGCGTTGCCAAAAGCTGAACAGGCGGCGGGATAACCATTGCGACCCGATCAGCGCGCCGACGCCAACCGTTATAGACGATCTATTCGCTGTCTGGCGTACGTCCTGCACGGCCCGGTCAAGCCGCGCAAATACCGCCTCGCAGGCTTCGGAAAACTGCTGCCCTGCTTCGTTCAAAACAACCGACTGCGCGTGGCGTTCGAACAGGGGACAGCCCAGATGAGCCTCGAGCGATTTGATCTGCGAACTCACGGCTGTGGGCGTCACGCCCAGCTCTGTCGCTGCGCGTTTGAAGTTTCCATACCGCGCGGCAATCCAAAAGACACGAACCGCCCCGAGCGGTGGAACGTCAACGGTGTTTTGGGTCATGAGGGCAATCTGAAGTTATCCTAGATGTAAAGATTCTATATCTGTGCAAAGGGATCAGTGCAATGCAGGCTAATGCTGAACAACATCCCCGCGATGCGGCGCCACTTGGGCAAGCCAGCCAGGAGAGACCCCAGATGCCACGAGATTTGCCTTTGCAGGCCAAATATTACACTCAGCCGGACTGGTTCGAGGTTGATAAGGAAAAAATCTTCTTCCGAAGCTGGCAATGCGTATGCCATGTGTCCGAAATTGCCGATCCGGGCGATTTCAAGACCTTTGCCATTGTGGATGAGGACATCTTTATCATTCGCGCGCAGGATGGTGGTATCAATGCGTACTACAATATCTGTCGCCACCGTGGTCACCCTCTGGTCGAAGGGACAGGCAAGGGCAAGAGGGTTTTGGTCTGCCCTTATCATGCGTGGACGTATGAAATTAACGGCCGACTGCGCCGCGCACCCGGCTCGGTCGAAAGTGATGGCCTAAGCTGCGACCAAATCAATCTGCGTAAAATCCGGGTCGAAGAGTTTTGCGGATTTATCTTTGTCAATCTGGACGAAAATGCCGAACCCATGGGCCCCGATCTAGAAGAATACCGCCAGAACCTGCTGAGCTTTCACGCCGACCCCGGCCAGCTGAAATTCGTTTGCGAAACCGAGATCACGCACGATAGCAACTGGAAGCTTACGGTCGAAAACTACAACGAATGCTACCATTGCCCGACCGTGCACGCGAGCTCGCTGACCCATGGCGTTCTTGAGATGGATGGATACACTACGGTCCCGCATGGCAAGACAATCTGGCATGATGGCAAGGCACAGACGAAGAACGAAAAGCAGTATGACTATGATCTGAATGCCAGCCCACGCGCAGATGATTATGGTGCTTATTGGATCTTTCCCAATGTATCGATGTGCTGTTACCCCGGAGGGTACTTTACGATCCGTCAGTTTTTGCCTGTGGCCTGGAACAAGACGATCTATCGCTATCGATGGTTCTCGAGCGGCAACATCGCGGACGAGGATGTGATCGCATTGATGCACAAGCACAAGGAAACAACCGGGGCCGAAGACGAAGTGGTTGTGTCGAAAATCCAGAAAGGCATGCAAAGCCGCGCGTTCGAGCCGGGGCCTTATGTTATCGGTGACGGCTGCGGCGCGATGAGTGAGGTCGGACTACGACATTTCCACAATTTGTACCGCGAAGCGCTGGGAGAGACGTGATGAGTAACGTGATCCGTCAGGACTTGGCCGCGCTTTATCGCCTTGCTCATCATTACGGCTGGACCGACCTGACATCGACCCATATCTCGGCGCGTCTGCCAGAAGACCCTGACCATTACCTGTTGAACTCTCATGATTTGATGTTCGACGAAATCACGGCTTCGACCCTGACCCGCATGTCGTTCGACGGGCAGGCCGTCGATGACGGGCCGGACAGCAGTAAGATCGTCAATCTGGCCGGACACATCATCCACTCGGGCATCCTGTTGGCCCGGCCTGACGTGAATTACGTGATCCACAGCCACACGCGTGCTGGCGTTGCCGTTTCGGCCATGCCCAATGGGCTGTTGGCCTTGTCCCAACATGCAGGGTTTGTATTAGGCACACTGTCGAGCCATCCCTATCAGGACTCTACAGCAGTTGAGGACGAAGGTGCCCTGTTGGCGCGCGACCTTGGCAACAACTTTGCCATGTTGTTACAGAACCACGGGCTATTGGTGGTCGGACGCACGGCGGCAGAAGCCTTCATTTATCACTACTACCTTGAGATGGCCTGCAAAATTCAGGTCGATATTCTGAGTGCGACGGACAAGCCGATCACGATCACAGACGATGCGATGGATGCCTTGCACGACTGGGGCGCGCCGCAAAACGGACCACATGGGGGCGTCCAGTGGCCAGCACTGATGCGTATGCTGGATCGAAGCGTGCCGGAGTTCCGGTCATGAGTGACAACGACCTAGTCCAAACCCAACGCGAAGGTGCCTGTCTGACTGTTACAATCAACAGACCAGTGAAGGCTAACTCACTGACACACTCGATGCTGGTCTCTCTGCGTGACATCTTCCTTGAAGCCGCCAGTGACACAGGGCTGCGTGCCGTGATTATTACTGGCGCGGGCGGGCGCGTTTTCTGCGCTGGTGCGGATCTCAACACACTTTCAACCCACGTGAACGGCCCAGACCCCTGGGACGAAATGGCCCAAGCGCTCAGAGCTATCCCGGTGCTGACCCTGGCTGCCATTAACGGACCTTGCATCGGCGGGGGTATGACCCTGGCCCTTGCGTGCGACATCCGGGTTTGTGTGACCGAAACACGGTTTTCCTACCCGGTGCTCAAGAACAATGTTTTGCCCGGTCAATACGATGTAAACAGGCTACAAGCGCTAATTGGCCCGGGTCGGAGCGCAGCGATCCTTTTGGGGGGCGATGCCGTCAACGCAGAAGATGCAGCCATGTGGGGTCTGGTCGACCGAATGGTGACGCAAGAGGATTTAGCAGACACCTGCCAAGCATTGTGCGCCCCAGCCATAGCCTCTGCCGACGGGCATCTGAAAACCCTAAAATCCATGCTCGGAAGGAGTTCTTGATGAAAGGTATCCGAATTGTCGACATGACATCCGTCCTGTCCGGGCCGTTCTGCACGTGGTTGATGGCCAGCCTGGGCGCCGACGTCATCAAGGTGGAAAACCCGGCTGGCGACATTGCCCGCACAACTCCGCCGTTCGAGAATGACATCAGCCTCTATTTTGCGTCCCTGAACCGCAACAAGCGCTCGGTCGTTCTGGACCTGAAGACGGAACAGGGCAAAGAAGCCCTGCACAAGCTGCTGGCCACGGCAGATGTGTTTGTCGAGAACATGCGGCCCGGTGTGCGCGACCGGTTGGGATGCAGCGACGCCGATCTGAAACGGATCAACCCGCGCCTGATCTCGGCCTCGATCAGCGGCTTTGGGCAAACCGGAAGCCTTTCGCACCGCCCTGCCTATGACATCGTGGTCCAGGCAATGAGCGGCATGATGAGCATAAACGGAGAGTTGGACGGTGACCCCACCCGCGTCGGCTTTTCGATAGGCGACATCTCGGCCGCGCTGTTCACCACCATCGGCATTCTGCAACGTCTGTATGAGCGCGACGCAAATGGGGTTCAAGACACCAGCCATCTGGACGTGTCCATGCTGGCCTGTCAGTGGGTCTGCCTGGAAAACGCGTTTGCACGCTATCTCAATGCCGGGATCGTTCCAAATCCCATCGGCTCACGCCACCCGTCGATGACCCCTTTTGAGCCCTATCCGACAGCGGACCGGGATATCGTCATAGGTCTGGGCAGCGACAAGGACTGGCCCCGGTTCTGCGAGGCCATCGGGTATCTTGACCTGCTGGATGACCCTCGTTTTCAGGGGGATGAGGCCCGGCTGGCCAATCGCGACGCCTTGGATCAGGTCTTGGGCGCGCATCTGAAGCAGCATACGGCATCTCATTGGATACAGATTTTGATCGACAACAGCATTCCGTGCTCGGTGGTCGAGAACATCCAAACAATTGCAGACAATCCTATCGCAGAAGAATACGCCGCCTTTTCCACCGTAAGCTCTGAAGGGAAAGATATGCGTTTTGCGCGCAACCCCATTGCTGATCGCGGCCTTCAGGAAAACCCGGCACCCCGCCTGGGGCAACATACAAGCGAAGTTCTGTCAGAACTGGGATATGACGATGCAGCCATCGCATCTTTGACACGCTGAACTCAAAACCCTCGGACCAAAACAGGACTATTCGAATGCCCGTGCTTCAAACGCCAGACGGCACAACGCTTTATCACGAGGTGACCGGAAAAGGCGACCCGATTGTGTTTGTTCACGAATTCGGTGGCGACTATCGCAGCTGGTATCGACAGATATCAGAGCTGTCGCGGTCATTTTGCTGCATCACATTTTCGGCGCGCGGGTTTCTTCCGTCTGATATCCCTTCGAACCGTTCCCAATATGGGCAAGAGCAATCGACCGGCGATCTGTTGGCCCTGCTCGATCATCTTAACATAGAAGCCGCGCATCTTGTCGGAACGTCAATGGGCAGCTTCACCAGTCTGGACTTTTCGCTGAACCATCCCGATCGCGTACTCAGCGTGACGCTGGTAGGCAACAGCTCGGGACCCCGGGACGCGGACGAACGGGAAAACTATCGGAAAACCTGGGTCGGGCACGAAATCCAACTGCGCGAAGACCGGGGCGGTGATGGAGCCGTTGCTGTGCTGGAGGATGACACCGCCTATCAGAGTTTTCAGAAAGATGACCCCGAAGGATGGTCAACATATGCCGCAAACCTGCGCGATCAGTCCCCCGAAGGGGCGGTGCATGTGCTGTCCACACTGCATTGGAACCGGCGCTCATTGTTTGACGACGTGGCCCGGCTAAAAGCGTTCGACAAACCCGTTATGCTCGTGACCGGTGATGACGACTACTATCTGGTCGGCGAAACAAATGCCTTTCTCAACGACGTCCTTTCCGATGTCAGATGGCATCGCTTTCCAGCAACCGGTCATTTGGTCAACATCGAACGGGCGGAGGCATTCAACAACCAACTGGCCGAGTTTGTCGGGAAACAGGAATAGCGGACCTAAACCACTCCGGGGTTCCAGCGTACAATCCAAGCCCATATCGACTATGTGGGCTTGGGTCATCAGTGTAGCAATTGCGTCGAGATATGAGAAATGGCTAGTACTGCAGAAACATTGGCAAACTCCGCTGTTCATTCTTTGAGTGCGCTCAGAGCTACCCTCGTCTACGCAACAGTCGGCAGCAGTGGGCTAACCTTGACCGAATTGACGTTTTGAACGACCGTCCGGTGTGAGACGTTGCAGGAAGGGGCAGCCCCATGAGCGATCAATCCAACGAGGCAGACAAAACACAGCGTCGCGAAAGATCAAACATTCTGATCATCATCTCTGACGAGCATCGCAAGGACGCGATGGGATGCATGGGGCACCCAATCGTCAAGACGCCAAACCTGGACGCATTGGCTGCTCGAGGTACGCTTTTTACCAATGCCTACACGCCATCGCCCATGTGTGTGCCAACCCGCGCCGCGATTGCAACCGGTGATCACGTTCACAAGACCCGACACTGGGATAGCGCCTCGCCCTATGATGGACGGATCCGAAGCTGGATGCGTCATTTACGCGATCGGGGAATTCAAACTGTGTCTATCGGCAAGCTTCACTTTCGGTCGACCAAGGACGACAACGGATTCTCTGAAGAAATCCTGCCAATGCACGTCGTGGGCGGCGTCGGATGGCCCATCGGCCTCCTTCGCGAAACCCCTCAACCTTATGATGCGGCGGCCGAATTGGCCGCCGACGTTGGTGTTGGAAACAGCACTTATACCGACTACGACCGAGAGATCACGAAAGCTGCCGAAGCGTGGCTGCACAAACAAACAGGCTCGGATCAACCTTGGGCCGCGTTCGTGTCACTGGTCAGCCCCCATTACCCGCTCACGTGCCCGGAAGAGTATTATACCATGTATTACCCGGCACAAATCGACTTGCCGGTAGGCTATGAGGATCGCTTCCGGCCAGAGCACACCGAATTGCGCAATGTCGCTGAGTTCTTCGATTACGAGAAGTACTTTGATGAGCAAAAAATGCGTGAAGCGAAAGCCGCCTACTATGGCCTTACGAGTTTCATGGATGATTGCGTCGGCCGCATTCTGAGCGCTCTGGAAAAAAGTGGTCAGGCAGACGACACAGTTGTGGTTTATGTCTCGGACCATGGGGACATGATGGGTGATCAGGGATTTTGGACAAAACAGGTGATGTACGAACAATCCGCCGGTGTGCCCATGATCCTCGCAGGGCCTGGCGTTCCTAAAAGGCGCAAGGTGACCACTGGAGCTTCACTGGTGGACCTGGCCGCGACTGCGGTAGACGTCACAGGTGTATCCCATGACGAAACAAGCCGTGATTTGCCAGGTATTTCTCTGCGCGAACTGGCTCTTGAAGCAGACAATCCCGACCGCACGATCCTGAGCGAATACCATGATGGTGGGTCAACCACCGGGACATTCATGATACGGTGGCAGCGTTGGAAATACGTTCACTATGTCGGCCATGATCCGCAACTTTTCGATCTTACAAACGATCCTAATGAACTTCGGGATCTTGTGGCTCTGCAAGCAGATGACCCGCAGACAATAGCTGCATTAGCGGAAGGCGAACATCGTTTGAGAAAGATTTGCGACCCGGAAACCGTCAACACATTGTGCTTCGCGGACCAGAAAGCACGCATAGCCGAACTGGGCGGAAAGGAAGCTTGCCTGACAGCTTATTGCTTCAACCACACGCCCACGCCACGCGAGCAGGAAAAGATGCGCGAAGCAAGCGCTTTGTGAGATTGTCTATTGGAATATTCGCAACGGAAACCGACCGCCGCTAACCCAAGAAAAAGAAGATGCGATGGTAAAACGTGCAAAAGAACCACCAAGGGAAAACAGTTGTTTAAGCTGTGGATCGACAAACTTTCGGAGCGCTGATGCAATTCGGATTATCTTGATAAAGCGATCACTAGGCGGTCAAATATGTCAAAGTTGACGTTTCCGCTATTTGAACCTCTGACCTTTTGGTTTTGAACCTGAGGAGGTTTGATCGTTAAGCCCACAGTCCAGTGGACTGTTTGTAGATCGACTGGTCTGTGTTGGGATTTTCCGACGCTGGTTGCGGGAGCAGGATTTGAACCTGCGACCTTCAGGTTATGAGCCTGACGAGCTACCGGGCTGCTCCATCCCGCGACACTTTGCGTTGGTCTACCGCCTATTCGGCTACTTGAGACCGTTTGTTGGCCTATCGCTTACGCTGCTTGAGGCCGGGTAGTGTTCTTTTCATCGTATTAGAGAGATTGTTGGGCTTTTTCTAGGTTTGGCGGTGACCTACTCTCCCGGGGCTTAAGCCCAAGTACCATTGGCGCGGCAGTGCTTAACTTCCGGGTTCGGTATGGGACCGGGTGTTTCACTTGCGCTATGACCACCAAACCGAGGAAAAGCCCATGTCGACTTTCTTGCGGAGCAAGAAAGCGACGGGTGGCAGGCAGCGTATTCGCTTGCGAATGCGCGGTGCCACTCGGTTGTGTTTATCAACCAACAGTGCCGCTTGGTGCGACACGGTTATCCAAACCAAGGTCGGTGTATGCTTTTGGTTTGATTTGTCTTTCTGTTACTGGATCAAATCAAGCCTATCGGGCGATTAGTACCGGTCAACTGAACGCATTACTGCGCTTACATCTCCGGCCTATTGACGTGGTGGTCTTCCACGGCCCTCAGGGAGACCTTGTTTTGAGGGGGGCTTCCCGCTTAGATGCCTTCAGCGGTTATCCTGTCCGATCATAGCTACCCAGCACTGCCGTTGGCACGACAACTGGTCCACCAGTGGATCGTTCACCCCGGTCCTCTCGTACTAGGGGCAACTCCTCTCAAGTCTCCTACACCCACGGCAGATAGGGACCGAACTGTCTCACGACGTTCTAAACCCAGCTCACGTACCTCTTTAAACGGCGAACAGCCGTACCCTTGGGACCTGCTCCAGCCCCAGGATGAGATGAGCCGACATCGAGGTGCCAAACACTGCCGTCGATATGGACTCTTGGGCAGTATCAGCCTGTTATCCCCGGCGTACCTTTTATCCGTTGAGCGATGGCCCTTCCACTCGGGACCACCGGATCACTATGGCCGTCTTTCGACTCTGCTCGACTTGTCAGTCTTGCAGTCAGGCTGGCTTCTGCCATTGCACTCAACGAGCGATTTCCGACCGCTCTGAGCCAACCTTCGCGCGCCTCCGTTACGCTTTAGGAGGCGACCGCCCCAGTCAAACTACCCGCCACGCAGGGTCCCGGATCCGGATAACGGACCGCGGTTAGACATCAAGAGTGCGAAGGGTGGTATCTCAAGGGAGGCTCCACGGATACTTGCGTTTCCGCTTCAAAGCCTACCACCTATCCTGCACATCACAATCCTGATGCCAGTGCGAAGCTGTAGTAAAGGTGCACGGGGTCTTTCCGTCTAACCGCGGGAAGCCTGCATCTTGACAGGCAATTCAATTTCGCTGAGTCGATGTTGGAGACAGCGGGGAAGTCGTTACGCCATTCGTGCAGGTCGGAACTTACCCGACAAGGAATTTCGCTACCTTAGGACCGTTATAGTTACGGCCGCCGTTTACCTGGGCTTCAATTCAAGGCTCTCACCTCTCCTTTTAACCTTCAGGCACCGGGCAGGCGTCAGACCCTATA